>CAKUED010000017.1 GCA_934646005.1 uncultured Oscillospiraceae bacterium
ATGCACCATCACCGCCAGGGCGACAAGTGGTGCATCTACCCGATGTACGACTTTGCTCACCCCATTCAGGACGCGCTGGAGGGCATCACGCACTCGCTGTGCTCGCTGGAGTTTGAGGCGCACCGCCCGCTGTATGACTGGGTCGTGAGCAATATCTCCATTCCCTACCACAAGCCCCGCCAGATCGAATTTGCCCGCCTCGGCATCGACCATACCGTTATGTCCAAGCGCAAGCTGCGCCTGCTGGTGGAGACCGGGCGCGTCAGCGGCTGGGACGATCCGCGGATGCCCACGCTCTGCGGTCTGCGCCGCCGCGGCTACACCGCCGCGTCCATCCGCAATTTCTGCGAGCGCATCGGCGTTGCCAAGTCTGCAAACACCGTGGAATACGCGTTTTTGGAGCACTGCCTGCGCGAGGACCTCAACGACACCGCCGAGCGCGTCATGGCGGTCCTGCACCCGGTGAAGCTCGTCATCACGAACTACCCCGAGGGGCAGTCGGAGACGTTCAGCGTCGAAAATAACCCCGTCCATCCCGAGCAGGGCACGCACGAGATCACCTTCTCGCGCGAGGTCTGGATCGAGGCGGACGATTTTATGGAAGAGCCGATCCCGAAGTATAAGCGCCTGTATCCGAACGGACCGGAGTGCCGCCTGAAGGGCGCGTATCTCATCCGCTGCACCGGCTGCAAAAAGACCCCCGACGGCTCGATCGCCGAGGTCTATGCCGAGTATGACCCCGATTCGCGCGGCGGCGACCCCGCCGACGGGCGCAAGGTCAAGGGCGCGACCATCCACTGGGTGGACGCCGCCACGGCGGTGGACGCCGAGGTGCGCGTGTATGACGATCTCTTCCTCGACGAGCAGCCCGACGCTGCTGACAAGGACTTTTTGGAGTGCATGAACCCCGCTTCTTTGCAAGTGCTCACCGGCTGCAAGGTCGAGCGCGCGCTCGTTGCGGAGGCGGAAAAGTACGACGCCGAGGGCGGCGACCGTGCCGCCAGGACCGCGCCGGGCTTCCAGTTCATGCGCGTGGGCTACTTCTGCCTCGACAGCCGCGACTGCCACAAAGACCACCTCGTCTTCAACCGCAGCGTCAGCCTGAAGGACAGCTTTAAGCCCAGCAAGTAAGTTGCCGCAAAATTGGGATGTTTTCCATGTGGAAAACATCCCAATTTTTCTGTCTATCGTCCGCAGGGAAATCCCCGGGCTTTGTATTTTATTCCGCCAGCATTTTGCCAAGGGCACAGCACGCGCCGAGGGCTGCATCATCCGGCGCTTCGCAGCAGGTCACGCTCTCGCACGAGAGCTTCGCACCCGCCGCGCGGCAGTCGTCCTCCCACGCGCGCATCCATTCGCCGTCGCCCCAGCCGTAAGAGCCGAACAGCGCGATGGGCTTGCCCGCGAGCTGCGCCTTCCAGCCGTCGAACGCCGGAGCGAACACTTCTTCCTCCAGCACCTCCGCGCCCATTGCGGGGCAGCCGAACGCGATCGCGTCGTAGCCCGACACGTCCGACGGCGCGCCGTCCACCTCAAAGCACGCGGCGTCCGCGCCCGCCTGCTTCATGCCCTCCAGAACGGCGTTCGCCATCGACTCGGTGTTGCCCGTGCCGCTCCAATAGATCACTGCTGTCTTTTTCATAACAAATTCCTCCTGTTGATTTCTCAGGCAGCACCGCGCAATTCGGCAAGCCGATTCGGCGAGAGATTTTTCGCCAGGTCAAGGTTTGAAAAGCGCAGGAATACTTTGTGTATTTCGCGCTTTTCAAACCGAAGAGATGGTGGAAAATATCCGCCGAAGCGCGCCGGCGCAGCTGCGCGGTATTGCCCTTAGCCCACCACCGCCAGCCGTTCCAGCGAAACGCCCGCGCGGTAGAGTCTGCAATAGATTTGTGTACACTGCCGGTATTTTTGGAAGGTCGCCTGCGCACGTTCGGCGTCGCCGTAGACCTTCCACAGTCCGGCGCAGCGGAAGCCTCCGGCGCGGTTCTGGATGAAGCCCTGCACATCCTCCGGCGGATAGCTCAGAAACAGCCCCACCTCGTGCGGAAATTCCCCGCCCGCCTGCAAGCGCCGGATGAGCTGTGCGATGCAGCGCCCGCAGCTCTCGCAGCCGTAGCCGCTCTGCCGCAGCAGCGCCTGTGCGCCGCCGTCCGCCAGATCGCGCCGAAGCCGTGCCGGGCGGTAGAGATACAGCAGCGCCCGCCCCTCCGTCTGCCGCAGCAGGAGCAGACACAGCCCGCGCGGCGCGAGCATTCGGTTCAGCCGCCGCAGCTCCTTGCGCAGTGCGGCGGCATCGCCGCACGCGCACGAAAAGAGGCTTCCCGTTTTCATGCCCGCCAGCGTCGGCGCGCCGTGGCGCACCAGCAGTTCCTCCGACATTGCCGCACCATCCCTTCGTAGTTAGAGTTATCTAACTAACAGCTTTTCAAAAAAGCGGTCTCCCCGCTCCTTTGTGTACAGTATAGCAAAAACCGGGCGGGCTGTCCGCTCCAAAACAGCCCGCCATAGCTCCATTTTTAAGCGGAAACGCAGATTCGAGCAGCGGCGGCCTTCGCCGAATGTTCTTGCCGTTCAAATCAGCATTCCCCTATTTTTGCGTTTTATCAGTCCGCCCCGGCTTCCTCCGGCGCGCAGCTGTCGCGCTCCGCGCCCGCGCGGTATGCGTTCGGGGTCACGCCGATGATGCCGCGGAAGGCTTTGGCGAATTTGCTGCCGTTGTCATAACCGAACTGCCCCGCAATGTCCAGCACCGTGCGATCGGTCGTGCGCAGCAGCTCCGCCGCCGCGTGCATCTTCTGCGCACGCAGGTACGCCGCCGGCGACATCCCATAAACGCCCCGGAAGCACGTCGTGAGCTGCGCCGCCGACACACCGAGCTCCGCCGCCAGCGCCGCCACGGTCCACTTGCCCTCCGTCTGCACCGCCAGCTGCTCGCCTGCCGCCTTTGCCAGCGCCACCTGCGCGCCGGTGTAGCTCCTGCGCGGCGGCTCGGCGGGCAGCGCGCTCAAAAACAGCAGCAGCTCCAATATCTTTACCTTGAAATAGCCCCGCCGGATGTCCTCCGGCACGCTGTACAGCTCCGAAAAAATATGCTCCACCCGTGCCGACGACCGCGCGGCAAAATACTCCGACCCCGCGCAGAATTTTTCCGCCAGCGCCGCCGGGCGCACGTTCACATCCTGCAAAATGCAGGACAAACACTGCGGCGCGCGCTGCGGATCGACCATCACGGAAATGCCGTGATAGTGCCCCGTCGGGAAGCTCACCGCGCTGCGCGCCGCGTCGCACCGCAGCACCGCCAGATCACCCGGCGCGAGGAAAAAGTGCGCCTGCCCATACTGAAATTCCAGCCGCCCCTCGCGGCAGTGGTCGATCTCCAGAAGCCCCGCCGTGCTCGCCGCCACGGGGATGTGGATGCCCGCGTGCACGTCGCGGTACAGCAGCCAGATGCCCGGAAACACCGCGTACTGCGTGATCTGCACGCGCCCGTCCGACCCGCTGAGGGTGTAGACGCAGCGGTCGTCCGCGCGGTGTAAGATCTGCGCCCCCGCCGCAAAAATGATCTCGTCCTGTGCGCCCCGCGCCATGCCGACCGCTCCTTTCACAAAAAACTGACGCTATCATATTCGATTTTTCCCAGATTTTCAAGCCGCGCGGCATTTGTTTGCAGTTTGTTTTCATTTCGCTGCCAGCGCAAGGATACTTTGGCAGACATAAAGCGAGCGGCGCGGGAAAAGCTATGGCTGTGGAAAGCAAAAACCGTTTTCTACGAGCTTTATAAGAAGGAGATGTAACAGCAATGACGAACCGTAACAGCAATTCTATCAACATTCCCGAAGCCCGCGAGGCGATGGACAAGTTCAAGATGGAAGCCGCGTCCGAGGTCGGCGTCGACCTGCGCCAGGGCTACAACGGTCACCTCACCTCCCGTGAGGCAGGCTCCGTCGGCGGTCAGATGGTCAAGAACGTGTGCCCCATACGAACCACGAGATTTACAAGAAATGATAGGACGGCAGTGGGGCATACGGTCGAGGTACGGTACATAGCGACACTGACAGTATAAAGGAATCCCCAGCAGATTGCAGAAATCGCAGCCTGCCGGGGATTTTCGATTTTGAAGATTTCTCGTTGCGAACACCTCAGAATTATGGTAAGATAGGCAAACGAAGAATATATATCCAGGATAAAGCAGGGATTATAGTGAAACAAACCAGAAATGGATTTACATTGATGGAAATGCTGATCGTCATTGCAATCATCGCTGTATTGATCGCAATTGCAATTCCGGTATTTGCATCACATCTTGAAAAAACCAGAGAAGCGGCAGACCTTGCAAATGTACGCTCTGCTTATGCGCAGGTATCCGCAGAGGCACTGCTTGAAAATCCAACTGCCACCGTGACCGTCGACCTAAAGCAGAAGCAGGCCGACTGGCAATCGTTGGACCCTGTGAATATCGGCGGTATCGTCCATTACAAAAATCAAGGAGACACAGATAATTGGAAAGGCGTTGCCGCGCCGAACGGAACCTGTGTCATATCGTATAAGGAAGATTGCGGAATCATTCTCACTTGGAGCGGAAAAGCCGACCCATCTGCCCCCAAGTATCCGTTTAACACAAGCGTAACGGATTTCTTCCCGATTCTATATGGTACGGACTTTTGGAAAAACGGCAGCATGAAAAACAACACAAATTTTGAGTTTGACTCCAGATGTCCGAAGTCAGATTTTGTCCCGGCTATTTTCGAAGCGATCGGAAAGCTGGACAACAGTCTTTTACAGCAGCCGGACTGTACCTGGGCTTATCTCGGCAGCGGAAAAGATGGGCAGAAAGCAAATCGGTATCTCTTCTGGACATCTCTGAATACGGACAAAGTCGGAGTCGGAAAGAGCATCCCCGTGATCATCCAAACCGGCGACGGAAAATATTATGTTTCCGAAACCACGACCGGCCAGCGGAATGGCAAAGACTATGTCACCATCTCGGAATCGCTCACGCCGAACCAGTATAAGCAAACACTGAGAAATGGAGAAAAATATTCCTCCTTGGAAGCAGCCTACGATGCCTATCTCAAAGCTTTGGCGGATTCCAAGTATGATTCGGTTCGCCAGCCTTAAGGTGCTTTGTTCCGCTATAACCGCTGATGCCGGGAAGCGTCGTATTTCAAATCGAAGCTGCCAAATTGACATGAGGTAATTTGCATGTGACTGTTCCACAAAACAGGATTCGAAAAACAAATGGTATGGCAGTTATCTGACTGGATCGTTTACAAATGGGTGTGTGCCGTTCAGGCACACACCCATTTGTTTTTGTGTCCGATTTGCAGATAGCTTCTACTTGTATGTTACAGGTTTTCTGCCTTAAACGTCGTATACCCCTCATAATAATAGCTGTGGTCGATGCCCCTCATAAAGATCTCGCAGCTATTCACATCATCCGTCAGCGCGGCTTTCAGCAGCACCTTGATCTCCACGTCCTTAATCGGGCTGCGCTCCATTGCAAGCAGATAGTCCTCCTTATCGACCTTGCTCCAATCCACGACCTGACCAATGCCATTTTTTAGCATCAAATCAAGCCAGATGCGCATACTGCGCCCATTCCCCTCGCGGAAAGGGTGCGCGACGTTCATTTCCACATATTTTTCGATGATCTCATCAAACGTGTCCTGCGGCATTTTCTCGATGTTGGTCAGCGCCGCTTCCAGATACATAAGCGGCGCAAAGCGGAAGTTGCCTTTCGCTAAGTTAACCGTGCGAAGCTCGCCCGCAAAGTCATAAATGTCCTCAAAAAGTGCTTTATGAATCGCCTTGAGCGACGCAAACGTGCCGACAGACAGCTTGTCCAGCATGCCGCTCTCGAACAGCCACACAGCCTTTTTCTTGCTGATCCGCTCTTCCTCCCGCGCAAGGTCGGCAGAACTCGTCAGCCCCAATTTATTTTCCAGCGCCATATTGCACCTCCTCGTTACTTCAATCTATACTTCTTTTCCGCCCCTCTGCCGACGACCTCGATCAGCCCTTCCTCGCTCATCTGGCGGGTCAGCAGGTAGGCTCTGGTTTTTTTGATATGCAGCAGCTCCTGCAAGTCCTCGTCGCGCATTTCGCCATATTCCTTGAGATAGTCCAGAACGATTTTCATCTGCGGCGTAATGACCGGCGCGGCGGGCTTTGATTCTGCCGCAATTTCTGCGCCCGCAGAAACGGCGTTCATGTTCGGCAGCACGATTCTAAATGCATTTGTCGTTGCCTCGATGCTGGGCTGGACGGGGCAGCTTGCGTAGAGCTTGAAAATGCGGCGGATGCCGGTGCCGTAGCTTTCAATCAGGCGCAGACGATGAAAGATCTCCGCCAGCTTTTTATTCCTCGGCTGAGAAACGCCGAGACGGATATCCTCCGTGGAAAGACCGGGCAGGAGACCGCCCAGAGAAATAAACTCCATTTTGCTGTCGTTCACGTTGATGATAATGCTGCCGCTGAAGCTGTAGTCCCGATGCACCAGCGCATTGAGCAGCGCTTCGCGGATGGCTTCCTCGGGATAGTCCTGTTTATCCGTGCGGACGACACCCTTGATGGTAGAGACTGTCCTGTTGCACAGCGCCAGATAGTTGATCGAGTTTTCAAACTGCTTGAAGATCGAGCCGCCAAACTCCTTGCTGTCCCGGAACTCTGTGCAGGATTCATCGTTGAATACGGCGATTTTCGTCGTGTGCTGGCACTGGTCGGACAGGAGCAGCGCCAGATTGGTGTACTGGTCGTCGTGGATGTTCCGAAGCCCCAGCGCAATATACTTGTCCTCTGAAAAGTCCACCTTGTATCGCTTGAACGCCGTCGCAGCCTCGTCAAAAGTCAGATCCTGCCGCACGGTGCGCATTTCTTCAAACACGTCGCCATCCGAATCCTTGATCATCTGTCGAATCTGTTCTGGCGATGCCTGCACACTCGTCGCGCCCTGCCGGACGTAAACGCCAGCGGGCTTCAGTCCTTTGCCCTTCAGATAATACGGCTTATAGCTGCCCTCACCGACTTCAATGCGGATGACCTTGTTCTCCTGCAGCACATAGCGCACGAACATCGTCACATCCGGTTGAATGGCGTCGCGGATGCCGTTTGTCAGCCGCGTGTATGTCTCGTCCACATTGTCAATACCTGTCACATTGCCCTGATCGTCAATGCCGATATAGATCACACCGCCATCCGTGTTCGTAAAGGCGATGACTTCCTTGTAAATATCATCTGTCAGCTGGGATTTAAATTCCATGCGCTCGTTTTCGTACTGCATCAATCACACCTCCGTGTTGGTTATTTTTATTATACCACTATTTTCACATGAAACAAGTGAAAATAGTGAAAATTCACATAAAAATTTACAGGACTTGAACATTCAAAACTTCTCTGCTTGAACATAAAGGCCCGCACTGCTTTTTTACCAGTGCGGGTTCGATTTTTATATGCTGCCGCACATCGACAGCAAGCGCCGGAAGAAGCTCAAGCAAAAGAAAGCTGCCCTCGGTCATGCCGAGGACGATTACGAAGGAATGCGAGTGGACACGATGTAGCCGTTGGGGGTGGCGAAGAAGAACTGCATGATTCCAATTCCCGCTGGGAATACTTACAACAAAAAAGGAGGTGGACAGCATCAGCACGCAGAAAAAGCCGTCACCGAAGCAGGCAAAGAAGGAGCTTGCCGAACAGCTCTGGCTGAGCTACTACAATCAGGTTCTGTTTGAAGCCGGACTGATTACGGAGACGGAACGCAACCGCATGAAAAACAAAATCAGCGCATTGGCGCCGTCCGCCTCCAATGGAGTTGACAGGAGCATCCTGACGTGATGCTCCTGTCAGAAACTCACACTTGCTTGTTTCACGCAGGTGTGATATGGTAGAAAAAACATGATAAAACGAAAAACGAAGGAGCGCACCAAATGGACATACATACGATCAGAATGGAGCTAAGAACAAAGTCCATTTACGATTTGCCGCTGCGCGTGACCTACTATGCGCGCGTGTCGTCCGAGAGTGACGAGCAGCTGAACTCACTGGGTAATCAGGTTTCCTACTATGAGGATCTGATCCGAAGGAATCTCCCGTGGACATTCGTGCCGGGCTACATTGACGAGGGTCTGTCCGGCATCTCTACGAAGAAGCGTGAGAACTTTAACCGCATGATCGAGGACGCCGCCGAAGGTCAATTCGATCTGGTTATCACCAAGGAAATTTCCCGCTTTGCCCGAAACACGCTTGATTCCATTCGGTACACGCGCCAGCTGCTAAGCTGCGGCGTGGGCGTATTTTTTCAGAATGACAACATCAATACATTCGATGAGGATGCCGAACTGCGCCTGTCCATCATGTCGTCTATCGCGCAGGATGAACTGCGCAAGCTGTCCTCGCGTGTAAAATTCGGTCACCAGCAGGCCATCAAGTCGAGCGTCGTGCTCGGCAACAGCCGCATCTTCGGCTACACAAAAGCGGACGGAAAGCTGGTCATTGACGAAGCGGAAGCGCCGATGGTGCGGGAGCTGTTTGAGCTGTATGCCACCGGCGAATACTCCATGAAGCAGTTGGAAACGCTGTTCTGGGAAAAAGGCTATCACAACCACAACGGCAAAAAAATCGCCCACACCACCATGTCCAACCTGATTTCCAACCCCAAATACAAGGGCTACTACGTCGGCAACAAGGTCAAGGTCGTGGATATGTTCACGAAAAAGCAGAAGTTCCTCCCGCCGGAGGAATGGGTCATGTTCAAGGACGAAACGGGCGAAATTGTGCCAGCCATCGTGAGCGAGGAAGTCTGGGACACGGCAAACGCTGTCCTGAAAAAGCGCAGCGAGGACGTGAAGGCGCGGCAGGGCGTCTGCAATCACGCCAATCTCCTGACCGGGAAGCTCTTCTGCACGCACTGCGGCGCTGCCTATTACCGGCGCGACACCGTGGACCGCTCCGGGCAGAAGAACAGCAAGTGGGTCTGCTCCGGCAAAATCAAAAACGGCAGCGACTCGTGTCCGTCGTTTGCGATTTATGAAAGCGAAATCAAGCCGGTGCTGCTGGAGGTTCTGCGTGACACGGGCGCGGACGCAAAAGCGATGATTGACCGCTACATGGAGCTGTACCGCGAGATTCACACGGATGGCAGTTCATCGAAAAAAATCGAGGAGCAGGAGCAAATCATCGAGCTTGGCGAGAAGAAAAAACAGAAACTGCTCCAGCTTGCCGCAACGGGCAACCTGAGCGACCACGACTTCTTCTCCATGAATAAGCAGTGTACCGCGGAAATCGAACAGGCGCAGGAAGCACTCCGGGCGCTGTGTGAGCAGCGTGACTCCGCAAGCGACTTCAAAAAGCACATGGATACCATTCGCAATGTCTTACAGGCAGCCGAACGCGACGCCGCCTGCGGGGTCATCAACAAGGATTTCGTGGACAAGTATATCGACAAAATCTACGCCACGATGGAGGATGCCCACACCATGCACCTGCAAATCAAGATATTTACGGGCGAAACGACGGACAAATATCTCTCGAATCTCAGAAGTCGCACGGGTCACACGTTCAAGAAAATGATCGAGGCTTACGAGCGCTCCATGAAGTAATTGCCCTTCCCTTCGGGGAGGACGGAGGCAGGCTGTGTCTGCGGGTGCGGATGCAGCCTGCTTTTTCGGGCGCAGAGTCCTTATTTTGCACGGTTTTGGGCGTCAGGATACACAATTCGACCATTTTTGCGGCTTTGTTTACAAATCGTTCGTTCCAAATTCACAGTTTGGACATGATTGTCCCGTATCCTAAAGCCATGGAAACCAACGTTTTCCTCTCTTTTCTCTTTCTCTTTTCTCTCTAATGCAAATGCCTGCGGCACGTGCCGCAGGCATTTGCATTTCTGCGCGCTTGCTTTTTGCCGCATTTTCGCCTATACTTACTTGCAGGAAAGGGCAGGTGGAAATTTTGTTTTCATATGATTCCAAGCTGATGCAGACGCTGACGTTCGTCGCCGATCTCATCCTTCTGAATATTTTATATCTGCTGTTCTGTATCCCGGTGTTCACCATCGGCGCGGCGCAGGCAGCGCTGTACAGCGGCATCCGCACGCTGCTGGATAAAACGGACGACAGCTCCTGCGCCGCCGCGTTTTTCCGCAGCTTCCGCACGGGCTTCGGCTCGATCACGCTGGCGTGGCTCATTTTCGCTGTGCTCATGGCGCTGGCGGGCTGGAGTCTCGTCCTCGTGCTGGTCTACAAGTACGCCGCCTCCGGCGTGCCGCTGTGGCTGAGCGTGGCGTCGGTGTGCGTGTGCGCGCTGTTTCAGGCGCAGCTCTCGCTGTTCCACGCGCGCTTTTCCTGCACCGTCTGGCAGCTCATCCGCAACAGCTTCCTGATGTGCGCCCTGCACCCGCTGCGCGCCGTGCTCTGCGCCGCGTTCGTCTGGCTGCCCGTGGGTGTCGCGCTGGCGGACCTCACCGTGTTCCTGCGGCTCGTGCCGCTGTGGCTGTGCGGCTATTTCAGCCTCGCGCTCCTGCTGAACTTCCTGCTGATGAAAAAGCCGTTCCAAAAGCTCATCGACCAATACCGCCAAGCCCACCCGGACGAATCAAGCGAAGCCGAACCGTCCGACGAACCCGCATAAAAACACCGCCCCGCAGCCAAACCGGCTGCGGGGCGAGCTTTTTTGAAAATTTTAACCCCAAAGGGCAGAAAGCATCGGCACGATCTGCTTTTTGCGCGAAACGACCTTCGGCAGAAAGCAGGTATGGTCCTTGAGCGGAACGCTGAACGCCTGCGTGAAAATATCCTCGTCGCCGAGATACAGGATCTGCGTGCCCTCCACGAGCACATCCGTCAGCATCAGGATCATCAGGCTGTAGCCGCGCTCCGCCATCGTGCGCTGCATGAGCTGCAAAAATTCGTCCTTGCGCTGAAGCATCCGGCTGGAATCGACGCAGGTGATCTGGCTGATACCGAAATCGTGCCCCGCGATGTGAAAATCCTTGAAATCCGCAAACAGCAGGCTGTCCGCCGACTTGTCGTCCGCATTCGACGCGGCGAAGATCTCCTTGCCCAGCTCCTCAAGCGAGACGTTCGCGATGCGCGCCATGCGCTCCGCCATGCGGTGGTCCTTGGGCGTGGACGTGGGCGATTTGAACATGACGGTGTCCGCCACGATCGCCGACGCGATCAGCCCCGCCAGCTTGTCAGACGGCATAAGCCCCTTTTCCTGATACATCGACGCGATGATCGTCGCCGTTGAGCCGACCGGCTCATTGCGGAAATAGATCGGGTTGCCCGTCTGAATGTCCGCCAGCCGGTGATGGTCGATGATCTCCAAAATTTCCGCCTGTTCCAGACCAGGCACGGACTGCGCCGCCTCGTTGTGGTCCACCAGCACCACGCGCTTGCGGCGCGGCTTGATGAGGTGATAGCGCGAGAGCGTGCCCACGACCTTGTCGTTTTCGTCCAGAATCGGATAGCTGCGGTGGCGGCTTTTGAGCACGATCTCCTTGACGTCGTCCACAAAATCCGTCAGGTGGAACGCCTCCAGGTCCTCCGTCCGGCAGATGCGCTGGATGGGGATGGCGTAGTAGATCATCCGCGCCGTGCGCACCGCGTCAAACGGCGTTGCGATGATGCACGTCTCGGTCGGCAGCTCGTAAAGCTCCTTCGGCAGCTCCGCCTGACACACGATCAGGCAGTTGACGTTTTCCTCCAGTGCGCGGCGCGCCAGCGCCGGCTGTTCGCCGCAGATGACAATGGACTGCTTGCTGCGGAACACAAGATTGGCGTTGCTCTGCGGCAGCGCGATGCACACCTCGCCGCTCACGCTGTCCACCAGATGCCCCGCCTCGTTGAGAATTTTGCCGTCGAGCACGCTGAGGAGATTAAAAACAGGAATTTTCTGCACGACCGGCTCGCTGACGGTGTTCATATCATACGCCGCCACCTCCGTCGGCGAGAGCATCCCGTAGAGGCTGCCGTCGTCATTCGTCACCGGCAGCGCCGGGATGGCGCGGTTCGAGCGCAGCGTGTCCCACGCCCGGCTGAGCGTCACGGCGCTGCTGAGTGCGGGCGGCGTGTCGAACGCCAGATCGCGCACCTGCGTGCGCATGGTCTGAATGCGCAGCGGCGGCTCAAAGCCGAAGCGCGCCAGCACGAGCTGCGTCTCGTCGCTGATATGCCCCAGCCGCGCCGGAACAAATTCGCGGTCGCCCAGCGCGTTCCGCAGCGCGGCGTACGCCATCGCGGATACGATCGAATCCGTGTCGGGATTGCGGTGACCGGTCACATAAATCGGGTCCATAGCGTCTCCTTTCAGGCTTCGGGGAATTTCACGCCGTTGAATTTCATTAAAAACCGCACGGGATAGTAGCGGTCGAGATAGTATGTGCTGTACCAGTCGAATGTAGCCTGCGGCAGGCTTCGCAGCTCCGGCGCATCGCAGCGGAAGCGGCAGAACGTCTGTTCATCGCCGCTGAGCAGCGCTGCCAGCAGCTCTCTCTGCCCCTCGTCCGCCAGCCGCTTCAGGCACGCGTCCATGATCTCCGCGCAGTCCTGCTCCTCCTGCGGCGCACACCACTGCTTGTTTCCGAGCCACAGCAGAAAATCATCCATATCCAGCAGCGTCTGCGCGGCGGCGTGCGAGAGCTTGGCAAACTCGTCCGTGTCATGGCGCTTGACCACGTCGATCAGGTACTCGACCAGACGGTCGTCCAGACACACGCTGTCCAGAAAGACCTCGTAAATGTCCCGGATTTCGGACTTGACCGGTTCTTCCGGCTCACTTGACTCTTCCGCCGCCTCCGGCTGCGCATCCGGCGCACCTTGCGCCAGTGCGCCGCCGAGCACCCCAAGCGTCGCCGGGTCGTAGTTTTCAAATGTCGCCGGGTCAATTTCATCGCCGCGCGCCGCCGCGCACAGCCGCACAAACTCCGGGATACCCAGCGCCGCGATCTGCCTCTGTAATTCCTCCGCGCGCCCGTCCGCGTCCGCCGCCGTGAGCGTCAGCCCCTTCGGCGCAGGGAACGTTCCCTCGCAAAGCTCCTGAAAATATTGCAGAAAATATTGAAGAATTTCCATAAATGCTCCCGTAAAATTTGGTACTTTGAGTCTACCACCTTTCCGGGCGAAAGTCAAAGCAAAATCTGCCGCCAAGTTTCGTCGTAACGTAGGAGCGAGGCTTGCCCCGCCCGCCTGTTGCAGGTTTAGATTGCATTTCTTATCAAGCCGTAGGGGCGGGGTTCTACCCTACCCGCGCGGATACACCATCAAAATCGTACAACGACCGGCGACCTCGCACGATGTCCGTAGGGGTCGATGCCCACATCGACCCGGCGGTGCGCAATCGCAAAATTGCACGACGTTCGGCGAAATTGCAAAATGTTCTGTAGGGGCGGACGACTCTGTCCGCCCGTTGGGTACGTCCGTTTTTGCCGCAATGTTTCGTAAAACCGATTGTGTCTGCTGCACGGGTCGATGTGGGCATCGACCCCTACAAACGTTGTGCGGATTCGCATTGGTGCGTCCGTGTTCGTAGGTGCGTGCCGCCGGGCGGACAGGGTCGTCCGCCCCTACGGGTGCGTGCGTGTTCGCATCGGTGCATTCAATTTTCCCGCGTGATACCGCGCGGGAGGGGCAGAGCCCCTCCCCTACGGCTTGATTGCCGGTACAGGCAAAATCCGTGATTGACATCTCTCCGCCCACCATATATCATAATCCTGTACCATTTCTTTCTGAAGAGGTGTTCCGTATGAGCAACGAACCCTTAAAGATCCATCGCCGTGGGGAGGATGGCAACCGCATGATCTCTGTGCGCATCCGCGAGGAGACGCTTGCCGAGCTGGACCGGCTGGCGGCGGAAACAAATTACTCGCGCAACGAACTTATCAACATCATTCTCGCGCACGGTGTCAAGAACGTCGAGATCGAATAGCTTTACACGCGCAAAAAAGCCCGCTGGAATCTTCCAGCGGGCTTTTTCCTGTTTTTATCCAGCCATATCCGACAGATCAGCCGTTTCGTCGGTCATTTCGGTGATGCCGAACTCGTCCGTTACCGGCTCTTCGTCCACATCCTCTTCCACGATCGTCTGCACGAACTCACTTAAGTAAGCCTCCTCCGGCAGACCTGCGAACAGACCCGGGAGGTTGATGATGATGCCGTCCATGTTGTACGGCAGCGCGAAGCGGTACGACACGATGGTCTCGTCGCCGCCCTTTTCCTGCGTGATCTTGAACGTGATGTCGAGCGTCTGCCCGATCACCGTGGTCATGGCGCGCTCTTTGTCGTAGAGCTTGCCGACCTGCTCGTCGCCGTCGATGACCACGACCTTATACGGCGTGTCGATCGTCGAGCCGTTATATTCGAGCTTTTTGTTGTCAAAATACACCGTGTGCCCGCGTCCGACCACGAACATGACCGCCGCGATTGCCAGCAGCACGACCACCGTGCCCACCTTAAAGAGGATGGAAGTCGTTTTCTTACTCACGCCTGACCCTCCTCTCGCTGCGCCTGCGCAAGCTCCTGACCGAGGCGGTTCTTCTGCTTGCGCTTTTTCATCTCATACATCACCAGTGCCACCGCGATGACGAAGTACGACGCGAACACGCGGAAATACTCGCCGATCATGGAGTCGCCCGTGATCGCCGCGCCGGTCGAGGGCGCAACGATGAACATCGTATGGAACAGGATGACGCCAAGGAAGACGTTTCCGATGGACGCCTTGTCCACGGACGCGCCGCCGACGAGCAGCGCCGCGATGCAGAACATACCGATCTGCGAATGCGCGCTGTAGGTAGCAATGTTGCCCATGTTCTGGAGATACAGGATCATGCCGAAGCCGGAGAGCACCGTGGACATCACGATGGACAGCACGCGCGTGCGGTCCACATTGATGCCGGCGTCGCGCGCAACGTCCATATCCTGCCCGACGGCGCGCATATCCTGCCCGAGCTTGGTCTTGCGGAACCAGACGATGAACAGGCACAGCAGCCCGATGAGGATGAACGACAGCACCGGGATCTTCACGCCGCCGATGTTCACCGCCAGCAGATTGTCGATGCACTGGCGCATATTGAGAAGGCTGACGGTATTGCGGATGCCGTAGCCGCGCGGCAGGCGGATGGACGCGTGCTTGATGGGGATGATGCTGCCCATGGCGAACAGCACGATGAGCTGATATACGCCGTTCATGAAGAAGCTGATGATGTAGCTCGTGATCATTTCGCGCCCCTTGGCGTGGTTGAGGATCGTGCCGCACAGCAGCCCCAGCAGCGCCGAGAGCGGAATGGACACGATCATTGCCAGCACAACGCCCGGGATGCCCCAGATCTGCCAGTCGGCGACGAAGATCAGCGCGATCTCCGCGCCCATCGCGCCCAGCGTCATGGCGAAGTTCAGACCCATTCCCGCCATAATGGGGATGAGCAGACCCATCACGAGGAAAATGTTGCGCCCCATGCGCGTCACGATCTCGTTGAGCAGGTAGCTCGCCGAGAAGCCGGACACCGGGATGCACGCCGCGCAGATCAGCACGAACAGGATCGGCACGGAGTTGTCTTGAATAAATTGCAGCGGACTCTTTTTAAGCGTATTATTCCTTTTCATTTCGAGCCCCCCGATTTTCTGGTCAGCGCGTACAGGATCATGCCCTGAGTCACGATGATACGCACGATCTCACTGATGTCCGCGTGGATGATGGAGTTGATGACAGTCGGCGTCATGGTCGTCAGGCCCTGGAACACGAACGTGCCGAGCACAACGTTAAAGATGCTCGCCTTATTCGCGCTCGCGCCGCCGATGAGCAGCGCCGCGACCGACGGCAGTGCCATATAGAACGGCGCGTTGTAAAGCTGAATGAAGCCGAAGCCCTGCTGATACACCAGAATGCCGATCGCGCCGAGCCAGGTGGACATCACCACGGACAGAAGCCGCATCTTGTCCACATTGATGCCCGCCGCCTTGGCGAACACCGGGTTCGAGCCGACGGCAGTCATCGCCGTGCCGGTCTTGGTGTGGAAGAACGCCCACACAAGGAAGCACAGCAGCGCGATAAACAGCAGCGTGCCGGTGGGGATGACGAGGTTGCCGAGCTTGATCTGCCACAGATTCGCCAGCACGCCTTCGTAATAGCCCTCCAGCGTGATGGTGGTACGCAGACCCTTGCCGGACAGACCCCAGACCATGTTCGGGCTGGTATACGGCAGCAGCAGCCACATCATGCACATGAACGCCACCGACGCGAAACCGACATAGGTCGCGATCATCATTTCGCCGCCCTTGATCTTATTGAGCAGCCAGCCGTACAGCGCGCCGAGGATCAGCGCGAACGGCGTTGCCATCAGCGCCGCCATCACAAAGCCGCCCACGCCGGTAAAGCCGAACTGGACCGACAGCGTTGCGCCGAGCAGACCCGCGATAATACCGAGCGGCAGACCGAAGTTCAGACCGCAGCCCGAAAGCACCATCGGCACCATCGCCAGCACGAGCACCGCGTTCCAACTGAAGCGGTTGATGGTGTTGGTGAGCTGCGTGAGGAAGTCCGCGCCCACGATCGGCGCCATAATAAACATCAGGATCAAAAAGCCCGTGATGATCATACGCGCCGGACCGAACGAGGACGCCAGCGAGCTTATTTCGCGGTTAAACTTTTCAGGACCCCAGATATGATCTTTTTGTGTCTTTTTCATGGTGTCCTCCTTATCTTACCTTGCTGACCATCAGCGCGCCGAACTCTTCGGACGGGCGCTGTGCCGGCAGAATACCCGCGACCTCGCCGCCGGAGACGATGGCGATGCGGTCGCAGATCTGGCGCAGCTCTTCAAGCTCCGAGGAGATCATCACGACGGTGACGCCCGACTCGCGGTTGAATTTTTTCAGTGCGTCCAGCACCAGCGACTTCGCGCCCACGTCGATGCCGCGCGTCGGCTCGGACACGAACAGGAACTTCGGGTGCAGCGCGAACGCGCGCGCCAGACAGATCTTCTGCTGGTTGCCGCCCGAAAGCTCGCGCGCCTTCTGCTGCGAGCCGGTACACTTGATGGCGAGCTCGTCGATGTACTGATTCGTCAGCGCGTGGATCGCCTTGCTGTCGCGCCACTTGATAAGCCCGCCCAGCAGGTTCTTGAGCAGTTTATTCTGCGACTGCATGAGCGTGAACGAAACGTTCCATTCCAGCGACTCATCCAGCAGCAGACCCACGCCGCGCCGGTCCTCCGACACGAACGCGAGCGAGGCGCTCAGGCACGCCTTGGGGTCGTTCAGCGGGATCTGCTTACCGTCAAATTCGACCGTGCCGCCCGCGTCGTACAGACCCATCACGCCGTTCGGGATGCCGAGCTTGCCCTGACCGGCGAGACCGCCGATGCCGAGGATCTCGCCCTCGCGCACATCCAGATCCACGTCCCGGACGATCTCGCCCGGCATATCGACCCACAGTCTGCGGATGGACATAATGGTCTTCGCGTTCGGCAGCTCGCGCGCCTCGGCGACCGCCGAGACATCGACCTGACGACCGACCATCCACTTGGTGATGCTGTCAACATTGGTTTCCTTTGCCGCGACGTCCTGCACGACCTTGCCGTCGCGCATGACCACGACCTTGTCGCACACGTCCAGGATCTCATGCAGACGGTGCGTAATAAAGATCACAGCGATTCCCTTTTCCGCCATGCTGCGGATGGAAGCGAGCAGCGCTTCGGCTTCCTTTTCCGTCAGGACCGCCGTCGGCTCATCAAGGATCAGCAGCTTTAACTGTTCCTTGCTCAGCTCACGGGCGATCTCTGTAAATTGCTTGTGTCCGACGGGCATTTGATTGATGACCATATGCGGGTCGATGGCAAAGCCCATCTTCTCGATCGCAGCGTCCGCGCGACGGTCC
Organism: uncultured Oscillospiraceae bacterium; assembly: GCA_934646005.1. Taxonomy (GTDB): domain Bacteria; phylum Bacillota; class Clostridia; order Oscillospirales; family Oscillospiraceae; genus CAG-170. Next base: position 17,866 of record CAKUED010000017.1, read on the forward strand.
ATCTCTGCATAGTCCAGCGTGTTCAGACGCGGTCCGAACACCTGTGCCGCGAGCGTCTTTTTCTGCGGCTCGCGGTTGAGCAGGATGTTTTCCGCAGCGGTGAATCCGGGAATCAGGGAAAACTCCTGATGGACCATGCCGATACCGGCGGCAAGCGCATCATGCGGCGTGCGGAAGCTGACCTTTTCGCCGTTCAGCAGCACATCGCCGCCGTAACCGCCGGTCTCCTGGATCATGGTCATGCCGAACAGGATCCGCATCAGCGTGCTTTTGCCCGCGCCGTTTTCGCCCACAAGACCCATGACCTCGCCGGCGCGCAGGGTAAAGCTGATGTCCGTCAGCACCTGGTTGCCGTAGAAATCCTTCTGAATATTTTTCATCTCCAGCAGCGGAGGATTGTTATTTGTCATGGTTTTTCCCTACCTAAAGCAGCGGCAGGAGGAGAGATCACCCTCCCCCTGCCGGATTTTGAGTTCGTATTCGGTGAATTACTTCAGCGTGAAGTACTTCTCAGGAACTTCCACGTCGGTCGAGCCCATGAAGAAGCCCGGATTGCCCATGATGTAGGTATCCTGATAGACGAGGAACACGTTGTCCAGCTTGACGCCGGTGTCGGCGTTGGTGTAGTTGGAGCCGTTCCAGCTTGCCTTCGGGGAGTACTTCGTGAACGCCTTGGCGATGTCGTCCACATCGCAGAGCTCGCTCTCGCCGTTGATGACGTTCAGAGCGTGCTGCGCAAGACCGGCGGAGACAGTGTAGCCGTAGGAGTAAGCCCATGTGCCGAAGCGGCCCGCGCCGCCCTTTTCACAGACAGCCTCTTCGACCTTCGCAAGGATCTTGTCGAAGTCGCCGGCTTCTTCCGTCAGGTCCAGACCCAGAGCGCCGGGATAGCCCATCAGCGGGGAGGGCAGGTCCGCCTCGATGAAGTAGCCGCCGTACTCGAGCAGGCTCTTCAGCAGCGGCTCGGTGTGCGCGTCGTTGGTGCAGAAGTAAGCAGCGTTCTGACCATACTTTTCGACCCACTCGGGGACCTTCTCAAGGATGTACGCCTGAGCGCCCGGAACGCCAACGTCGGACGTGGGGTCGGGAGCGGTCTCAAGCACGAACTTCATGCCGAACTCGTCACACGCAGCCTGCATGATCGCCACGCGGCGGCTCATGGTCTCATAGGACATATGGCGCGGGAAGGAGATGTGCACGAAGGTGTCGCAGCCCAGCTCGTGGGCGGTGCGGATGATGAGGTAGCCACGGGCAACGAAGTCGTTGTTCGTGACGAGGTCGGCAGCGCTGCCGATCTCGGGCAGGTCCTCGTGGGACTCACCGGCGATGCAGATGATGTCGGGGCGGCGTTCCTTGATCTGACGGAACGCTTCGGTCGTGCCGGGGATCGCCTGGTTGACGATGATCGCCTTCATGTCGGGGTCATCGGACATATTGACGATGGTCTGGATAGTCGTCTCCAGCTCTTCGGTGAAGTTATCCGGGTAGATAGCCAGCTTCACCATGTCCTCGCCGTATTCCGCCTGGAAGGCTTCCGCGCCGCGGCGGTCGTCCTCAGACTGCGAGACAGAGCCGGTGACGATGCCGATATGCACAGCGCCGTCGGAAGCCGCAGGGGTCTCCTCGTCGGCAGCCGCCGGAGTCTCCTCAGCGGGAGCGGCGTCGGTGCTGGTATCGGTGCTCGTGTTCGTGCTGGTGGCGGGGGTGGTCTGCGTGGTCTTGCCTGCACAGGCAGCCAGGGACAGAACCATGACCAGAGCCAGAAGCAGTGCTACGATCTTTTTCATGTTCTTTCCTCCTTATAATTGCCTTTCCCAATTTTTGCTTGGGTCGGTAAAGCCTATTTTATCATTTAAAGTGCCATCTGACAAGAGTTTTTTTGAAAAAAATGCAACCCGCGCTCGTCTGCGCTGCATCGGCGCGGCGGAGCTTTGTTGTTTCCATGCGGACAGTTTTGTATTTATATACTTTTTCCCGTGGATTTTCGGTGGAAAATCGGTTCGTTTGCATATTCAGTCGCTTTTTCTGCATGAGTATGACATTGCATATTCATTCTCCAACTGCCCGTTTGGGTGAATTTCCTGCAAGCCGCGGCGAAAAAAATCCCCTCCGCCGCAGCCGAATGTCTGCGCGGAGGGGAATTTATCGGTTTTTTGCCGCATCAGGCGGTTTCGGTCAGGCTCGTGCGCACGAGCGCGCGGCGGAGCTTCGCCTCGGCAAGGCGAATTTCCTCATCGGTCAGCGCGTCGCGGTGTTTCAGCCGCTCCTGCGCCGCCGTAAGCGCGCGCTGCGCCCGCGCCCGGTCGATCTGCTCCTGCCACTCGAATGTGGTGGCGATCAGGCGCACCTCGCCGTTTTTCACCATCAGCATTCCGCCGATGCACGCGGCGCGGCGGGTCTTGCCTCCGATCACCACGCGTGCCTGCCCCATGCCAAGCGGCGTCACATAGTTGATGTGCCCCGGCAGAATGGTCACGCCGCCGGTCACGGCGCGCACGTCCAGACTCTCCGCCTCGCCGTCATAAAACAGCCCGTCGGGCGTTACGATCTGCAAATGGAAGCTGCTCATGCGCCCGCACCCTTTGCCTTGGTGACCGCCTCGTCGATCGAGCCGACGAACAGGAACGCCGATTCGGGCAGGTCGTCGTGCTTGCCCTCGATGATCTCCTTAAAGCCGCGGATGGTCTCCTTAAGCGGCACATACTTGCCCTGGAAGCCCGTAAACTGCTCCGCAACGTGGAACGGCTGCGACAGGAAGCGCTGCACCTTTCTCGCGCGGCTCACGGCGAGCTTGTCGTCCTCCGACAGCTCGTCCATGCCCATGATGGCGATGATGTCCTGCAATTCCTTATAGCGCTGCAACAGCTGGATGACGCCGCGCGCCACATCGTAATGCTCCTGCCCGACGATCTCAGGCGCGAGGATGCGGGACGTGGAATCGAGCGGATCGACCGCCGGATAAATGCCGAGCGAGGCGATGCCGCGGTCAAGAACGGTCGTTGCGTCCAGATGGGCGAACGTCGTTGCCGGCGCGGGGTCGGTCAGGTCGTCCGCCGGGACGTAAACCGCCTGCACGGACGTGATCGAGCCGTTTTTCGTGGACGTGATGCGCTCCTGCAAAGCGCCCATTTCGGTCGCCAGCGTCGGCTGGTAGCCGACGGCGGAGGGCATCCGCCCCAGCAGCGCCGAGACCTCCGAGCCTGCCTGCGTAAAGCGGAAGATGTTGTCGATGAACAGCAGCACGTCCTGATGTCCGACGTCGCGGAAATATTCCGCCATCGTCAGACCCGACAGGCCCACGCGCATACGCGCTCCGGGCGGCTCGTTCATCTGACCGTAGACCAGCGCCGTTTTGGACAGGACGCCGGATTCCTTCATTTCATAATACAGGTCGTTGCCCTCGCGCGTGCGCTCGCCGACGCCGGTAAACACGGAGTAGCCGTTGTGCTCGGTGGCGATGTTGTAGATCAGCTCCTGAATGAGCACGGTCTTGCCAACGCCCGCGCCGCCGAACAGACCGATCTTGCCGCCCTTGGCATACGGGCAGATCAGATCGACGACCTTGATGCCGGTTTCGAGAATTTCGGTGGTGGACTGCTGCTCTTCATAGCTCGGCGCGGGACGGTGGATCGCCCAGCGCTCGGCTTTTTCCGGCGCGGGCTGGTTGTCCACCGGCTCGCCCAGAAGATTAAAGATGCGCCCCAGGCATACCTCGCCCACGGGAACGGTGATCGGCGAGCCGGTATCGACTGCCTGCGCGCCGCGCTCCAGCCCGTCGGTGGAGCTCATGGCGATGCAGCGGACAACATTGTCGCCGATGTGCTGCTCGACCTCGGCGGTCAGCGTTTTGCCGCCGAGCTCCAGCGTTACGGCGTTCATAAGCTCCGGCAGCTCGCCGTCGGCAAAGCGGATGTCCAGCACCGGTCCGATGACCTGCACGACCGTGCCGATGTGCTGTTTGGTCATACGCGATCTCCTTTCAGTTTTCTGCGCCGGCGACGATCTCGGTGATCTCCTGCGTGATCGCGCCCTGACGGGCACGGTTGTAGCGCAGGTTGAGATCCTGGATCATCTCGTCGGCGTTTTTGGTGGCGGCGTCCATCGCCATGCGGCGCGCCGCCTGCTCGGAGGCGACGGACTCGCACAGCGCGCCGTAGAAAACGCCCCCCAGATATTCCGGCACGATGGCGTCAAAAACGCCCAGCGGGCCGGTCTCATACAAAATAAACGGCTTTGCCGCGCGCGTATCCTTCTTTTCCGCGATGCGCACCGGCAGCAGCTCCAGCGTGGCGGGCGTCTGCGACAGGAGCGACGCGAAATTCGTGTACGCCAGCTTGACCTTGGCAAACTTGCCGTCTAAAAACTGCGTACACAGCAGCTTTGCCACCGAATAGCAGTCGCCGATGGAGACCTCCGACGCCTGCGCGTAGCGCTCCGTCAGGATCTCCACCCCGCGCGCGCGGAAAAATTCCAGTGACTTTTTGCCCACGGGCAGCACAAGATCGTGCTCCGCGTCCATGCCGGCATACGCCAGCTTCAGGATGTTGCTGTTGTAGCCGCCGGCAAGTCCCCGGTCGCCCGCGATGACGATGTGCAGCGTCCGCCCCTCGCGCTCCTTGAGGTAGGGCGAGACGAAGTCCATCGTGCTGTCAGCGATCTGGTTCATCGTTTCGTACAGAATTTCAAAGTACGGACGGCTTGCCGCCGCGCGCTCCTGCGCGCCGCGCAGCTTGGAGGCGGCGACCATTTCCATGGCGCGCGTGATCTGCTTGGTGGATTCCATGCTGCGGATGCGGGAGCGGATGTCTTTCATGGAAACGCCTGCCATGCAAACGCCTCCTTTCTCACGGATTTGTCAAAAACTGCGCGGTGTAGCGCTCGAGCGCCTGCTTGAGCTGCTCCTCGTCGGCGCTTTCCAGCTTGCCGGTCGAGCGGATGCTCTGCAAAACGGGCAGCGCGTTCGTATCCAGATACGGATACAGCCCCGCCTCATACGCGCGGATGTCCGCCACGGCGACGTCCTTGAGGCAGCCGTTGACCACCGCATAGAGGATGCACACCTGATGCGCCACATCCACAGGGCTGTTGCGGTCCTGCTTGAGCACCTCCACGATGCGCGCGCCCTGATCGAGGCGGTCGCGCGTATCGCGGTCGAGATCCGAACCGAACTGCGCAAAGCTCTGTAATTCACGATACTGCGAATACAGCAGCTTCAGGTTGCCCGCGACCTTCTTCATCGCCTTGATCTGGGCGTTGCCGCCCACACGCGACACAGAGATACCGGGGTTCACCGCCGGCATGACGCCCGCGTGGAACAGCTCGGTCTCCAGGAAGATCTGCCCGTCGGTGATGGAGATGACGTTCGTCGGGATATACGCCGACACGTCGCCTGCCTGCGTCTCGATGATCGGCAGCGCCGTCAGTGAGCCGCCGCCGTATTCCGGGGCAAGCCGCGCCGCGCGCTCGAGCAGTCTCGAATGCAGATAGAACACATCGCCGGGGTACGCTTCGCGTCCGGGCGGTCTGCGGATCAGCAGAGAAAGCGTGCGGTACGCCACGGCGTGCTTACTGAGGTCGTCATAAATGACCAGCACGTCCTTGCCCTGCTTCATGAAATATTCGCCCATCGTGCAGCCGGAATACGGCGCGATGTATTGCAGCGACGGCAGCTCCGACGCGGTGGCAGACACGATGGTCGTGTAGTCCATCGCTCCGGCGCTCGTCAGCAGCTCCGCCACCTGCGCCACCGTCGAGCGCTTCTGCCCGATGGCGACGTAGATGCAGATAACATCCTTGCCCTTCTGGTTGATGATGGTATCGACCGCGATGGCGGTCTTGCCGGTCTGGCGGTCGCCGATGATGAGCTCGCGCTGACCGCGGCCGATGGGGATCATGGAGTCGATCGCCTTGATGCCGGTCTGCAGCGGCACGGAGACGCTCTTTCGCTCGATGATGCCGGGCGCGGGCGACTCGATGGCGGCATAGCCCGCCGCGTCGATCGGTCCTCTGCCGTCAATGGGCTGCCCCAGCGCGTCCACAACGCGCCCCAGGACAGCGTCCCCCACCGGGACGGAGACGACTCTGCCGGTGCGCTTGACGGTATCGCCCTCGCGCACGCCCTCGTCGCTGCCGAGCATGACGATGGAAACGGAGTTTTCCTCCAGATTCTGCGCCATGCCGTATGCGCCGTTCGGAAATTCCACCAGCTCGCCCGCCATGCACTGATCCAGCCCCGCGGCGCGGGCAATGCCGTCGCCGATCAGGACCAGCGTGCCGGTCTCGGACTGGTTGATCGCCGTTTCATAATGCTTGATCTGCGCTCGGATGATCTTGGAGATCTCGTCCGGTCGTAATTCCATGGGTTCACCAACTTTCGTTTTGGGGACCGCCCCTCGCAATCATGTCGCCATGATCGTTCGGCGCAGTCATTGTTGTCGATTTTATCGGTTAGATCGTAGTCTCTCGCAGTTGCTTTTTGAGCTGCTGCAGGTGCATCTGGACGCTGCCGTCGAGCTGCCGGTCGGGGAGCTCCAGCCGGACGCCGCCGATGAGGCGTTCGTCCACGCGTGTTGTCAGCTCCACCTGTTTTCCCGTCAGGCGCTCCAGCTTGTCCTTCAGCCGCTGTGCCAGCGCGTCCGGCATCGGCACGGCGCTCACGGCGCACGCCTCCAGAATGCCGTGTGCCTCGTTATAGCGCACACGGTACTGCCGCGCGCAGTCCGAAAACTGCACCATCGTCCCGTTTTCGCACAGGAGCTTCAAAAAGTGCAGCGTATAGGGATGCACACTCTCGCGCAGCGCCTCGTCCAGCAAGCCGCAGCGCTCCTTTTTGGGGATCGACGGCGTGCACAGCAGCCGCAGATAGTCGCCGTTCTCGCGCAGAAGCTGCGAAAAGAGCGCAAGATCGCCCAAAATGCGGTCCTCCAGACCCTCGCTGCTCGCCAGATCGTACAGCGCCCCGGCGTAAACTCTGGCTGTCTGTGTCATGACGGATCACCCAGCTCGTCGATGAATTTCCCGATCAGCGCCTCGTGCGCCTTTTCGTCGATCTCCTTTTCGGCGACCTTCCCGGCGATCTCCACCGCCAGATCGGAAATTTCATTCTTCATGTCGTTGACCGCTTTTTTGCGCTCCAACTGAATATCGCTCTCCGCCTTCGCGCGGATGGACGCCGCCTCCGCCTTCGCGCTGCTCACCAGCTCGTCGGCGCGGGTCTGCGCCGCCTTTGCCGCGCGCGCGGTGATCTCGGCAGCCTCGTCCTGCGCGGTGGCAAGATGGCGCTCGTAGTCCTCCTTGGACTGCTCGGCTTCGCTGCGCGCGGTGTTCGCCGCGTCATACAGCCCGTCGATCTCCTCCTGGCGCTTTGTCAGGATGTTCTTGATGGGCTTAAAAAGGAAGCGCTTGAACAGGTACATCTGAAGCAGCAGATTGCAGATCTGCGCGATCGTTGTCCACGGTGCAAGCTCTACCAGGGACTGAAAGCTCATGGTCAGTCCTCCTTCCGTGTGAAATGCCGCCGCGAATTACAGCAGAGCCGTAAACTGACCGGGCGCGACGAAGATCAGCAGCAGACCGATGACAAAGCCATAGATACCGGTCGTCTCCGCGCACGCGATGCCCAGGAACATGGTGCTGGTCAGATCGCCCTTCATTTCCGGCTGACGCGCCATCGCCTCGATCGCCTTACCGGCAATGTAGCCTTCGCCGATGCCAGGACCGAAGCCGGAGATCATCGCAATACCTGCGCCGATCGCGCAGCCCATGAGAATCAATGCCTTTGCGAGTTCCATGAAAAAATTCCTCCTGTTGATGATTGTTATTTCCTATATCATTTACTCTGCCGCCGTGCGGATGAAGATCATCGTCAGCATACAGAATATAAATGCCTGCATTGCACTGGAGAACCAGTCAAAATACAGCGACAGCACCGCCGGAACGCCCACGGCAAGGAACGGGATGTCGCCCAGGATCTCCCCGACCACGCCGGGGATGAGCCCAAAGAGGGCGTTGTTCGCCAGGATGAGCGCTGCGTACACGAGCGAGCTGATGACCATACCCGACAGGACGTTGCCGAAATGACGGAACGACATCGAGATGGGCTTAAAGACCTCGCCCAGCAGGTTAAACGGCGCCATCACGAACACCGGGTCACAGAAGCCCTTGAGATAGCCGCCGAAGCCGTTCGTTTTGATCTTGGTGTAGGTGATGAGCACGAACACGACCAGCGCCCAGCCCAGCAGCACCGACACGTCCGCCGTCGGCGCGAAAAAGCCGAGCAGCGACGACAGGCTGCATCCGAGCGACAGCCCGAAGATCGCCGAAATGAGCGGCACCATGTGCATCCATTTTTCGCCCATGTTGCTGCGCACAAAGCTCTCCGCCGTCAGCACGATCTTTTCGGCGATCGCCTGCCGCTTGGAGATATTTTTGACCTTGAGGTCATGCGTCAGCCAGATGCAGAGCCCCGTCAGCACCAGCATCACGCCCCACGACACGACAAGGCTCGCCGTGATGGGGATGCCGCCGAAGATGGGGATGGTAAAGTAAATCGGCGCACCGTGAATATCTACATTCATTCGTTTGTAGCCTCCTTTTGCGCCCTGCGCGATGTGATCGCGCGCCGCAGCAGCATCACCGGCTGCGGCACTAAAAACGGGACGAGCGCGGCGATATAGTTGAGAAACGGCAGCGCGATGCCCGCCACGACCGCCGCGACTAAAATCAGCATTCTGACAAAATACGACGAGCGCAGGCGCTTCTGCGCCAGCTCCTTTTCCGCCTCGCCGCTCGCGGCGACCGCCTGCACACGCCGCGCCAGCAGATACATCCGCAAAAACGCGAACACGCTGCCCCACAGCGCCCCAAGCGGCACGGTATAGTCAAATTTTCCGACCAGCGCGAACACGACGCACATCACCGCATCGCACACGATCAGCCCCGCCGCGACGTACCAAAGCTCCGCGCGGACGGACTTGTCCAGCTTCATGGCATCACTTCCTCAAATGTGGTCGTTAAAATTCTGACCCTCCGGCTTTTTCGGCTTCTCCGACTCAGAAAAGCCGCGCATCAGCCGCCAAGCGCTCGTCAGTCCCGTGATGAGCCCCACCACGATCGCGGCGATCATCACCCACGCGCCCCAGCCGAGCTTTGTCTGCGCCAGCCGCGCCAGCCAGATCAGCACCAGCGGCGGCGTGATGAGTGAAAAGCCGACCTGCCCGACAAATGAGATCGCGCGCGCCAGCCGTTCCAGTGACCGCATCTGCCGCCCTCCTCGCCGCGCAGGCATATCCCGCAAATTCGGTTTCATTCTACCATCGCTGACGCAAAAAAGCAATGGACATTTTCCCGCCGCTGTCCGAAAATCCTCTTGCCGCGCGCCGCCACATCGCGTATAATAAAACGCAGAAAAAACGCGGGAGGCGACGACATGGAACAGGTCCTTCACGGCTACTGCCGCACGCTGGACGCGGCGCGCGCCGTCCTTGTGGAGCGCGACGGCGCGGAGATCGACATCGACTGCGATTACGAGGTCTGCCCGCACCGCCCCGTCTGCGAGATCGCGCGCGCGATCACGGCGCTTTTGGAGCAGCCAGAATAAGTTTTTCCAACAGGAGGTATCCTATGCAGATCTGTCTTTACGGCGCGTCGAGCAACGTCCTCGCGCAGAGCTATCTGGACGCGGCATACGACGCCGGTCGCCTGCTGGCGCAGCGCGGTCACGCGCTCGTCTACGGCGGCGGCGCGCAGGGCGTGATGGGCGCGGCGGCGCGCGGCGTGCACGAAAACGGCGGCAAAGTCATCGGCGTCGCCCCGTCGTTTTTTAATGTGGATGGCATTTTGTATGACCAGTGCGACGAATTTATCTACACCGAGACCATGCGCGAGCGCAAGGGCATCATGGACGAAAAAGCCGAAGGCTTCCTGCTCGCCCCGGGCGGCATCGGCAGCTTTGAGGAATTTTTCGAGATCCTGACGCTCAAGCAGCTCGGCAAGCACAACCGCCCCATCGCCGTTCTGAACACCAACAACTATTACGCGCCCCTGCACGCCATGCTGGAGCACGCCGTCAAAGAACGCTTCGCCACCGCCCCCTGCCTGAAGCTCTATCAGCTCTGCGATACCCCGGCGGAAGCCGTCGAGTACCTGGAGCACTACGACGCCGCCGCGCTGGATGTCAAACACCTGAAAAACATCTAAGAATAACGCAGCCCCCGCGGCAACTCGCCGCGGGGGCTTTTTCAGCATTCCCAGATTTCGTCGTAACGTAGGGGCGGGGCTTGCCCCGCCCGGCAGGATGCAATTGCAGAATTGTACGCACCAATGCGGAAAGAGATGCACAAAAGCCTTCCCCATGTGGGGAAGGTGGCTCGCGCAGCGAGACGGATGAGGAGAAGGGTGGTACGTTTTGAGCTGTAGCGCGTTTGCACAGCACAAAGGCTTCCCTTGGTGATCAAGGGAAGCTGTCAGCGAAGCTGACTGATGAGATCAGAAGGTCGCAGGTTTGCAGAGCGCCTTCTCACGGAGATACGGCAGAATGTACACCTTCTCATCCCTTCCGGCGCTTCGCGCCACCTCCCCTTGGTCACCAAGGGGAGGCTTTGGTGCGGTCAAAACGCGCGGCATCTCAGAAATAAGGTCCCTTCTCCTCATCAGTCACCTTCGGTGACAGCTTCCCCTCAAGGGGAAGCCTTGGACTTGAGCAAATCGGCACTGCTTCAAAAAAGCGGCGGTCGTGGCAAGCCCCGCCCCTACGTTACGACGAATTACTGACTGCTTGCTTACCCATACTGCTCCGCCATATACAGGCTCACTCTCGCCTGAATATTCTTCGCCGCCTGTTCCGGCGTGACCTCGCCGCGCAGCATCGGGGCGCACTCGTCCCGCAGGATGTCCATCACGCTCTCGTCGCGGTAGCCCATCACGCGGCACGCCTGCGCGGCGGCGATGTACGTCTGCACATCCTCTTCCGTTGCCTTCGTGTATTGTCCGGCCTCCTCGTTTCGCAGCGCGACCTGCTCGCGCATGAGCGGCGCGTAGACCGGCGAGCCGTAATACGCCGCGTCCGCGCCGTTTTGTACGGCATATTGGATAAATTCCCAGCACCCCTCCGGGCTTGCCGTGGCTGCAAACGCACCAACGTCGCCATACAGCCGCATCACCGAGCCGCAGCTCCCGTCCGCCGTCGGGTAGCCGATGTACGCGAGCGTTTTGCCGCCCCGTATGCGATCAAACGTCACGCTACCGGGCGCGTCCAGCCACGTCGCACAGCACATCAGCTCGCCATCCCCCAGCCGCCGGGCGGCAGGCTTCCCGGCGTAGTCCAGTGCCTCATACCGCCCGCATTCCAGCGCACCGTTCAGGATGCCGATAAATTCGGCGTTGTCAAAATCGCACGTCCCCGCGTCCAGATCGAGCGCCTTTGCCAGATACCCGCCGCCCATCTGCTCCAGAAATTCCTCCGGCGACATATAGTAGATCATCTGCTGATCGCTGCGCAGCCCGCGCTCGATCTCCAGATAATCCGCCACGGTCCAGCCCTTGTGCGCGTCGTAAAAATCCTGCGAGCACATGAGCGTCTCCACCACGAACTGCCGCGCCAGCATATACAGCCCGCCGTACTCATGCAGCGCGTCCCAGCCCAGAATGTCCTCCGGCGAAATGTCCGCAGCCGCCGCCAGATACGGGTCGAGGTCGAGCAGCAGTCCCTTACCGAGATACGGCAGCGGTGAGAGCGCGTCAAACACGATCATATCCGGCGCATTCCCGGCAATGATGTCCGTATGCAGGCGGGTTTTCGCATCCGCGAGATCTGCGCGGTAGCGGTCCATCTCCTCCTCGCTCGGCACGCTGCCGCCCTCCACGACCTCGCCGGTAAAATAGTCGCGCAGCTCTACGATGTAGTCCGCGCTCTGCGCGTTAAACTGTTTGATGAGCGCATCCCAGCCGTAGTCCTGTAAGCGCACACCTGCCAGCGTGAGTACCGTCTTGCCGCTCGCCTCGTCAATCACCGCTTCGCGCGCGGGCGCGGAAGTTTCCGCAGGAGGGGGTGTAGTCTCCGCATTTGTCACAGGCGCAGCCGCCGCACCGTCAGCAGGTTCCACCGGCGCAGCCGTTTGTGTTACGCAGCCAGTCAAAAGCAGCGCCAAAAGAAGCAGGATCGCTAATATTCTCCGTTTCATGTCCAACCTCCCTGCACACAGTTCGTTCCGTTCGAGTCCAGTATACCATATGTTTGCGGCAGGACAGGTCTGAAAAATTCTTAAATTTCAATATTTCGTCGTAATGTAGGGGCGGGGCTTGCCCCGCCCGCGCGGTACGCACCAACAATTTTGCACAATGAACGGCGACCATGCAAAATGTCCGTAGGGGTGCGGATTCGCATTGGTGCGTCCGTGTTTGCGCGTGCGCACCGCCGGGCGGACAGAGGCGTCCGCCCCTACGGGCGCGTGCCGTTTCGCATCGGTGCGTGGGGTTTTTCAATATTGTGCCGCCGGGAGGGGCAAGCCCCTCCCCTACGTTACGACGAAACGTGGCGGCAGCTCAAAACGTACAACTTCTCATCCCTTCCGGGTTCGCTACGCTCACCCACCTCCCCTTGGTCACCAAGGGGAGGCTTTTCTGCACAAAAAATACGCGAAGGTGTTCGCCTTCGCGTATTTTCTGTACTGCTTTGAAATTAGAACATACCCTGCTGGTACATCGCCTCGGCGACCTTCTTGAAGCCCGCGATGTTCGCGCCGGCGACCAGGTCGTAGCCCAGACCGTACTCCTCGGCAGCTTCCGCCGAGACCTTGTGGATGTTGACCATCATCTTGTGGAGCTGTGCGTCCACTTCTTCCGCCGTCCAGACCAGACGCTCGGAGTTCTGGCTCATTTCGAGACCCGAAACGCCGACGCCGCCGGCGTTGACAGCCTTGGAGGGCGCGACGACCATGTGCTTCTGCTCACGCAGGAAGTTCAGAGCGTCGTTCGTGGTGGGCATATTGGCGACCTCGATGTAGTACTTCACGCCGGAAGCCGCGATCTTCTGGGCGGACTCCATCTTGACGTCGTTCTGGGTAGCGGCGGGCATATAGATGTCCACGTCCTTCACGCCCCAGCACTTCTCGCCTGCAACGAACTCCACGCCGTACTTGTCGGCATAGGGCTTGCAGTGCATCGGGTCTTTCGCGCGCATCTCAAGGATATAGTCGAGCTTTTCGCCGGTGACGCCATCCGGGTCGTGGATGTAGCCGTCAGGACCTGCGAAGTAGGTGACCTTCGCGCCGAGCTCGGCAGCCTTCTTCATGATGCCCCAGCCCACGTTGCCGTAGCCGGAGATGGCAATGCGCTTGCCCTCGATGGTGTCGTTCTCGTGCTTCAGGACTTCCTGCAGATAGTACACAGCGCCGTAGCCGGTGGCTTCGGGACGAATCAGGGAGCCGCCGAAGCTCATGCCCTTGCCGGTGAGAACGCCGTTCTCCCACACGCCCTTCAGGCGGCGGTACTGACCGTACAGGTAGCCGATCTCACGGCCACCAACGCCCATATCGCCCGCGGGAACGTCGATGTCCGGTCCAATATAACGGTACAGAGCCGTCATGAAGCTCTGGCAGAAACGCATGACTTCCGCGTCGGACTTGCCGGCGGGGTCAAAGTCAGAGCCGCCCTTCGCGCCGCCCATGGGCAGACCCGTCAGGGAGTTCTTGAAGGTCTGCTCAAAGCCGAGGAACTTGATGATGCCTTCATAAACGTTCTTCTGGAAACGCAGACCGCCCTTGTACGGACCGATCGCGCCGTTGAACTGGCAGCGCCAGCCACGGTTGGTGTGATATTCGCCCTTGTCGTCCATCCAGCAGACGCGGAAGGTGAACATACGCTCCGGCTCGACCATACGCTTCAGCAGGTCGACCTTCTCATATTCGGGATGTGCATCCATGATTGGCGAGATGGAAGTGAAAACCTCCTCGACGGTCTGGACGAACTCCGGCTGGCTCGCGTGCGTTTTCTTTACATAATCGATAACGCTTGCAACATACGCATTCATGTTTTCGTTCCTCCTAAAAAATACACCTTAACGATCTATACGGCTTTCCCTTTCCGTACAAAACAATCATACCGCAGCTTTCGGGAAAATTCAATCCTTGTGTTTGTCTGCTGCGTACAAATTTTAACAGCTAAAATTGTTGATAATGTCCACAATTTCCGTGCCGATACGCTTCTGCGCTTCCACGGTGGCAGCGCCGATGTGCGGCGTGCAGGAGACCATGGGGTGGCTGTAGAGCGCCTTGTTGGAGGCGGGCTCGTCCGCGTACACGTCCAGACCCGCGCTGCGGACCTTGCCGCTGTTGAGCGCGTCCAGCAGAGCAGCCTCGTCCACGTTCGTGCCGCGGGAGGTGTTGATGATGACCACGCCGTCCTTCATCCTGGCAATGCGCTCGGCATTGATGAGCGCGCCGCCGTCCACTGCCGGCGCGTGCACGGAGATGAAGTCGGACTTCGCCAGCAGCTCATCCATCTCAACGTACGGAATGCCAAGCTGCTCTTCGATGCCGGGGATGTGGAAGATGTCGAACGCGATGACATTCATGCCGATCGCCTTCGCCATCACGCCCAGGTGCTGACCGATACGACCGAAGCCAACGATGCCCAGGGTCTTGCCCTGCAGCTCGATGCCCTTGCCGTAGGCTTTCTTTTCCCACTTGTCCTCACGCATGGTGCTGCCCGCGACGGAAATGTAGCGTGCACAGGAGAACATATGCGCCATTGCCAGCTCCGCAACGGACTGCGAGGAAGCGCGCGGGGTGTTCTTCACGGTGATGCCGCAGGACTCGGCATACTTCACGTCGATGTTGTCAACGCCGACGCCGCCGCGGATGATGAGCTTGAGCTTGCCGCCCTTGGCCTCGTCGATGTGGTTCTGACGGACCTTGGTCTTGGAGCGGACGACGACCGCGTCAAACTCACGCAGCGCAGCGCCCAGCTCTTCGGGGGCGTAGAACTGCTCCACGACCTCGTGCCCCTGATCGCGCAGGGTCTGCATGGCGGACTTGTCCATACCGTCGGTAACAAGAATACGCATGATAAACTCTCCTTATTTTATATGTGTAAAATTCGTCTGCCGCCGTATCCGGCAGCGCGGAAACAAGGCGCGACAGATATGCCGCGCCTCGTTCATTTGCTTATTTGCCGTAATTCTGCTCGAACTTGCGCAGGAAATCGACCAGCGCCTCCACGCCTTCCTTCGGCATGGCGTTGTAGATAGACGCACGCAGACCGCCCACGGACTTGTGACCCTTGAGGTTATCAAAGCCCGCAGCCTTCGTCGCGGCGACGACCTCGGCGTCCAGCTCCTTGGACTCGGTGACGAACGGGATGTTCATCAGGCTGCGCACGCTCTTTTCGACCGTGCCGGTGAACATCCTGGAGCTGTCGAGGAAGTCATACATGACCTTTGCCTTGTCGATGTTGCGCTTGTGCATCTCTTCCAGACCGCCGATGGACTTCAGGTACTTAAAGACCTTGCCGCAGCAATAGATCGCCCAGCAGTTCGGCGTGTTGTACATCGAACCGGCGTCGGCGTGGGTCTTATACTGCATATAGATGGGGAGGTTCTCCAGATCGTCGCGGATGAGATCCTCGCGGATGATGACGACCACCATGCCGGCAGGACCGACGTTCTTCTGCACGCCTGCGTAGATCATGCCGTAATCGGACACGTTGCACGGCTGGGAGAGGAACATGGACGACTGGTCGGACACGAGCACATGACCCTTGGTGTTGGGCAGCTTCTGCCACGTCACACCGTGGATGGTCTCGTTTTCGCAAATGTAGACATAGTCGGTATCCTCGGGGATGTCCAGATCGGAGCAATCGGGGATGTAGCTGTAGTTCTTATCCTTGGAGGACGCAGCGACGATGACCTCGCCGACCTTCTGCGCTTCCTTGATCGCCTTCTTGGACCATGCGCCGGTCTCGATGTAAACGGCCTTGCCGTTCTTCATCAGGTTCATCGGGATCATGGAGAACTGGAGCGTCGCGCCGCCTTGGATGAACAGGACCTTGTAATTATCGGGAATGCCCATCAGATCGCGCAGATCCTGCTCCGCCTCGTCAATGATCTGCTGGAACACCTTGGAGCGGTGGGACATCTCCATGACGCACATACCGCTGCCGCGGTAGTTCATCATTTCATCGCGGATCTCCTCCAGAACAGGTTCCGGCATCATGGCGGGACCTGCGGAGAAGTTGAAGGTACGACCGTATTTCATACTACTTTGCCTCCCAAACACAGTAATTCTTTTGTTCTCAAAACGGCAGTTTTCTGCCATGTCCAGTATATACCCTTCCGCACAAAGAATCAACCAGTTTCTCAAAAAATTTTTTCTAAGCTGACAAATTTTTAGACAGTATGCTGAACAGTGCCGATTTTCAGTGCCTGCGGACGTCTTTGGGCATAATTTTGCCCCGGCGGAGCGTTCCGCCGGGGCACTGTTTGATTCAGCGGTTACTTACAGTCCCTTGTATTTTCTCCGGGTGGCGATGCCGCCGCGGATGTGGCGCTCCGCCTTATTGCGGTCGAGTATTTCCTTGACCTGAACATACAAAGAGCGGTTACACTGCAAAAGCCGCTCCGACAGGTCCTTGTGTGTGGAGGTCTGGAACCAGAACGGTTTCGTCCAGCCCGAGCCTGTCCAGCACGCGCAGGTAAATATCCACATTCCCGTCCTTGTCCACCGTGATTTTGTCCACAATGCGCCGCAGCTGCGCGTTCGTCATCTGCCGCACGTCCGTCACATCCTCCAGTGTCCGGAATGTCTGGTGCAGCAGGCTGTCCAGCATGTCGGCGCGCGTCAGATTATTCGTGACCAGCTTGAGCTCTCCCTCCAGCTGCTCCGTACACTTTTTGATTGCGTCGAGCTTTTGCCGCAGTTCTTCTTTTGTGACAAGCTCTTCCGCGTACATATCCAGATATTTCTGCCGCGTTTTCTGCTGCTTTGCAAGCTGTGCGCGCAAGTCCTTTTCCTGCCGCATATTATCGTCCTTGGATTTGTAGAGCTTTTTGAATTTCTCCACGATGTTCTGAATGACAATGTCCTTTTCGCGCAGCAGCGATGCAAAATACGCTTGCAGCGTGTCGATAAGCTCGTCTTCGTCAATGGACACCGCATTCGGGCAGGCATCCACCCCCTTTCCATTCCGCCCGGAGCACACCCAGCGGACGTAGGTGTTTTTATAACTGCGCACGGTCCTGCGGAACGACCACCCGCACTCTTTGCAGCGGATAATCGTGGAAAACAGGTGTTGGTTGCTCTGCCGCTGCTTGTCCACCTTGAACGCCTTTCCGCGCGCGGACATAATGTCCTGTGCCCGGTCAAATGACTCCTGTGAGATGACGCGGAAGTCCTCACGCTCCACGACCATCCAGTCCTCCTCGTCCCGGCTCTTGCGCTTGCTGGTCAGGAAGTCCTCGATTTCCTCCTTCCCATTGATGACCTTGCCCGTGTAGAGCGGGTTCGTCAGGATGCGCTTCACGCCGTTCTGATTCCACTCCGCATCGCGCTTCGTCCGCAGTCCGCGCTCGTTCAGAAATGCCGCAATTTTGTTTGTGCCGTAGCCCTCGTCAACATACCAGCGGAAAATCTGCCGAACGACCTCTGCTTCCGCTTCGTTGATACAAAGATTAAAATAGTCGCCCTTGGTCTTGTCATAGCCATAGACAAGGTTTGGCACACGCCCCTTTTCAGCGTTCATCTTTTTGCCGAATTTGACGCGCTTGGAGGTGTTTGCGCTCTCCTCCTGCGCCAGCGCGCCGAACATCGTGAGCAAAAATTCGCTGTCGCCCATGCTCTTCATGTTCGCGGTCAGAAACTGCGTTTCAATGCCAAGCGATTTCAGCTTGCGGACGCTTTCCAGCAAATCAACGGTGTTTCTCGCAAAACGGGAAATATCCTTGACCAGTACCTGCTCAAACAGTCCGCGCTCCGCGTCTGCCATCATACGCAGAAACTCCGCGCGTTTTTTGATTTTTGTACCGGAAATGCCTTCGTCCGCATAAATGCATACCAGCGTATCTCCGCTTTTTTTCGCATATTCATAGAAAAATTTTTTCTGCGCCTCCAGACTGTTGAGCTGGTCGGTCTTATCCGTGGAAACGCGACAATATGCGGCAATTCTCATGCTTTGCCCCCCTTTTCTGGAATATCTCCAGTATCACATGGCTGTGCCCGTTTGTCATTGAAGCTGTGCTTCAAAAATATACAAAATTCGCCCGGCTGCACCTGAAATGCAGCCGGGCGATATATCAGACGGCTTCCGATATTTTGTGATACTCTTGTGTGCCTTCTGGGCTCTCATAGGCTTTTTGCAGCGCGGCGTCGATTTTCTTCTGGTCGACCTCCAGAAAGAGCTTCAGCAGGAAGTCAGCAGTTTTGGCAGGGGGATTCGGGTCATGGAACGTATAGTGCAGCGTCTGCTTTTTCGCCATCGCAGCCGAACCCCCTTTCTGCTCCATCGTATGAACTTGTCCGCTCTGGCTAGAACGTTTTTCTTGCACCGAAAAACGGCATAAAAAATCGCCAGACACAAAGCGCGTCCGGCGAAAAATCTCATAAATTATACAGTTAAACTATTTCCACATTAAGTGTATCGCATTTTCTTGTGGAAAGCAATGTTTATTTTATTTTCTTTTATTTCGTTATTTTGGCAGGAGTTTTTGAATTAGCTAACTGCCAGAGAAATTGCAACACCGTGGATATTTGATTTTCCCTTAATTAAATTGGAAACGGGATTGTTTCTATGCGAAATAATTCGAAAATCTGTTTTAGCCATTTTCGGTGTGCGATAACACAGAAAGGCAGGACTCCAAGCGAGTCCTGCCCGAAATCAATCTACAGCTTTACATACTAAGAGTAGCATACGTCCGGATGGATTGCAATTATTTTTTTATTTTCATCTATTTCTCATATTTTTATTTTTATTTTTTCACATAACCAGCATTTCACGTTTTCTGCTGCATATTTTTCCAGTTCAGACATTCCAACACTAGCATTTGCGACTGTAGAGCCGAGCAATGTGTTCCACTGCACATTGCTTGGTTCTACACATTTAGATAGCAAGTAGATAGTTAGCCACAGTTACATCGTGCCTCCAATGGGCGAGATGATAGACCGACACTGCGAGAAGTGCCAGACGGTCATACGATACCGGCAGGCCGTTTTTCAATGCCAATTCTCGGTTGTGACCACGTAAGACATAATTTCCGTTGACTTTACAATCTGTCCAACGCTTTGGACGGTAGCCATTCTCCACACGGACCTCATCGTCTTTTTCCCAAGTATGCTTAATCTCAGCTATGAGTTGTTCCCGATAACTCGTTTCGGTGCGAATACGCTCTAAATAGTAATTGTACATCTGCTGTGCTCGTAAAGCACGAAGATGATGCAAGTCTATTTTATTGTTCAGCTCGTCACGGCTGAATAAATGCTCCTCATCAGCAGGGGCATCAAAGACAGCTTTTATAGCAGGCAGTTCCTCTGGCAATATATGTTGGAGTTGACGTTTCCCGCCCTTGCCTTTGCGAACAAGTATACACGGATGACCAAAATCATCGGATACAAGGTCATCTGGACGCAGATGCAGATATTCGTTCCGCCGGATACCAACAATGCTGGCGAAATCATACAGGCGCGGCGATGCGTCGCGCCCAGCATCTTTGCGCTCATCTACCGCTTTTGCGCCACGCGACCGTGTATTATGGGCAACCACACGAATTGGCTTGTTAATATCCGACAACGAAATATCGAGCACGCGGCAAATGCTAGCCAAATAAGTATGCGTCGTCGAAGGCGTTTTTCCGCTGGTGGTCAAATAATTCGCATAGTCCTGAATATGGGACTTACATTCCTCTAATGTTTTACATCGGTATGTAGCCTTGCAGTATTCCGCAAATTTTAAAGCGTGCTTTTTGTATTGCCGTTCCGTTTTTGCCAGCATCGGCATACCCTTTTTCTCTTTACGACTTAGTTCTAAATGTTTAATCTGGTATGTAAGACTCCCGATTTTTTGCTTTTGGGGTACAGAACACCTATGCTTTTTACTCATTTATATCAACTACCTTATAATTCAAAATCAGCACAATGTGCTGCCAGCCGCGGAGCGGCGTGTTAAATACAGCTCAGACTTTTGGCGAGGTGTCCGCTAACCTAAGTGACGGGAACTTGCTAAAGGTCTCCCACACTGCCGGTTTCATTTGCTTCACTGGTTATTTTCCATGCGCCCGCATGTCAAATAACCAGTTCACCGAGGATTCTTTGTAAGTAAGAACCATTTCATTGATAGGAGTCCACCGGCAGAGGCTCCTATCGTTCGCAAGAATTCATTGCAGCTCAGAATTCCTATGTGCCTGTCGCTGCGGTTCAGACACACTCCAGAGTAGATTTGCGATAATTGTCAGGCTGTGTTATTCTTCTGCAAACACAGCGTAAGCAGGGACGGTTAAGTTCCTAAACACATACGCGCATGCGCCGCGGCTCGGTTTTAACGTCCACCGAGCAGGATGGGGAGGCACTTGATTCATCTCTCAGACCTCAATTCCTAACAGGAGCAAAACCAGACAATATCACACGTTGCGGATGGTTTGGTTTTGAAAAAGGAAATTCGTTTTTTTCGTGGAGAAAATGCTATCTATATGAAAAGAGCGTAAGAGAATCGATTTTCTCCTACGCTCTTGAACTGTTATCTCATTAAAACAAGCAGCTTCCCAGAAATCGGAAAGCTGCTCGGAATTTATTTCAGTAAAGAATATAGCAAAGCCCAGCTCTGCGGGAAGAAACGACGACGGTTTTGTCAAAATAGAAACTCTATATTTTTATTGTACGTGCGATGAAGCAAATGTCAAGCTTTTTACGTTCAGGGGTATCAACGTTCTCAGATATTATGCTTACACACAGTCATCAGAGAAAGCCCATCCCCGCATCGGAAAACCGGTTAAGGGATGGGCTTTGCTGCGTGATTTTTTAGTGCTGCTATGATCAGCTCGTCAGCAGCAATTGTTGTAATTTAGTTTGCCCGATAAAGGAATGTGACGATCTGTGCTCGCGTGCAGGCAGCGGCAGGACCAAATGCTCCACTGCTCACGCCCGTGGTGATGCCTTTGGCAAATGCCCAGTCAACAGCCCTGGCGAAGTAGTCCTTGCCGCTGACATCGCGGAAGCTGCCGGCTTCTGCGGCGGGCTGCCCCTGCGCTCTCCAAAGGAGCGTCACGACCTGCGCGCGCGTGACCGTCGCATTAGGGCTGAAGGTCGTTGCACTCGTGCCGTTGGTGATGCCGTTTTCAACTGCCCACAGGACGGCGTTATAGAAGTAATCCCCTGTGTGTACATCGGTGAAGGGACTGACCTCGGCGGACGGTCGCGGGCAGCCGGCAGCTCTCCAAAGGAAGGTCACGACCTGTGCGCGGGTGCAGACTGCGTCGGGGTCAAAGGTGAACCGGCTGACACCGCTTGTAATGTCATTGTCCACTGCCCACTTGACCGCATCGTAGTAATAATCCTTGAACGATACATCGCGGAACGGGAGACCTGCGCCCGCGATTGCAATGAGGATCGGGTCGATGTCATCTGTGTCCGGCTCATCCTGCTTTGCCGGTGTGACGGTGACGGCGCAGGTCGCGGTAATGCTCCGATCCGCAGCGCTGGTGACTGTGATGTACGTTTTGCCGGCGGCACGCCCTCTGACACGACCGTTTGCATCGACCGTCGCGATGGTCTCGTCGGCGCTGCTCCACATGACGTCGCGCTGCGTGGTATCCGCGGGAGTGAAGCGCGGGGTCAACTGAACGCTCCCGCCAACAGAGACTTGTGTGTCGGTCAGCGCAATGCCGGTAATAGGGACAGGTCTGGCGCTGACCGTGACGGCGCAGGTCGCCGTCTTGCCGCCGTCTGCCGTGGTGACGGTGATGGTCGCCGTGCCGGCGCCGACTGCCTTCACAACGCCGTTACTGACCGTCGCAACGGCAGGATCGCTGGTGCTCCAGGTAACATCCTTATCATCGGCGTTATCCGGGGAGACCGTGGCGGTCAGAGCTTCCGAATCGCCGGCGGTCAGGGAAATACTCGTTTTGTCGAGGGAAACGCCGGAAACGTGGACAGGCGCGGGCTTAACGGTAAGCGTAGCTGAAACCGGCGTATTCGCCCAAGAACGATCATTGTTGAAGTCGTAGGTGGACAAGCTAAGATCCTTAACACCAATGTTATATGTGCCGGCAGCAACAGAGGACGGAACACGGACAACGATCTTGGAAAACACAGTCGTCATAGCGTTATCGATCGACGGTACATACCAACTGACTTTTCCGATGCTCAAATTATAAAAACCTTCATAGGAAATTGCGTCTGTACCCGACGAAATGGATACAAGAGAAAACTCACTGGGCAGATCAACAAGATAAGAAACACTGGAAAGACCGAACTCCTTAGACAATTTCAGCGTCAGCGTGATCTCCTGTTCCGTTCCGCTCGTAATGGTTTGCTTGTCCAACTCCGCAAGGGCAGTCGGTGCATCCACTGCAAAGGCAGTAATGCCAAGTGACAGGCATAGTGCCACTGCCAAGATCAAAGCAACCAGTTTTTTCATTCTACCAGCCCTCCATTTTTAGGTGTCCCAGTCAAGATGGGTATTCTGAAGATATTGACGGTTCATGAGCGCCAGATCAACTGCGTCAATTTTTCCGTCACCGTTTACATCGCAAAGCAGCATTTCAGAAGCGGAATTTTCTTCATTCCGCAGGATCATACGGTTGAGCCTTGCAAGGTCGGTAGCGTCTGCTTTTCCGTCTCCGTTTGCGTCGCCCTTGATGGCAAGAAGGACTTCTTCCACGCCTGCGGGAACTTCAAAGCTGTAACTGCCATCCCCGTTGTCCTTCGGTACAACAGCAACATACTTGCCGCCTTCCAGATAGCCCAGCCTGCAGGCATTTTGCGATGCGATCGTTACGGTCTGACCAACGACGGAGTAATTCTCCACACCGACCGCGATGTCCGTGACCTTGACCGCGCCAGTGGTCGAGCCGCCGGTCGTGGAGCCACCGGTCGTAGAGCCGCCCGTCGTCGAGCCACCAGTCGTGGAACCACCGGTCGTAGAGCCGCCCGTCGTCGAGCCGCCGGTCGTAGAACCGCCCGTGGTAGAACCGCCGGTCGTTGAGCCACCCGTGGTCGAACCGCCCGTCGTCGAGCCGCCGGTCGTCGAACCGCCGGTCGTCGAACCGCCAGTAGTAGAGCCGCCCGTGGTAGAGCCGCCCGTGGTAGAGCCGCCCGTGGTAGAACCGCCGGTCGTTGAGCCGCCCGTGGTCGAACCGCCCGTCGTTGAGCCGCCCGTCGTTGAGCCGTCCGTGGTAGAGCCGCCTGTCGTAGAACCGCCCGTCATCGAGCCGCCTGTCGTAGAACCGCCCGTCGTCGAGCCGCCTGTCGTAGAACCGCCCGTCGTCGAGCCGCCTGTCGTAGAACCGCCGGTCGTACCGCCGGGCAAGATCATTGACAGGATGCTTCCATTGCCTGCATTCTTAAAGGTCGTTACTGCAAGCGTTACCTGCGTGCCGTCCGCGCAGTCTGCCTTCGCCTGAAAACTCAGGGTGAACAAGACCCCGTCTCCCGTGCATTCCTGCTGCACATCGGCAGTGAAATTCACCTTGCCGGTATCTGGATTGCCGACAAGTGCTCCTCGGAAATCTCCATCATTGATGCTTTGCAGCGCCAACGCAGCTTTATCATACTGGATGGTAAAGTTATACGCCACAAAGCCAGGATTGTTTGCAATGGAAACATCCAGTGTGACCACATCGTTCTCATGGACTGCTTGCTGTACAGCTTCAACGGTAATGGTAGCCACACTGCCGTCGTCTGCATCAATTGCCGCGGCAGTGGTCATACACATCGTGAGCATCACTGCCAAGGAAAGAAACACAGACAGCAAGCGTTTGTTGCTTTTCATACTTTTTCGTTCCTTCCGTTATAAAAATGTGTTGTATCACAGGATACATGAATTGAGTGTGTCTCTGCCGGAGAATATGTCCCTGCATATTCTCCGGCAGGTGGATACCAGGTCAGTCCTCGTAGCCAGCCAGACGTCTCTGGAGTGCCCAGACATCAAAGATGTCAACCTCTCCGTCGCCGTTAACGTCGCCGTTGGCAGGGATGATCCCATCGACCGCATAGCCCGCAAAATAGCGTCTGAGTGCGTAAACATCGAAAATGTCAACATCCCCGTCTCCATTGACATCGCCCGCTTCAAACGCGGGGGTCGCAAAGCGCTCGTCCAGCCTATCAATGCGCTGTGTGAGCCAGCTCTGCATATCGGCAAGCACGGACGCATACGTCGCGTTCTGCCAAATGTGACCGGCACTCTCTGGGCTGCCGACCCGGATGTAGCTCCAAAGAACGAAGTTCATTTTCGCACTGTCCGTAAGACGGGCGGCATAGTTGCTGACCGCGCCGTCCTGCGCCAGCAGCTCCTTTGCCAATGGTGCGAAGCTCTCCGTGTAGCAGCGGTACACCGCATCGCGGAAATCCGGGATCTGGATCAGCGCCTCCGCCAGATAGTGATAGTCGGTAGTATCCGGCGTGATCTGCTTGGTCCAGCCCGTGCCGAGCGTCATATCCTGATCCCAGACAGGACCGGCATACAGGATGCCATCCGCGTCCTTGTAGAAGTAGAGCGAGGAGATGAAGCCATCCGGGTTGAGTGCAAGCTCCTGCATCAGGAAGATCTTTACGAGTGAGTCGCGGTCAACATAGTCGTAATAGTGCTTCCCGGTCGCCTCGTTATAGCCCGTGTACGCGCCGTTTTCGTCCACGGCATAGACAGCGTCCTCAAATTCCTGATAGTATTCGCTGATATACCGCATGGCCTCCTCGCCGCACCATCCCGGGCTCTTGACGTTCATGCCCTTGCCCTTTCGGGTGATAAAGCCGCTGACCTCGTCGGGCCGGTCATGATTCAGCTCCAGCAGATAGCCGCCCGTGATATTCTCCGGCTCAGTCAGACCCGTCGTGTAGGAATAGGTCATGCCATAGGCGTTTTCGCCGCTGGACGTCTGCATATTCTTTCCATACTCTGGATTCAGCGCCTCATACGCCTCTTCCATATCGGTGATGTCAATACCGGTCGACTTGACAGCATTCTTCTCGCTCAGCAGATACACGCCGCGGTATTCGCCATCATAGTACAGGTTCACCCAGTCGCAGCTTGCCGTGTAAGGCATTTGCAGGTCAGCCGCCAGATCCTTGAACAGCTTGTCGTGCATCAGCGTCGCGTCAAAGTAGTTTGCAAGCAAGACCCACGTCCTGACGCTTTCATCGCTTTGCAGCAGATCGGCCGCCGTTTCCAGCTTGATCTGATAGGACTTCTTCTGTGCGTAGGTGAAGGTGGAATTGCCGCGCGCCTTCAGCTCGGTGATGTTCGTCGCGGCGATCTCGCCGCCGTTCGCATCCAACATCCTGAGCGCTGCGGCTGTGCTGTGTTCCTTGCTCGCATCAATGTAGGCGCGATCCTCCGCGCTGCTGCCGCTCGTCAGATACAGGGTCGGCAGCTCTGCCGCCTGCATAATACGGACACGCAGCGCCGCGCCATTGCCGACTGCCGCTATAACGGTGTAATAGCCGTCGGTCTCTGTTGCCAGCGCGGAAACATCCAGCGTTTGCTCTTCACCCATGGTCCGGCTGCTGCGGTCGCCTCTCACGATCAGGCTGCCCTGCTCCGGGCGGCACGTGAAGGAGACCTCAAGGTCCGTAATATCTGCCGAGGCGGGCAGGAAGAGGTAATTTAGATCGCCTGCCTTAACAGCCGGGAGCTGCACGCCGTCCACCGTCGCGCACATTGCCGTTACATCCGCCGAAACCGGCGTCGTCATTGCACAGAGGATATTGGACCAGCGCGGGCTTGTGTAGACCTTATTGTTTTCCGCTGCGACCTTGGCTCGACCGGCAGCCACAAAGTAATACTCCGTTTCCGCCTTCAGTCCCGTGACCGTAAAGCTGGTTTGGTCGGTCGTCCCCAGAGAGCTTCGGCTTCCGTTATTCCTGTCACACTGGAAAACCTCATAATATTCCGCGCCGGGCGCTGCGCTCCATGCAAGCCTCAGGGAATCTACCGCAGCGGACGTGCAGCGCAGATCCTTCACATCGTTCGGAACGATGTAGTAGGTCAGCGTCTTCGTCCCGTAGTAATCTGCCCGACCCTCGTACTTGATCTCGGCTTTGCCGACATTCCGGCTGTCCGGCCACTCGACATACAGATTGGGGATGCGCCCGCCGATGAGGTTTGCGTCATTGTTCTGCGTCAGCACATAGTCGCCGCGCTTGGCAAAGCTGCCGGGACGGACGCCTTCGCCGGTGTAGTAATAGTTGGGTGCAGGCTCGATCTCACGCGGATTCTCGGGGCTTCCGAATTTGAATACAATGCCTGCGTCGTTAATATCCGCGCCCTTCGTATGACAGACCGTACAGACATGGTCTGCATCCCACTCATGACCGACAGGACGCTGAATGTCCGACCGATCCGCTGCCTTGCATTGCGGGCAGGTATAGGTGATATAGCCGGCGGTCACGCAGGTGCGGCTGTCGCTTTGCTCGGTGAGATAGGCATAGCCATCGGCGCAGGCGTGGTATCTGCCGCCCAGCGATACGAACTTGTTCCGTTCCGCCACGCCGCCCGTGAGGATGACCTGCTTGCTGTCCGTGGTGGCGAGCAGACCGCTGAAGGCATAGTCGCCCTCGGGCGTCAGCTCCGCGCCGCAGCGTGCGCAGGTGATCTTTCCGGCGGTCATATCATACTTGCTGGTGTTATCCACCCGGTGTCTGCCCAGCTCACAGTCGGTGCGCGTTTCGGTGTAGGAGTCCAGCACGCTGCCGCTGACATCGATCGCCTTGACCGTAAAGCTCTCCTCCGTCGCGCTCACCGTGAGATACATACCGCCGTAGTCATTGTGCGCGATCGCTTTTACATACTCCGCGCGCTCATGGAACGCATTGCTCTTGCCGCTGAGGTCGCCGCAGACATAGTACACGACGCCCTTTCTGCTGTCTTCCGCCTGCTTCACACCGCCAAGCATGGGATAGGTGCGGGCATAGGCATGGTCGTCGCCGCCGAAGACGAAGTCGAAGCCTGCCTTTTCGATACTGGAAAGGATCTCCGACGTTGCGGAAACGGACTCAGTGCCGTAGATCGGCTCATGCGCCACAAGAACCTTCCAGATGCAGTCGGTAGTCAGGTTTTCGGCAATGTCCGCCAGTGCGTCGGATAGCTTTGTGCCGTTGTTCACGACCACCACGCAGACCTTGCCGTATTCCATCTTGTACCAGCTGTTCTGCGTGCTTTCGGGCAGATCATAAATTGCCTTGCTGATTTTTCCGTCCGCGTCGCCGTAATACTCATGGTTACCCAGCACATGGATCAGGTCTACACCATCCAGATTTTCGCCATTGACTCTGGTCAGGAATGGACGCCAGTTCTTGATGTATTCCGTCACATTGTCGATGGCGTCGCCGGTCTGAACGGCAAAGTCATAAGAAACTGTGTCCTTCTTGAGGTCTTCCAGCACATGGGCAAGATTCGCGGTATCCGAGGACTGAATGTCGCCGAGAATAAAGAAGTTCGTGGCTTCCGCGTCCGCGGCAGGCGTTTTGAAGCTCTGTGTATCAGACCATGTCAGCCCATCGCCCACCTGATAGTAGTAGGTAGTGTCAGGTGTCAGATCGGTGAGCGTCACCTGATTGCTCCGCAGTGCATCGCCGCGGCTGCTCTGTACAAAGGTTTGAAGCGCAGATGTGCCATCCACCGTGACGGCATTGCTGAGGTCGCGGCTGGCAGAGTACCTTATCTGCGCCTTTTCCGCAGAGCCGTCGATCTGGGTGAGCCATGTAATACTCTTGGTTCCGGGCACTGTCACGCCGTTGGTGAGGATACCAAAGGGCTTTCCGTCATTTTCCGTCGTTCTTTCGCAGACGATCACGCGCTGATCCCAGGAGCGTCCGCTGCCGGGCTTCTCGGCGTAGAGGGTATACTCGCCCGGTGTGTCAAAGATGTGCTTGAATATACCCTTCATGCTGGTGCTGCCCAGCCTCTGACTTGTGCCGCCGCTCACCTGATAGACTGCCGCGCGGGAAACGGGCGCTCCGTTGGCATCCGTCACCGCCAGCGTAGCTTGCATTCCGGCGATCGCCTGCGCACAGGTGAGCTGATAGCTCGCCGTCATGGGGATGATCTTTTCCGTGCCGGAGAACGTATAGGCAGCTCCGTCTTCACTGCCGTCCGCAACGGTGTAGCTGCCCTGTGTCACCGTACATCTCAGCGCGCTGTCCGACGCGGCATTCTCAGGGATCGTGATGATGAGATAGCCCAACTCGGAAACATAGTTATAATCCGTGCTCTGCGCGCCGGTCAGCATCGCCCGCCGCGTCTGTATGACCGGCTGCTTCGTGACCGTGATCCTCGCAAGTCCCTTTGCCAGCGCCGCTTGCTCCAGCGTCAGCGTATAGCCGTCCCCGAACGCCTCGACGCTCGCGCCGGCAAGGTATTTTTCCGCGCCGCTCATGGTGCTGAAATCCACCGTCAGCTCCGCCTGCGTAACATCCTCGCCGGTGTTATTCACGATGGCGAAAACATACTGCTTGCCGATCTCCGGCGGCTCAGGCTGCGGCAGGATGTCGATGGCGGACTGTATCCCCTGCGCGTCCTCCACACGGAAGGTGCGCGTCTCGGTGGTCACATTGCCGTAGAAATCCTTGAGACGGACGGTGAGCGTATGCGTGCCGTTGCGGAGGCTTATGCCCTTGAGATAAAGCGAGCCGTCATTGATCTCCAGCTTGCCGGTGTAGTCCGTGCCGTCCAGCAGCACGCGGATGCCGCTCGTATCAATGCCGGTGGCATACTTATCGGTCTGCTCACTGTCTGAGTAGACGGCGTTGAAGGTGAGATTGCCGCTGCTCAACACGGTGGAGCCGTCACTCTCCAACGCCATGCCGGAGGAGGTCTCCGTGACCGATTCCAGCACCGGCCGGGTCACGTCGTTGGTGTTCGTGCCGTAGATGAACTGGACATTATCCACCAGAATATTGCCTGTGGACAATGTGGACATCGTCGCTGTCTTGACAACGCGGAAGGTATAGGCGCGATAGACAGCAATGGGCATCTGCATGGAGGAAATATCCGCCTCGACCCAGATCCAGCCCTTACCCGCCATGTCACCCAGCGTGGTCAGTGTTACTGTCTCCAGCTTGCCATCTTCATTTTTTACTTGAGCAGTTCCATAGTACTGGGTATACATTGTCGTGCCCTTGGGAATCTTCCCTTTTCCGCCATTTGTACCGAAGTCTTTGTATGTGAAGCTTCCGTCGGCATTCAGCTCGTTATGACCGCCATCGGTCTTGGCTTCCGTCATTCCGGTCACGCCACCTGCCATGATAGCTTTCAAAAGGTAAGGACAGTCTTTCAAGTCTGCCGGTACATTGACCCACATACCGATTTTGGTAGGCTGTACTTTATTTACGTAAAGGTCACAGGAAAAGCCGCCGTCCGCCGCTGCTGTCGAAGTAGGCGAACAGCCCGTGAAGTCAAAGCAGAGCTTAAAAGCCTTTTCGCCGAAACGAACACGCTCATCCTGTGCCGCACTGACCACACCAGAGCCGTCAAAAACAACGCCGGCATTGGTTGCCGTCCGCACCCAAAGACCACTCTGCTGAATATGCTCGTTTGACAACTGACCAAATGTGGTATTGTCGCCCTGTCCTCCGTTGCTTTTATTGGTGATGTAGGTATTCCAATTCACACCGGTGCGGTCCTCAAAGTCCATGAGCACCAACGGTTCCAAGCCCACGACCAGCTCGATCTCGCCAGTCACAGCGGTATTGTTTTGCAGGGAAACCTTCGCTGTGGCTCGCAGAGAGTTCTTTTCGTCCGCAGTGAAGATGTTGCCAACAAACTTGCCAACTGTGAAAGCGTGGCTTAGATTCACATTCTCTGCATTTTGTTCTGCGGTACACTCTGCCCATGTATTTGTGCGCATATCAAGCATTTCAGCTTTATCATGTGTCAGAGTCGCGTTGATGCCGATTGTCCCATCTTCATAACTGACAGTGCGATTGACCTCGGTAAAGTAAGTGTAATAGGTTCTGGCTTCCGTGGAACCCCACTCTATTTTTTGCTGCACACCGATGCTGCCGGTAAGCGACATATAGACTTTACCATTGGAATCAGAGTATTTCCATTTTGGGAAACCTACCGAGGCGACATCTCGTCCCTCCCAAGCTTTTTCTTCCACCAACGCATTATACTTATAGCTGATGGGTTTACTTTCATCCAGCGTCCAGACAAAGTCCCCATCCTTATAATGGACCGCTCTGCCCTGCCAGGTGGGATTGAAGGTCAGGTCGCTCGTCTGACCGAAATCGATGGAAACGCTGCTGTTGGTAAAGCCCAGCTTGTCCGGCCATTGCACCTGAATGGTGGTCTGACCAACGGTCTCCCCGCCGGCAGTCAGACCGACAGTGACTGCGCCGCAGGTATCGGTCGCCGTATAAAGTCCGTTCGCGTCAATGCTGCCGCCGCCGGAAAGAACTGCCCAGGAAGCGCCCGCAGGGATTGCCGCGCTGCCGCCGGCAGCGTCAACGCCGGAGGCGGAAAACTGCACCGTGCTGCCGGGCGTGTAGACTGCATCGTTGGGCGTCAGCACTGCATGGGCAAACTGTCCTGTGGGCTTCGCTGTGGAGAGCACCATGACTGTGTTTGATACCTTGCGCTCGTAGCCGTCAGACGGGCGGCAGCGCAGGGTAAGACCAGCGGAAGTGCTATTCTCAGGTTCGCCCTCGCGCTGGGTGGCAAAGGTCGAAGAGCCGCCGCCATCCAAATTGACCGCCTCCACGCAGCCAAGCTCCTCCATGGCGGCAGCGACCTCCGCCATGGTCATGCCGACGGAATAGGGCGCTTGCCGCCCGTCCACCATGAACATCACCACCGTGCCGTCCGCCTTAATGCCGATGGCTGTGCGGGAAGCGCGAGTGGTATCGTCAAGCCCGCTGCGGGCATGACCGTTTTCAAAAATATCGCCGAAGCTTGCAACCGCTTCCACGACATTTCCGGCTGCAAAGGCGGCATTGCATTCCTGTGCGCTCGTGATATGCGCATTGCCGTCCTTGTCGATCCAGAAGGTCGTGCCAGTCGGGGCGTTGATCTGCGTCCCGCTCATGATGAACGCGCCGCTGGGGCGACCGTTGCTCATATCATAGCCGCCGGCATTGATCGCGCCGACGACATTGGTGCTGCGGTTGGTCTGCATACTCTGCGCCTGCCTGGTTGTCTCCGTCATGGCCCAGTTTCTGCCGCCTGCAATGGCGTCGATGTTGTCGTCGCCGTAGCCGACTGCAATGGAAGCAGTCGAGCCGCTGCTGACCTTGACCTCCATGACGTGACCGACCATCTGCTCGGTCAGACCGTTGTTGTTGAGCAGCCACGCATACTCCGTCACGCCAGGCGCAACGTTGTATTGTGTCTTTGAAATTTCGCGAATGCCCTGCGCTGTCATGGCGCTGCCCACAGCGCGCGCAGTTGGCGGCAGCACCGCAAGCATCAGAATCAATGCCAGAAGTACTGAACAAATGCGTCTTTTCATTTCCTCTCCTCCTGCTTTTCTTTTGGGTCATGCCGAAGGTACAGTTCCGTTCGGAACATTTTGGATACAAAAGTACACATTTTTATCTGAATTAAAGTGGAATAAGGTCTTGCAAAACATATATAAAACTGTTATTATTTAGATGTATCCAAGGCTGCCGAAGAAACGGTCTCCCTTTGGGTAACAAACTGTACTTATGTATCAGATGGGTCTCTTGCCCACCGAAGGAAGGTTCGGTGGGTGATTTTTAGCGCCTTGGCAGCTTGGCAGGCGGAAAGCTCGCCTTTGCTCCACCGCTCCCGCAATTCCGGAAATTCCGCCGGTCTTGGTGAAGGACGGCGGCCAAACTGGACGCCCCGCGCCTTTGCCGCCGCGATGCCCTCTGCCTGTCGCTGCCGGATGAACTCACGCTCCGTCTGCGCAACGTAGCTGAGTAGCTGCAAGACGATGTCCGCGATCAGCGTGCCGGTCAGGTCGCGGTTCTGCCGCGTGTCCAGCAGCGGCATATCCAGCACCACGATGGCCGCGTGCTTTTCCTTGGTGATGATGCGCCACTGCTCCAGAATCTCCTCATAGTTCCTGCCCAAACGGTCGATGCTCTTGACAACAAGCGTATCGCCGTTTTTCAGTTTGCGCATCAGCCGTCGGTACTGCGTCCGCTCGAAATCCTTTCCGGACTGCTTGTCCACGAAAATTGCGCTTTCCGCAATTCCAAACCCAGTCAACGCAATCAATTGCCGCTCCGCGTTCTGTTCCTTTGTAGATACACGTGCATACCCATATTCCATTTTTCAGACCCCCAATCTATTTCGGATACAATAGATTGTAAGTCAGCTGTTAACCACGCCGTTTTAAGAATGCGTTCCCATGTTCACCTCACCCAAATTACCGAAGTCAATATAACTCTATAACAACTCTGTTTTGGATTTTTTGACAAGGCGAAAAGTTATTATGAGTCCATAATAACTTTAATCGGAGATGGTAACATGGATAAAACAAACGAAAAGCACTTCGGCTTGCGCGTGGACGGCGATATTTTGGCAAAGTTCCGCTATGTTTGCGGGTTCGAAGGACGTTCAGCCAACGCGCAGATTATTCAGCTGATGCTGAAGTTCATTGCGGATTATGAGAAAGAGCACGGAAAAATCCAGTTAGACTGACAGATAAACAAAAATCCACCGCACATCAGAACAAGTCTGGCGTGCGGCGGGTTTTGATACATTGCACAATTTGCCCATTTAATATTTGTTGATTATGCTGATACGAAACATGAAAATAACTTGCAACATCGGTTGCAGGAGCGTTTGCGGTGCTTTATACTGGTTGTAGAAAACAAAACAACGGCAGCCTATGGGAGTTGCAGCTCCCATAGACCTGCGCAGGTGAGAACACCACCTACACAACGGCATGACGCCGCACCGTACCCTCAGTATACCCTTTTGAATCCCTTTTGGCAAGGCTGGGAATGGATCGGTTGTGCATTTTGTCGCGGATTTGATTTTCCAACGTGTAGGCAAAAACAGCCTGCACGTTGTTTTGGTTTTCAAAACTATATTTTAAGGAGCGTATCCAAAATGAAAACCATTCAGTATCCGCAGAACAAACCCATGACCGCAGCCGGTGTCGGTTGTACCAGATTGGAACTCTGGCTCGTTGACATGCCCAAGCCCAGCGATGACACGCACGTACAGTATGGTGTGCGCCCGGCAATCGTCATCAGCAACGACGCGGCGAACGAAAACAGTCCTGCTATTACGGTTATTCCTTTGACAAGTAATCGCAAAAAGGGGCAGCTGCCGACGCACGTTTTCATTTCCAACGCCGGCCTTTCTCGCAGCAGCATCACCCTGGGCGAACAGATTCACACGCTCGACAAGGGGCGTATGTTGAAGAAACTTGGTCAAATCACGAACCCGTTCACCATCAAGACTGTTGAATATGGTTTGGCAGTCCAGCTTGGACTGGTCAGCCTCCTGTGCCCGGCGGCTTGAAGGAGGTGCGACTATGAGACGGTATTTTAATTACGAACACAAGGCGCGCGGAGCGTATATTTTGACCGCATTGGAGAAATATTTGAGAAACGGCGACGCCTTTTTTGCAAGCGAAGCCGACGCCATCCGCATTTGCCAGCGGAAATACAAGAATGTATCTCTGAGTAAGCTGAAAGCGGATTTCGACTATCTGTTGGAAAATGGAGACTTGGTGTTTGAGGGGTCTCGGCTGTATCTATACAAAGTGCAGCGCTATGAGGACTTTGTGGCTTCCGAACTGGCCTCCATCTTGCCCCACAATGTTGTACCCACCCATCCGATGGTGGACTTGGACGTCAGCGCTGGTGTACGGCTGAATGAGTTGCAGAAAGAAGCCATTCAGATGGCGCGCAGCAACCATCTGAGCATGATTCTCGGCGGCGCTGGGTCAGGCAAGACGACGCTCGTGCAGGCGCTTTGTCTCGAATATTTTGTCGATGGGAAACTCGTTCTGGCAGCGCCGACTGGCAAGGCTGCCCGCAATCTCACGGAGCGTACCGGACTTCCTGCCAGAACCGTCCACAGCGCTCTCGGTAAGATTCCGGATGAAGACTTTCTTGACCCCGTGAAATGGTCTACGATTCGCATGGTGGTCGTTGATGAGGCCAGTATGCTGTCGCTGGAGCTTTTTGCCGGACTGCTCAGCAAGCTTCCTGCAAATTGCAGCCTTGTTTTAGTAGGCGACCCGAATCAGCTGGGTTCTGTCGGTACAGGCAATCTGATTCCGGAGCTGCTGGAGCTCGGCTGCCCTGTCACGCGGCTGGAGCAGCAGTACCGCCAGTCGAACAATGAATCCGCGCTGTTTTACAATGTCGTGAACTATCCGAAGCTCTTTGATTCCGAAGAACTGAAGTTCGATGAGTCTTTCAAGCTGATTCCGACCAACGAAGGGGACATTTTTACGGTCATTCAGGAGGAAGCCGCGAAGCGGCATCTCGCTGGCGAGAATGTCCAGGTCATTGCCCCGACCAGAGATGATGTCAAAAGACTGAATGAGCAGCTCCAGCAGGTGGTCAATCCGCCTGCTGAAGGAAAACCGGAAGTCACACACAATAGCATTACCATCCGGGAGAATGACCGCACCATGATTCTCAAGAACAATCGTGAAGAGCGATGCTTTAACGGCGACATTGGCACGGCGCACGTAGAGCCGATGGAGGGCGGCAGCGCGTTTATTCACATTCCGCTCTCCGCGAACCGCCAGCCTAAGTTCTTCAGTGCCAAAATTGGGAGCACACTCGCGCTGGCTTATGCGTTGACCGTGCACAAAAGTCAGGGCAGTCAGTACGATACGGTCATTATGCCAGCCAGCACAGACTGTCAAAAAATGCTTCGGCGCAATCTTTTCTACACAGCCATTTCGAGAGCGAAGAAGCAGGTCATCCTTGTTGGCTGCAAGGAGGCGCTGCACATTGCAATGGTCACACCGCCGGAGCCGCGCAAGAGTATGCTGGTTACCAAAACCCACCAGAAGATGCATTTTGCCGCATGAGCATGAGCTTCAAATATCCAGTAATTGATATGCACGCGACTGGCACGCATATCAAAGAGCTGATGGACGCGCAGGAAGTTACGG
Source organism: uncultured Oscillospiraceae bacterium (assembly GCA_934646005.1). Classification (GTDB taxonomy): domain Bacteria; phylum Bacillota; class Clostridia; order Oscillospirales; family Oscillospiraceae; genus CAG-170. The sequence continues at coordinate 53,111 of CAKUED010000017.1, forward strand.
TTCAGGATGTCCAAGATGCAATGGGACTTGCCTCACCACAGGCAGTATATCGTTGGCTGCGCGGCAGCAATATGCCAAGCGTGGACAATTTGTACGCGCTCAGTCGGTATCTGGACATTTCAATGGAAGATGTGATTGTAGAGAAAGCAGCATAACGCAAAAAACGGGCGGGAAGCGATTTGCTTCCCGCCCGTGCTGCGTCTTCCTACGCGACAGCCCACCAGAAACGTTCTGAACCATGACCTCCACATGCACGGTCGATTTGGAAACGCCGAAATGCTTCGCCGCGTCACGGATGGTGGTGCGGTGTTCGATGATGTACACAGCAAGCTCCTGCGCTCGTGTCTCGAGATCTTCTTTCATGTGGGCACCTCCAAGCTGTGTATGCTACAACATCCTATGCCCGCAAACAGCCCAGTATACGCCCCCGCTCCCCTGCCACGCACAGGCATCCGGGATTGACAGAGGGGCATGAGCCGGTATATGATACAAAAAGGGCGTCTGCGTGACAGGCTTTCACCATCTGGAGTTCTTTGGAGATCTATATAAGGAGAAATGCGTATGAAAAAAGTTCGCTGGGGCGTGATCGGCTGCGGCGGGATCGCGCGCACGCGCACCATCCCGGGAATGCTGCTGACGGAAAACGCGCAGCTCGTATCGGTGATGGCGCGTGACCTCGCGTCCGCGCAGGCGGTGCAGGCGCAGTTCGGCGCGGAGCGGTCGTATGATTCCGCGGAGCAGCTGCTCAAAAATGACGAGCTGGACGCGGTGTATATCGCCACGCCCGTCTTTACGCATTCGGAACTGACGCGCCTCGCCGCGGATCACGGCAAGCACGTCCTGTGCGAAAAGCCGCTGGGACTGAACGCCGACGACGCGCTGCGCACCGTGGAATACTGCCGGGAAAAGGGCGTTTTGCTGTCGGTCGATCTGATGATGCGCCACGGCGCGCACATCAACCGCATCCGCGAGGCGGTCGCCGCCGGGGAGATCGGGCAGGTCGTCTCCGCCGACGCGCGCTTTTCGTGCTGGATGCCGAACGCGTGCTGGCTCACCGATCCGGCGTGCGCGGGCGGCGGTCCGCTCATGGACACAGGCATCCACCTGATCGATCTGCTGCGCTATGTGACGGGGCAGGAGGTCACAGCGGTCACGGCGATGAATGAGCGCATCACCTTCCCGCCGGAGGGCTACGGCGTGGAGGATTCCTCCACCGTGCTCATGCGGATGGAAAACGGCGCGCAGTGCACCGTGTTCACGAATTTCAACATCCCCGACAGCGCGGGCAAGTGGACGGTGAATCTGTTCGGCACGCGCGGGCGTCTGCTCGGCGACAAGATCATCGGGCAGCTCGACGAAGGCACGCTCTGGGAGATGGCGCTGCGCGAGGGCGAGGATGATTTTTACGCCGAGCCGGTCGCGGGCAACGCCGTGGGCACGGAGCTGACGGCGCAGTTCGGCAACCTGTACACCCGGACGCTGCACGATTTCGGCGAGGCGATCCTGCACGGCGGCACGGCGTACATCGACCCCATGGAGTGCGTGCGCGACCAGCGCGTCATCGACGCCGCATATGAGAGCAGCCGCACCGGCAGGACGGTCTTTTTGTAACAAAACGCAGAAAAAGCAGCGCGGACAGCGGAGTTTTCCGCCGTCCGTGCTGCTTTTTTGATATTTATCGGAGCTGCCACGCCTGAAGCGTCCGAAGCTGCGGCGCGCCGTCGTGCGGGAGAATGCTGACAGGGCGCTGCGGCGCTGTGTCAAAGAAGTTCACGGACAGGCACTGACCGTCCGCAAAAATTTCGGCGGAGCACCGATCCAAAAAGATCCGCGCCTGCACCGGCGCGTCCGGCGGCAATTGCAGCGCGCCGCAATCGTGCATGGTCTGCTCGCCGGTGTCCTTGGCATACGCGCGGAGCGTCCGGGATGAAAGCGTGAGCTCCATAGAAAAGCAGTCTCCGACCTGAAGCCGCAGCGTGCCTGCCTGCTGCGCCGGAAGCTCGATCAAGATCTCCCACGCTGTGTCCGCCGTATCCGGCAGCGTCCACGGCGCGGTCAGCGCCGCCTGCTCGCAGCGGAACGCCTGGCTACGCAGCGCCTCCAATTGCGGATGCGGGGAAAAGCGCGGCAGACCGTCCGCGCCCGCCGTCACCACGCGCGGCAGCGTGAACCAGCCGCGCCAGAAGCCCTGCTCCGCCACGCCCCAGCGCCGGAACGCGGGCATCCAGTCCCAGCCGTTCGCCCAGGCGACCTGCACGCGCCGCCCCGCTTCGTCGGTGAACGACTGCGCCGCGTAATAGTCAGGACCTTCGTCCGGGCAGACCGGCTGCGCGTTCAGGAGCTTTCCTTCTTCGCGTGAAAATGTTCCGATCAGGCACACGTTGCGGTATGCCGGGCAGTGCATCGGCGAGACGCAGAGCATATGCCTGCCGCCGAGCGGGATCAGGTCGGGGCACTCCCACATCGTGCCGAAGCGCCCCTCGCCGCGCGCCAGCACGCCGCGATACTGCCAGTGAAGCAGATCCTGCGAGGCAAACAGCAGCGCCGCGCCGTCACCGCTCAGGCTCGCGCCGCAGACGAAGTAAAACGTGCCGTCCGCCTCGCGCCAGAGCTTTGGGTCGCGGAAATTTGCCGGATCGACACCCTCCGGCGCGCAGGCGACCGGGTTGTGTTCGTATTTCTGAAACGTCACGCCGTCGTCGCTCCACGCGAGGCACTGCGCCTGCACGCAGCGCCCGTCCCGATAGCACACGCCCGTGTACAGAAGATACAGCCGCTCGTCCACGACGAGTGCGCTGCCGGAAAAGCAGCCGCCCTGCTCGTGCATCTCATACGGCTCGCTCGGCACGAGCGCCGGCGGAAGCTGTGTCCAGTGGAGCAGATCGCGGCTGACCGCGTGCCCCCAGCACGGCTCGCCCCAGGTGACGCCGAAGGGGTTATACTGATAGAAAAAATGATAGTTTCCCTGATACCAGACCAGCCCGTTCGGGTCGTTGATCCAGCCCGGCTCGCCCATAAAATGATACCGCTGGCGCAGCGCCATCGGGTGCGGGCGCTGCCGCTCCTGCCGCAGGCGCGCGAGATAGGTTTGATCGTTCAGCATAAAGTGCCTCCTTACACCGCTCTTTGGGCGCGGTTTGCGATCTCCACCTGCATCTCGCGGCTCAGATCGACAAAGCGCGCGCTGTAGCCGCACACGCGGATGACGAGCTGCTGATGGCGCTCCGGGTGCTCCAGCGCGTCGGCGATCGCGGCGCTGTCGAGCACGTCAAAATCCACCGCGCTGCCGCCGCAGGCTAAAAAGCAGCGGATCAGGCTTTCGCAGATCTGCACATTGTCGTTTGCCAGCGAGACCGGCATACAGAAATACGCCACCGCAGACTGCGGAAACTGCGCGTAATCCACACCGTCCATCGTGTGCAGGATCGCGCTGAGCTCGGCGGGCGTCCGCTCCGCCGGATTGAGCCCGCGCGAGAGCGACTGCCCGCGCAGCCGCCCGTCCGGCAGCGCGCCGCAATGCGCCTTCATCCACTCATAGCCGTAAAACGACCAGATCGACGCCTCATACCGCCCGCCGCGTCCGTTCGGCATCCAGCAGATAGCTTCGGCGACATCCTGCGAGACGCGGCGCACGAAGGCGTTCAGCTCCGGCGTGTCCGCGCCGACCTTGGGAATTTTGTTTTGCAGATAGAGCCGGTCCAGCTCAAAGCCCTCGTAATTTTTGCGCAGCATGGCGTTCAGCTCGGCAAGCGTGTAGCGCTTTTGCTCGTAAACAGCCTCCTTGACGGCGTAAAGCGAATCGATAAAATCCGCCAGCCCGACCAGCGCAAAGCCGCTGTTATTATAGACCGCCCCGCCCTGCGAAACATCCCGCGCCTGCTCGATGCAGCCGGTGATGGTCGAGGAAAAGAACGGGCAGGGGTTATACGCCGCCCAGCGCTTTTCAAAGCCGTTATAGTGCCACGCGACAGCGTTTACAATAGCCGAGAGATTCTGCATCACGCGGCGGTAGAACGTCTCAAAATCCGACGCGGCGAGCACGTCATGCGGGACGATGTGCTCGCGGTCAAAAAACACCGTTCCGTCCGGCTGGAGCATCATCTCCAGATACCGGCAGGGGCTCAAATAGCACGTTGCGCGCGAGTTGACCTCCGTATCCGCAAGCAGGACCTCCTGGCAGCCGCCGTTTACATACAGCCGGGCGTCCGCCTCGCGCTTGCCCATGCGCGTCTGCGCGGCGATGATCGTGCGGTCGTTGAATACGGACAGCACGTTCCTGCCGCTGGCGGCAAGCTGCGCGACCAGCCGGTAATATTCCGCCGGCGCATCCGGCGCAAAGCGCGCCTGCACCTTGGGGTTGATGAGCCCGCAGTCCAGATAGCATTGCAGCACCCAGCGGGTGATGTCGTTAAAGACCGGCGCGCCGTCTGCGTCGCAGCCGCCGATGCTCATGGCGGTGTTCGTTCCGTAAAGTGCCTGCGACAGATCCCATTTGGCGTCCGTCATGGCGCAGAACCAGTACACGAGCTCCCGCGCCTGCTCTGCGGTGAGCCTGCCGAGCTGCACATCGCGCACATAATACGGCGCAAGCACGCGGTCGATGTGCCCCAGGATCGCAAAGCCCATCGACTCCAGCCCGTTGCCCAGCTCCTTCAGGAGCAGCATCGTGTTCAGCGCCTCAAAAAACGTCTGCGCCGGTTCTGCCGGGCAGCGCCGCGCGCTGACGGCGATCCGCTCCAGACGCGCCCGAACGATCGGGTCGCGCTCCTCCGCACTAAGGCGCTCCGCTTCATCGGCAAAACGGGCGCAGAGCTGCATCACGGCGTCCTCCGCGCGGATCACGCAGCGCAGAAACGTCTGCTTTTCCGCGTCCGTCTCTGCTTGCAGACGTGCCTGCGCCTGCTGCTTGAGTCCGCTCAGACCGTATCGCAGCACATTGCCGACGCCCATCGCGTGGTGCGCGCAGTCAACGTACATCGTCGAGTTCAGCGCGTCCTCCTGCACATACGGCGCGATCCAGCTCTGAAAGTCCCGCTCTAGCCCGGAGGTGTCGCGGCGCATCAGCCAGCTTCCGAGTCCCGGAATGGGCGGGAAGCACGAGCCGGCAAGATTGCGCGGCGCGCCGGTATCCACCTCAAAATAAAACGGACAGTGCCGGAAGAGCTTCACCCGGCATTTTTCTGCCGCCAGCTCATAGATCCACGTCTTTTTCTCCATTGCGCCCGCCTGCGGGTTGCGGCGGCTTTTTTCGTCCAGCTCCCGCTCCAGCGCGCTGACGTCCGTGGGGTAGGCGGCGTAGTAGTCATCCAGCTCCTGACGGAAGGCGTCATATTCTTTTCCGAATTGCGTTTGTTTCCAGTCGTTCATAGTGCTCCCTCAGAATGTCAGTGCGATCTTGATGCCTTCCCGGCTGCGGACGAGGCGCAGCCCTTCTTCAAACTCCTCCACGGGGATCCTGTGCGTCACAAACTCGCGAAGCGGCAGCCTGCCGCTCGTCACATAGCCGCAGACCTCGTCGTGTACGGCGCTCTCCTGCGCGGCGATGGGCCACTGCACCGTTTGCAGGATGCAGTTGTGCGGCAGCAGTGACCAGTCGATCACCGCGTCCGCCCGCAGACCGAGCCCGTACAGACCGATCGTGCCCTCCTGCCGGATGAGGCGCATTCCATCCATCAGAAGATTCGGGTTGCCGACCGCGTCGATGTACAGATCGACGCCCTCCGGCATATAGCCGCGCACGGTGTCGGTCAGCGGCTGCTGCTTTGTGTCGAACGCGAGATCCGCGCCCAAGCGCTCCGCCGCCGCGATGCGCGCCGGATGGTGACCTGCCAGCGCGACCTTTGCAGCGCCCATGCACTTGGCAAGCGCCGCCATCGCGATGCCGACCGGTCCGCAGCCCGCCACCACAACGTTCTGTCCCGGCTGCAAACGAAGGCGGTGCAGGGCGCTTGCGACCTCCTTGAGCGTGATGAGCATCGTCGCCTCCACGGGATCGACCCCGGCGGGAACTAACTGCCGCGTGCTCGTTTCAATATCCGCGCCCGCATGATCGGCAAGGCGCGCGGCGTAATCGTCCGCGATGCCGTACTCGCTGAAGCCGCCCCAGAAGCTGTGATACCCCGGCAGACCGGGCAGCGCCGAGCGGAGGATATAGTCCCCCTCGCGGAAGCTGCGCACTTTTTTGCCCACCGCCACGACCTGCCCGACCGCCTCGTGCCCCAGCACGAACGGGTACTGGATAAACGGCATCTGCCCGCGTATGAGCTGCATATCCGTTCCGTTGCAGATCCCGCAGCCCACATTGCGGCACAGGACCTGATATTCGTCGATCTCCGGCAGCGGCAGATCGTCATGCAGACAGATATTTCCCGCCGACTCTACTACAAGACCCTTCATCTGGTGTGATCCTCCTTTTTCTGCGCTCCGCCGGATACCACCGGCAGTCCAAGCTCTCGGAGCGTCTGCTCCGCGTGTTCACAGGCGGCGGCGTCCGGCACGGGAAATTGCCGCTGCGCGCGCCCCAGCTCGACGCATTTTTCCGCCCCGAGCGTATGATACGGTAAGACCTCCACGCGCCGCACGCGCGGAAGCTGCGTCAAAAATGCGCCGATCTGCCCGATCTGCTCCGTGTTGACGCCCGGGACGAACGGGATCCTGATCCAGATGTCCGCGCGCGTGCCGAGCCGCCGGAGATTGTCCAAAATCCGCTCGTTCCCCACGCCCGTCCACTGCCGGTGCGTCTGCGGGGAAAAGGCTTTTACATCGTAAAGAAACAGATCCGTCACCGGCAGCACCTGCTCAAAGGCTGCCCACGGGACGTTTCCCGCCGTATCGACGCAGGTATGCACGCCACGCCGGTGCATTTCCGTCAGAAAGCCCGTCACGGCGTCCGCCTGCAAAAGCGGCTCGCCGCCGGAGCACGTCACGCCGCCCGCCGTCGTCTGAAAGAGCTTTTCGTCGCGCAGGACCAGCTCCGTCAGCTCCCGGCAGGCGACCCTGCGCCCCGCCACGGCGATCGCGCCGGTGAGGCAGCTCTCTGCGCAGCGCCCGCAGAGCGTGCAGCGCGCCGCGTCCCGCACAGGACCGTCCGCCCCCATGGTGCGCGCGCCGACGGGACAGCTCTGCACGCACAGCCCGCACCGCACGCAGCGCTGCGCGCGGAAGAGCAGCTCCGGCTGCGGGTTCTGCGTCTCCGGGTTGTGACACCACGCGCAGCGGAGGTTACAGCCCTTCAAAAATACGGTCGTCCGCATTCCCGGTCCGTCGTGAAACGACATCCGCTGGATATTCGTGATCCGCAGCTCCGCCATATGGCTCACCTCCGTCCGTTTTTTCATTGAAGTCGTGTAAAAAGTGTGATACAATACTGTAACAATCGATGATTCATCGGGGAATTGAGGATGGAATATGGTAAAATTAGATGATGTTGCAAAGCTCGCCGGCGTGTCCAAGGGGACAGCCTCGCGCGTTCTCAACAACCGCGGCTACATCTCCCAGCAGACGCGCGAGCGCATCGAAGCCGCCGTCAAGGAGCTCAACTACTACCCCAATGAAAACGCGCGCAATCTGCTCAAGCGCCGCTCCGGCATGGTCGGCGTCGTTGTGCCGACCATCACCTACCCCTATTACGCCGAGATGATCTCCTACCTCGAGAAATTTCTCAAGGCGAGCGGATACAAAATTCTCCTGTGCAACACGTCGTTCAGCTCCGGCGCGTCGCAGGACTATATCAAGCTCCTCAACAACAACCGCGTCGATGGAGCAATTATTTTCAACTATAAATTGACCGAGCAGGACTATGCCAGCCTGTCCTTCCCGATCGTCTCCATTGACCGCCACGTCCGCGACGAAGCGTCGTATGTCGCCTCGGACCATGTGCAGGGCGGCACGCTGGCTGCCGACTGCCTGCTGCGCTGCGGCTGCCGCCGCGTCATTCAGATCGGCGGCTCGTTTGAGGACGACGCGCCCTGGAATATCCGCCATCAGGTCTTTCGTGACATCATGGCAAAGAACCATGTCCACTGCGTCTCCTATGAGCAGGTCCGCGATTCGCATACCTTCCATGATTACCGGCAGATCGTGCTCGACCTTTTGCGGGAGCACCCGCAGACGGACGGCATTTTCTGCAACGATCTGTGCGCCACGGCAGTGCTGAACGCGGCAATGACGCTGCAAAAGCGCGTGCCGGAGGACCTGAAGATCGTCGGCTATGACGGCACGTTTCTCTCCGAGATCGTGACGCCGTCGATCACGACCGTCTGGCAGAACACGGAAAAGATCGCCGCCTCCGCGGCGGAGTTTATCGTCAAAATGATCGACGATCCCGGCTTTTCCACCTGCCATCTGACGCTTGGTGTCAAGCTCATCGAGCGCGACAGTACGCGCTGCGGCTAAAACCGAAGACAGCTCACAGGAAAGGGGATGCTGCCCAGGCAGTATCCCCTTTGCGTATGTGTGTGTTGGGGCTTATCCCTTGACCGCGCCGACGGTCATGCCGTCCACCACATGGCGCTGGAAAATGCCATAGAATACGAGCTCCGGCAGCAGCACCATGACGCTGTAGGCGGCGAGCCCGCCGTAGTCGATATTGTACTGCCCCTGGAACGCCGCAATGCCGCGCGAGATCGTGTAATAGGCAGGCTTTTCGATCATGATGGAGGCGAACGGATATTCGTTCCAAATGTAGAGAAGGTTAAAGATAATGACCGTCGCCAGCACGGGCTTTGCGATCGGCACTAAGATCTTGGTGATGAGCTGCCATAAATTCACGCCGTCCATCAGCGCCGCCTCGTCAAGCTCTTTTGGGATGGTGCGCAGATACGCGGTAAACAGCAGCGTATTAAAAGAAATGGACGTTGCGATATACGGCAAAATCAGCGAGAGCTGCTGACCGAAGCCAAAGAATCGATTGATCTTATAGATCGGGAACAGCAGGATAAACGGGCTGACCGCAAGTCCAAGCTGCAAAAAGCCCTGCAAGCCGCTGCGCACAGAGTCCCTGCGAAAATGCAGCCGCGTCAGACCGACAGCGCTGGAAAACGTGATGACAATCTCCACGACAAGCGCGCAGAGCGCGATGAAAAACGTGTTTTTGTACAGCGTGAACAGGTCCAGCGTCCGCAGCGCGGAGGCGTAATTCTCCAGATTCAGCGAGCTCGGCAGCGAGAGCGGATCATTCAGGATCTCGCTGTTCGGCTTCATGGAGATAAAGACCAGCCAGATGATCGGGATCACGATTGCAGCGGTCAGAAGCACCATCAGGACGTAGCTCACGCCCAGCTTTTTTCTTGATCTCATGGCAGAGCCCTCAGTCCTTTCTGCGCAGCAGCAGCGTATAGATCCCGATGAGGATGAGCGAGATCAGGAACGTCGCCGAAGCCAGCGCCATGCCGTAGCCGTATTCCCCGCGGGCAAATGTTGTGTTGTACGCATACGTTACGAGCGTTTCCGAGTAATGCGTTGGACCGCCGCCGGTGAGCTGCTGCACCGTCTCAAAAATTTTCATCGAGCCGGTGATGATGAGAATGCCGACGGATATGAACGTATCGCGCAGCGCCGGGATCGTCACGTGCAGCAGCCGCTGCCAGAAATTCGTGCCATCGACCGCCGCCGCCTCCAGCATCTCGTGCGGGATCGTCTTGAGCCCGGCGAGATAGATCGCCGCAATATAGCCCGCCTGCTGCCAGAAATAAACGAAGGCGATGCTGTACGGCGAGAGCGTCTTGCCGCCGATCCACTCCAGCGCCAGCTTGTCAAGACCGACGGCGCGCAGGACGTTGTTGACAAGTCCTGTCACCGGGTCGAGCAGATAGCCCCAGATGACGCCCGCGATGATGCTCGCGATGATGGCGGGCGCAAAGATCAGCGCCTTGCACACGTTTGTGCCGCGCATCGGCTGGTTCAGGAGCATCGCCACGAAAAACGAGCCGATCCCGAGCAGAACGATGGAAATGCCGAGGATGATCGCCGTGTTTTTCAGCGCGATCCAGAAATACGGGTCATGCAGCAGCCGGACGTAGTTCTTCAGCCCGTACAGGCGCGGCTTGCTGATCCCGGAATACTTGGTAAAGCTGTAATAGAGTGAGACCAGGATCGGCAGGATGATGTAGACCGCGTACACCAGGCAGGTCGGCAAAAGCAGCATCAGCTTATTCTTTTTTGTACTGAGTAATTGCATAGTCTCTCCTTCCGGCATATCTGCCCGGCGGCTGGTCTGCGATCATCCCGCCGTGAGTTCCTGCCGTATTTTACTGTGCCGCCTCGGCAAAAGCAGCGTCGATGGACGCGACTGCCTGCGCGCTGTCGATGTTGCCGAGCATGAGGCTGTTCATCGCGTCATAGAAGGTCTCGCTGACGGAGGCAGTCAGAGAAGCGACAGGGTTGCTCGCCGTGGTGCTTGCGTAGCCGCTTGCCAGCGCCTCAGAGATCGCGGCAAAGGCGGGGTTGGTGTTTTCCATCTGAAGGTCCGCATAGGTCGCGATGGGGATGTTGGAGTTGTCGAACAGGATGGACGAGCCTTCCTTGCCGAAGTAGAACGCGAGGAAGCGATAGACAGCAGCCTGCTTGGCTTCGTCCTTGGCAACATCCGCGCTCACAACGAACGGGCAGTTTGCGAACTGGCTGCTGGTTTCCTGCGAATAGTCGGAATCCGTGTAGGTCGGGCCCCACCAGAAGCCGACGTTCTCACCCAGCGCTTCGCCGATCTCACCGGCATCCCACTGGCCGGAGGTGAAGATGGCAGCCTGACCGGTCGTGAACAGGTTCTTTGCCTCAAAGTAGTCGATGGTCGCCATGTTTTCCGGGTATGCGCCGGCAGCGCCCAGCTCGGCGAGCTTGTCAAACATCTTGGAGAACACGGCGCTGCTCTGCGAGCCGTCGGAGATCGCGGCGATGTTTTCGGCATAGCCGTAGCGGTTCAGACCGCCGAGATAGCCCCAGACACTGTAGTTGGTCATCGCGCCCTGTGCGAAGGTCGTCACGCCGTTCGCGTGCAGCGTCTTGACCATGTCCAGAAGCTCTTCATACGTCGTCTCGTTCGTCAGCTCGGACAGACCGTTCTCGGCGAAGATCGCCTTGTTGTAATAGAAGCCGGTCACGAGCGAGGTGTAGGCAAGACCGTAGATCTCGCCGTTTTCACCGGCGTAGCAGTTCTTGATGGCGTCGGGGATCGCGCTGTCAATATCGGGGTTCTGGCTGAGGAAATCGTTGAGCGGCAGCAGATAGTCGTTCGTGCCGTACTCCAGCACGTCGCCCTCCTGACACCAGAAGATATCAGGCAGCTCGCCGGACTGCGCCCAGAGCTTGAGCTGCTTGTTGTGCTCCTCGGTCAGATGCTCGATCAGCTCGATCTTCACATCGGGGTTTGCCTGCTGGAATGCCTGGATCGCCTGATAGACGGCGGGTTCCTGCTCCTGCGTGTTGGACACGTGCATGGCAAGCGTGATGGTGGTCACATCGCCGCTGGCGTCGGCGGGCTGCTCCGCGGTCGCGGTGTCAGCTGCGGTATCCGCAGCGGCGGGCGCGTCGGCAGCGGTGTCGGTCGTGGTCTTGGGTGCGCAGGCTGCCAGTGCCAGCAGCATGGTCAGCGCAAGCATGAGTGCAATGATCTTTTTCATGAGTTCCTCCTTGATTCTCCTGTGTGGATGTGGGTTCTCCGATATGACAATCGATTGTCATATCCTGTTGTCATATAGTGTAGTGATTGCACCCCGTTTTGTCAAGAACGTCCGCTCCGAAAAAATATTTTTGTCGCTTTCAATAATTCATCCTCCCTCGCCTTGTGCATTTCGACAATAAAATTCAAGTTTTTCCGAAATATCTGTAGGACAATCGGTTTTCTATATGCGTAGTCTTCCTGATGCAGTAAGAGCAGCCTCCCAAGTCGGGAGGCTGCTCTTGGATTTTGTACGATTTTTGCTTTGCTCAGAACTCTCTCGCGTCGAGCTGGAGAGTATAGTGTACATCGTGGGCTTTTTCTTCGTCGGTGTATTTGCGGAGGGTGTTGATGGTCTGGCCGCCGTGGAATTTGCGGTCGTTCACGTCTTCCGTCGTGCCCATGACGGTGAC
>CAKUED010000018.1 GCA_934646005.1 uncultured Oscillospiraceae bacterium
GGGCGAAAATATTACTTCATTTCGCTGCTCATTCTGCTCGAATGTATGCTGCCGTTCTTCCTGATTTTCGAGGGGCGCAAGCCGCAAGCGCGCGAGCTGGTGCTCATTGCTGTGCTCGTCGCACTGAATGTTGCGGGGCGCGCCGCGTTCTTCATGTTACCGGAGTTTAAACCGGTCGTTGCCATGACGATTCTCGCGGGTGTGGCCTTCGGCGGCGAAACCGGATTTCTCGTCGGCGCGATGACCATGCTTGTCTCGAATATGCTGTTCTCGCAAGGCCCGTGGACACCGTGGCAGATGTTCGCCATGGGCATCATCGGCTGGCTGGCAGGTGTCTTGTACCGCAAGGGTGTTCTTCGCCGCAGCCGCCTGAGCCTTTGCATCTTCGGTGTGATCTGCTCGACCATTGTGTATGGCGGCATTATGAATCCTGCGTCTGCGCTCATGTGGTCGAATACGATCAACTGGAAAATTATTCTTAGCTATTACATTACCGGCCTTCCGGTCGATCTGGTGCGCGCCATGGCAACGTTCTTCTTCCTATGGCTGGGCGCGGAGCCGATGCTGGAAAAGCTCGACCGGGTCAAGACCAAATATGGCTTAGCGGAGTAAACACAAAGTCCTTCTCCTGGTTTCAGGAGGAGGGCTTCGTGCTTCTCTTTCTCTCAATTTGCTGTGTCGAACGGTGCTGAGAAATAATTTTTTATAGGAAGTTTTTGCGCTTTGCGCGAAAAGTGGGTTTTTTATCTTTTTGCAGACTGTTAGGGAGTAGAGGGACAAAAAGGAGCAACGTATGGACGCACAAAACGAACGGTTTGAACGCTACAACGAAATCACATTTGAAGCCTACTGTAAAGCGGCAATCGACCATGCTATCCGGCGCGGCATCCAGAAAAAAGAGCGCCGTGCGGAAATTGAACGACCGTTGTCTGCGCTGAATGACGCGCTGCTTTTCAAACTGAATCCAAGTGACCCGCCACAGGATGCGGCATTAGAAGCAAGCGTGAGCTTTGATGTTCGCGGACAGCGTATCGTGGTTCACAATGCGGAGTTGGGACAGGCCCTTACATATCTTCCGCTCCGCAAACGTGAAATTACGCTCCTGTACTTTTTTGCCGACCTGACCGATGCCGAAATTGCCAAGATGCTCGATATGAGTATTAGCGCCGTCCAGCGTCAGCGCAACCGCGCTGTCTGCTGGTTGAGAGATTTTTTGATGGAGGCGCCATGAAAGAAATTCCGTATGCGTTGATATGCGCTGCGCAGCGCGGCGATACCAAGGCCATCTTAATGATCCGACGCCACTTTGAGGGCTACATCGCCAGCAAGTGTCTTGTGACCTACGACGATGGAGACGGACACAGCTACACATTTCCAGATGATGAGCTGCGCTATCTGGCTGAAGCTGCGCTTTACGCCGCGATTTTCGGTTTCCACTGCCAAGAGCCGCCGCCTGACTTTACAATTTGAACTGCACGAAAAATGGCGAAATGCGTCTCACCGTGAGACGTATTTCGCCACCCCAAAAAGGAGCTTGCCATGATGTATCATTCTGAGGAACGCTGTGTGATGTGTGGTGAGATCATCCCGGAGGGGCGCATGGTCTGTCTGCGCTGCGAACGGGCTGTTACCGAACAGGCAAAGACGCTGGATTGCCAGTCTGTGAAAACACAGCATTGGAAGATGCTGCGTTTTCCCCGGTTGACAATCAACCGCAACAGGTAAATAGCCTGATTACAACTGAATAGGGTCAACAGATACGTTTTGTATGTGCGAGCCGGCAATGGGTGCGCGGGGATGCGACGGAACAGGGGGTGAACCGATTCCGGAGCGGAGCGACGAACACCAGCATTGCAGATAAGCCGTGGCAGGCTTGCGGGCGACGACCATATACAAAGAATAATGATACTTGCGTTGGCTATGCGTCACAGCGTAGAACGCCCCGCCATAAGCATGGAGGGAGGTAATAGCCTATGGAGCAGCTTTGCCCGCTGCCGTCTGCGAAGCCTTTGAAAAAAAGATCGATGTTATTGCAGATTTGCGTGGAATATCCAACGCGAATTTTGACGAAATGCGTCTCACCGTGAGACGCATTTAGGGGGTATCCCAATGAACAGAAAAACCATACCATTCCCCAAACATAGAGAAATTAGAACAGAAAAAAAGCTGGGAAATACGCGCTACGTTGTGATAGGCTGCTGCAACGATCAGGGCGGCACCGTTTCTGAAAAGGTCAAAAGTCTCATCAAGCTGGAAGCAAAAAATATTGTTTCAAAATGTGATGAAATTTGACAAAAAATCTGACATTTGATATAATATTAGTGTCAGAAAGTAAGAAATGGTGACTGCCGGAACGGAGGATAATATGATTAGGCAGTCTTATAAAATCACCGCGCTTTATTGCCGTATCGACCATGGCAGCCGTAGCGCCATGTCTGCGGCCTGTGCGCAGAATCAGCAAAAACGACTCGTCCATTACGCAAAGGAACAGGGACTTCATAATCTGCAAATCTTTTGCGACTGCGGCTACTCCGGCTGCAATACAGATCGCCCGGAATATCAGAAAATGCTTGCCGCCATCCGCGCGGATCAGGTCAGCAATGTCGTTGTTCTGAATCTGTCTCGTCTGAATCGCAGCTATGAGAATCAGCATCAACTGCTGTTGGAGCTTGAGAAACACAACGTTGTACTTCACAGCGTTCTGGAGCAGCTCTCCGGTTCCATCGTTCCCGTGTTCAGCACGTTTCTGAAAGCGGGGTGTGCATGATGGGCGAATGGCAAAATGCACAAGCTGAAAAATGGGCAGCTCTCTATGTCCGTCTTTCGCGTGACGATGAAAATGAGGGCGACAGCAACAGCATTGCTCACCAAATTGAAATTCTCAGCAAGTACGCGCGTGACCGCGGGATCACGAACTTCAAAATCTATAAGGACGACGGCTATTCGGGTACGAATTTTAATCGGCCCGGATTTCAGGAAATGCTAACGGACATTGAGGCAGGGCGTGTCAGCACGGTCATTGTTAAGGATATGTCGCGGTTTGGCCGAAACTACTTGGAAGTTGGAATGTATACGGAAATCCGATTCCCGGAGCTGGATGTTCGCTTCATTGCAATCAATGATGGTGTCGATACGGACAGCGCAGCGGATAATGATTTCACCCCATTCCGAAATATCATCAACGAATGGTATGCCAAGGATACCAGCAAAAAAATCCGCTCCTACATGAAGTCAAAGGGAGAGTCCGGTAAGCGATTGACGACCATACCGATTTACGGCTTTACACAGACCAGCGATACGGATAAGAATTGGATCATTGACCCGGACGCGGCCGAAGTGGTCTACCGGGTTGGTATGGATATTCTCAATGGATACGGCCCAACTCAGGTTGCCACTCGGTTGGAACGTGCAGGAATTTTGACCCCGACGGCATATTTTGAGAGTAAAGGCATGAGCTACCGTGTCGGAAGTATGAAGCAGCCCTGCCAATGGTCCGAATCAATGGTATCAAATATCATGGACCACTATTTAGAATATCTCGGTCATACCGTCAATTTCCGGACGCACCGCAAGTCTTATAAAACCAAGAAAACAGTTGAAAATCCGCCGGAGCAATGGCGCGTATTTGAAAATACGCACCCGGCTATCTGGACGGAAGAAATTGCAGAGGCAGTCAAACGAGCTGTAACCAATCGCCGCCGAGTGACCAAAATGGGCGATATGGGAATGTTCTCCGGCTTAGTCTACTGCGCAGATTGCGGCAAGAGATTGTATTTTTGCAGAACTGTCAAATGGGAGCATACACAGGAATGTTACACCTGTTCCACCTATCGCAACCGAAACGGGTGCAGCGCCCATTACATACGCGCCGTGGTGCTGGAACAGCTTGTACTGGAGAATCTGCAAAAGGTGATCTCATTCGCCCACTTCAACGAAGAAGCCTTTGCGGAGATGCTGATGGACGGGCGCAAGAAAGCACTGGATGCAAAACAGGCAAGCGTAAGACGCGCACTGAACCGACAGGAACGCCGCATTGCAGAGCTTGATACGATCATCCGCAAGCTCTACGAGGACAACGTGTGCGGGAAGCTGACGGACGAGCGTTTTACAAAGCTCTCAGCGGGTTATGAGCAGGAGCAGACAGAATTAGCCGCCAGCGTTCAAAATCTGCGCAGTGAGCTTGCAGTGGCGCAGGAGCAGACCGGCAATGCCGAGAAGTTTCTGAAGCTTGTCCGAAAGTACACCGAGCCGAAAGAATTGACCGCCGTGATGGTGCAGGAGTTCATTGAGAAAATCATTGTCCATGCTCCGGATAAATCCAGCGGACACCGCGTACAACAAATTGACATTCGCTACAACTTCATTGGAGAGATGGAGTTTTCCGCAGAGTACGCAAGAAAAACAACAGCATGACGCCGAAGCGTCATGCCATTGCCAAAGAAATTATAAAACTTCTTTATCCGGGTCCCCCATTGGGAGGGCGCTTTTTGTACGCTATATCTTATTCACCGTAGCCCATCGGATTCTTTTTCTGCCAATTCCACGAGTCGCGGCACATGGCTTCCAGGTCGCGCTGCGCCTGCCAGCCGAGGACGTCGCGTGCCTTATCACACGCGGCGTAGACCGTGGCGAGGTCGCCGGCACGGCGCGGTCCGATGACATACGGCACATCCACGCCGTTCACGCGCGTGAACGTATGCACCATATCCAGCACGCTGTAGCCGTGCCCCGTGCCGAGGTTAAAGACCTCGCAGCCGGTGTGCGCGGCGGCGTATTCCAGCGCGCAGCGATGCCCCTCGGCAAGGTCGCAGACGTGGATATAATCGCGCACGCCCGTGCCGTCCGGCGTGGGATAGTCGCTGCCGAAGACGGTCAGCTTCTCGCGCCGCCCGCTCGCCACCTGCGTGATGTAGGGCATGAGGTTATTCGGGATGCCGCGCGGGTCTTCGCCGATGCGCCCACTCTCGTGCGCGCCGATGGGGTTAAAGTACCGCAGCAGCACGACCGACAGCGTCTCGTCGGCGCGCGCGGCGTCGATGAGAATTTTTTCGATCATGAACTTCGTCCAGCCGTAGGGGTTGGAGCAGCCGCCGGTCGGCGCGCTCTCGGTCAGCGGGGCGGGCTGGTCGCCGTAGACCGTCGCCGACGAGCTGAACACGAACTGGCGGCAGCCGAACTCGCGCATGACCTCCAGCACCGTGAGTGCGGAGTCAAGATTGTTGCGGTAGTACTCCAGCGGCTTCTGCACCGACTCGCCCACCGCCTTGAGCCCCGCGAAATGCACCACGGCGCGAATATCGTGCGCGCGGAAGATGCTCCGCACGGCTTCCCTGTCACACACGTCCGCCTCCACGCACACCGGCGTTTTGCCGGTGATCTCCGCGATGCGCCCGACCACCTTGGGCGAGGAATTGCTGAAATTATCCGCCAGCACCACGTCATAGCCCGCCTGAAGCAGGCAGACGGCAGTGTGGCTGCCGATGAAGCCGGCGCCGCCGGTCAGTAAAATTGCCATAAAAGCACCTCCGCTTTCCAGATTCGCCCACAGTATAACACGCTGCGCCCGCCGCGTCAATCAACTCGTGCGCGGGGGCTTGCAGGGCGGGAAAAATTGCGCTATAATGCAATTACAGTCCTTCGGACGCGGACGTTTCCCGCGTTCGGAGGCAGAAACGCAAACATTCCGCGCAAAATTTATATAAAGGAGATCAACGTTATGGCAAACTATCCGACTCCGCACATCGGCGCGACCCCCGCTGACTTCGGTCAGACCGTTCTCATGCCCGGCGATCCGCTGCGCTCGAAATTCATCGCCGAAAACTTCCTCACCGACGCCAAACTCGTCAACAACGTCCGCGGCGTGCAGGGCTACACGGGTCTGTACGACGGCGTGCGCGTGAGCGTCATGGCGTCCGGCATGGGTATGCCGTCCATGGGCATCTACTCGTGGGAGCTGTTCAACTTCTTTGATGTGGAAAATATCATCCGCATCGGCTCTGCCGGCGCGATGCAGGAGCATATCCATGTGCGCGACATCGTCATCGGTCAGGGCGCCTGCACCGATTCCAACTGGATGGGTCAGTACCATCTGCCCGGCGCGTTCGCGCCCATCGCGGACTATCATATGCTGGAGACGTGCGTGAGCCTCGCCAAGGAGATGGGCGTGCGCTACCATGTGGGCAACCTCCTCTCGTCCGACCGCTTCTACGGCGATGACGGCGACCTGCCCACGCCGCTCAAAGCGACGGCTGCCTGGGGCAAAATGGGCGTGATGGCGGCGGAGATGGAGTCCGGCGCGCTGTACATGAACGCCGCCCGCTGCGGCAAGCACGCGCTGGCGATCTGCACGATCTCCGACCATATCCTCACGCATGAAGCCTGCTCCGCCGAGGAGCGGCAGAACTCCTTCACGCAGATGATGGAGCTGGCGCTCAAGACCGCCGTCAAGCTCGAAAAGTAAGCGGGAGGCGGACGCTATGAAACGCATTTTCCTCATCGTTCTCGACTCCTTCGGCGTGGGCGCGGAGCCGGACGCCGCCGACTTCGGCGACGTGGGCGCGAATACGCTGCGCTCCTGCGCCTCGTCCAAGCTCTTCGCCATGCCGAATCTGATCGCCGCCGGGTTCGGTGATCTGGACGGCGTGGACTTCCTGCCAAAGTCCGAGCATCCCACCGCCGCCATCGTGCGGCTGCAGGAGCTCTCCCGCGGCAAGGACACCACCATCGGGCACTGGGAGATCTCCGGCATCGTCTCGCCACAGCCCCTGCCCACCTACCCGCACGGCTTCCCGGAGGAGGTCTTAAAGCCCTTCCGCGAGCAGACCGGGCGCGGCGTGCTGTGTAACCTCCCCTACTCCGGCACGGAGGTCATTAAAGATTACGGCAGGCAGCACATCGAAACGGGCGATCTCATCGTCTACACGTCCGCCGACTCCGTGTTCCAGATCGCGGCGCATGAGGACGTCGTCCCGCCCGAGCAGCTTTATGAATACTGCCGCATCGCGCGGAATATCCTCCAGGGCAAGCACGGCGTCGGGCGCGTCATCGCGCGACCCTTCAACGGCGAGTACCCCTACACCCGCACACCGCGGCGGCACGATTTTTCGCTTGAGCCGCCGAAGCAGACGCTGCTCGACGCCGTCTGCGCCGCCGGGCAGGATATGATCGCCATCGGCAAAATTCACGACATTTTCGCCGGGCGCGGCATGACGGAGTTCTCCTACACCACGTCGAACGCCGACGGCATGGCGCAGACGCTCGCCGCCGCGCAGCGCGGCTTTACGGGTCTGTGCTTCACGAATCTCGTCGATTTTGACATGGTCTACGGTCACCGCCGCAACATCGACGGCTACGCAAGCGCCCTGCACGAGTTCGACGCGTGGCTGCCGAGCCTGCTTGCGGAGTTACACGACGACGATCTTGTGATGATCACCGCCGACCACGGCTGCGACCCCGGCTATCTGAAGCATACCGACCACACGCGCGAATATATCCCGCTCGTCATGTTCGGCAAGAAGATCAAGCCCGTCAACCTCGGCACGCGCCCCGGCTTCTGCGACATCGCCGCCACCGCCGCCGAGCTGCTGGGCGTGCAGCTCGACACGCCGGGCAAGAGCTTTGCCCGCGACATCATTTCCGACTGAAAGGAGCGCTTTTCATGACCCACCCGACAGATGCACAGCTCGTGCAGCAGGCGATCGAGGCGCGCACGCACGCCTACGCGCCGTATTCCCGCTTTACCGTCGGCGCGGCGCTGCTGACAAAGGACGGCAAGGTCTACTGCGGCGCGAACATCGAAAACGCCGCGTTCGGACCGACGAACTGCGCCGAGCGCACCGCGTTTTTCACCGCCGTCTATGCCGGTGAACGCGAATTTGAAGCCATCGCCGTCACCGGCGGCAAGGCGGGTGAGCCGCAGGACGACGCGCCCCTGTGCGGACCGTGCGGCGTCTGCCGCCAGGTCATGGCGGAGTTCTGCGCCCCCGACTTCCGCATCCTCCTCGCCCGCGGCGACGGCACCTGGGAGGAGACCACGCTGGGCGCGCTCCTCCCCCTCTCGTTTACACCAAAAGATCTAAAATAAAAAATCCCCCGGGATTTTTCGTATTTCGTCGTAACGTAGGGGAGGGGCTTGCCCCTCCCGTGCGGCACAATGTTGCAAATTAGGGTGCGCGCCAATGCGAACACGCACGCGTCGGTGATGTGCGCCCCCGTAAAGGCTTCCTTGTGTAAAGGAAGCTGGCGGCGAAGCCGACTGAGGGATTGCGCGGCAGGCAGTCGCAAATTTGTACGCACCCCCGGCGGCCTCGTAGAGTCTGCCAAATCAGCGTAGGGGCGGGGTTCTACCCTGCCCGCGCAGAATGCACCATCAAAATTGCACAGCGAACGGCGACTGCGCACAATGTTTTGTAGGGGCGGACGCCTCTGTCCGCCCGTGGGGCATTCGCGGATTTGCCGGTGGATTTCGTAAAATCGGACGTGCACACCGCCGGGCGGACAGGGTCGTCCGCCCCTACGGGTGCATGCCGTTCCGCATTGGCGCGTGCAGATTTGCGGCGTTGTACCGCCGGGAGGGGTAGAACCCCTCCCCTACGGCAATTGGGATGGATTGTACGGATTCGCATTGGTGCGTTCTGATTTGCCGGTGCGTACCGCACAATCCTTCCGTCACGGCTTCGCCGTGCCACCTCCCTTTACACAAGGGAGGCTTTGGTGCGTGCCGTTTCGCATTGGCGCATTCAATTTTGTAACGTCCTACCGCGCGGGAGGGGCAAGCCCCTCCCCTACGTTACGACAAAACGCGTTATAGCTCAAAGCATACCACCCTTCTCCTCATCCGTCAGCCTTCGGCTGCCACCTTCTCCACATGGGGAAGGCTTTGGAGCGTGCGCTCACATCGCCATTGCTTTTCCTCCCAACATTCGCTATAATGATTCCATCTTCAAAACTGCGGGGAGGTGGGGCGCTTGGTGCTGGTCTGGACACAGCCGGATGGGTGGTTTTTTGCCGGGATCGCGGCGATGTGCGTGCTGCTGGCGGTGCATTTTTGCGGCTTTTTCCGCGCGATGGCGCCGCGCCGCCGTACTTTGGAGTGGATCACGTTCGTCGATCCGCCCGCGCCGCGCTTTGGCTGCGGTCCGCTCGTGCACGCGCCGCTCGCGTGGTACGAGCTCGTGCTGCTGCTCTGCATCGCCGTAGGCACGGCGTTTTTGCAGCTCCGCATACGTGTACCGATGGAGCTCTTGCGGGCAGTCCTGCACCGTGCGCCGCTCGCGGAGCGGCTGGAGGTTTTGCTCATTTACGCCGTCTCGCCCGCCGTGTGCGCGCTGAGCGTGTTTTTCGCGGCGCGGCGGCTGGCCGATCACCCGGTGCTGCCGTACTGCGCGGCGTTTTTGATGGCGCTTGACCTCAACTACGACCCCGAACAGCTCCCGTTTTTGCTGCTCGCGGCGGCATTTCTGCTGCGCTGGTGGGGCGCGTCGCAGACGCAGACGGCGCTTCCGTGCGCGCTGGAGCTGCTGGCAATGACGGCGTATCTGGCGCTGGGCGCGTATGTCGCCCCGCAGACGCTGCTTGCCGCCGTGCTGCTGTTCGTGCCGGTGTGCTTCGGCGCGATCTTCCGCGCAAGCCACACCGAGTCCCCGCGCCGCGCGCTGCGGCTTTTTGCAACGCTCGCCGGCTACTGGGCGATGCTCGCCCTGTGGATGACGCTCATCCGCATCCCCGGCGCGCTGCTGGAAACGGGTCTGCCGTTCTTTCAGATGTTCGCCGACGCGCGCTTCTGGTCGGCGCTCGGCGCGCAGATCACCGCCGCCGTCGCCGCATTGCAGCACCCCGGCACACCGCTGTTTGCGATCTTCAGCCTGCCGGTGCAGCTCTACGCGCTGTTTGCCGCCCTCGCCGGTATCTGGCTGGCGGTCAAGCGCCGCGACCTGTGCGGATTGCTCATGGCGTGGCTCTTTCTCGCCGGGACGGCGCTCTGGGCGCTCGATCTGGCAGCGCCCGCATTCGGCAGTCTCCTGCCGTGCGCATATATCTGGTCGCGCTGGTTTCAGCGCGGACGAGGCGCGGCGGTCGGCATCGCGGTGCTGCTCATCGTATCCTTGGCGGCACTCGTGCTGCTCTATATTCTGTGATCCACTACGGGTCTGACCCGATGAATTTGGGAGGTAACAATTTATGATCGCTCTTGGCTGTGACCATGGCGCTTTTGATCTGAAGGAAGCGCTCAAAAAACATCTCGACAAACGCGGCATCGCCTACAAGGACTTCGGCTGCCCCGACAAAACGAGCTGCGACTACCCCGACTACGCCGCCGCTGCGGCGCGCGCCGTCGCGTCCGGCGAGTGTGAGCGCGGCATCGTCCTGTGCACGACCGGCATCGGCGTGAGCATCAGCGCCAATAAGATCAAGGGCATCCGCTGCGCGCTGCTCAGCGACAAGATGTCCGCCCGCCTCACGCGCGAGCACAACGACTCCAATATGATGGCGCTCGGCGCGGGCGTCGTGGGCGAAATGCTGGCGCTCGAGATCGTAGACACCTGGCTCGACACGCCCTTCTCCGGTGTGGAACGTCACCAGCGCCGCATTGACAAGATGATGGCTTTGGAGAATGCGTAAGCAGAATCCCCGGGAGGATAGCTCTCCCGGGGATTTTTTTGCGCGTACG
This sequence comes from uncultured Oscillospiraceae bacterium, assembly GCA_934646005.1. Taxonomy (GTDB): domain Bacteria; phylum Bacillota; class Clostridia; order Oscillospirales; family Oscillospiraceae; genus CAG-170. The sequence goes on from CAKUED010000018.1 coordinate 10,670, forward strand.
GGCAGGCTTTCACTTGACGGATCTGCAATTCTGTGCTACCATCTGTGTGACACCATATATGATACCATCGTAGAATATGGCAAGGAGCATGAGCCATGTCAAAATGGGAAAAACTACTGGCGCGGATCACGTCGCTGTCCAAGGACCTGCGCTTTGAAGAGCTGCGCCGCGTTTTGGAGAGCTGCGGCTATACCATGCACGCGCCGCGCGGCGGCAGCAGCCACTATACCTTTCGCAAACCGGGCTGCCGACCGATCACCGTGCCGAAGCATGAGCCGATCAAGCGCGTATATGTGGAGCTTGTCAGGAATGTTGTGGAAAGTGAGGGCATTTTGAATGAAAACGCTTGAAGAATATCTTGCCATGCCGTATCGCATGGAGATCGTGGAGGACCGAGACGAGGGTGGTTTTGTGGTCAGCTACCCTGAACTGCCGGGCTGCATCAGTAGCGGCGAAACGCTGGAGCGTGCCATCGAAAACGCACGCGACGCCAAGCGCGCGTGGCTGGACGCGGCGCTGGAGGACGGTCTGCCCATCAGTGAGCCGGGCAGTCTGAACGACTATTCCGGGCAGTTCAAGCTGCGCCTGCCGCGCAGCCTGCACCGCGCACTGGCAGAGCGCTCCCGCCTCGAGGGCGTGAGCATGAATCAATACTGCGTATATCTCCTCTCCCGCGGCGCATAAACACGAAAAAGCGCCCCCGCTGCTTTTGCAGCGGGGGCGCACCTTATATTTTTAGAAAATTGCAACAACAGCGCCGTTATAGGTGTTGGCGATGTACTCCTTGACCGCGTCGGTCTTGAGCGCGTTCACGAGCGCCTGGGTCTTGGCGCTGTTTTCGTCGCCCTCGCGGACCGCGATGATGTTGGCGTAGGTCTGCGCGGCGTCGCCGGAGGCGTCCTCCAGCGCCAGCGCGTCGGTGGAGTGGTAGCCGGCAGCCAGTGCGTAGTTGCCGTTGATGACGGCGATGGTGCCTTCATCGGCGTTGGCGAGCTGCGCGGGAACGGTGTCCGCCTGAACAGCCTGGATGTTGTAGCCGTGGTCGTCCACGATGTCCAGCGTGGTCACGCCCTTGGCAGCGGAGGCGTCCTCAGGCAGGTCGATCAGACCCTCCTGCTTCAGCAGCAGCAGCGCGCGGGTCTCGTTGGAGTCGTCCGCCGGGATGATGATGGTCGCGCCGTCCTTCAGCTCGGACAGGTCGGAAACGCCCTTGCCATAGATGCCGAACGGCTCATAGTGGATCGCCGCGGCGACTGCCAGATGCGTGCCGTTTGCCTCGTTGAAGCTGTTGAGATACGGGGTGTGCTGGAAGTAGTTCGCGTCCAGCTCGCCGCTTTCCAGCGCCTGGTTCGGCAGAACGTAATCGTCAAACACCACGATCTTCAGCTCCCAGCCCTCGGCGGCGAGGGTGTCCTTCACCTGCTCGAGGATCTCGGCGTGCGGGGTGGAGCTTGCGCCGACGGTGATGACCTTGTCGGCGGTGTCGGTGCTTTCAGCGGGGGCTTCGGTGTCGGCAGCGGGGGTCTCGGCGGCTGCTGCGTCGGCAGCGGGGGTCTCGGTGCTGGTCTGGGTATCGGCGGACTTGCTTGCGCAGCCGGTCAATGCAAACAGGCTCAGAGCCAGAGTCAGAGCGAGCAGAACGGATACAAACTTTTTCATGGTGATTTCTCCTTTTTGCGATATTTTGCTTGTGGTTTTCTGTGGTCTATATGCTTTTACGGCAAGGGCTTTGCCGGAAAAACCAAATGATTTTAATGACGGATGCGTTTGTCGGTGCGGTGTGCGATCGCCGTGCCCGCGATCTGGATGACCTGCACGATGAGCACGATGAGGATCATGCACACCCAGATGATGTCGTTTTTGAAGCGCTGGTAGCCGTAGCTGATGGCGATCTGCCCCAGACCCGTGCCGCCGATCGTACCCGCCATGGCGGAGTAGCCGAGGATGGTGACGGTGGAGATGACCGCGCCGGTGATGAGCGAGGGCTTCGCCTCCGGCAGCATGACCTTCCAGATGATGGTGAAGTTCGGCGTGCCCATCGCCTGCGCCGCCTCAATGATGCCGGGCTTGATCTCGCGCAGCGACGATTCGACCATACGCGCCACATACGGCGCGGCGGCGATGATGAGCATCACGATCACGGCCTTGTTGCCGAGGCTCGTGCCCACCAGAATTTTCGCCACCGGCAGCATCGCGACCATGAGGATGATAAACGGGATGCTGCGGAAGATGTTCACGAACACGCCCACGAGCGAGTTGAGCCAGCCGACGGGATGGATGCCGTCGCGCGCGGTGACGCGCAGCAGCACGCCCAGCGGCAGCCCCAGCAGGTACGCAACGCCCGTGGAGATGAGCGTCATGTAGATCGTCTCCCACACGCCGAGCTGGATCAGCCCCTTGTCCCAGAGCTGATAGAAGAGGTCTGAAAATGTCATGCCGGCTCTTCCTCCTTAAAGTGGATCTGATTGGCTTCCAGCCAGGATTTGATCTTTTCCTGCTGCCGTTTGTCCTCCGGCAGCTCCACGATCATGTGCCCGTAGGTCACGCCGCCCACGTCGCGCGTGTCGGCAAAGATGATGCTGACCGGCGCCTGACACGCCAGCACCAGATCGGAGATGACCGGGCGGGTCGTCGTTGTGCCGTCAAAGACGAGGCGGATGCGCTTGCCGGAGAATTTCTGCGGCGCGCGGCGATCCTTTTGCAGGATCAGCTCCTGCGCGATCGGGGACTTGGGATTTACGAACACATCGCTGACCTTGCCGCATTCGGCGATGCAGCTCTGGTCGATGACCGCCACACGGGTACAGATGCGGTCGATGACGCGCATTTCATGGGTGATGACGATGATCGTCACGCCGAGCTGCGCGTTGATGCGCTGCAAAAGCTCCAGGATCTGCTGTGTCGTGTTCGGGTCGAGCGCGGAGGTCGCCTCATCGCAGAGAAGATACCGCGGCTCGTTTGCCAGCGCCCGCGCGATCGCCACGCGCTGCTTCTGCCCGCCGGAGAGCTGCGAGGGGTACATCTGCTCCTTGTCGGCGATGCCGACCATCTGCAAAAGCTCCCGCGCCCGCGCCACGGCGTCGGCGCGCTTCATGCCGGTCAGCTCCAGCGGAAACAGGACGTTTTTCAGTACCGTGCGCTGCTCGAGCAGGTTAAAATCCTGAAAGATCATCCCGATCGACCGCCGCGCCAGCAGAAGCTGCTTGTGCGGAAGCTGCGTCAGATCCTTCCCGTCGATGAGCACCTCGCCCTGCGTGGGGCGCTCCAAGAGGTTGATGCAGCGGACCAGCGTGGATTTGCCCGCGCCGGACAGCCCGATGATGCCGAAGATCTCGCCGTCCTCGATCGTCAGGTTGATGTCCTGCAGCGCCGTGACCGCGCGCCCGCTGCCGACGTCGTAGGTCTTGCTCAGATGCCGAAGTTCAATCAAAACAGTTCCCTCCACAAATCAAAAAAGGCTGGAAGCGCCTGCGCTTCCAGCCTAAAAGTCTTTCCTTGGTCCGATTCAGTCCACGACCGGGCACGACGAAGGACATTCCGCTTTCCGCGCACGCCAAAGGCTGCACATCTCCATGGAGATGCACATCATCATGCCCATCATGCAGTTGTTGCTGCGGCGGTTCTGCATAGCGGAGAGCTCCTTCCCTCAGTAGTTCGCGTGGGGTGTCGCTTAAGTCGTCAGGATTGTAGCACACGCCCGCGCCGGTTGTCAATAGAAAAGTGCCAATTTCCGCTTGCCCATTTGCACAAAAAAGTGAGGAAAAACGGCAAAATATTTGACACCCGGCAGGTCTTATCCCTCATAGTCGTAATATAGGGGAGGGGCTTGCCCCTCCCGCTGTTGTAGGTTTCGACCGCACCTCCAACCGAGCCGTAGGGGCGGGGTTCTACCCCGCCCGGCGGTGCAACGCTGCAAACCCGCACGCCCCAATGCGGAATGGTATGCACCCGTAGGGGCGGACGACTCTGTCCGCCCGGCAGGACGCACCTGCGAACACGAATGCACCAATGCGAAACCATACAATATTTGTAGGGGTCGATGCCGCGCTCTCCCCGCACGCCGCACGAACGTTTTTACGACACGTTGCGGCAAACCCGTGATTGCCCCACGGGCGGACAGAGGCGTCCGCCCCTACAGAACGTTGTGCGGTTTCGCCGAAAATGTGTGCAATTTTGCATTGCATTCTGCCGGGGAGAGCGCGGCATCGACCCCTACGGACATATTACGTTGTCGCCGTTCGCTATGCAAAATTTGCCCGTGCGTACCGCGCGGGCGGGGTAGAACCCCGCCCCTACGCAAAATAATACTTCTTCACGATTCACTATTACCTCTTACCTCAATTCGCCCCGCCCCTACGTTACGACAAAATACGTCAATACGCAAAAAATAACGGGAGGAACTCCCGTTCCTCCCGCCATCACGCCTCTTACAGCACCGCGCCGCAGATCTCCTCCACGATGCACGTCGCGCTTCCCAGCGTCACGCGTAGCTGCAGGCTGCCTGCCGCCACATCGTCCAGGCGATACCCGCGGCGAACGCCTGCTGCGCCGGCGACGCCGGCCGCGCCCTCGTTTTCCTGGCACGTCAGCGTCTGCCACGCGCCGGAATTGTTCTTGACCTCCACCTCCGGCGCAGTGCCGCTGTGCAGCAGCCACAGGTACAGCGTCCCGCCCTGCTTCACCGTCGCCTCCGGCGTTGTGAACCTGCCGCTGGCATACGTCGTGCCCGTGCCCTGAAGCAGCGGGAATACCATGCCCGCGTAGCCGCTCTGGTTGGTCGTCACGCCCATGCTGAAGCTCTTGGACGACGTCGGGAAGCGGAGCTGGAGCGTGTATTTTTTGCCCGCCGTCAGCGTGAACGCCATGTCGATCGTTTTTACGACGTAGTCGCTGCTGGTCGTGGTGAACGTCCCCTCGGCGACCTTCACGCCGTCCTCCAGCATGGTCAGATAGCGCGTGCTGCCGTCGCCGCCCGAGCCGCCGTCCACCAGCAGCAGGCTCTGCACCGAGCCGCTGCTCGCAGCGGTGAACTCCGCGATGGTCTGGATCAGCCCGTTCGACGCGCGATACACGCTGCCGCCCGTCGGCTCGATCTTCGTCATCGACCACTCCGACGGCGCGGACGCCGCGGGAACGGGCTTTTTGAGGTCGTCCACAAGATTCAGGTGGTACAGCGACTCCCACTGCCCCGCTTTTGAAAAATCCGCCAGCAGCAGATTGCGCCGGCGGTCGCCGAGCGTATCGGCGTGCAGGCTTTCCAGCGCGCGGTGCGCCGTGTGGTACGCCGCCGCGAGCAGTCCCGCGTCGTGCTTGGTCAGGCGCGCGCCGAGCTGCGCGCCCGCCGCGTCGATTTTTGTGAAATTCTCGTTCATCTGGTCCAGACTGACCGGGTCGCTCCCCGCCCAGGTATTCAGATCCCAATGTGTCGTTTTCTGCATGGTGATCGCCTCCTTCAGTGATGGGAGCGGTGCTCCCTCACCCGAGGCGGCGGCAGAAAAACAAGTTGCACGCGCGCGTGCAAAAACAGGCGCAAAAGCACCCGACTTTTCTGAAAAAGCCGGGGTTTTACGCATTATGTGATGACAAATCCGCCGTTCACCGGCAAAACCTGCCCGGTGATGAAATCCGCGTCCGCCAGATATTCGGCGGCTTTTGCCACGTCGTCCGGCTGCCCCAGCCGCTCCAGCGGCGTCTCGTCCCGCAGCATCGCGCGCGTGTCGCTGCTTAAATTCGCGCACATATCCGTGTCGATCACGCCCGGGGCGATGGAGTTCACGCGGATGTTCGACGGTCCGAGCTCCTGCGCCAGCGCCTTGGACAGCGCGATCACCGCGCCCTTGGTGGCGGAATAGCCCGCCTCGCAACTCGCGCCGACCTGCCCCCACATGGAGGACACCGTCACGATGCAGCCGTCCTTTTTTTGCAGCATCCCCGGCAGCGCCGCGCGCACGCAGTGAAACACGCCGTCCACGTTCACGGCGAACAGCCTGCGCCACTCCGCGTCCGTGATCGCGGAGAGCAGCCCGTATTGCACAATGCCCGCGTTGCAGACGAGCACGTCCAGCGGCGGAAGCTGTTCAAACGCCCGCGCGACCTGCGCCGCGTCCGCCACATCGCAGCGGATGGCGGCCGTGCCCGTCTCGCGCGAGACGGCTTCCGCGGCGGCGTCGTTTTTTTCGTATAAGAACCAGACCCGGTCGCCCCGCGCGGCAAACCGCCGCACACAAGCCGCCCCGATCCCCCGCGCCCCGCCGGTGATGAGTACAGTTCGCATATGCTTTCCTCGATTCGTTTGGTTTTTGAGCCCCACGGCTTCCCCTCGGGGGGGAAGCTGTCGGCGAAGCCGACTGATGAGGGGAAGGGTTGTACATTTTGAGCTGCCGCGCGTTTCGTCGTAACGTAGGACCGGGGTTTGCCCCGCCCGCCTGCTGCGGGATTGCAGCGCGCCGCCACGTTTGCACCGCACCAAAGCCTCCCTTGTGTAAAGGGAGGTGGCACGGCGAAGCCGTGACGAAAGGATTGTGCGGTACAATGTTGCAAATTGGAACGCGCCAATGCGAATCCGCAAAATCTACCACGGTTGCGTAGGGGAGGGGTTCTGCCTCTCCCGTGCAGAACGCAATTACGAAATTGCACAACGATTGGCGATCACGCACGATGTCCGTAGGGGTCGATGCCCACATCGACCCGGCAGGATGCAATCGCAAAATTGCACGCACCGTCGGCGAAAACGAGAAACGTTTTGTAGGGGCGGACGCCTCTGTCCGCCCGTTGGGCATTTACGGGTTCGCCGCAACGTTTCGTAAAAACGGCAGTGCATCCTGCCGGACGGACAGGGTCGTCCGCCCCTACGGGTGCAGACCATTCCGCATTGGTACGCCCATATTCGCAACATTATACCGCGCGGGAGGGGTAGAAGCCCTCCCCTACGCTGGTTTGGTAGATTCTGCGAGGTCGCCGAAAGGGCGTGCAAATTTGCAAGTGCCTACTGCACAATCCTTCAGTCGCCTTCGGCGACAGCATCCCTACCCTCTTTGTCCCTTCGGGACATTTCCCCCTGATAGGGGGAATCGACCCTTTGCACAAGGGAGCCTTTACGGGGGCGCAATTTGGCAGTGCATACAAAAAGGCAGCCGCGCTGCGGCTGCCTCTTTATTTTACCGCTTCCGGGTCTTGGTTTTATGGTCGGCGTAGAGCCGGCTGGAGGACATTTTGCTGTTGGAGTCGGACATGAACTGCTTGAGCATATCGTCAAACGAGCGCGCCTGACCCGGTGCGCCGGCACCCGGATTCTGTGCCGGACGGCTCTGCTGGCGCGGACGGTCGGAACGGTCGCCGCGATCACTGCGGTCGCCGCGCTCCGGGCGGTCATTGCGCTCGCCCCGGTCGGGGCGGCTCTGGCGGGGTGCGTCACGCCGCGGCTGCGGCAGGGTGCGCTTGATGGAAAGGTTGATCTTCCCGTTCTCCAGCCCGATGACCATGACCTTCACATCCTGCCCCTCGGTGAGGTAGTCGTGAATGTCGCTCACGAACGTGTACGCGACCTCCGAGATGTGCACCATCCCGGTCGCGCCGTCCGGCAGCAGCACGAACGCGCCGAATTTGGTCAGACTTTTGACTTTTCCTTCATAGATTGTGCCGACTGTAAGCTCCATAAGCTGCGGTTTTCTCCCGTTTTGATTTATATCAGTTCCGCACATCGCGGAACACGATCTCGTTATCCGACACCATCCCGAGCTTTTCCCGCGCGACGGCTTCCACGCCCTCGTCGGTCTCCAGGTTGTCGATGGCGTCCTGCAGGCGCTCGTTTTCCTGCTCCTGCGCGGTGATGCTGCTGGTCAGCTCCGCCGCCTCGGCGGTTTTCTGCGTGACCTGCGAGCGCAGGGACACCAGGGTAACGGTAGCATACACCACCAGGATCAGAAGCACGAGCTTCACAAGCAGGCTCGATCGGACAAATTTCATGCGGCTGCGCGCTCCTTTCCCTCAGCCGGGATATGCTCCGGCGGATCATCTTACCGAACATTGTACCCCATTTTTTCACGATTGCAAAGAGAAAAATCAAAAATTTTTCAGTTTTTTTCAGCGCCCACCGCGCGGGCGCGCTCAAAACGCGCAAAACCGCCCAAAGAGCGCCGAAAACCGCCCCCAGCAGCCGCAGCGCAAGCCGGCTCAGCAGCAGAAAATACACCGCCGTGCCCACCAGCAGCGCCGGGAAAAAATACAGCCGGAACTCGCCGCGCCCCGGCAGCAGCGTCAGCCGCACGAGCGCGAGCGCGCACGCGAGCACGAACAGCGCGTCCAGCGCCGCCTGCGCGCGGGAATGCCGCCGCAGCACGCGCAGCGCGTCATAAATGAGCCCCAGCGCCGCGCCCGTGAGCGCCGCCGCGCCGAGCTGCGCGCCCTGAAGCGCCAGCGGCAGCTCCATCAGCCGAACAGCCGGGCGAAAAAGCCGCCCGTGGGCGCGTCGGCTTCATAGGCGATGGAATCGACCGTCCCGTCCACGCGCACCTCGCCGCCGTCGAGCGAGAGCATCTGCAAATGCAGTCCCTGCCCGCGGATGAGCAGCGCGCCGCGCGCCGTGACGAGTGCCACGGACTCCTCGTCAAAGCTCTCGACCTCCAGCACGCCTGTGATGGTGAGGCGGCTGCGCCCGTCCAGCGTCAGCCGGTGCGGCAGCTCCGCCGTTTTCAGCTCGTTTGCCATGTGTCCCCCGCCTTTCCGTGCTTCCTTACCAGAATCTTATGCGGCACGGACAGGCAGTATGCCACTTATTGCACCTCGCGGTACAGCCCCACGGCGTCGTCCTTGCGGACGTTGTCGGCAACGCGCAAAACCTCCACCTTCAGCGTGCGCGCGCCGAAGGGGATCTCGATGATGTCGCCGACCTTCACGTCATACGACGCCTTGGCGGGTCTTCCGTTCACGCTCACGCGCGCCGCGTCGCACGCGTCGTTCGCCACGGTCCGGCGCTTAATAATGCGCGAGACCTTCAGATATTTATCCAGACGCATAGTCTTTCCTCCAAAAACAAAAATCCGGCGGGATGACCCCGCCGGATTCCAAACTCAAAAAAGCCTCGCAGAGTTTTCGCCGCGCACGGCGAAAACCGATTCCGATCATTTTTGCCGGCGACATGCGCGTCGGCAAAAATACTGCTCGCCCTGCAAGTGTGGAATTTTTGCGCTCGCGCAAAAATTATGCGCGCGGCAGGGTGCAAGCCTTTTCAAACGAAAGCCCAGCGAAGCGGGTTTCGTTTGAGAGCTTTTCAAAAATCTATTTTTGAAAAGCTCACTTGGAGACCTTATCTTTGAGCGCCTTGCCTGCCTTGAAAACGGGCACGGTGGTCGCCGGGATCTCGATGGTCTCCTTGGTCCGGGGGTTACGGCCGGTGCGCGCCTCGCGCTTCTTGGTCTCAAAGCCGCCGAAGCCGACGAGCTGCACCTTATCGTCTGCGCACAGAGCGTCGGCAATGGTGTCAAAGGTCGCGTTGATCGCCTTTTCGGCGTCCTTCTTGGACATGGCGCATTTCTTTGCAACTTCCGCGATCAGTTCAGTTTTGTTCATAAAATTGTTCCTCTTTTCGTATAGTTTTTTCCAAATTTATTTGCCGCTCTCGATCTCTTCGTCCGCCCATAGGCGAAGCAGCTCCTCCTGCGGCAGCTCCTCCGGCGGCAGCCCCCGCTCCGCCGCCGCGCGCTCTATCCGCGAAAAGCGGCGGATAAAGTCATCGCAGGCGCGGTGCAGTGCCCGCTCCGGATCAGCCTTCCTGTTCATCCCGGCGCACACAGCAGCAAACAGCACGCCGCCCAGCGCCTGCTCCACATCGCCGCCGCCAGAAAACGCGCGGCGCAGCGCGGAGACTTCTTCTTCCAGTTTGCCCAGACGCGCCTCGTCCGATTCCGCGTCCGGCAGCTCCCCGGCTTTTTTGCGGAGCTTTTCCGCCCGCCAGAGCGCCGGCAGCGACTTTGCGACGCCGTCCATTGCCTCAGACGTGGTTTTTTGCCCCTTTTCGCGGCGCTTGAGCGTCTCCCAGTCGGGCGCTTCCTCGTCAGAGAAGAGCGCCGGGTGGCGGAAGATCAGCTTTTTGCACACGCCGTCGCACACGTCGTCCACCGTAAAGCGCCCGGCGGCGCGTTCGATGTCCGCGTGGAACACGACCTGGAGCAGCACGTCGCCCAGCTCCTCGCGCATGAGCGCCGCATCGTCCCGGTCAAAGCCCTCGCAGGCTTCATACGCCTCCTCCAGAAAATTCCGGCGGATGGACTGGTGCGTCTGCACGCCATCCCACGGGCAGCCGCCCGGGGCGCGCAGCAGCGCGACGAGCCGGACGAGATCGTCAAAGCCATATCGCGCTTTCCTTGTAAAATCTAACATAATTTGCCCTCAATCGCAAGAGGAAAGTTTAATTTTTTTCTCGAATATGCAGCAGCCTCGCGATTTTTTCGCCCTTGGGCAGCAGCATACAGTCGGCATACGTCACGCAGCGCAGGCACACGGCGAGCACGACGTACAAAACCACCGCGAATGCCAGCGCCGCGAGGCACGCAAGCGTCGCAGACGGCAGCACACGCTCCAGCACCTGCCACACGACCCACGTCGCCGCGCCCATAATGGCGGACGCCGCCAGCGGGCGGACGAGATTTTTGAAGATCGCGGGGCGCGAGGTGATGGAGCGCCGCATGGCGAGCACATCGAGCGCGGTAATGAAGATATAGCACACGAGCGTGCCCACCGGCGCGCCGACGATGCCGAGCGCCGGGATGCCGACGAGAATGTAGTTGACGATGATCTTCACAATGCCGCCGAGGAGCATATTCACGACCGGCGTGATCACATCGCCGTGCGCCTGCATGATGGCGTTGAGCAGCAGAACGAGCGAGTTGAAGATGACCGCCAGTCCCAAAATCGCCATCATCGGCGCTGCCAGCGCGATCTTGTCCTCGGTGTAGCTGCGGCAAAGAAGCCTTATGACCGGCTCTGCCATCACGAACAGCCCCGCCGCGCACGGCATGGCGATGAGGCTCATCGTGCGCACGGCGGATTCCTCCGTCTGCCGCGCCTCGCGGAGATCCTGCCGCGTGATGGCGGCGGTGATCGCCGGGATGATGGCGATGGTGATGGTGGGGATAAACGAGCACGGCAGTGCGAACACCGTCTGGCAGAAGTTATAAACGCCCTTGGCAGAGTCCGCCAGTGCGTCCGTCCAGCCGAGCGCGCCGGTAAGACGCCGCATATACACCATCGTGTCAAAGAGGTTGATGATCTGAAGCCCCGCCGAGCCGAGGGTGATGGGGATGGCGATGGCAAGCAGCTCCTTCATGGTGCTCCTGCCGGTCTTGACCGCGCCGCCGGACTGCGCCAGCACGCCGCTCGCCTTTTTGAACCGCCCACGCAGGTAAAAGACCGAAACCAAGCTGCCCGCCGTCACGCCGAGGATGCCGCCGCCGGCGGCAAGCGTCAGGTCGCCGTATTGCATCACCGATTCGCCCGCGGCGAGGGTGATGCCGTTTTTCTGCACATACGCCTGCCCGGTGAGCTTCATCACGAGCCACGCAAGCCCCAGCCCGACGACGAGCCGCACGAGCGCCTCAAAAATCTGGCTGACGGACGTGGGCGTCATATCGCTCTGCCCCTGAAAGAAGCCGCGGTACGCGGAGACGAGGCAGATGAGCAGCACGCACGGCGCAAGCGCCGCGATGGCAGCCCACGAATTTTCGTTCGTCGTGACCATGACGGACAGGGGCTTGCAGAAGATGAGCATCCCAAGCGTGCCGACGATGCCGATGGTTAGAAACGCCGCGAGCGACGTTTTGTAAATACGGCGAATTTGGGCGAAATTGCCCAGCGTTTTCGCCTCCGAGATCATGCGGCTCATCGCCACGGGCAGACCCGTGGTGGAGATCATCAGCAGGACGTTATACACGTCATAGGCGGTGTTGAAATAGCCGAAGCCGGTGTCGCCGATGATGTTGTTGAGCGGGACTTTGAATAAAAAGCCCATGAGCTTGACGAGCACCGTCGCCATGGCGAGCACCGCCGTGCCCTGCAAAAACGTCTGCTGATGGATGGGTTTTTCGTTCATGCGTTCTTCGCCTCCGGGCTATCCGAGAAAACCTTGGGGATCACATAGTCGTGCAGCTCGCGCGCGACGGCGTTTAAGTCGATGGTCGGGAACTTGCCGTCCGCGTAGAGAATGTTGCCGCGCACCATCGTCAGCGCCACATCGTGCCCCGACGCGGCGTACACCAGGTTGGAGATCACGTTGTGGCACGGGATAAGGTGCGGCTGGTTGAAATCGACGAGAATGAGGTCCGCGTCCATGCCGAGGGCGATCTGTCCGCATTCCTGTTCGCGCCCCTGGGCGCGCGCGCCGCAGACCGTCGCCATCATCAGCGCCGCCTCCGCCGGGATGGCAGTGGGGTCGCCCGTGCGCCCCTTTGCCAGGAGCGCGCAGGCTTTCATCTCTTCAAACAGGTCCAGATTGTTGTTCGACGCGGCGGAATCCGTGCCGAGGCAGACGTTCATGCCCGCCTTCACCATGCCCATCACGTCCGCGCAGCCGGAGGCGAGCTTGAGCTCACTCACCGGGCAGTGTGCGACAGAGACGTGCCGCTTGGCAAGCAGCCGCATATCCTCCTGCGTCAGATGCACGCAGTGCGCGGCGGTGACGCGGGTGTCCAGCACATGGTGGCAGTCAAAAAGCTGCGCGGGCGTGAGCCCGTACTGCTCCTCGCATTCGTCCTGCTCCTGCTTCGTCTCCGAAAGATGGAGCTGCAAGCCGAGCTTGTTGTTGATGGCGTATTCCGCCAGCGCGTCCCAGAGCTGGTAGGTGGACGTGTACACCGCGTCGATGCCCGCTTCGACCTGAATGCGCCCGTGGTCAAATCCGTGCCACTTCTCATGCAGCGCCACCAGCTCCTGACAGGCGGGGTCGCGCTCAAAATCAAAGTCCTCGCCGAGGTACATCGTCGTCTCGCGGCTGAGGTTCACCTTTATGCCGCTCTCGGCAAACGCCTCCGCCTGCGCTTCGGAGCAGAAATACATCTCCGAAATGCTCGTCACGCCGAAGCGCAGACTCTCCGCGATGCCGAGCAGCGTCACTGCCTTGACGCAGCGCGCGTCGAGCTTTTCCTCACGCGGGAAGATGTAGTCGTTCAGCCAGCTCTCCAGCGCCACGTCGTCCGCGTAGCCGCGCAGGATCGACCGCGGCAGGTGTGTGTGCGCGTTCACCAGTCCCGGCATGAGCACCATGCCGCTGCCGTCGATGATCCGCTGCGGCTGCTCCTCCGGCGCTTTTTTTGCGAGCCATGAAATTTTGCCGTCCGTCACGCCGACGAACGCATCCGTCCAGAGGCTCATCCGCGCGTCCATCGTCAGCACGGTGACGTGGGAAAACAGTGTATCCATACTTACTCCTTCAGCGGTTACTTTATGCGCGCGAGCAGGTCGAAGATCTCGTCCTTCTGCCGCGGCAGCTCGTCCGCGCGCGCGATGTAGTCCTGCGGGGATTTGGGGTTGTGGAAGCGCTCGAGCTGTCCCGGCGCAAGCTGCACCTTCGTCATGCCCCCGCCGCCGAGCGAGAGGATGGTGTGCAGCTCCTCCATCATATATATGTTGTAAAGCCCCGGATAGCCCTCGCGGCACCAGCCGGTATTTTCAAAGCCGCCGGTCGTGTACTTCTGCCGGTAGAGATAATACGGCGTAAAACCCGCCGCGCGCAGGCTGCGCGAGGCGACCGACAGCATATCGCGCACCATCTCCCACCCCGGCAGCTGCGCCTTCGTCCACGAGCGCGCCGCGCCCTTTTTGAGCGCCAGCGTGTGCACCGTCACATTCGTCGGACCGAGGGCGATGATCTCCTTCATCGTGTTCGTGAACGACATCAGCATATCGCACGGCAGCCCCGCGATGATGTCCATGTTAATGTCCGTAAAGCCCGCCGCGCGCGCCATCTGATAGGCTTCAATCGTCTGCTGTGCCGTGTGGCGGCGGCCGATCGTGTGCAGCACGGAGTCGGACATCGTCTGCGGGTTGATGGAGATGCGCGTCGCGCCGCCGTTTTTGATGACCGCGAGCTTTTCCGCGTCCAGCGTGTCGGGCCGTCCGCCCTCCACGGTAAATTCCAGACAGCGCGAGAGGTCGAAATTGTCCTGCACCGCTTGCAGCAGCCGCACCATCTGGGGGCTGGAGAGCGTGGTCGGCGTGCCGCCGCCCATGTAGAGCGTGCGGATATGCCAGCCGGACTCTGCGAGCTTTTTGCCGGTATACTCAATTTCGCGGATGAGCACGTCCAGATACGGCGCGAGCAGGTCGCCGAATTTTTCGATCGACTGGCTCACGAACGAGCAGTACGCGCAGCGCGTGGGGCAGAACGGGATACCAATATACACCGAAAGATCGCGCGGTGCAAGGTTTTTCATCGCGGCAAGCGTCTGATTTGCCGCCTCGATGCACATTTTGCGCCGCGGCGTGGTTACATAAAACTCCTTGCGGAGCATTTTATCGACCTCCTGCTCGCTCTCGCCCTCCAAAAGCGCCGCCGTGGCGAGCTTGGTCGGACGCACGCCCGCCAGCGCGCCCCACGGCGGGAGCTGGTCGCGCGCCTGAATCGCCGCGCGGTAAAAGCTGCGCTGCAAAAGCCTGCGCGTGGCGCGCACGTCCGCCTTTTCCGTGAGGATATGCGCGCGGGAGCGGATGATGGTCGAGCCGCGGATAATGCGCGTGGTCGCCGTGACCCACGTCTCGCCGCGGTACAGCGCCGAAATGATGCCGTCGCCCTTGAAGGGCTCGTCACAGATCTCGGGGGGATCGTCCGGGAAGAGCTGCATTTGCAGCTGCTCTACGGCATAGCGCTCGGAATGTCCCAAAAAATACAGCTTCATCGCATCGCCTCTCGCAAATACGGATTTGTCCGGCGCTCGTAATCCAAGGTAGAGCTCTCGCCATGCCCCGGCAGCACCGTATAGTCGCCCTCCAGATGCCCCAGCCGCGCTAAAGATAAGCGCATGGCGGCATCATCCCCGCCGATAAAATCGGTCCTGCCATATGACCCGGCAAAGAGCGTATCGCCGGTAAAGAGCGCATTTTCGCACTGTAAGCACACCGACCCCGGCGTATGCCCCGGCGTGTGCAGCACGCGGAACGTCAGCCCGCCGCAGGAAACGGTGTCGCCGTCTGCGTAGGTGTTTGTGTAAACGAGGTTGCCGTTACTCATGTTCGTGTTGTTGTCGGTGTCCTGCGCGTGGACGTAGACCGGCACATCCGGCAGCGCCGCGTGCAGAGACTTCAGCGCGCCCGTGTGGTCAAAATGCGCGTGCGTGAGCAAAATGCACCCCACGCGCCACCCCTGCGCCTGCACAGTCTCCAGAATTTTCGCGCTGCGCGTCGCCGGGTCGATCACAGCGCACAAACCGCTGCGTTCATCCGAAACAAGATAGCAGTTCGTCTCCAAAGGTCCAAGCACCAGCGTGATGATGTTCATAGTTGTTCTCCTTTAGTCGTGCGGGTTCGGTCGGACGTTCCGATTTTGCGTAGGGGCGGGGTTCTACCCCGCCCGCGCGGTATAATATAACAATTTTGAATGCACCAATGCGGACGCGCACGCACCCGTAGGGGCGGACGACCCTGTCCGCCCGGCGGTACGCACCTGCAAAATTGCACGCACCAATGCGAATCCGCACACCGTTTGTAGGGGTCGATGCCGCGCTCTCCCCGCACGTCGCACGTCCGTTTTTACGATACATTGCAGCAAATTTGCCGTTGCCCCACGGTCGGACAGGGTCGTCCGCCCCTACAGGACGTTGTACGTTTCCGCCGAAGGTGTCTGCAATTTTGCGATTGCATCCTGCCGGGTCGATGTGGGCATCGCCCCCTACAGGCAAATCACATTGTCGCCGCACATTGTGCGGTTTTGCGGCTGCGAATTGCGCGGGCGGGGTAGAACCCCGCCCCTACGCAGATTTGGCAGATTTTACGCGTGTGTCGTTCGGCGGTACTATTTCAGGTCGTCGGTATCCACAATGAGTGTCACCGGTCCTTCGTTGACCGACTCCACCAGCATATGCGCGCCGAACTCGCCGTGCTGCGGGGGGAATCCTAATCGTTCGCACTCAGCTAAAAACTGCTCATAGAGCGGGATCGCCTGTTCGGGTCTGGCGGCGGCGAGGAAGTTTGGTCTCCTGCCGTGGGACACGTCGCCGTAGAGCGTGAACTGGCTCACCACCAGCACGCTGCCGCCCACGTCCGTGAGCGACAGATTCATCTTGTCGTTTTCATCGGTAAAAATGCGCAGCCCGCAAATTTTCTCGGCGAGCTTGCGGCATTTTTCGGGCGTATCGTCCGGGCAGATGCCCAGCAAGATCAGAAATCCGCGCCCGATGCTCCCGCTCACCGCGCCGTCGATGGTGACGGACGCGGAGCGGACGCGCATCACAACTGCTTTCATCGTATTCCTCCGTTAATTGATGCCGCGCCTGATCTGCCTGACGCCGGAGATCCCGCGCAGGCGCGCGCAGATGCTCTCCAGCTCCGTGAGCGAGTGCACCGCGAACGTCATCGCGATGAGGCACTGCCCGCCGGGAACGTTGCGCGCGTTCATCTCGCTGATGCGCACGCGAAGCCCCGTGAGCACCGTTGCAATATCGAGCATCAGCCCGTCGCGGTCCGTGCCCTCCAGCTCAAGGGACGTCATAAACGTCGCGTCCGGGGACTGCACCCACGTCACGCGCACCCAGCGCCCCGCCTGCGCGGGGTCGTCCGCGCCCCTGGCGTTCGGGCAGTCGCGCCGGTGGACCGACACGCCATAGCCCTTGGTGATAAAGCCGATGATGTCGTCGCCCGGCACGGGCGCGCAGCAGCGGCTGAATTTGACCATGCATGAGCCGATGTCCTCCACCACAACGCCGGAGGTATTCGGCGTCCCGGCGGCGGGGGGCTTGATCTGAAGCGGCTGCTCCTTGGCGGTCTGCGCGCGGCTTGCCTTCGTCAGCTCGTCCTTGATGCGCCCGACGGCCTTGAGCGCCGTCATGCCGCCAAAGCCGATGGTGGCGTACAGATCGTCCAGCGACGCAAAGCTGACCTTTTTCAGCAGCGTCGGCAGCAGCTCCTCGTCATTTACCAGCGCGGGGTCGATGCCGATGTGCCGCAGCTCGGACTCAAAGCTCGCCTTGCCGCGGATGATGTTCTCCTCGCGCTTTTCCCGCTTGAACCACTGCTTGATCTTGATGCGCGCCTGATTGGACTTGCAGATGTTCAGCCAGTCGCGGCTGGGGCCCTTGGCGGTCTTGGAGGTCAAAATCTCCACAATATCGCCGTTATGCAGCGGCACGTCAAAGCCCGCGATGCGGTTATTGACCTTTGCGCCGATCATGGAGTTGCCCACGGCGGAGTGGATGGCGTAGGCAAAGTCGATGGGCGTTGAGCCGGCGGGCAGGCTCATGACCTTGCCCTTGGGTGTAAAGACGAACACCTCGTCGTCAAACATATCGACCTTGAGCGAGTGGATGTAGTCATCCGCGTCGGTGTCCTGCTGATTTTCGAGCAAGCGCCGCACCCACTCAAATTCCTTTTCCGTGCCGCCCTCGACGTGCTGCTTGTATTTCCAGTGCGCGGCAACGCCGTATTCCGCCGTCTGGTGCATCTCCCACGTCCGAATTTGGACCTCAAACGGGATGCCCTGTGAGCCGATGACCGTGGTGTGCAGCGACTGGTACATATTCGGCTTCGGCGTGGAGATATAGTCCTTGAATCTGCCCGGAATGGGGCTGAACAGGTCGTGGATATGCCCCAGCACGTTATAGCAGTCGGCGATGTTGTCCACGATCACGCGGAAGGCATAGAGGTCGTACAGCTCCTCGATCGTCTTATTCTGCGCGCGCATTTTGCGGTAGATGGAATAGGTGTGCTTCACGCGCCCGTAGATCGAGCCGTGGATGCCGACGGAAGCAAGCCGGTTCGTGATCTTGCCCTGAATGGCGTTCATGAAGCTCTGGGAGCTCTGCTCGTTTTTCTTGAGATAGTCGATGATCTGCTGATAGCCGTCGGGGTCGAGGTACTGAAGAGAAATATCCTCCAGCTCCCACTTGATCTTCTGCATGCCGAGCCGGTGCGCCAGCGGCGCGTAAATTTCCATCGTCTCCATGGACTTGGAGATCTGCTTCGCCGGGGTCTGGAACTCCAGCGTGCGCATATTGTGAAGCCGGTCGGCGATCTTGATGAGGATGACGCGGATGTCCTTGGACATTGCCATGAACATCTTGCGCAGATTCTCCATCTGCTGCTCTTCCATCGTGGAATACTGCACGCGCGTCAGCTTCGTGACGCCCTCCACCAGCTCCGCGACCGTCTCGCCGAAGCGGCGGGAGACCTCTTCAAAGCTGGCGTCGGTGTCCTCCAGGCAATCATGCAGCAGCGCGGCGGCGATGGCGTCGGTGTCCAGCCCGATCTCCGCCACGATCTCCGCGACCGCGAGCGGGTGGATGATATACGGCTCGCCCGATTTGCGGAGCTGATTTTTATGCTTTTCATCGGCATAGCGGTACGCTGCCTCGATCACGTCCATATCCGCCGAGGGCGTATAGCGCTGCACCGCCTGGATCATCGCCTGATAATGTTCTTCTTTTGTCTGCATACTACTATCGTTCCTTTGCTTTTTTCAGGCGCGCGAGGATCGCGCTGCTCTCCAGATCGGCTTTATGCCCGTCCAGGCACATGACGATCTGGACCGTCCCGCGCTGCGCGCGCAGGCGCAGGAGCTTCTGCTCGGAAAATACGTCCAAACAGATGCGCAGCCGCCCGCAGGTACACACGCTCCCGGTCTGGCGGGCGATCTTGCGGCTCAGGCAGCCGATCTCGTCGAGCAGCCGCCCGTCCTGCGCGTTCGCGGCGAGGTAGCGCCACACCGCCACAAAGTCGCACCGCTGCGGCAGCAGCGCCTCGACCTCTTCCGGCAGGAGCGGCTCGCGGGAGATGAATTTTCGGTAAATGCCCTCGGTCAGGCGGCGGCTCTGCCGCGCCGCCTCGTCGGGGCGGATGTCAATGAGGTTGAGCTGCACCGTGCGCAGCGCGCGGAAGTCGTTGATCTGCGGGGTGAAGGCGATGTCCACCGTGTCGCCCACGGCGACGGCGGCGCGCAGCGCGTTCACCGAAAAATAGATGGCGCGGAAGCTCCGCCGCCCGCGCGACAGGCGCAGCCGCAGATGCTTGCCGCCGCCGACCTCCGACAGCTCCGTCACGGTCAGGTTCGTCATGCACAGCACCGGGCGCGGGCAGCCCGCGCCGCACGGCTCGAGCTCGTCGAGCGCGGCGACGTTTGCAAGCGACAGCAGCGCGGGCGGAATGCAGCAGTCGATCTGCAAGGCGGCGCTGCACGCGTCCGAGCGTGCAAACTCCGCCGCGCGGGCGCAGATCGCCTCGCGGAAGGCGTCGATATTCTCGCGCCGGATGGTAAAGCCCGCCGCCAGCTCGTGCCCGCCGTAGCTCTCCAGCAGCTCCGACAGCTCCGAGAGCGCGCGGAACAGATGAAAGCCCCCGTAGGAGCGCGACGACGCCTTGCCCTTTTCCCCGTCCAGACAGATGAGGAACGTCGGGCAGCGGTATTCCTCGGCAAGGCGCGAGGCGACGATGCCCACCACGCCCTGATGCCATCCCTCGTCCGCCAGCACGATGGCATCGGGCTGCCGGTCCTTTGGCAGCATGGCGACCGCCTGCTCGTAAATTTCGCTCTCGACCTCCTGCCGCCGCCGGTTCAGGCGGCAGAGCTGCTGCGCAAGCTCCTGCGCGCGCGGCGCGCTGTGGGTGAGAAACAGCTCCGTCGCCACGTTCACCTCGCCCATGCGCCCGGCGGCGTTGATGCGCGGCGCGAGCGTATAGCCGATGAGCCCGGCGGTCACGGGTGCTTTTGCCCCGCACTCCGCCATGAGCGCGGCGAGTCCCACGCGCTGCGGCTCGCCCAATGCGGCAAGCCCCTGCGCGACCATCGCGCGGTTCTCGCCCACGAGCGGCATCACATCCGCCACCGTGCCGAGGCACAAAAGGTCGCAGTACCGCGCCAGCAGCGCCTGCTGGTCGCCGGAGAGCGCGGCGGCGAGCTTGAACGCCACGCCCACGCCAGCCAGCCCGCGCTGCGAGCCGTCCGGCTGGTCGAGGCGGTGCGGATCGACGACCGCCGCGCACTGCGGCAGCTCCGTCTTGCACTCGTGATGGTCGGTGATGACCAGATCAATATTTTTTTCGCGGCACAAAAGCGCCTCATCCAGCGCCGTGATGCCGCAGTCCACCGTGACGATCAGGCGCACGCCCTGCGCGCTGAGCGCTTCGATGGCGGTCGGATTCAAACCGTAGCCCTCCTCCAGCCGCGCGGGGATGTAGCTGACCACATCGCCGCCGCGCTCGCGCAGAAATTCCGTCAGCAGACAGGTGGCGGTGATGCCGTCCACGTCATAATCGCCGAACACGCAGATTTTTTCGTGTTCATCCAGCGCCCTTTGCACGCGTGTGCGGGCGCGCTCCATATCCAGCAGCGCGAAGGGGTCGGTCAGCGGACCGTCCGCCGACAAAAACGCGTGCGCCGCCTCGGGCGTGTCATAGCCGCGGCTGCACAGCACCGCCGCCGCGATGGGGGAGTAGCCCGCGCGCTCCAGCGCGTTCGCCTGCCCCGGCTGATACTCGCGGGCAATTGCCCAGGTTCCGTACTTCACTCAAATACACATCCAGTATATCTTTTTATCTTTTTCGGCTATTATAGCATCCTGCGCGGCATTGCACAACAAAAAATCTTTCTGACAGGCAAATAAACCGTTAGTTTTCGCGATTTTGACGGCGGATTTTGCTTCCTTTTTCCGCTGCGTTGTGCTATGCTGGCAAAAATATCACCGAGGGAGGGTGCTTATGAAGCGAAAAAACCGCCCCGTCCGGCGGCTGTGCGCGGCGGGGCTGCTCGCTGTGCTGGCGGCGATGGGCTGGTATGAAAACTACACCGTGCGCGTGCTGACGCAGCCGATCGTCTCCGCGCGCCTGCCGGAGGGCTTTGACGGCTTTCGCATCGCGCAGATCTCCGATCTGCACGCGCGCGAGTTTGGCAAGGACAACGAACACCTCGCCGAGCTCGTGCGCGCGGCAAGGCCCGACCTCATCGCCCTCACGGGCGATCTTGCCGACGAGCGGCGCGACCCCATGGCGCTGAAGCCCTTTCTGCAAGCGCTGTGCGCCATCGCGCCGGTGTATTTTGTGACGGGCAATCACGAGTGGGTGCTGCAAAAAAAGACGCGGCAGGCGATGCTCAAAATGCTGGACGCGTGCGGCGTCAGGCGTCTGCGCAACGATTATGTCACGCTCACGCGTGGAAGTGACAGCATCATCCTTGCGGGCGTGGATGACCCGAACGGTCCTGCCGACCAGAAAACGCCCGCGCAGCTCTTCGGTGAGCTCCGCGAGGAGGCGGACGAGGACGCGTTCATCCTGCTGCTCGCGCACCGCAACGACGAGCTGGCGCGCTGGGCGCATCTGGGCGCGGACGTGGTGCTCTGCGGGCACGCGCACGGCGGCATCGTGCGCCTGCCGGGTCTGGGCGGCGTGCTCGGCACGCACTACGATCTGTTCCCCGACTATGACGCGGGGCTGTATACGCACGGCAAAACATCCATGTACGTCAGCCCCGGCTTCGGCGGCATCCGGGGGCTGCCGCTGCGGTTTGCCAACCGCCCGGCGCTGTGTATTCTGGAGCTGCGGCGGGAAAACACGGAAAAACCGTAAACTTTTTTTAAACAATTGTCAGGATTCGTTGCCTTTTTGTCATCCGGCACTATAATAATGCGTATCAAGCGTGCGTGAAAGGCAGGATGCGGGATGTTTCGGAAGATCGGCGACGCGCTCAGGCGTTTTTTCTCAGGGCGGTATGGGACAGATCCGCTCAATCGGTTTTTGCTGTACGTCGCGCTCGGCTGCCTGCTGCTCGGCTGGCTGGGCGGAAAATATCTGGCGGCCTGGATGAGCGTGTTCAACGTGCTGGCGTATGTGCCGCTCATTTGGTGCATCGTGCGGATGTACTCGCGCAATTTTGCCGCCCGGCGGCGCGAAAACGCGGCGTATATGCGCTTCTGGACGCGCCTCAAGGACCGGCAGAACCGCTACTTCCGCTGCCCCCGCTGCAACCAGACCGTGCGCGTGCCGCGCGGCAAGGGGCGCATCAGCATCCGCTGCCCCAAATGCGGCGAGCGGTTTGAAAAGAAAACGTAAAAAAAGCTGCGGCAATGCCGCAGCTTTTTATTTTTGACGCGTCCTCCGGGAAGCCGTAGGGGCGGGGCTCTGCCCCTCCCGGCGGTATGTACCGGCGAACACGGATGCACCTATGCGAATCCGCACTATGTTTGTAGGGGTCGATGCCCACATCGACCCGCACGCCGCACGTTCGTTTTTATAATACATTGCGGCAAATTTGCCGTTGCCCAACGGGCGGACAGAGGCGTCCGCCCCTACAGAACGTTTTGCGATTTCGCCGAACATCGTGCAATTTTGTGATTGCATCCTGCCGGGTCGATGTGGGCATCGACCCCTACGGACATTTTTCGTATTCGCCATCCGTCGTGCAAATTCGCCCGCGCGCCCTGTTCGGGCGGGGGTTCTCTTATTTCTGCATCATGCGAATATCGTTGCCCCGGAACTGATACAGCTCGTAGCTGCCGAGCAACCTCGACGCTGTTTGCGCGCCGTAGCGGCGCTCCAGCTCTGTTGCGGGGAGGTTTGTGGAGATGATGGTGGCCTTATGCTCCAGCATTCTGGTGTTCACGATCTGGTAGAGCGCGGAGACGGTGAACTGCGTGGTCATCTCCGTGCCGAGATCGTCCAAAATCAGCAGGTCGCAGGCAAAATAGCGGCGCGTGGGGTCATTTGCTTCCTCGCCGCGATTGCCGAATTTTTCCGCCTCAAAATCCGAAAACACGCGGATGGCGGACTCATACGCCACCGAGAAGCCCCGGTCGGCGACCGTGCGGGCGATGCACGCCGAGAGATACGTCTTTCCAAGCCCCGTCGCGCCCAGCATCAGGATCGACCCGCTGGCGGGTGAAAACGTGCGCGCGTAGTGCTGCGCACTCTGCAAAATGCACTGCATGAGCGTGCGCGGGCTGACACCGAGCGCCGGGTCAACGGCGTCGGGATACACGTCCAGCCGGAAGTGCTCAAAGCGCTCCTTTCCGCCCAAAATGGACGACAGCTCCTTCTTCTGCTCCTGCCGGCACAGCTCGCGCAGGCAGCCGCACATCACCGCGCCCACATAGCCCGTGCCGCCGCAGGCGGTGCAGATGGGCGTGTCGGCGAGGTCGTCGGGCGAAAGTTCGTTGGAGTCCAAGATCCACGCCCGCTCCTGCTGGAGCGCGAGATTTTCGTGCTTTAACTGTTCGATCGCCGTCTGCGTGTCCTCCCCCTTGCGGAAGCACGCCGCCATGACGCGCGCGGATGTTTTGCGCAGCGCGCTGTCGATCTCGCGCAGGCGCGGCTGCGCGGCGTAAATTTCCGCGATGCGGCGGCGGTTCTGCTCGTCGTGCTGCTGCCGCTCGGCGGCAAGACGCGCCTCGGCGGCGCGCAGGACCGATTCGGAATATGCCATGCTCAGCCCTCCTTAAAAAGTTCCTTGTGGAGCATCCGCTCCACCGCGTCCTTTTCCACGCCCGACAGCGCCCCGCCGTGCTGCTGCACGGGATTTTTCGGCGCTGCTGCGCGCGCGGCGGGCTTCTGGTCGCCCGCCTCGACCTGTTGCAGCGTCGTAAAGCCCTGCTCGTGCCAGCTCCGCAGGATGGCGTTCAGATACGCCCACTTGAGCGTGCCGGTGGACAGGCGCGTTTTTTCATACGCCTTTGCGATGACCTCGTCGTCAAAGCCCCATTCGATCCACGCGCGGATGTAATTCTCCTCGCCGGGGGTCAGCCGCGCGCTCACCTGCAAGATCTCGCAGATGCGCCCGGCGCGGCTCTGCCGCCGCAGCTCCTGCTGCATATATGCCGCCGCCTGCTCCATCGTCTCGATGCCGCTGTCCGCCCAGCGGTAGGCTTCCTTTTCGATCATGCGTAAGGACGGCATCCGCCCCGCGCCGCGCGCGCGGCTGCGGCTGATGCAGTAGTGGATGAGCAGCGAGATGACCTCCGCCGGAAGCCCCAGATAGCGGTAGATGCCGAGCAGGAGCTTCAGCTCCTCCGTGGACAGCACGCGCCCCAGACGCCGCTGCGCCTCGCCCACGATGGTGGGAAATTCGGAGCTTGCGCCGTATTCGCGCGCGAGATCCTGCTCAGAGTAGACCGGGGCGGCGGACGGCTGCAAATGCGCGGGCACGCGCTCCGGCAAAAGCCCCATCTGCCGCAGAGAGGCGCTCGCGTAGTCGAGCTGCCGCGCGTCAAAGCCCAGCGCCCCTGCCGCATCGTCCAATGCTCCGCCGCCGCGCAGATACAAAAGCAGCAGCGCCGCCTCGCCGCTGCCCGCCGCGAGCAGCGCCCGGATTTCTGACGCGCGCAGCGTCACGTCTTGTGCATCCATCACCGTCACCACCCTTCGTTCTTTTTCGCTATTCTATCACGCCGAGCTCGCTCTGACAAGTCTCTGGGCGTTCCCGTATTTTGGCAAACAGGGCTGCGCCGCACGATCCGGCAAGAACATTCGGCGAGAGATTTTGCCCCAAGGCAAGACTTTGGAAATGCAGGAATACTTTGTGTATTTCAAATTTCCAAAGCCGCGGCATTGGGGCAAAAGATCCGGCGAAGGTCGCCGCCGCGGTCGTGCGGCGCGGCCCCACCAAAAGAAACAAAATGTTTACATACGGGACTTTTCTTTTTCCGTCCGTTGCGCTATAATGTATCCGAATATACGCTGGCGTATTGTGCCGCCGCTTTTGAACTTTACGAAAAACGAGGAAACGCTATGGAACTGCTCTGCCCCGCCGGGTCGATGGAAGCGCTGCGCGCCGCCGTGCAAAACGGCGCGGACGCAGTCTATCTCGGCTGCGGCGCGTTCAACGCCCGCATGGGCGCGCATAATTTTTCCGCCGACGAATTGCAGGAGGCGGTCGTATACTGCCATGTGCGCGGGGTGAAGGTCCATCTGACGCTCAACACGCTCGTCTCCGACCGCGAGATGGCGCGGGCGGCGGATGTGGTGCGCACGGCGGCGATTTTGGGCGTGGACGCGTTCATCGTGCAGGACCTCGGCATGGTCGAGCTGTGCCGCGAGATCGCGCCGCACATCCCCATCCACGCCTCCACGCAGATGAGCATCCATTCGCTCGAGGGCGTGCAGCAGGCGCGGGAGCTGGGCTGTACGCGCGTGGTGCTGGCGCGGGAGCTGCCGCGCGAGGAGCTTGCGCGCATCTGCGTGAAAAGCCCGGTGGAGATCGAGGTGTTCGTGCACGGCGCGCTTTGTATGTGCTACTCCGGGCAGTGCTATCTCTCGTCTGTCATCGGCAGGCGCAGCGGAAACCGCGGGCAGTGCGCCCAGCCGTGCCGGCTGCCGTATGGCTACGGGCGCTTTGAGCCGGACCGCTACCCGCTCTCGCTGCGGGATAACTGCCTGATCGAGCGTCTTTCGGAGCTGGGGCGCATGGGCGTTGCGAGCCTGAAGATCGAAGGGCGCATGAAGCGCCCGGAATACGTCGCCGTGGTGACCAAGCTCTACCGCGCGGCGCTGAACGGCAAAAAGATCACCCCCGCAGACCTTGCCGAGCTGGAGGCGGTATTCTCCCGCGAGGGCTTTACACAGGGGTATTACGACGGGCAGATCGGCAGCGAGATGTTCGGCAGGCGGCAGGAGGTCGAGGGAAACCGCGACCTGTTCGCCGCCGCGCGCGCGACGTATGAAAACGGCGAAAACGCCCGCGTGGGCGTGCGCTTTTACGCGATGGTGCGGCAGGGGCTGCCGGCGCAGCTCGCGGTGGAGGATGACGACGGGCACATCTGCAAGACCGTCGGACCTGTGCCGCAGGAGGCGATGGTGCGCGCCCTCGATCCCGAAGAACTGCGCCAGCGCATCGCCAAAACGGGCGGCACGCCCTACCGCTGCGACGCGGTGAAGTCCGTGCTCGACCCGGGCATCATGCTCCCGGCGTCGAGCCTCAACGCCATGCGGCGCGACGTTCTGGCGGAGCTGACCGCCGTGCGCGGGCGCGTCGCGCCTGCGCACCTGGGCGCGTACAACGAGCCGCCGGCGTATGACGGCGTGCCCGGCACGCCGCAGCTCACGGTGAGCGTCCGCTCTGAAAAGCAGATCACGCCGCGCCTGCTCGCGGCAAAGCCCGCGGTTTTATACGTTCCGCTGACGGAGCTTGCCGAGCATCCCGACCTTGCGCAGCGCGTGGGGCTGGAAACGCAGCTCGCGGCGGTGCTGCCGCGCGTGGTGTGGAGCGGCGAGAACGCAGGGCTGGCGGAGCTTCTGAAAACGGCATATCAGCTCAATGTGCGCCAGATCTTAGTTGGCAACCTCGGGCAGGTGCGCATCGGAAAAGCCGCCGGCTTTGCCGTGCGCGGCGACTTTGGGCTGAATATCTACAATTCCCGCGCCATGAACTATCTGCGGCGCGAGGGGCTGGACTCGCAGCTTCTGTCCTTTGAAATGACGCTGCCGCAGCTCCGGGACGTGTCCAAGGCGATCCCGACGGAGGTGCTGGTATATGGGCGCCTGCCGCTGATGCTGACGGAAAACTGCGTCATTCGCGGTCAGACCGGGAGCTGCGCCTGCACATCCAGCGCGCCGCCGCGGCTGGTCGATCGCATCGGTGAGGAATTTCCCGTCGTGCGCGACCCCGGAACGTGCCGCTCGGTCGTGCTCAACGGCAAAAAGCTGTATCTGCTCGACAAGCTCTCGTCCTTCCGCGGGATGGGGCTGTGGGCGCTGCGGCTGCAATTTACAACCGAAAACCCCGGCGAGGTGGACACCATCTTGGAGGAATACCGGCGCGGCGGCACGTTTGACGCCGGCAGCTACACGCGGGGGCTTTACACCAGAGGCGTGGAATGAGCGCCGGAGGGGACTTACCATGATGATTCTGGCATCCGCGTCGCCGCGGCGGCAGGAGCTGCTGCGCGGGCTGGGCGTGGACTTTACCGTCCGCACGGCGGACATTGACGAGCATATGGACGCGTCGCTCCCGCCGGAGCGCGAGGTCGAGCGCGTGGCGCGGGCAAAGGCCGCCGCCATCGCAAAGACCGCCGGCTCTGACGATATTATCATCGCCGCCGACACCATCGTCGTGTGCGGCGAGGTGCTTGGAAAGCCAAAGAGCGAGGCGGACGCCGCGCGGATGCTGCGGCTTTTATCCGGGCGCTGGCACGAGGTGATGACGGGTCTGTGCGTGCAAAAGGGTGCGCGCGTGGAGAGCCTTGTCTCGCGCTCGAAGCTCCACTTCCGTGCGCTGTCTGACCGCGAGATCGCCGCTTACATCGCCACCGGCGAGCCGATGGACAAGGCGGGGGCTTACGGCATCCAGGGTCGCGCGGGCGCGTTCTGCGAGTATTTAGAGGGCGACTATTTTTCCGTCATGGGGCTGCCGGTGTGCAGCCTTGCCGTGCTGCTGCGCCGCTTTGGCGCAGCGGTGCTCGGCGAGTGTGGAGAGGGGTGAGGCTGTGAAGCGAAAATTCTGGACGCCGCGCGTCAAGGCGATCGTCGTGGCGGCGGTCGTGCTGGCGCTGCTGGTCACGATCGCGTCCGCCGTCATCACCGGCACGCCGTTCCTCGCCAACGCCGTGCAGACCGTCCTCTCGCCGCTGCGCAGCGCCGTCGCCGCCATCGACCGGCAGGCGGAGCGGTACTATAACTATCTCTTCGCCTACGAATCGCTGCAGGCAGAGAATGAGCAGCTCAAAAAGGAGCTGCTGGACATTCAGGAGAGCGTGCGCACGGCGGAGACGTATCAGCGCGAAAACGAGCACCTGCGTCAGCTTCTGGGGCTGAGCGAGGAGCATGAGGACTATAAATATGTGTCCGCGTACATCATTTCGTGGAACTCGTCGAACTATAAGCTGGAGTTCACCATCGCCAAGGGCGAGACGGCGGGGCTCGCCGCCGGTATGTGCGCCGTCACGGGCAACGGGCAGGTCGTCGGGCTCATCACCGAGGTGGGCGCGAACTGGGCGACCGTGACGACCATCCTCGATTCCTCGCTGGAGATCAGCGCCTCCATCGCCTCGTCCGGCTACACGGGCGTGGTGCAGGGGACGTATCTTGCCGACGGCACGAGCGTGCTGCGCATGAATTACCTGCCCACCGAGGCGGTGCTCAAAAATAACGACCAGGTCGTCACCACCGGCTCGACCCTCTACCCCCGCGGTCTGCTGCTGGGGTATCTGACGGACGTTGACCTCGATGAAACGGGCGTTGCCAAATACGCAACGCTGGAGCCCAGCTGCGAGATCGGGCAGCTGGAGCAGATCTTTATCATTACGGAATATCAGAATGGGTGAACCCCCGGGCTTCGTCGTAACGTAGGGGCGGGGTTCTACCCCGCCCGTGCGGTACAACGCCGCAAACCCGCACGCACCAATGCGTAATGGTATGCACCCGTAGGGGCGGACGCCTCTGTCCGCCCGGCGGCACGCACCCGCAAACACGAATGTACCCCGGCGAATCCGTACAACATTTGTAGGGGTCGATGCCCATCTTCGGCGCTAAGAGCCGCGCTGCGCGCGGTTGCGCCTCGAAACTAGCCTGCGGGCGTCGCATCGACCCGTATGACGCACGACCGTTTTTACGAAACGTTGCGGCAAATTTGCCGTTGCCCCACGGGCGGACAGGGTCGTCCGCCCCTACAAAACGTTTTGCAATTTCGCCGAACATCGTGCAATTTTGTAATTGCATTCTGCCGGGTCGATGTGGGCATCGACCCCTACGGACATATTGCGGGGTCGCCGTTCGTTGTACAATTTTGATGGCACATCCCGCGCGGGAGGGGTAGAACCCCTCCCCTACGGCTCGACTGGCAATGCGGTCAAAAACCGCTACGTTACGGCTAAAAACTCACTTCTTCACTCTTCACTCTTACCTATTCCTTCAGCACTGCCGGGCGGACAGGGTCGTCCGCCCCTACAAAACGAAAAACCACGACCCCGCACAAAGGAGGCGAGCGCCATGCCGGATCGGTATAAAAAAATCCTGATGTGGGCGCTGTATGCCGCGCTGATGCTGGCAGCGGCGCTGCTGCAAACGGTCGTGTTCGGGCGCGTGCGCTATTTTGGCGCAAAGCTCAGTCTGCTGCCCGTGGCGCTGGCGTGCGTTTGTATGCACGCTGAGCCCGAGCCCGCGGGGCTGTTCGGGCTGCTGACGGGTCTTGGCTGGTACGCCTGCGGCGCGGACGGCGCGGGGCTTTCCATCCTCACGTTCACGGCAGTTGCGCTCGGCGTGAGCTGGCTGTGCCGGCAGTATCTGCGCGCGCAGCTTCCGGCGGCGCTGATCCTCAGCGCGGCGGCGCTCCTCTTTACACAGGGCGCGCTGGCGCTCATCCGGCTGTATCTCGGCACGCCGGGCGAGACGAGCCTCCGCATTTTGTTCGTCGGCTGCGGGCTGTCGCTCATCGCGTGCCCGCTGCTGTACCTCCTCGCCTCGCGCATCAGCAGGATATACCGTCCACAGAAGATTTGACCCCCTTCCCACGCACTCTGAAAGGAGCATTCCATGCAGCGACTTATCCGCTTTCGCATTTTTCTGTTTCTCGCGCTTGCGGCGGCGCTGATCGGGCTGTTCGCGCTGCGGCTTTATAAGGTGCAGGCGGCGCAGTCCGACTCGACGTATATCGCCGATGACGCCGACTCCATCACCTACATGACCACGGTGGAAGCCTCGCGCGGCAATATTCTCGACCGCAACGGCAACGTCCTCATCTCGAACCGCGCCAGCTACAACCTCGTCATCATCAACTTTGTGCTCTTCAACTCCAAAACGCCGAACGAGAGTCTGCTGCGCGTGCTGGAGCTGTGCGACGAGCAGGGCATCGCCTATCAGTCGCACTTCCCCGTCACCGCCACGCGCCCGTATACGCTCACGGTGGACGAGCAGTCCTCCACCTGGCAGGGCTATTACCGCGCGTTTCTGGCAAACCGCGACTATGACGCCGATATTTCCGCGCAGACGCTCATGAAAAACCTCATGGACGCGTACCGCATCCCCGACGACTGGACGCAGGAGCAGGCGTACAGGGTCATCAGCGTCCGCTACGAGCTGGAGCTGCGCAGTGTCAGCGGCGTGGGGCTGGAAAACTACACGCTCGCAACCGACGTGCAGGCGGAGCAGCTTGCCGCCGTGATGGAGCTGGGCGTGCCGGGCGTCATTGTGGAGGCGTCCACCGTCCGCGAGTATAACACCACCTACGCCGCGCATCTGCTCGGCTCGATCGGGCAGATGACCGCCGAAGAATACGAAACCTATAAAGAACAGGGCTACGCCATGAACGCGCTCGTCGGCAAGGACGGCATCGAAAAGGCGTTTGAGGAATATCTGCACGGCTCGTCCGGGCGGAAATTCACCACCGTCTCCGCCTCCGGCGACGTGCTGAACGAATACTTTGCCGAGCTGCCGCAGCCGGGCAGCAACGTGGAGCTGACGATCGACCTGTCGCTGCAAATGACGGCGGAGGACGCGCTGGAGCGCGTGATCCTCGACCTGCGCGAAAACGGCGTGGGCCGCAAGAGCGAGGGCAAGGACGCCGAGGGCGGCGCGGTCGTGGTGCAGGAGGTCAAAACGGGCGAGATCCTCGCCTGCGCGAGCTACCCCACGTTCAATATCGCCACCTATTCGCAGGATTTTAACGAGCTGAAGGACGCGGACTTCGATCCGCTGTATAACCGCGCGCTGCTCGCGGAATACTGGCCCGGCTCGATCTACAAAATGGTCACCGCCATCGCCGCCATCGACTACGGCAAGCTCGGAGAATTTTACGAGGTGACGTGCAAGGGCATTTATGATTATTATAAGGATCAGGGCTATGAGCCGAAGTGCTACGTCTGGACGAGCAGCGGCACGACCCACGGCACGATCAATATGCAGCAGGCGCTTCAGGAATCCTGCAACTACTACTTCTACGAGGTCGGGCGGCTGACGTACTACGCCTATGTGCAGGAGACGGGCGAAAACGCGATGGATCTTGTCGCGCGGCAGCTCGGGCTTGGTGAGCACACGGGCGTGGAGCTGGTGGAATACGTCGGCACGCGCGCCAACGCCGAGACGAAAGCCGCCCTCTACTCCGGCACGGACGCGGGCTGGTACGGCGCGGACGTCATTCAGGCGGCGATCGGTCAGTCCGACAACAAATTCACCCCCATGCAGCTTGTCTGCTACACCTCGGCGCTGGCAAACAAGGGCGTGCGCTATAACGCAACGTTCTTAAAGCGCGTGGTGTCGTGGGACTATCAGGAGCTGATCCGCTCCCACGAGCCGACGGTGGCAAGCCACCTTGAAATGTCCGACGAAGCCATCGACTGCGTGTCCACGGGTATGCAGCTCGCCGCCAGCAAGGGCACGGCGGCGCAGTATCTCGCCGATTACCCCATCAAGGTCGCCTGTAAGACCGGCACGGCGCAGTGGGGCAATGAATACGGCGGCTCGGACCATGCCTCGTTCGTGCTCTACGCCCCGGCGGACGATCCCGAGATCGCCATCGCCGTGTATGTGGAAAAGGGCGCGCAGGGCGGCAATCTGGCAAACGTCTGCATCCCCATTCTGAACGCCTATTTCTCCTCCTCCAGCAAATACGAGACTGTGCTGCGTGAAAATACCGTCGGGTAACATCGCGCGGCACACAGGGAGCTTTTTATGACTGATCTGTCCAAAATCCGCAATTTTTCCATCATCGCCCACATTGACCACGGCAAGTCCACGCTCGCCGACCGTCTGCTCGAAGCGTGCCACACGGTCGAAAAGCGCGAGATGGCGGAGCAGGTGCTCGACTCCATGGACCTGGAGCGCGAGCGCGGCATCACCATCAAAGCCCGCGCCGTGCGCCTTGCCTACCGCGCCGACGATGGGGTGGACTATGTCCTGAACCTCATCGACACGCCGGGTCATGTGGACTTTAACTACGAGGTCTCGCGCTCTCTGTCGGCGTGCGAGGGCGCGCTGCTGGTGGTGGACGCGTCACAGGGCATCGAGGCGCAGACGCTGGCGAACACCTACCTCGCCATCGACAATGACCTCGAAGTTTTGCCGGTCATCAACAAGATCGACCTGCCCGCCGCGCGCCCCGAGGAGGTCAAGCACGAAATTGAGGACGTCATCGGGCTGCCCGCGCTGGACGCACCCGAAATTTCCGCCAAAAACGGCGTCAACATCCACGCTGTGCTGGAGGACGTGGTCAAAAACGTCCCCGCGCCGAAGGGCGACCGCGACGCACCGCTGCAATGCCTCATCTTTGACAGCCAGTATGATTCGTACCGCGGCGCGATCGTGTATCTGCGCGTGGTGAACGGCACGGTCACGCCCGGCATGGACATCAAAATGATGGCGACGGGCGCTGTTTACAAGGTCGTGGAGGTCGGCTACCTGCACCCGTTCGGGATGCGCCCGGCGGAGTCGCTCGGCGCGGGTGAGGTCGGGTATCTGACGGCTTCTATCAAAACCGTGTCCGACACGCGCGTGGGCGATACCGTCACCGGCGCGGAAACCCCCGCGGCAGAGCCGCTGCCGGGCTACAAGCAGGCGCAGCCGATGGTCTTTTCGGGCGTGTACCCCGCCGACGGGTCGAAATACGGCGACCTGCGCGACGCGCTGGAAAAGCTCAAGCTCAACGACGCGTCCATGAGCTACACGCAGGAAAACTCCATCGCGCTGGGCTTCGGCTTCCGCTGCGGCTTTTTGGGGCTGCTGCACATGGAGATCATTCTGGAGCGGCTGGAGCGCGAATATAATCTCGACCTCATCACCACCGCGCCGAACGTCGTGTATCAGATCACGAAAACGGACGGCACGGAGCTGGAGGTCTACACGCCGCTCAACTACCCCGACCCGGCGGAGATCGCCGAGGCGCGCGAGCCGTTCGCCAAGGTCAACATCCTCACGCCGCCGGAATACGTCGGCGCGATCATGGAGCTGTGCACGAACCGGCGCGGCGAGTACAAGGATATGACGTATCTCGACACCACGCGCGTGGAGCTGCACTATTCCATGCCGCTCAACGAGATCATCTATGACTTTTTTGACGCGCTCAAGAGCCGCACGCGCGGCTACGGTTCGCTCGACTACGAGCTAGAGGGCTACCGCCCGTCAAAGCTCGTCAAGCTCGACATTCTCCTCAACGGCGAGATCGTGGACGCGCTGAGCTTCATCCTGTTCGCGGACAACGCCTACGCGCGCGCGCGCAAAATTTGCGAAAAGCTCAAGGAAAATATCCCCCGCCAGATGTTTGAGATCCCCGTGCAGGCGGCGATCGGCGGCAAGGTCATCGCCCGCGAGACCATCAAGGCGCTGCGCAAGGACGTGCTGGCAAAGTGCTACGGCGGCGACATCACGCGCAAAAAGAAGCTGCTGGAAAAGCAGAAGGAAGGCAAAAAGCGAATGCGCACGTTCGGCACGGTGTCCGTGCCGTCGGAGGCATTCATGGCGGTGCTCAAATTGGACGAGTAAGCACGAATCAAAGCCTCCCTTGTGTAAAGGGAGGTGGCACGGCGCAGCCGTGACGAAAGGATTGTGCGGTGCGGCGTTGCAAATTCGGACGCACCAATGCGAATCCGCAAAATTCCCCCCGGTTGCGTAGGGGAGGGGTTCTACCCCTCCCGTGCAGGGTGCACCCGCAAAATCGCACAGCGAACGGCGACAACGCAATCTGTCCGTAGGGGTCGATGCCCACATCGACCCGTCGGGGCGCAATCGCAAAATTGCATAATGTTCGGCGAAACCGCAAAACGTCCTGTAGGGGCGGACGACCCTGTCCGCCCGTTGGGCAATCGCAAATTTGCCATGGCGTATCATAAAAACGGTCGTGCCCCGTGCGGGTCGATGTGGGCATCGACCCCTACAAACGGTGTGCGGATTTGCCGGAGCGCATTCGTGTTTGCGGGTGCGTACCGCCGGGCGGACAGAGGCGTCCGCCCCTACGGGTGCGTACCGTTTCGCATCGGCGCGTGCAAATTTTCAACGTAATACCGCGCGGGCGGGATAGAACCCCGCCCCTACGGCTCGATTGGAAATGCGGTCGAACCCCGCAACGAAATCCCCACTTCTTCACTCTTCACTCTTACTTCTTACTTCGCGCGCCCGCAGGCGCGCCGGGAGGGTCTATGCCTAAGAAACAGACGCCTGAAAAAAAGAAAAAACCGCTTGGGATCTATGTTCACATCCCCTTCTGCCGCAGCAAGTGCGAATACTGCGACTTCTACTCCATCGGCGGCGCGCGCGACAAGGCGCTCATGGAGCGCTATCTCGACGCCATCCTCGCCCACATCCGCGAGACGGCGACCGGCGCGCCGGGGTATATCGTGGACACCGTCTACTTCGGCGGCGGCACGCCGTCGTTCTTCGGCGCGAGCGGTCTGGTGCGCATTCTCTCGGAGCTGGACCGGCGGTTTGAGATCAGCCGCGACGCGGAAATTTCGCTGGAGGCGAATCCCGACTCCGTCACGCTCTCGCAGCTTGCGCGTCTGCGCCGCGCGGGCTTCAACCGCATCTCCATCGGCGTGCAGTCCGACCTCGACGAGCAGCTCAAGGCGCTCGGGCGGCCGCACACCTACAAGCAGGCGCAGCAGGCGGTGTCGCTGGCGCGGCGCGCGGGATTTGCGAACGTGTCGGTCGATCTGATGTTCGGTCTGCCCAGCCAGAGCCGCGAGCAGTGGATGCAGACGCTCCGCCACGTCATCGACCTCAAGCCCGACCACATCTCGTGCTACGGT
Organism: uncultured Oscillospiraceae bacterium; assembly: GCA_934646005.1. Taxonomy (GTDB): domain Bacteria; phylum Bacillota; class Clostridia; order Oscillospirales; family Oscillospiraceae; genus CAG-170. The sequence goes on from CAKUED010000018.1 coordinate 45,514, forward strand.
CTGAAGGTCGAGCCGAACACGCCGCTCTACGACTATAAGGACTGTGCGAATCTGCCCGACGACGACGCGCAGGCGGATATGTATTTCTACGCCGTGGAAACGCTGGAATCGTTCGGCTACCGGCAGTACGAAATTTCCAACTTCGCGCGCGACGGCTACATCTGCCGCCACAATATGAAATACTGGGTGGGTGACGAGTACCTCGGCTTCGGTCCGTGCGCGGCGTCCGACTTTGCCGGCAAGCGCTTTACGGCGGCGGCGGATATTCAGCAGTACATCCGCGGCGTGCTGGCGCACGGGACGATTTTGTCCGAGTGCGAGACCGTGCCGCTGCGCGAGCGTGCGGGCGAGTATCTGATGCTGCGCCTGCGCACGGTGGACGGCATCGAAAAAGGCGAATACACCCGCTCGTTCCTGCTGCCGTTCGAGCCGATCGAAAAGCTGCTGGAGGCGTTTTCCAAGCAGGAGCTGGCGGTGCTCGAAAACGGGCGCTGGCATCTCACGCCCAAGGGCTTCATGCTCTCCAACTCCATCCTCGTCACGCTCTTTGAGGCGCAGCAGAAGTCCAAGCCCCTCACGCAGAAGCGGTAAGGCACTACATTTAGCCCGCGCGGTAAAATGCCGCCACAAAATGCGGTAAAATGCAAATTTCGTAAAAAAACGTTTGACACATTGCGCAGGTATCTAGTATAATTGTATCTGCGCGTTCCATGCGAACGCGCGACCAACGATTGCTGCGGCCGTAAACTGCGGCTGTTGAGCATAATTTTTCAGGAGGTGTCATCTATGTCTACGGTTCGTACCTACCAGCCCAAGAAGCGTCATCGCTCCAAAGTGCATGGCTTCCGCAAGAGAATGGCGACCGCGAACGGTCGTAAGGTCCTTGCCCGCCGCCGCGCAAAAGGCAGAGCAAAGCTCTCCGCGTGATCGCAGCCATGACCGACGCAAATAACACGCAGTAGGGGTGAATGGACTCAGTTCTGTTCGCCCCATCCGTTTATCAGGAATTTTTCGTGCAGCGAGGCGATGCTCTATGCAGTTTTCCAGATCGCTCAAGCTCAATCATGTGTTCCGGCGGCTGTACCGCAAGGGCGGCAGCTTCGCCGACCGCAATCTGGTGCTCTACTGCCGCAAAAACGGCAGCCGGGAAAACCGCGTCGGGCTGACCGTGGGCGTCAAGCTCGGGCACGCCGTGGTGCGCAACCGCATCCGCCGCCGCCTGCGCGAAATTTATCGCCTGCACGAAGGCGAGTTCCTGCCGGGCTGGGATCTTGTGATCGTGGCGCGCAGCCGCGCCGTCACGGCAAGCTATCAGCAGCTCGAACGCTCCTATCTCGCGCTCGCCGCCGAGGCGGGCATTTTGCGGGAGGCGGAGGCGTGAAAAATCTTCTGCTGCGTGCGATCCGCTTTTATCAGCGCCATATCTCCCCCGCGTTTCCGCGCCGCTGCCGGTTCTGCCCGACGTGCTCACAGTATGCACTCGAGGCGATCGGCAAATACGGCGCACGCAAGGGCGGATGGCTGGCGCTGCGGCGGTTTTTGCGGTGCCACCCCTTTTACAGGGGCGACTACTTTGACCCGGTGCCGTAGGGCAAGCCCGCGGTATCCCCAACAAAACGGAGGATCAACATGAAACGATTTCTAGCGCTGCTGCTGGCGGCGCTGTGCCTGCTCGCGTGCCTGTCCGGCTGCGTGGCGGGCGGCGCAGGTCAGACGGCAGAAACCGACTCGCAGCTCACCCCCGAGCAGGCGGCGACCCAGGCGGCGGAGAGCACGCAGGACAAAATGAGCCTGTCCGACATCATCCGCGTCCCGTTCGGCTACCTCTTGGAGTGGCTGTATCAGTTCGCCAACAACTACGGCGTGGCGCTGATCCTGTTCTCGCTCATCATCAAGCTCATCCTGCTCCCCATGAGCATCAAGAGCAAAAAGAGCACGCTCAAAATGTCGCGCCTCGCGCCCATCGTCAAGGCGATGGAGTCGAAATACGGCGACGACAAGCAGAAATATCAGCAGGCTGTCCAGCAGCTTTATAAGGAAGAAGGCGTCTCGATGGGCGGCGGCTGTCTGTGGTCGTTCATCCCGCTGCTCATTCTGCTGCCGCTGTACTACGTCATCCGCGAGCCGCTGACGTATATGCTGCACAACTCGCGCTCCGTCTCCGCCGCCATCGTCGCGTTCGTGCGCGCCAGCGGCGAGAATCTCGGCGCGAATACCTACTACGCCCAGCTCGCCGCGGCAGGCAAGCTCGGCGCGTATGTCGAACCGCTCAAAGCCCTCTCCGTGACGGCGCAGGCGAATCTCACGTCCATCGACTTCTCGTTCCTGGGGCTGGACCTCGCGGCGATCCCCACGTTCAAGATCTGGACGGTCGAAAACGCCGGCTGGGCGCAGATCGGTCTGTTCATCCTGCCGATCGTCTCGGCGGGCTTCCAGATGCTGTCCATGTTCATCAGCCAGAAGATGAACGGTCAGGTCGCCACGAACGCCGACGGTGAGCGTGACGAAGAGGCCGCCAAGCAGCAGGCGAAAACGAACATGAGCATGATGCTCATGATGCCGCTCATGTCGCTGTGGATCGGCTATTCCATGCCCGCGGCGCTGTCCATCTACTGGATCGCGCAGGCGGTGTTCGGCACGGTGCAGGATTATTTCCTCACGCTCCACTTCCGCAAGGTCTACGACGCGGAGGACGCCGAGCGTCAGGAGCGCGCCGCACTCAAGCGCGCCGAGGAGATCGAAAAAGAGCGCCAGCGCCAGCTTCGCCGCGAACAGAACCCCGACGGCATCATGGATAACGTGAGCAAGAAGAAGCTGCGCCAGCAGGAAAAGGAATCCGCTGACCGCGCCGCGCGCGAATACGAGGCAAAGAAGAATCCCGCGCCTGAGGCAAAGGATGACAAGCAGCCCCTGTCCGGCGACGCCGCGCGCCCCTATGCCAAGGGCCGCGCCTACGATCCCACGCACTATGGCAAGAAGGCGGACGCGCAGAGCGCGGACGCACCGACTGAGGAGTAATCACATGGAAAAATTCATCACCGCTACCGGCAAAACGATCGATCTTGCCATTGCCGCCGCGCTCGAGCAGCTCGGCATGGATCGGGACAGTGTGTCGGTCGAAGTTCTGGAAAATCCCAAGTCCGGCTTTTTGGGCATCGGCTCGACGCCCGCCAAGGTCAAGGTGACCTACGAAGTGCCGGATGAAAAGCCCGAAGCGCCCGCGCCGGCTCTGTCGTCCGCCTCGCGCTCCAAGCCGAAGAAGCCCGCCGCCCCCGCGCAGGAGGCGCAGGCAGCCGGACGCGTCATCGCGCCCGCCGCACCCCCGCAGCCCAAGCCCGCGCCCCGCGCCGAGCAGCCGCGCCGGGAGCGCCCGGAGCGTGCAGAACGCCCGGAGCGCCGCGAGCGCAATGACCGCAACGACCGCCGGGAACGTCCCGAGCGCGCAGAGCGTCCCGAGCGCCGCGAAGCGCCCGCAGCAGCGCCCGCCGAGCCGAAGGTCTACGCGCCTGCTGAGCCCGGCTCGATGGAAGAGAAGATCGAGCAGTTCATCAAGGGTCTGCTCGAGCACATGGATTCCGACGCCGTGCCGCACGCGTTTAAGAGCGGCGAGGGCTACAGCGTCGATCTCGTCGGCGCGAATCTGGGCGTGCTCATCGGTCGCCGCGGAGAGACGCTCGACGCCATCCAGCACCTGACGAACTACGCCGTCAACCGCGGCGCGTCCAAGCGCGTGCGCATCAATGTGGACGCCGAGAACTACCGCCTCAAGCGCGAGGAATCGCTCCAGCGTCTGGCGGTCAAGGTCGCGGGCAAGGTCACGCGCTACCGCCGCAACATCACGCTTGAGCCGATGAACGCCTACGAGCGCCACGTCATCCACGCCGCGCTTCAGGATCACCCCGACGTGACCACGTTCTCCACCGGCACAGAGCCGAACCGCCGCATCGTCGTGGCGTACAGCAGAAATAAGCCCGCGAGAGAAGACGCGGAGTAATGCAAAAACCCCACCCCTGCAAACGCAGCGGGTGGGGATTTTGCATATCCAGGGCTTCCCCTCGGAGGCTTGCACCGCGCCTCGGCTTCCCCTCGGGGGGAAGCTGTCGGCGAAGCCGACTGATGAGGGGAAGGGTCGTTATTTCTGAGCTGTAACGCGTTTCGACGATGAATAATGAATGATGAATAATGAGCGTAGGGGCGGACGACTCTGTCCGCCCGGCAGAATGCACCCGCAAAAACGGACGCACCCCGGCGAATCCGCACAATGTTTGTAGGGGTCGATGCCCACATCGACCCGCACGACCGTTTTTACGAAACATTGCGGCAAACCCGCAATTGCCCCACGGGCGGACAGAGTCGTCCGCCCCTACAGAACGTCGTGCGATTTCGCCGATGGCGCGCGCAATTTTGCAATTGCACCCCGCCGGGTCGATGTGGGCATCGACCCCTACGGACATTTTACGTTGTTGCCGTTTGTTGTGCGGTGTTGGTGGTGCGCCCTGCGCGGGAGGGGTAGAACCCCGCCCGCGCGGTACAATATTGCGGATATGGGCGCACCGATGCGAATACGCACGCGCCCGTAGGGGTGGACGCCTCTGTCCGCCCGGCAGAATGCACCCGCAAAAACGGACGCACCCCGGCGAATCCGCACAATGTTTGTAGGGGTCGATGCCCACATCGACCCGCACGACCGTTTTTACGAAACATTGCGGCAAACCCGCCATTACCCCACGGGCGGACAGAGTCGTCCGCCCCTACAGAACATTTTACGATTTCGCCGAAAATGCCTGCAATTTTACAATTGCATATTGCCGGGTCGATGTGGGCATCGACCCCTACGGAGATTTTGTGTGGTCGCCGTTTATTGTGCGGTGTTGGTGGTGCGCCCTGCGCGGGAGGGGCAAGCCCCTTCCGCTTTTTTGCACTTATTCCCCGGCGAAGGTCACCGACGCGAGCACCGCCTTTTTGCCGTCGGGTCTGCCGACCGCCAGCAGGGTGCGCTCCGCGGTCTGCCGGCGGTAGACGGTCAGCGCTTCGCCCTCCAGACAGGGCGCGCCGTAGTGCAGCTCGATGGAGCGGATCGCGCCGGAGGCGAGCTGCTTTGCCGAAAACTGCCCCAGCAGCAGCCGCACGTAGGCGACGTTATTCATGTGCCGCCCCATGTCAATATCCGTCGAGCGGACGGTGTACGTCTCGACGGCGTCCTCGGGGGCAAAGTCATCGTGAAAGCGCTGCGGCTTTTCGTCGATCGCCGCCTGCTGCGGGAACGGGTAGTCCTGCGGGAAGCCGGACTCCCTGAACGGCACGACACGCCCCGCCGCGCCGAGCACCGCCCACTGCGTTCTGCCCACGGCGACGAGCTTGTCGCCGCAGCGCAGCGTGTAGCTGCGGAAGCAGCGCACGTCCTTTTCTGCGCACGCCTCCGCCCACGTGGACGCGCGCACGGTCTGCATCAGGTACGCACGATCGTAAAAATCGACGCGGTTGTGCACCGTCAGCCAGAACGCGCCGCGCTTTGCCATCGCCGCGCCGCCCACGCCGAGCAGCTCGGCGTGCTGCGTGGCGATCGACTGGAGCATCGTAAATACGCCCAGCGGCGAAAGCCCCGCGCGCGCGTCGCAGCTCTCGGGCGTCACCACAAATTCATGCGAGAAGACCGCCTCGCCGGTCGGAAATTGGGTTTCCATAGCACACACCTCCCAGGTAACCGCTGAATCATCGGTTACCATCACACCTCCGCGCTGCGGAGGTTTTGTTCATCATAGCACGCGGCGCGCGGAAGTGCAAGGCGTCACACCATCTGCGCGGCGGCGCGCTGGGCGTTCAGCGCCGCGCGGTAGCGCTCGTAATATTTCTGGAAGCCCGCCATGCCCTCCGGGGTAGGTTGCAGCGTCTCGCAGCGCGCGTTCTGGAACACGCGCGTTTGCAGATAATCCTCCAACGTCTCGCCGGGAGCGCGGTTGGCACGGTACGCCGCCAGCAGCGCCATGCCCCACGGTCCGCCCTCGCCGGCTGTTTCCATCTGCGCGGCGGGGACGCCAAAGACGTCCGCCAAAATCTGCTGCCCGGCGCGCGGGGTCTTGAAGAAGCCGCCGTGCCCCAGCAGGCAGTCGAGCGGGACATTTTCCTGCTCGCGCAGGAGGTCCACGCCCATGCGCAGCGTCGCCAGCGCGCCGTAGAGCTGCGCGCGCATGAAATTCGGCACGCTCAGAGCGCTCTCCGGCAGGCGCACGAGCATCGGTCTGCCGTGCTCCGTGGCGCTCAGCGGTTCGCCCGCGAAATAGTTGAACGCGACCATGCCGCCCGCGTCCGGCGCGCCGTCCAGCGCGGCGGAATAGAGCTGCGCGTAGAGCGCATCCATCGGAACATCCGCCCCGTTCCGGCGCAGAACCTCGTCGAACAGGCGCACCCACGCGTCGATCTCCGACGTGCAGGTGTTGCAGTGCGCCATCGCAACGGGCTTGCCCGTGGGGGTAGCGACGACGTCCACCTCGGGATACCAGCCGCGCAGCGGCTTTTCCAGCACGAGCAGCACAAAGCCCGACGTTCCGGCGGAGATGCTGCCGCTGCGCGGGCGGACGGCGTTCGTGGCGACCATGCCGGTGGCGGCGTCGCCCTCCGGCGGGCAGAACGGGATGCCGGGTTCGAGCGTGCCGCTCTCGTCGAGCAGTGCCGCGCCTTCCGGCGTGAGTACGCCCGCGTCCGCGCCCGCAGGCAAAACCTCCGGCAGGACGTCCGCGAAGCGCCAACTGTAGCCCTTCGGCGCGATCAGCTCGTCAAAACTCTCGACCATCCGCGCATCAAAGCTGCCCGCGGCGGCGTCATAGCACAGCATCCCCGACGCCTCGCCCGCGCCGACGACCGTTCGCCCGGTGAGCAGCTTCTGGATGTAGACGCTCAGCGTGACCAGCTCGGAAAGGCGCGTCACGTCCTCGCCGTTCAGGATCGCCTGATAGAGGTGCGCGGCGCTCCAGCGCTGCGGGATGTTGTAGCCGAAGCGCTCCGAAAGCGCCTTGGACGCGGGCGCGGTAATGGTGTTGCGCCAGGTGCGGAACGGCGCGATCTGCCGCCCCTCTGCGTCCAGCGCGAGGAAGCCGTGCATCATGCCGGAGATGCCGATCGCGCCGACGCGGCGCAGCGGCTCACCGAGCACGCGCTCCGCGTTTTGGCGGAGGTCTGTATAGCACGCGCGCAGACCCGCGATGGCGTCGTCCAGATGGTAGGTCCACACGCCGTCCTCCAGCCGGTTTTCCCAGCCGTAGCTGCCGCTGGCAAGCGGCGTATGATCCGGCGCGGTCAAAACCGCCTTGATGCGCGTCGAGCCGAACTCAATACCCAGCGCACAGGCGGACAGGTCGATCTTCATAGGGATTCCTCCTAAAGTCTCAGGATAGGGTTTGGGCGGGCACTGTAACCAGTGCCCGCCCGGCTGTTGGGTATATCGGGAAAGAAAATGGGGATCAATCGTAAACGAGCAGCGCGATCATCTCGTCGTCGATGTTGGACGCGTCATACCACTGCGCGCCGGTGTCAACGTCGGAGACAGCCTCGCCGTTGGCAGCCTTGACAGCCAGCTCAACAGCCTTGTAGCCGATCTGGTACGGGTCCTGCGTGACAGAGCCGTAGAACCAGCCCTGACGGACGGCGTTCTTCTGAGCCGCGCCAGCGTCGAAGCCGGCAACGACCAGACCGTCGTACTTGCCGCCCTCAGCCAGATCCTCGCCGTCGGAGACAGCCGCCAGGAAGCCGGTGACAGCGCCCTCGTTGGAGCAGAAGATCGCAACGGGGTTCAGACCGAGCAGGGAGTTGGCAGCGGTCTGCACAGCGGTCGCCTCGGTGGTAGCGGAGATAGCGACCTCGATGATGATGGCGGGAGCATCGACCTTCTTTTCCCACTTGGCGTGACCTTCGATGGCGACCTTGCCGGGCTGATAGCTCTCGGCGATCTCGTACATCTTGTCAACGAAGCCGGTGGTACGACCGGTGACGGAGGCGGAGACAGCGTCCTGCGACAGGCAGCCGATGATGACCGGCGCGTCGGAGGTAGCGTTCTTCATCGCGTTCATGACGGTCTCGTTCTCGCCGAACTTTTCAGCGGCGATCGCGGCAGCGTTCTCGTTGTTGGTGGCGGCAGTCGCCTTGACAGCGCCGGTGGTGTCATCGGGCACGCCGGAGTCAAAGCCGATGACGGGGATGTTCTTTTCCGCGCACACCTCGAGGATCTCAGTCACAGCCTCGGTGGACAGTGCCGCCAGAGCCAGCGCCTTGGGGTTCTTCGCCATTTCGTTCTTGACCATGTTGACCTGCGCGTCGATCTCGGTCTCGGATGCCGGGCCGTCGAAGTAGATGTCTACATCATAGTCCTTCGCAGCGTCGGCAGAGCCCTTGGCAACTGCCTGCCAGAACTGGTGCTGGAAGCCCTTCGCCATGACGGGGATGTACAGGCGCTCGCCGGTCGTCTCGGCGGCGGCGGGAGCTTCGTCAGCCGCGGGGGTCTCGGTAGCAGCGGGCGTTTCGGTAGCTGCCGGGGTCTCGGTGGCGGGGGCGTCAGTCTTCTTGTCGCCGGACGCGCAAGCGACCAGAGCGAACATCATGACGACCGCCAGAAGCAGAGCGATGATTTTCTTCATTTCATGTTCCTCCAAATTTTATTTTCGGTATCGTCGCGCAATTCCAGGGAAATTCCGCTCCGATCCCATTTTTATTTATTAAACGCGGGTGCGCTCAATACAGAGTTAGGACTTCTTCACGCGGTTGGCGGCGTTGGTACGGGCGATGTCGAGCAGGACCGCGCCGATGACGACCGCGCCGGTGAGGAACGTCTGCCACGGCGCCTGCAGACCGCAGGACGACAGACCGTTTTTCAGCACCGACATGATGAACACGCCGATGAGCGTGCCGACCATCGAGCCGGAGCCGCCGGACATGGACGTGCCGCCGATGATAACGCCGGTGATGCCGTTCATTTCCTGACCTGCGCCCGTGCCCGGGGTGATGGTGGTGTAGGCGGCGGCGTAGAACAGACCCGACATACCGATGAAGAAGCCGGAAAGGGTGTAGACCGCGACCTTCCAGTTATCGACCTTGATGCCGGACAGACGGGTGGCTTCCTCGTTCGAGCCGATGGCAAAGGCATAGCGCCCGAAGCGGGTCTTGTGCAGGATGAGCGCGGCGATGATGAAGAAGCCCGCCAGCCAGAACACGCCCACCGGGAAGCCCTTCACACCGAACAGCTCCGCGCGGATGAACACCTTTTTGAACCAGCCGCCGACCTCCGCCGTGGCGGTGGGCCAGGTCTGGGACTGCACCTTGGTGATGAGCGAGCCGAGACCGCCCGCCATCATCTGCGTGCCGAGCGTGGCGATGAACGGCGGCAGGCGGAGCTTTGCAACGAGGTTGCCGTTGATAAAGCCGAACACCACGCCGACCAGGATCGTGAGGACAACAGAGGCGATGAGCGGCCAGCCCTGCTTGAACGTGTAGCCGCCGAGCAGCGCGGCGCACATCATGACCGTGCCGAGCGACAGGTCAATGCCGCCGGTGATGATGATGAACGTGACGCCGAACGCCATAAAGCCGATGTAGTAGCTGGACTCCAGAATGTTCTTGACCATGTCCAGCGACAGGAAATTTGTGCCGAAGATCGAGAATACGATATACAGGATCACCAGCGCCAGCGGCGCGAGGAGCTTCTGCATATCCAGTTTTTTAGCTTGATTCTGCATGATTTTTACCCCACTTCTCTCTTAGTCGCATACATCATGATATTTTCCTGCGTCGCCTCGTCGATCATCAGCTCGCCGGTCTTGCGCCCCTCGCACATGACCACGATGCGGTCGGACATACGCAGCAGCTCCGGCAGCTCGGACGAGATCATAATGATCGCCTTGCCCTCGGCGGCGAGCTGGTTCATGAGCTTGTAGATCTCGCTCTTCGCGCCGACGTCGATGCCGCGCGTCGGCTCGTCAAAGATCAGCACGTCGCAGTCGCGCAGCAGCCACTTGGCAAGCACGACCTTCTGCTGGTTGCCGCCCGACAGGCTGCGCACCAGCGTTTTGTGGCTGGGCGTTTTGGTGCGGATCTTTTCGATGTACTCGCGCGAGGCTTTTTCGATCTTGGCGTCGTTCACGAACGGGCCGGCGGAGAACTGATCGAGCGAGGTGAGGACGGTATTGTCCGCCACGCTCAGCCCCAGGCACAAGCCGTAGCGCTTGCGGTCCTCGGAGAGGTAGCCGATGCCCGCCGCCACGGCGTCGTGCGGATTGCGGATGCGCGCGACCTTGCCGTTAATTTTGATCGTGCCGCCGGTGCGGTGATCCGCGCCGCACAGCAGCCGCGCCGTTTCGGTGCGCCCCGCGCCCATGAGTCCCGCAAAGCCGAGGATCTCGCCCTTATGGAGCTGGAACGACACGTCCTTTACATCGTCGGACACCAGATGCTCCGCCTCGAGCACGACCGGCGCGTCGGGGGCGACGTTGGAGTGCGTTTTCGGCTCTTCGTAAATGACGCGCCCGACCATCATCTGCACGACCTGGTCGATGCTGGTCTCGGCGGTGTTCACCGTGCCGACATACTGCCCGTCACGCATGACGGTGATGCGGTCGGTGATCTGCTTGAGCTCATCCATGCGGTGGGAGATGTACACGATGCCGACGCCCGTTTCCTTAAGCCTGCGGATGAACGTGAACAGGTCCTCGATCTCGCTCTCAGTGAGCGCCGCGGACGGCTCATCCATGATGAGCACCTTCGTATTATTAAAGGAAAGAGATTTTGCGATCTCCACCATCTGCTGCTTGGCGACCGTCAGGCGCTTGACCTGCGTTTTGGCGTCAATGTTCAGATGGAGAGACTTCAGCAGCTCATCCGCCATGCGGTTCTGCTTTGCCTGATCGAGGAAAACGCCCCTGGACGGCTCGCGCCCGATGTAGATGTTTTCCGCCACCGTGAGGTCCTGCATCAGGTTCAGCTCCTGGTGCACGATGCTCACACCCTTTGCCTGCGCGTCGCGCGGGGAGTGGATCTCCACGGGCTTGCCGAAAAGTTCGATCTCGCCCGCGTCTTTGGTGTACACGCCCGTGAGAATTTTCATGAGCGTGGACTTGCCTGCGCCGTTTTCGCCGACCAGCGCCATGACCTCACCGGCGCGGACCTCCAACTGCGCGTCGTCCAGCGCGTGCACGCCGGGGAAGTATTTTTGGATGCCGTGCATCCGCAGAATGATCTCGCCCATCCCAACATCACCTTTCTCGCTTTATCTGAAGCCGCGCGACCGCGTTCCGGCAGGAAAACGATACGCGCCGTCAAATTGCACAAACACGAAACGTTTCGTTATTGCACTATCCCGAACAAGTCAAGCACGCGAACGGTTTCGCGCTATGTTCGCGTTAAAATTGTACAAAACAGATTTTGCGTTTCCCTTGTTTTTAATCACTATACTCAATTTTTTTCAAAAAATCAAGACATTTTTTAAATTTTTATGGTTGACACGCGAAAAAGTTTTTTGTACTATATGTACATACAAAGTGAAAGGGATATGGATAAGCACGAATCGTTTCGTGTTTATCCGAAGGAAATCGGCATGGCAACCATCAAAGATGTCGCGCAGCGCGCGCAGGTCGCACCCTCTACGATCTCCAAATATATGAACGGCGGCAACGTCCGCCCGGAGCACGCCGAGGCCATCCGTGAGGCGATCGCGGAGCTGGGCTACCGCGTGAACCCCTATGCGCGCGGGCTCAAGACGCCCCATCCGCGCTCCATCGGCATCCTCACGCCGGATATGACCGCGCCGTTCTTTGGCAGCGTCCTGTCCGCGTTTGACAAGGTCATGCGCGAAAACGGCTATCACACGCTCATCTCCTGCTACGGCGCGAACCACGGGCTGGAGCGCGACAATCTGCGCTTCTTATTAAGTAATGGGATCGACGGACTGCTGTACATCCCGGAGGACCTCTCCGCCGAGGAATATCAGGAGCTGACCGCCAACTGCGCCGTGCCCGTCGTACAGGTGGACCGCATGATCCAGGGCGTGGAGACCGACACGGTGCTGGCAGACAACACCGGCTCGGTATACGACGCCGTCTGCCGCCTCATCGACCGCGGGCATCGCCGCGTGGCGATCGTCGCCGGTCCGAAATCCGTTATGACCGCGAAGGAGCGTCTGGTCGGCTATCTGCGGGCGCTGAGCGACCGCGAATTTATCTACGACGACGCGCTTGTTATTTCAGGTCCGAACGCGTTTGCCACCGGCTATCACGGCTTTGCGCAGCTCATGGCGCAAAACGATCCGCCCACGGCGATCTTCTCCACGAACTACGACATCACGATGGGGCTCATCACCGCCGCGCGCGAACGCGGCGTGAACATCGGCAAGGAGCTTGACCTGTTCGGCTTTGACTGCGTGGACACCTGCGCGATGCTCAATCCGCCGCTCGCCGTGGTGCAGCAGCCGGAGCAGCAGCTCGGGCAGCTCGCGGCGGAGTATCTGCTGGAGCGTCTTGCCGGCAGCAGCGAGCCTGCAAGATTGACGCGTTTACCTTGTATTGTCCACGAAAACCCCCGCGACAAATCCGTATAACCGGCGCACCCGCGCTGCTTATATCCATAAACACATATTTTTATAATGAGCGCTGCTTCGGCAGCGGACAGGAGGAGTATTTATGGCAAAGAATCGTTATGTCGGTGAATATCCCGCGATCGGCATCCGCCCGATCATCGACGGCCGCCGCGGACCGATGCAGCTCCGCGAGAGCCTGGAGGGTCAGGTCATGGAGATGGCGCTGGCGGCAAAGAAGCTGTTTGAGGAGAATCTGCACTACTCGAACGGCGAGCCTGTGCGCGTCGTCGTTGCTGACAGCTCCATCGGGCGCGTGCCCGAGGCGGTCGCCTGCGCGGAAAAATTCCGCAAGGAGGGCGTCGCCATCACGCTGTCCGTCACGCCGTGCTGGTGCTACGGCTCGGAGACCATGGACATGGACCCCATGACCATCAAGGGCGTGTGGGGCTTTAACGGCACGGAGCGCCCCGGCGCGGTGTATCTCGCCTCCGTTCTGGCGACGCACGCGCAGAAGGGTCTGCCCGCGTTCGGCATCTACGGTCACGAGGTGCAGGACCGCGATCAGGTCACGACGATCCCCGACGACGTGAAGGAAAAGCTCCTGCGCTTCGGCAGAGCCGCCGTCGCCGCCGCCACGATGCGCGGCAAGAGCTATCTGCAGATCGGCTCGATGTGCATGGGCATCGGCGGCTCGATCATTGACCAGCAGTTCATGGAGGAATACCTCGGTCTGCGCGTCGAATCCGTTGACGAGGTCGAAATTCTCCGCCGCATGGAGGAGGGCATCTACGACCACGAGGCGTATGAAAAGGCGCTGGCGTGGACAAAGGCGCACTGCAAGGAGGGCCGCGACGACAACCCCGAATCGGTCGAGTTCCTCGGCGAGACCCGCCGCATCAAATTCACCCCCGAAGAAAAGGAAAAGCAGTGGGAGTTCACCATCAAGATGTACTGCATCATCAAGGATCTGATGCAGGGCAACCCCAACCTCCCCGACGGCTTTGAGGAAGAAAAAGTCGGTCACAACGCCATCGCGGCGGGCTTCCAGGGTCAGCGTCAGTGGACGGACCACTGGCCCAACTGCGACTATCCGGAGGCAGTGCTGAACTCGTCCTTCGACTTCACCGGCGCGAAAGAGCCGATGGTGTTCGCCACCGAAAACGACGTGCTCAACGGTCTGGGTATGCTCTTCATGGAGCTGCTGACGAACCGCGCGCAGATCTTTGCCGACGTGCGCACCTACTGGTCGCCCGAGGCGACGAAGCGCGTCACGGGCTATGACCTGGAAGGCAAGGCGGCAGAAAACGGCGGCATCATCCACCTGCTGAACTCCGGCGCGGCGTGCCTCGACGCGTGCGGCGAATGCACGGATGAGAACGGCAACGCCGTCATGAAGCAGTGGTGGGACGTCACCGAAGAAGACATCCAGAAGATGACCGACGCCACCGTCTGGTGTGAGGCAGGCTTTGATAACTTCCGCGGCGGCGGCTTCTCCAGCCACTTTGTGACGCGCGCGGAAATGCCCGCCACCATGATCCGCCTGAATCTCGTCAAGGGTCTCGGCCCGGTCCTCCAGATCGCCGAGGGCTGGACGGTGAAGCTGCCCGACGAGGTCACCGATACGCTCATGGAGCGCACGAACCCCACCTGGCCGTGCACCTGGTTCACCCCGCGCTGCGACGGCGTTTCCGGCAGCGCCTTCCAGGACGCGTACACCGTCATGCAGAACTGGGGCGCGAACCACGGCGCGATCTCCTACGGTCACGTCGGCGCGGATCTCATCACGCTCTGCTCCATCCTGCGCATCCCGGTCTGTATGCACAACGTCGCCGACAAGGACGTGTTCCGTCCCGCCGCGTGGAACGCCTTCGGCATGGACAAAGAGGGTCAGGACTACCGCGCCTGCGCCGCCTACGGCCCGATGTATAAGAACATTCGGTAATTTACCCTATTCAGAGCGCCACGGCTTCCCCCTGGGGGGGAAGCTGTCGGCGAAGCCGACTGATGAGGGGAAGGGCTGTACGTTCTGAGCTCTCCCGCGTTTGCACCGCCCATGGCTTCCCCTCGGGGGGAAGCTGTCACCGAAGGTGACTGATGAGGGGAAGAGCTGTACGTTCTGAGGTCCCCCGCGTTTGCACCAATCCGAAAGGAGCATCATTATGTTAAAAAATATCCCCCCGATCCTGTCCCCGGAGCTGCTGAAGGTCCTGGCGGAGATGGGTCACGGCGACCGCATCTGCATCGGCGACGGCAATTTCCCCGGCGCGTCGATGGCAAAGCCGCATAACTGTGTCCTCGTCCGTGCCGACGGTCACGGCGTGCCCGCCCTGCTGGACGCGATCTTACAGGTCATCCCGCTGGATGAATACGTCGAGCACCCCGTGCAGATCATGCAGGTCGCGGACAAAGACAAGGGCATGGAAGTGCCCATCTGGGACGAGTATAAGAAGATCGTCGCCAAATACGACGCCCGCGGCGAAAAAACCTTCGGCAGCGTCGAGCGCTTCGCGTTCTACGAGGAGGCGCGCAATACCTATTGCATCGTCCAAAGCGGCGAGACCGCCATCTACGCCAATATCATTTTGCAAAAGGGCGTCGTAAAGTAAGCGCATCAAAAAAGAGTCCCCGGGAGGCAAAACTGAACTGCACCCCATTTGTTAGACAGTATGATATACTATCTAACAAGTGGGGTGTTTTGCTATGCCAAAAGGAATACCAAACAAAAGCTAAGGCAAAAACACGCACTCAAGATCCTTCTCTCAATCGCTCAACTGCCTCGTGCAACCTTCTACTATCATCTGAAACGGATGAAGCAGGTGGATAAGTACGAGTCAGAAAAACAAGAAATCACGGCAATTTACCACGAAAACAAAGGAAGATACGGCTATCGCCGCATTACAACAGAACTTCACAAGCGCAATTTCCTCCTGAACCACAAGACTGTCCAGCGGCTTATGAAGGAGCTGGGCTTAGTTTGCCGTGTCAGGATGAAGAAGTATCGTTCTTACAAGGGTGAAGTTGGAAAAATTGCGCCAAATCTGTTAAACCGGGACTTACGCGCCGAAAAGCCGAACCAGAAGTGGGTCACCGATGTGACAGAGTTCAGTTTGTCTGGAGAGAAGCTCTATCTCTCACCCATCCTCGATCTGCACAGCAGCAATCTGGTCAGCTATACCATCTCCGACCGTCCTGTTCTGAGTATGGTTACGACTATGCTGGATGAGGCGTTTGCAAAGATTTCGGGCGGAGCAAACCTGATTCTTCACTCCGATCAGGGCTGGCAATACCAGCACAAGCAGTATCAGCGGATGCTCCAGAAGAAAGGTATTCAGCAGAGCATGAGCCGGAAAGGAAACTGTCTGGATAATGCTGTGATAGAAAACTTCTTCGAATATCTGGATTACTACAACAACCGCCGCATCAAGGCAAAGCTGAAGGGCTTGCCGCCTGCAATCCACAGACAACAAGCCCTTTCGGCTGCTTGAACAATTTTTACTTCAAAATATTGTCTAACTTTTTGGGGGCACTTCAAACGCAGCGGGGGGGGATTTTGCATATCCAGGGCTTCCCTTGGTGACCAAGGGAAGCTGTCAGCGAAGCTGACTGAAGGGATCAGAACTTACGGTTTTTGAGCTGCCCCGCGTTTCGTCGTAACGTAGGAGCGGGGCTTGCCCCTCCCGTTTATACAGGTTTTGACCGTGCTCCCAGTCGAGCCGTAGGGGCGGGGTTCTACCCCGCCCGCGCGGGATGCACCAACAAATTCGCACAACGCACGGCGACGTTGCATGATGACCGTAGGGGTGATGCCCACAGCGACCCGGCAGCGTGCAATCGCAAAATTGCAAAACCCATCTGCGATCCCGCACAACGTTTTGTAGGGGCGGACGACCCTGTCCGCCCGGCAGGATGCACCTGCAAAAACGAATACACCCCAGTGAATCCGTTCACCGTTTGTAGGGGTCGATACCCACATCGACCCGCACGCCGCACCCGCAAAATCGCGCCGATTATGATAAATTGCAAAAATCCTAACAGTTTCGTAGGGGAGGGGTTCTACCCCTCCTGGCGGTACAACGCTGCAAATTGGGACGTACCAATGCGAAACGGGACGTGCTGCGTTGTCGCCATTCGTCATGCGAATTTGTTGATGCACCGTGCGTGGGAAGGACAGAGCCCCTCCCCTGCGGCGTGTCGGGCAATTTTACGTTTTTACGATACGCGGTGGCAAGTTTGCCGCTGCACAACGGGCGGACAGAGGCGTCCGCCCCTACAGAACGTTGTGCGTTTTCGCCCTGACGCGTGCAATTTTGCAATTGCGTACCGCCGGGTCGATGTGGGTATCGACCCCTACAAACGTTTTACGGCTTCGCGTTGGTGCGTCTGTATTTGTGGGTGCATGCTGCTGCGCGGACAGAGGCGTCCGCCCCTACGGGTGCATTCCTTTCCGCATTGGTGCATGCGGATTTGCGATATTGTGCCGCCGCGAGGGGCAAGCCCCTCCCCTACGTTACGACGAAACACGAAGTGCGCCTCAAAACCGCAAAAATGGCAAAGAAAAACCGCGCTGCTTTTGCAGCGCGGTTTCTGTGTTGGCACTACCTATTTTCCCGGTCAGTCACCCGACAAGTATCTTCGGCGAAAATGAGCTTAACTTCTGTGTTCGGTATGGGAACAGGTGGACCCTCATTCCAATCAGCACCAACTATTCAATTTGCTGCGCCCTGAAAACTGGACACCATGAAACAGCATTTCTGAGAGACACATCAGAGCCTGCATACTATTGTAGGTCAAGCCCTCGGCTTATTAGTATCAGTCAGCTTAA
>CAKUED010000019.1 GCA_934646005.1 uncultured Oscillospiraceae bacterium
CGGCATCTCGCGCTCGTACGTCTCGCGCATCGAAAAAAAGGCCCTCGCCGCCCTCCAGCAGGCGCTGGAGGCGCAGGAGGGATGAGCAAAAGCAGGCACATGGGCTTTCCCATGTGCCTGCCGCGTATTTTGCTTATTTCGCCCAGTGCTGCGCACCGGTGAGGGCGTCCAAAATCAGCGAGCCGACCGTGACGGCGTCCTCGATCGTCAGGTAGTGCGGCGCGGCTTCGTCCAGCAGCAGCCGCCCGGAGGCGGCGAAGTCCTCATCCGCGAACCAGACCTTCAGCCAGACGGGGCAGCGCGGCGCAAAGTCAAACCGCGCGCAGAAGTCCGCGTTGGACGGCAAAATTTCCGCGCCAAGCGCCCGGCATCGCCGCGCCAGCTCCTCCGGCGGCAGGATGCCGAAGTCGCGCCGGATGATGAGCTCCGCATTGCGGTCCAGACCGCCGCCGCGCGCCAAACCGTCCTTGTGCTGCGAAAATGTCATCGTCCGACCCGTCAGCGGCGCGCCGTCCGCCAGATCCAGATAGTGCAGCAGCGTCAGCGCGTGCCACTGCGGGAGCGGCGGCTGGATCGCGCAGTCCGGCAGCCGGATCGTTACGTCCCGCCCCAGCGTTTTCAGGGAAATCAAGCCGTCCGCATACCGCGCGCCGGACTTTTCCGCGATCTCCTCCGGCGCGCGCCGCGCCAGCCGTGCCCGCGCGGCGGCGAGCATATTCTCAAATTGCCGGTTTTCCATATCGTTTTCACCCTCAGCCCGTGGGGAAATGATAGGAGTGCCCCGGATCGTATGCCATGCGGTTGCTTTCGGACACGAAGTCCATGAAGCGGTTGGCGGCGGAGGTGGGGCTGACGCCGCGGAGGGTGCACATGACGACGGCGCGCGGCGGGATCTCAAAGTCCGTTTTGAGCGGCAGGATCACGCCCCGCCCCAGCCCGGACTGTGAAAATTCCTCCGTCACGCACGCGACGCCCAGCCCGATGCGCGCCAGCGACACGAGCAGGTTATGCGACCCCAGCTCGATCTCCGGGTGGATGCTCACGCCGCGCGAGAGAAAATACTGCTCCACATACACGCGCGAGCTTGCCTTGCGCTCGAGCAGGATCAGCGGGAACTGCGCGATCTCCGCCATGGAATAGCGCTTTCCAAAATCACACGGATAATCCGGCGCGGCAACGAACACGGTATGCGTATCCACGCAGTGGCGGATGTCGTAGACGCTGCTGTCCTGCATTTCGCTGGCAAAGGCGATGTCCACCTGCCCGCCGTGCAGATAATCGAGCACCATGCGGCTCGTGCCGTTGAGAATGCGGATGCGAATATCGGGGTATGCTTTATGAAACGCCTCCAGACGCGAGAGAAGGTACGTTTTCGTCACCGTGTCGCTCGCGCCGATGATGAGCTCGCCCGTGAGAAGCTGGCGCGACTGGGCGAGCTTTTCCTCGCCGTTTCGCAGCAGCCCCAGCGCGTGCGTCACATATTCCAGCAGCGTCTGCCCCTCCGAGGTCAGGCGGACGCCCTTGGTGCTGCGCGAAAACAGCCGCACCTGAAGCTGCTCCTCAAGCTGCTTGATCGACTGGCTCACCGCCGACTGCGAAATATACAGGTTCTGCGCCGCGGCGGAGATATTCCCCATCCGCGCGACCTCCTCAAACACCCGGTACAGCTCCAGCTTGACTGCCACCCTGCATCACCTCATTAGTCTGCTTTATGTTTCCGATTAGCTATATCTATTTTACTTATCCCTCAAACCTGATTATACTAAACGTTGGCTGGCTTGTCCAGCATTCTTTTGGAATCTCAGGAGGTATCCCATGCTCATCCGAACGCCGGAACAGGACATTGAACGCGTTTTATACACCGAAAAAGCCATTGCCGCGCGCGTAGAGCAGCTCGGCGCGGAGCTGACCGAAAAGCTCGGAACTGAGCGCCCGGTGCTGGTGTGCGTGCTCAAGGGCGCGTCGTTTTTCTATATCGACCTCTGCCGCTGCATGAACTGCCCGATCGACATGGACTTCATCGCCGTGTCCAGCTACGGCGCGGGCGCGCGCTCCACGGGCGTGGTGCGGCTCATCAAGGATCTTGACAACAACATCACCGGGCGGCACGTCATCATCGTGGAGGACATCATCGACTCGGGACTGACGATGCAGTACCTCAAGCAGCTCTTCGCCGCGCGCGGACCGGCATCCATCACCACGGTGTCGTTCCTCGACAAGGCGGGCTGCCACGACGCGTCGCTCAAAACAGACCTCGTCGGCTTTGAGATCGGCAACGAGTTCGTGGTCGGCTACGGGCTGGACTACGCCAATTACTACCGCAATCTGCCCTATATCGGCGTGCTGCGCCCGGAGTGCTACAAATAATCTGTTCGTCTTTAAGGTAACCTAGCCAGACAATTCCAACCTTCCCCAGAAAGCGTCGGAGAAAGCGCGCGAACTTTATCGAAAATGCCTATTGACGGCGCTGTTTCTTTCCGTTAAACTACCTGTAAAGACCATGACCCGTCCGCGCACGGCAGACGGGTCAATACTATTTTTATAATTCCATAATGGTTGCCAATATAGGTTCGGATGTATGGCCCGAATGTCTCTACCGCAGCGCCGGGAAGCTGCGACTATTGGAAATGACTGCCTGCATGGCGGACGGTCTGCGTCAAATTTGGCAACAGGTGTAGTCTACCCTGTTGCCTTTTTGTTATTTTACAGGTGATCTGGAGGAGGAAATTATGCAGGAGCTCAAAGAACGCATCCGCCGGGAGGGTAAGGTCCTGCCCGGCAACATCGTCAAGGTGGACGGGTTTCTCAACCATCGCGTGGACTGCCAGTTCATGGGGCGTATCGCCGATGAATTTGCCAAGCAGTTCGACGTCAGCAACATCGACATCGTGCTCACCGCAGAGGCAAGCGGCATCGCGCTCGCTGCGATCTGCGCGCTGAAGTACGGCGTGCCGATGATCTTTGCCAAAAAAGCGAAGAGCGACAACATTGAAGGCGGTCTTTATCAGAGCGAGATTTACTCCTATACCTATAAAAAGAAGGTCACGCAGCTGCTTTCCAAGGAGTGGCTGCCGGCGGGCAGCCGCGTGCTGATCCTCGATGACTTCATGGCAAACGGCGAAGCGGTGCGCGGGCTGTGCGATCTGGTGCAGCAGGCGGGCGCAGAGCTCGTGGGCGTGGGCATCGCGGTGGAAAAGGGCTTCCAGGGCGGCGGCGACCGGCTGCGCGCCATGAACGTCAACTACCACGCGCTGGCGGTCATCGACCGTGCGGACGAGACCGGCATTTACTTCCGGGAGGACGCATAAGATGCAGAAGGTTCTGATCCTGGACTTTGGCGCGCAGTATTCCCAGCTCATCGCGCGGCGCGTGCGTGAGCAGAACGTTTACTGCGAGGTCAAGCCCTTTTCTATCACGGCGCAGCAGGTGCGCGACTTTGCCCCCATCGGCATCATCCTCTCCGGCGGCCCGCAGAGCGTGTACGCCGAGGGCTCGCCGCAGGTCGATCCCGACCTCTTTACGCTCGGCGTGCCGGTGCTGGGCATCTGCTACGGCTGCCAGCTTCTGGCGCATACGCTCGGCGGCGAGGTGACCGCCGCGCAGGACGACACCGCACGCGAATACGGCAAGACCCGCACGGTCTTTGACACGAGCTGCCGTCTGTTTGCCGGGCTGCGCGAGGAAAGCGTCACCTGGATGAGCCACGGCGACTATATGGCAAAAGTGCCCGCGGGCTTTACGCTCTCGGCGCATTCCGACGCCTGCCCGACCGTCGGCATCTGCGACGAGGCGCGCCGCTTCTACGGCGTGCAGTTCCACCCCGAGGTCAACCACACCGAGCAGGGCGCGGAAATTCTGCACAACTTCCTGTACGCGATCTGCGGCGCAACCGGCGACTGGACGATGGCGGACTACCGTCAGACGGCGATCCGCTCCATCCGCGAGACGGTCGGCACGGGTCGGGCGCTGCTGGCGCTGTCGGGCGGCGTGGATTCCTCCGTCGCCGCCGCGCTCATGGCGGAGGCGATCGGCAGCCAGCTCACCTGCGTGTTCGTCGATCACGGACTCATGCGCAAGGACGAGGGCGACGAGGTCGAGGCGGCGTTTTCCAAATGGGACATCCGCTTTGTCCGTGTGAATGCTGAGGACCGCTTCCTCGGGAAGCTCGCGGGCGTGTCCGACCCCGAGACGAAGCGCAAGATCATCGGCGAGGAATTTATTCGCGTGTTTGAAGCCGAGGCAAAGAAGATCGGCACGGTCGATTTTCTCGTGCAGGGCACGATCTACCCGGACGTCATCGAGTCGGGTCTCGGCAATTCCGCCGTTATCAAGAGTCACCACAACGTTGGCGGGCTGCCCGACTATGTGGACTTCAAGCAGATCATCGAGCCGCTGCGGATGCTCTTTAAGGACGAGGTGCGCCAGCTCGGGCGTGAGCTGGGGCTGCCGGAATATCTGGTCATGCGCCAGCCGTTCCCCGGTCCGGGGCTTGCCATCCGCGTGATCGGTGACATCACGAAGGACAAGCTCGACACGCTGCGCGAGGCGGACTTCATCTTCCGCGACGAGGTGGCGAAGGCGGGCTATGACCGCCAGATGAACCAGTATTTCGCGGTGCTCACGTCGATGCGCTCCGTGGGCGTGATGGGCGACGGGCGGACGTATGACTATACGCTGGCGCTGCGCGGCGTGACCACGACGGACTTCATGACCGCCGACTGGGCGCGCGTTCCCTACGACCTGTTAGACCGCGTCTCCACCCGCATCGTAAACGAGGTCCGCGGCATCAATCGGATCGTCTATGATATAACCAGTAAACCCCCCGCGACCATTGAGTGGGAATAATTCCGAAAACGCCGGAAACCTGCATGAATACAGGCTTTTTTCCCGTCAAAATGCTCATGATACTGGATTGATACTATTTTTTCAAATCCGGCACTCCGAGAGAATGATTCCAAAATGACAAGCAAAACCGTCCTGTTGAACGACAAATTCAGCAGGACGGTTTTTTGCTTGTCTTATTTCTTTTTCCAAGGAATATACTCCTTGCGGAACTTATTAAGGTGCTTGAAAACAAACTTACTGCAAGTGCCTTTGCACAAGAACAGCGAACCCTGATGACAAAAAAGCTGCGTGAGTTTACCAAAAATCGCGACAATTTCACTTGCTGCCTTTGCGGAAACTCCACTCATGCTGAGCCCAATCTATTACTTGAGATAGATCACATTATCCCCGTGGCTAAAGGCGGCGAAACAGTGGAGGATAATCTCCAGACATTGTGCTGGAAATGCAATCGTGCAAAAAGCGATAAAATCATTGCCTGAGTCTTAAAATGTGCTTTTCACTAAGCGTGAACAAAAATCCCGGTTTCCACCCTTATGAGGGAAACCGGGATTTTTCTACTTTTTATTACTTTTGCCTATGCCGTTTAAGATAGCACCTTTAACCCCATGTTCAAGCACGCCCCTGATTGTTCCTCTTGTATCTAACCCCAAGGTATCATCAACTAAAGCAAATGCGTCTTTGATCATGTTTGACCCGCGCGTTGCCAGCGTCGTGCCTGTTACTGCGTTCACGATTTTTGCAGTAAACTTCCGTGCTTCAAGCATACCAGAAAATACGATCGTGATATTTTTCCCGACTGTCTGTACTTCGACATCTGCACCTTTTTGTTTGATCTGCGCAGCTTCATTATAAAGTTTCACACTTTCAAGTGGAATCACATCAACTAATTCGCGCTCTTTTTTGAACAACCCCTTTTCTTTTTCAAAGACTACTTTTTGCGAAGTCAACGTTAGCTGCAAATGCCCCTTGTAAGTCTTACAAGTTACGTTCCCCTCGTACAAAATCACTTCATCTGGCTGCAATTCATAGGTTGCCATAGTAGTATCCTCTCCCTCTTTATGAATGGTCATAAGAGCAGTTGCGTATTTCGCGAGATCCACTGTATTATAAAATACTACCATAAAACATTCAGATTGTGAACGCCTTATTTTGTGCAGCCTTGAGCATATTCTGTGTTATTAAAAACTGCTCTCTTACTAAGGTGGGCAAGGCCAACGGCGCTTGCCCGCCTATATTGATCTTAAGAACGCGGGGCGTCCTGCCCCGGCATGGGAGCGCGCACGCTCCCATGCCGGATGATTGCAAGGCTGAAAGCCTTGCAATTCCTCATATTCTGTGATACTATTTTGATACTAAAAATTGAAACAGCCGCAAATATAAGTGCAAATCATTAACATATTTGCGAATGTTTTGCTTGTGAAACCATTGAAAATAAGCACCCCTATACTTGAATTTGCCGAATGGGAATAAAGCAAAGCGCCCGGAAGGCTTGGATGGCAAGCCTTCCGGGTTTTTTGGTGGGATTGACTTTGCAGGGCGGGTTTGGTATGCTGGGGGTAGACTTTTTTGAGAGGAGTCTGACATGAGTCACCGAAAAATTTTGGCGATTTTACTGGCGGCGGTTTTGGTTTGCGCGATGCTGGCAGGGTGCGCAGCGAAGGGTGCGCCTGCGGCGTGGGACGCTGCCGGGGTCGAGCCGAAATACTTAACGCAATTGCCGGACAACAAATTTACCGAAAAAATCGTCCCGCCGCAGGGCGGCACGCTGGAGTATGTGCTGGACTACGGAGATTCCGGCAGGTATGCGGTCTTTTTTCAGGACATTTCGTCGGAGGAATCGGCAGCATGTGTGGACACGTTGAAAGCCGCCGGTTACGCCGAAGCGCAGTCCGCCGCGAACGAGGTCTCCACCGGCACGGTGCTCGAGCGCGAGGATGCCTACCTGAGTATCTCCTACGCCGACGGCGTGCTCGGCGTGCTCATCACGCTACGAAGCGGCGCAAAATAGGCGCAGCAAGATCAATATGCTCAAAACCACCCCCCCGGATGTTCTGAGAACATCCGGGGGCGTTTTGTTTATTCGGCGCTGGGGTCTGTGTCTTTCCTTTGCAGCGCGGCGAAGCGTTTGGTGGGGCGGTAGATGAGGAGGGCGGCGGTCATGAGCAGCGCCGTGGTGGTCAGGCTGACGGGGTAGACCGTCATGAGCGTGCGGAACGTCGCGCTCTGCGGGAACACGAACTGCACCCACGCGATGCGGATGCCGCACACGCCGAGCATCGTCAGGATCGCCGGCACGAGCGAGATGCCAAACCCGCGCAGGTAGCCGCTGATGACATCATACGCCAGGCACATCCCGTGCGAGAGCATCACCATCATGAGCCGCAGATAGCCCGTCTCGATGACCTGCGGGTCGCGGTTAAAGATGGAGAGCAGCGGCTTTCCGAAAAACAGGATCGTGGACACGGCGACCGCCAGCACCGCGATGCCCTCGCCCAGGCAGAGCAGCAGCGTCCGGCGGCAGCGGCGCAGGTCGCCCGCGCCGAAATTCTGCCCGACGAACGTCGTACACGCCTGCGAGAACGAGTTGAGGATGTAGAACGTCATGATCTCGATATTGAACGCCGCGCTGGACGCTGCCATCACGACCGTACCGAGGCTGTTGATGGCGGACTGGATGACGATGTTGGAGACGGAAAACACCGCGCTCTGCACGCCCGCGGGCAGACCGATCTGCAAAATGCGCTTTAAGATCGCGCCGTCGATGCGCAGCAGCTTCGGGTCGAGGTGAATTTCGCGCGTCGTTGTGCGCAGCTTGCGGTAGAGCAGCACAGAGCTGACGGCGTTGGAGATGACCGTCGCAATGGCGACGCCGTTGACCGTCATGTGCAGGACCGCGACGAAAAACAGGTTCAGGATCACGTTCAGAACGCCGGACGACGCCAGCGCGATGAGCGGCGTGCGCGTCTCGCCGATGCTGCGGAAGATCGCCGCCTCAAAATTATAGAGCAGGATCACCGGCATGCCCGCCAGGTAAATGCGCAGATACAGCAGCGCCTGCGGCAGCACGTCCTCCGGCACGTTGAGCATCCCCAGCACCGGCGCGGCGAGCAGCTCGCCCACGAGCGCCACCAGCACGCCGCCGATCAGAGCAAACAGCACGGACGTGTGCACCGCCTTTTGGACGTCCTGCCTGTTGCCGTGCCCGATGGCGTTGGCGATCACGACGTTCGTGCCCAGCGCGATGCCGATGAACAGATTGACGATCAGCCCGATCAGCGCGCTGTTCGCGCCGACCGCCGCCACGGCGACGGTGCTGTCCGCGCCGGTAAAATTGCCGACGACCGCCACGTCCGAAGCGTTAAAAAGCTGCTCCAAGATCGCCGTCGCCGCCACCGGCAGCGCAAACTGCGGGATCTTGTTCCAGATCGACCCATGCAGCATATCCAGTTGCTTTTTCCCTGCCATAACCCTACCTCTTTCCCCAAATTGCGACGCTAGTATACACCTATCAAGGGAAAAGCGCAATACGGAAACGAATGCATCCGTAGGGGCGGACGACTCTGTCCGCCCGGCGGGACGCACCCGCAAAAATGAATGCACCGATGCAAATACGCAATCCGTTTGTAGGGGTCGATGCCCACATCGACCCGTATGACGCATGACCGTTTTTGCGATACGCAGCGGAAAATTTGCGGTTGCCCATCGGGCGGACAGAGGCGTCCGCCCCTACAGAACGTTTTACGTTGCCGCCGATGGTTTTTGCAACTTTGTGATTGCCCACCGCCGGGTCGATGTGGGCATCGACCCCTACGGACGTATTGCATTGGCGGCGGTGTAGATGGCGATCATGTCGGCGAGCGTCAGCTTTTTGGCGGAGCCGGTGTGGTCGCCGCAGGCGGCGAGGCAGCGGCGCGCCCAGCTCCCACACGTCGTGCTCCGGCTCTGCCAGACCGTAGGCGATGGCTTTGGCGGTGTCGATGACGCTGCCGCCGCCCACCGCCAGCAGAAAATCGACCCTCTCCGCCCTGCCGAGGCGGATGCCCTCATAGACCTTGCCGAGGTGCGGATTGGGCACGACGCCGCCGAGCTCGCAGACCGCCAGCCCTTCCCGCGCCAGCGACGCGCGGACGGTATCCAGCAGCCCCGAACGCCCGGCGCTGGAGATCAATCACCTGTTCCACCCGGTCTTTTTAAGCGGGCACTTCAGAAGCCGGTTTGAGACAAAATACCTCCAGCCGATCCTCAAAAACCGGCAGATCGAGGTGTACGTCATCCGGCGCGGCACGCCGTCGGGCAGCGCCATTTTGCAGGATCTTGTGCGGCTGAAGGAATTGCAGGACAAGCCGGACACGGAATTTCAGACACGGAATCTGCTCTCAGAGACGTGGCTTTTGCTGCGGGATGAGCTGCGGGAGAATTTTCACGCCGCCGCGCGGCCTGCGGAGCATGAGAGCCGCCTGCGGCGTCACGCCGATGGAGTACCGCAAAACGCGCTGTTCCGCCGCGCCTTGCAATTCTTCTTCCGTTGTGTTATGATTCTGTAGCATCTGCGCGAAAGGAGGGGTATTGATGGCAAATGCTGCGACTTGCAACATGACCACGGGCGCACCGTGGCGGCGGATCACCGCCTTTGCCCTGCCCGTTCTGCTCAGTCAGGTGTTTCAGCAGCTCTACAACACCGTGGACGCGCTCATCGTCGGGCGCTTTCTCGGCGACGAGGCGCTGGCGGCGGTCACGTCGTCAGGTCCGCTCATCTTCCTGCTCGTCAGCTTTTTTGAGGGGCTGACGCTCGGCGCGGGCGTCGCCATCTCGCGCTATTTCGGCGCGAATGACCCCGCGCGTGTCGATCGCGCCATCCATACGAACATTCTCGTGAGCGCCATCAGCGGGCTGCTGCTCACAGGGCTCGGCGTGTGGCTGACGCCGCACATCCTGCGCTGGATGGACACCGACCCCGAGGTGCTGCCCGACGCCATCGCCTATTTCCGCTATTATTTTACCGGCGTGCTGGCGGTGGTGCTCTATAACGCCTGCAAAAGCATCATGAACGCGCTGGGCGACAGCCGCCGCCCGCTGTATTATCTGCTGCTGTCCTCCGCCGTCAACGTGCTGCTGGACCTGCTGTTTATCGCCGGGCTCGGCTGGGGCGTGTGGTCGGCGGCGGTCGCCACGACGATCTCGCAGGCGGTCAGCATGGTGCTGTGCCTCATCCACCTGTCCGGCAGGCACGCGGCGTTCCGCCTGCAATGGAGCAAGCTCCGCGTGGACCGCGAGCTGTTCGGCGAGATCGTGCGCTACGGGCTGCCGTCAGGTATCCAAAACTGCATCGTCAGTCTGGCGAACGTCGTCGTGCAGGCAAACATCAACACATTCGGCAAGCTCGCCGTCGCCGGCTGCGGCACATACTCCAAGCTGGAGGGCTTCGCGTTTTTGCCCATCACGAGCTTCACGATGGCGCTGACCACCTACACGGGGCAGAATCTCGGCGCGCGCGAATATGACCGCGCCAAAAAGGGCGCACGCTTCGGCATTCTCTGCGCCATCACCGTGGCGGAGCTGATCGGTCTGGCGCTGTACATCCTCATGCCGCAGCTTGCACGGCTGTTTACGCAGACGCCGGAGGTCATCCAGATGGCGACGCGGCAGGCGCGGACCATTGCGCCGTTTTTCTTCCTACTGGCGTATTCGCACGCCGTGGCGTCGGTCTGCCGCGGGGCGGGCAAGTCCATCGTGCCGATGGTCATCATGCTGGGCGTGTGGTGCGTGCTGCGCATCACCTACATCACGCTCATCATGCGCGTGTCGCACGAGCTGCTGTTCCTCTACCTCGCCTACCCCATCACCTGGTCCATCAGCTCCGTGATCTACTTCCTCTATTATCATTTTTCCGATTGGATCCACGGGTTTGAAAAATCCAAAACATAAAGAAACCCCGGAGCGTACCTGTGAACCGCTCCGGGGTTCTTTTTGTTCAGTCAGCCAGCATCATTCTGTCGTTATCGAGCGCGTGACCAGTGCCCGCCTTGAATCGGGCGACGAGGTCGTCTACTGTCATGCCGGCACGCTCCGCGCCTGCCACGTCCAGCACCACGCCGCCGTCCGCCATCATGAGCGTGCGGTCTCCGAGCGAAAGCGCCTGCGACATATTGTGCGTGACCATCATGCAGGTGATCTTGTGCTCCTGCACGGCGCGCTGCGTCAGGCGCAGCACCTTTTCCGCCGCGCCGGGGTCGAGCGCCGCCGTGTGCTCGTCGAGCAGCAGCAGCTTCGGCGGCACGAGCGTCGCCATGAGCAGCGTCAGCGCCTGCCGCTGCCCGCCGGAAAGGAGTCCCACGGGCTGCTTCATGCGGTCCTCCAGACCCATGTCCAGCAGCGCGAGCTGCTCGCGGAACATCGCCTGTTCCTTGCGGTTAATGCGGCTGAACGGGTTGCCGTGCGACGCGCGCAGGTATGCAAGCGCGAGATTTTCTTCGATGGTCATATGCGGCGCTGTGCCGCGCAGGGGATCCTGGAAAAGGCGGCTGATCCTGCGGCTGCGGTCGTGCTCAGGCATGAAGGTGATGTCCTCGCCGTCCAGCCGGACCGCGCCGGTATCGACGAAAAAGCTGCCCGCGATGGCGTTAAAGAGCGTGGACTTGCCCGCGCCGTTCGAGCCGATGATCGTCACGAACTCACCCGCGTCCAGATGCAGCGACACGCCGCGCAGCGCCATACGCTCGTTGACCGTGCCGGGGTTGAAGGTCTTGGAAATATTCTGAATGTCCAGCATTTCAGTCGCCCCCCTTTCCGGCGCGCGCCCTGCGCGCTTGCAGCGCCGCCCACTTTTTGATCGTCGGCGCGGCGATCGCCAGCCCCACGATCACGGCGGTCAGGAGCTTGAGGCACTCGACCGGGACGATCTTGGTGTAAAACACGATGGCGTACAAAAAGCGGTAGATGATCGAGCCGAGGATGGCGGCGATGGCGCTCTTGGTGACGGAGCGTCTGCCGAGCACGGTCTCGCCGATGATGAGGCACGCAAGCCCGATGACCACGATGCCCGTGCCGGAGTTAATATCCACGGTCTTCTGATACTGCCCGACCATCGCGCCGGACAGCGCCGTCATCGCATTTGCCAGACACAGACCCACGGTGGTGGTAAAGGCGGGGTTCAGCGACGACGCGCGCACCATATCGGGGTTATCGCCCGTTGCGCGGATGGAAAGCCCCAGCCGCGTGCGCAGGAACAGCAGCAGCAGCGCGGCGACCAAGATCGTCACGAATGCCGCCAGCAGCAGCTCATACCAGTCGCCGCCGATGCCGGTATCGCGCAGGAGCGTAAACACGGTGTCAACGCCGAGCAGACTTTCGTTGGACTTCCAGCCCATCGCCATAAGGTTGACGGTGTACAGCCCCGTGTTCGTGACGATGCCCGCCAGAATGGACGGCACGCCGAGCTTGGTCTGCAAAAACGCGGTGACAAAGCCCGCGCACGCGCCCGCGAGCATCGCGGCAAGCAGCGCCAGCACCGGGTGACCCGCCGCCGCGACCGTCACGGACACCGCCGCGCCGAGCACAAAGCAGCCGTCGGTCGTCAGGTCGGCGACGTCCAGAATGCGGTAGCTCAAAAACAGAGCCATGGCGACCAGCGCATACAAAAAGCCCAGCTCCAGCGCGGTCTGTGTAATGATGAGCATGGAATCCCTCTCTCCCCTGTTGTTTTTTCGCGCCGCAGCCCCCGGCAAAGCTGCCGGGGGCGCGGGCTATATTATAATGTAGGACTTATTCTTTCGTCGTGCCGACCTCGACCAGCTCGCCCATGTCGGCGAACACAGCCGGGTCGATGCCGAGCGCGGCGGCGGTCTCGGTGTTGACGGTGATGATGCCGCCGTCCATCAGGTAGTAGTCGTCCAGACCGTCCATGCCCGCGGTGATTGCCTGATAGGCGAGGTCCGCGGTGCGCGCGCCGAGGCTGGTGTAGTTGACGCCGCAGGTGGCAAACGCGCCGTTGCGGACGAAGGAATCAGCGCCGGCGTAGTGCGGGATGCCCGCCTTGGCAAGGTCCTCGTAGATGGCAAGCTCGGCTGCCATGATGACGTTGTCGGTCGGGGTGAAGATGGCATCCACGCCGTCGGCGATGAGCGCTGCCGCTGCGGCGACGACCTCGTCGTTGGTGTTGGCGGTCTGCTCGGTGTAGGCGATGCCCTTTTCCTCAAGATACGCCTTGGCGTCGGCGATGGGGGTCGCGGAGTTCGGCTCGGACAGGGAGTACAGCAGACCCACCTTCGCGGTGTCGGGGTTCTGTTTCAGCATCATGTCGAGGATGAACGCGGTGTTCAGCGCGTCGCTCGTGCCGGTCACATAGTCGATGCCGGTGAGCTTAGCGGCGGCGGGGTCGGAGATGGCGGCATACACGACCGGGGTCTTGCTGTCCTCCGCGGAGAGGGCGGCGAGCTGCGCGGCGGTGGTGGCGATGGGGATGATGGCATTCACGCCATCGGCGATCGCCTGATCGGTGAGCTGCTTGAGGATGGTCTGGTCGTTCTGCCCGGAGGTGACGGTGTATTCGATCGTCACGTTATTTTCTGCCGCGATCTCATCCAGCCGCGCGGAGATGGCGTTTGCGATCTCATCGAGCGAGGCGTGGTCGAGCTGCTTGACGATGGCGACCTTGTAGGACGCACCGCCGGCGGCGGGAGTTTCTTCGGCTGCGGGAGCTTCGGTTGCAGGGGTCTCAGTTGCGGGGGCATCCGTCTGCGCGGGGGTCTCGGCTGCGGGGGTGTTGGTCTTGCCGGCACACGCTGCCATTGTCAGCAGCATCACGATCGCCAGCATCACGGCACAGAGCTTTTTCAGGTTCATGGTTTTCATTTTGGTTTCCTCCAGAAAATTTGATTTTGAGCGGCAGATGACCGTCTGGCTGTGCCGGAGCGAAACGGAATAAAAAAACAGCCTCTGTCCCTACCATGGGACAAAAGCCGCTGCTTCTGCGATACCACCCAAATTGACGTAAAACGTCCACTCGCTTACGCGCACCATCATACGCGCCCCGATGGATAACGGGTGGGAGCCCGTCGGTCTCTACTGGGCTTTCGCCGTTCGATCCGCCCTCAAAAGTCCATTCGCCAGCCGCGTGCCGCCCCGATCGCACCATCCGGGACTCTCTGATTGACCGTGTGTACTGGGTACTTCTCTTCCTCACAGGTTTGAGCTGTTCACTTGTTGTAACGCATTATACGCGCGCACTATCCATCTGTCAAGCAGAAATTTTTGCGTCAGTTGACAAGGGCACACGCGGTTTTTCGCGGGGCAAAACAGCGCCTGGCTGCGTTATCCTCGTTGGTGGGCGTCAGCCCACCTGCCTCGTCTGCCTTGCCAGCCGCCGTTTATCCTCCGCGAAAAACTCCGAAGGACTTGCCGGCACGGCTGGGGCGTTGCCTGCAAGGCAGAGGACGCAGGCTTGCTGGCGCAAGTCAAGGACGATAACGCCGCAGGCGGCGTTCCAGCCGCGCCCGCAAGCGCGCATGCCCTTGTCAACTGACGCTTGCTTCCCCGCAAAAAAATCCTCAGGCAAGCAAAGTATCCGCGATATTTTTTGCAAACACGTCCAGCTTCGTGCCGACGTTTTCCGCCTCGGCGGCAGCGCCGGGGTCGTTTGCCGTTTGCAGGAGGCAGAAGCGCGGCGGCAGGATCGCCGCCTTGTTGAGGCACATCGCGCCGAGCACCTGCCGCGCGACCAGGTCGCTCCCCGAAAAGCCGGACACGACGACCGCCCAGACATACTTATCCCACAGCTCACGCACGACGGCGAGATTCGTCAGGCGGTTAAAAAACGCGGTCATGTTGGCGCTCACGGCGTCGTTGTAGTTCGGGCACAGCAGCAGCACCGCGTCCGCCTGCTGCACGGCGGGGAGCACCTGCTCCGTCACCGCGCCGCCGTAAAAGCAGCGCCCGCCCTCGGCAAAATGGCGGCAGGCTTCATACGAGCAGCCGCGGCAGTCCTGCACCGTGCCGTTTTGCAGCAGAATTTCGCGCGTCGAAATTGCCTCCGGCAGGCGCGCGAGCGTCTGCCTGCCCATCCAGACGGTATTTGAGCCGGGGTTGGACGAGGCGTGGAGCATGAGCAGCTTCGGCTGCGCAAATTTCGGCGGCGTAAAGTCCGCCACGCGCTCGCAAAGCTGCCGCGCGCGGGTAAAATACGCCTGCTCCAGCGAAAGATGCTGCGTGGCGGCGAAAATATGCTGGTTATAGAGCGACCCCGTGCCCTCCACGAGGGGCTTACCGGGAAACAGACACCCGGCGGAGTTTGCCGCGAACACGAGCGCCTGCGCCGCCGCCTTGCTGTAAAGCTCGCCGTCCGCGTCCACGATCACGCCGCCGGTGCAGCCGGAGAGGCAGCCCGGATGGCTGCGCAGCGCGCGCAGGAGCGTATGCAGCTCCGCCGGTGCGCCGAACGCGTCCACATGGACGGCAAAGATCACCCGCGCACCGGCAAGATGCGCCGTATCCGCCGCGCCCGCGCGGCACACGCGCAGGTCGCCCGCCGCAAAGGTCAGCAGCCGCCCAAGGCGGTCGCTTTCGCCGATCTGGATGAGGGTCAGCTCGTTCATTCGTATCTCAGC
This sequence comes from uncultured Oscillospiraceae bacterium, assembly GCA_934646005.1. Lineage (GTDB taxonomy): Bacteria > Bacillota > Clostridia > Oscillospirales > Oscillospiraceae > CAG-170. Next base: position 15,447 of record CAKUED010000019.1, read on the forward strand.
TCCCTGAGTGCCGCGTAGCTTGCTTCCAGACGCGCAGCGAGCGCGGGAGCAAGCGCCTCGCGGTAAGTTTCCGCCGCCGCGCCGCAAAGCCGGCTGCGGCAGCCGAAATAGCAGCCGCCCAGCGCCACGGCGCTTTCAAACCAGTCGCCGCGCAGCATCCGCAGAATGGACACCGCCGCGGACGACAGCCCCGGCGCGATGTAGGGCTTGAAGCCCAGCTCGCGCACCTGTAGATTCAGCGTGCGCGCCAGCTCGGTGAGCCCTTCGGAAAGCGTCGCGTCATAGCCGTCATTCGGCGCGTTGCAAACGACCAAGCCCTCGCCGTGCGGACCGAACGCGCGCCCGCGTGTAAAGTCCGCGCCCAAGCGCTTTGCCGCATACGCCGCGCGCGCCTGCATCACGCCGAGCCCAAACCCGCGCACCTGCTCAGGAAGCAGCCCCGCAAAGTCATACTCACCGCTCTGCGCGCGGTTCGAGTCGAGAAACAGCGCCCGCGCCAGCGGATCGACGGGGTCGGACACCTGACAGAACAGCCCGCAGAAATTTTCTTCCCGCGCGCGGCGGGCATAGGTGCGGAGCATTTCGCGGTTTTTGGCAAACTGCGCCATGCGCACATCTTGTACCTTGCTGTCAAGCCCCGGCACGCCGCGCGAGGCAGTGAAGATGAGCACGTCGCAATGAAACAGGTCTTGTTCTCGGCAGACGGACACCTCCGGCATCGGCTCGCCATCGTGCAGCGGCAGCACCTGCCCCAGCTCCATCACATAGCGCGCCATCAGCGGCTCGTAAGGGTCAAAAATGCCGATCGTGTCAATGCAGCCGCCGCCGAGAAGCTTCAGCCCCGTCAGCACCGTGCCGCCCACGTCGCCCAGCCCCACGAGGTTCACGCGCAGCCCCGACTTTTTGCGTGCAAGCTGCGCGGAAAGTACGGAAAATGCCCGTGAAAACGCGGTATTGAGCACGATCGCGCCGTCTTTTTCGATGAGCGCATTTACTTCCTGCGGCAGCACCGGCGCGTCCGCCCGGCAGGGCATGAGGCGTGCAAGCCCGTCCGGCTCGCCGAGCTCCCGCGCGCTGCGGATAAACCTCAAGCCGCCGCTGTCCTTCGCGGGGCGGTTTTCCAGAATGACCAGCGGCGAAAACGGCTGCGCCGCCTCGCGCGCGTCGGGCGGGAACTGTCCGCCGCAGGAAACCAGGCACGCCCCGTGCCACTCACGGTACATCATGCGCGTAACGCTCCTTTCGTTCAATGCGCGAGAGCTGCTGTAAGCTGTCACGCAGGTAGTCGGACGCGGGCAGGCGCTCGTCGTGCATCATGCACACGCCCTGCTCCGGCAGGCGCGGCTGATACAGCGCCTCGCCCAGACGGCGGATGGTCAGATTCGCGGCGAACAGGTCCTGATTCGCGCGTTCGAGCGCGCTGAGGATTTCCAGCGCGTTTTCCAGCGCCGTGCGCGACAGGGCGTACACGTCCTCCGGCGCGGCGTCGCGGAAATAATTGGGGTAGTAATACGGCAGGATGAGGTTGATGGACGGCAGGCTTCGCTGCGCGCTGCGCGTGCCCTCCACGCTGTCGCCGCCGAGGAAGGGGTAAAACAGGCTCTCCGTCGCCCAATAGTGCAGGTTCGGGATAAAATATTCGCACTCCACCGTGCGCCCCTGCTGCTGCATGATGTCCCGCCCGCGCCCGGACAGGATGGCGACGACGATCTTTTCCGGCTCAAAGCCCTCGGCGCGGAACACCTTGTCGAGCTTTTCCAGCCGGTAGCCGTTGTGCAGCAGATCGTCCACCAGCAGCACCGGGCGCTCAAAGCTCTTGAGCATCCGCACCTGGCTGCGCAGCGGCGAATAGCCGGGGAACTCCACGATCTCAAAGTGCTGAAGATCGGCGCAAAAGCGCTTTTCCACATGGAGCGTTTTTGTGACCGTGTGCGGCACGACGACATCGGAGAGAATTTTTCCGTATGGCACGCACATCCCAGCGCCCAGCCGCACGCCCTCGGGCAGGCGGTCGATGCCGTTTAATTTCTGCACGCGCTCCATGAGCGTCTGGTTGAGCTGCTCGGAGTCAAAGCACAGCAGCAGCGTCCCGGGGAACATCCGCCCCAGCGCCGCGCGCAGGCGCGGGCGCGTGCGGGCAACTGCGTCCTGCACGAGCGCTTCTGAATGCAGCGGCTGCTTGACGGCAAGCAGCACGTCCTGCAGCAGCATGACCGGCGCGCGCATATCCACGCACCAGAGCGTATCCTGCGCGCCGAGGGGCAAAAAGCCGAGCTGCAAAAGCGCCTCGCGCAGCGCGCCGTCCTCCCGCTCACAACGGCAGACGGCATAGGTGTGATCGCCCTCCAGACTGCGCGCAAGCAGCTCGTTGAGCAGCATCCGGCAGCGCTCCGCGTCGGGTTCGCCTGCACAGCAGACGTCCCGCACCAGCAGCAGCCGCCCGGAGGCACGCGCGCGCACCTCGCTTGCCGCCGCGAGCGAGCCGAGCGCGCCGTACAGCTCGCCCACCTGCACCGTGTGCCCCACGCACCAGCCCGTGAGCTGCCCGTATTCGCACAGCGTCACGGCAAGCGGATGCGCCCGCGCGTCCATCGCCGCGCACATTGTCTGCGGCAGCTCCGGCGCTGCCTCGCGGTACAGGCGGTACTGCCGCTCCTGCCGGGACAGCTCGTTTTTCGTCTCCGGCTCGCGGATATACAGGCGGTTTTCGTAGATAAACGACTGCACCACGGGATCGACGAGCATGGAAATATCCAGCCCGCGATCGACATAGTCGCGGATGCGCGTGGAGCTGACGGTCTCGTAAAACGCCGGGAGTGACAGCACGCGCAGCTTTCCGCGGATGACGGACGAGAGCGCCTGCCGCGCCGCCTCCGTCTCTTCGCCGCGGCAGAAAATGATGTGGTTATACTCCGCCGCCGCGCCGGGCTCGTGGCTTCGGTAGGCAGACGCGCCGCGGATGACGTCGCTGCCCGCCACAAGATACAGCTCCCGCTCCGGCAGCAGACGCTTCAGCAGCGCCAGATCGCGCGGCATGGCGATGTTGATGGGAATATCGTCCGGGAACAAATAGGTATCCCACTGGTCGGCGGCGGAGATCATGGCGATCTGCCGCCGCAGGAGCTTGGCAAGCGTCTTTTTGCTCCACGAAAATTCGTCGATCGCCAGATATACCTCAAAGCCCAGCGCGCGGATGTGCTCCACGATCTGCTTGTGCCCGGCGGAAAACGGGTCGAACGTGCCGGGGAAGAACGCCGCAGGCTTTTGCGGCGCAAACGGCAGCGCGCCGCACTCGATCTCATAGCGTACAAGAAAGCGGTAGAGATGGTTGAGCATCGCCGCGTCATGAAAGCGCACGGTCTGCCCCGCGCGCGGCTCGCACAGGAGCGTGAGCAGCTTTTTGTGCAGCCGCGCAAACAGCGCCCCGCGGAACGAGAGCGGCAGCGCGTCGCTCCCGAATAAGTCGCAGCAGAGCACCTGCATCGCCGTCTGGTGCACGTCCGCGTCATAGTGGCTTACGCCCGTCATCAAATTGCCGAGCAGGCGGCTGACGATCTCACCGTGTGTCTGCCCCAGCGCGGCGATGACCGCGCCAATGGCGGCAAGCGCCACGCTCGCCGTGCGCGCGGACGCGCCGTGCGCCATTTTTTCGAGCGTATCGACCGCCTCCAGCAGCTCCTTTTCCGGAAGCAAGCAGATGAACTGCCCGATGTAGGGCGGGATGAAGCGCGTGATCTGCTCCTCGCCGGTCTCGAGCTCGCGCAGCAGGTCGCAGGCGATCTCGTTGATCTGGTCGGCGGGCAGGCGCGGCGCGATGAGCAGCAGATGCCGCCCCGCCGATTCGCGCACCGGCAGATGCTCGGACACGCAAAGTAAGTTGGAAAAATGCAGCGCCGTGTGGAACACGTCGTGCCCGCTCGCGAGCGCGTCGGCGCACAGCAGGTCAATCTGCGCGAGCTTGACCGTCCAGTGGACGGCGTTTTTGAGGTTGCTGAGATACAGCGCCGCGACCTCCTGCTCCCGCAGCGCCGCCGGGCGCACGCCGCAAAGCCCCGCGCGCAGATAGTCCGCCGCCGCTTCGCCGCTTTCGGGAATGCGCTGCGCCAGCGCGTGCACCGCCTCGCGGCACGATTCCTTCTGCCGCAGGTGCAGAAGAAGCTGCATCGCGATCAGGCGGCGGTGCGTCTCGCCCGACTGCACCATCGGGGCGAGCAGTTTGAAAAGCGCCTCGCACGCCTCGTCCGGCAGATACGCGCACGGCACATGGCACAGCGCGTCCGTGAGCGCAAAGCGCTGCGCGCCCTGCGCCGTTTGCAGCTGCGTCAGCAGCGGGGCGAGCAGCCCCGGCGCGGTTTCCGGCGCGGCGGCGGCAAACAGGCTTTGGCAGATGGTTTTGAGGGAATTGGCGATCCGCAGCGCATGGCGCGGGGAATATTTGCGGTCAGGATACAGGCAGGCGTCCAGATAAAACGCCCACAGCTCCGCCGCCTCATCGAGCAGCGGCGCGGTGGCAGGCGCGGCGGCAGCGCCGCTCTCGCCCTGCGGGCGCTCCTTGCGGTAGCTCGGGCCGCTGTTTGCCAGCACCTCGCCCATCGTCTGCCCCGCCATACGGCGCACGTCGCCGTCGGGGTGGGACAGGAGTTCGTATAAAAGCCGCAGCAGCTTTTTCTTGTTTGCCTTGGAAAGATAGGCGCTGTATTCGCGCAGCAGCGTCAGGTCGCTGCGGATGCGGCGCAGGTCCTTTTCGCTCTTCGCCTGCTCTAAAAGGCGCGAGAACGACGCCTCCACGCTGATCGTGCGCATGAGGCGCGTCGATCCCTCCAGCGTGCGGACGCGGATGCGCGCCAGCGCGTCCTGCGCGCTCAAAAGCGCCGCGTCGCGCGTATCGGGCGGCGTGAGCGTATTGTCCGATAGCTCCAGCGGCACGCCGTGCGCGCGCAGCAGCGCCTCAAAATCGCAGAGCTTTGCGTAGACGCTGCGGTATTTTTTCTGTTTTTCCCCGGTCATATCCGCCAGCTTCGAAAAGACCATCGCATACGCGTCCGCCAGCGAGTAAACGCGCACCGTCTCGCGCCCCGCTTCGCGCGTGCCGCGCACGCGGAAGTCCGCCCAGATGAGCAGCAGCGCCTCGATGGGCAGGTTCTCGAACTCCAGATCCCAGGTGGAGTGATTCGCGGCGACGTGCCCGATCTCCTCCATGCCGTTGCGGCTGAACCAGCGCCAGGTGTAGTAGTAGTGCAGATACGCCGTGCGCGCGGCATTTGCGCCGCGGCAGCCGAATTTGCCCACATCGTGCCCGAACGCCGCACCGCTGACCAGCGGCAGATCGACCGCCAGCCCCGCGCGGCGCGCGAGGATCGCGGTATGCAGCGCCAGATTGTGCACGCCGATGATGTGCGACGCGGGGTCGATCACGCCCGCCTCGCGCGTCAGGCGCAGGAGCGCCGGGATGTGATCGCGCTGCACGCACGCGGTAAAGCGCGCGTACTCTGCTGCCACGCGGCTGCCCGCGCGCGCGTCCTCCGGCACGGGAATGAGGTCCGTCAGCGGGTCGGGCGCGCCGTCATAGCACGCGAACAGCGCTTCCAGCGCGGCAAGAAACTGTGTCTGTTCGGCATCCAGTTCACGCGCCGGGTGCGTCTCGTCGGGGTAGAGATTCGCGGCGAGCTGCGCCGTGAGCGCGGTCAAAAATGCTTCCGCGTCCGCCTGCGGCAGGAGCGCGCGCAGTGCGCGATGGGCAAGCTGCGCGTCGCGCCCGTCCAGCTCCATCAGCCCCGCCGGGACGTCGTCCGTCCCCAGCGCGGTAGCCAGCACGGCGCGTTTTTCTTCCTGCATCATAGCGTTCCCCACCTTCGGTACTAGTTTCTGCTATTTTACCACAGTATCACGGTCGTTTCCAATGTTTTTCTGATTATTTACCACTTGCTCCGTAGTTCGAGAGTACGCGTGCCGACGGGTCTTTCACGTCGCAGCCCTTCCATGCCTTGTTCGGCATCCAGAAGTCCTTGACCATCTTTGCCTGACCGGGGTAGTATTTCTCAAAGATCTCGCGGTACAGCAGGCTCTCTTTTGTAAACGGCTGGGCAAAATCGTACTGCTTGCATTTTTCGGCAAATTCCTTGTCGGTGTAACGGCTCTCGGCGTATTCCTTGAGATCGTCCACCATGGAGTGCCCCACCGCGTCGGAGAACGCCGCCTTCTGCCGCCAGAGGATGTCCTCGGGCAGGATGTGATCGCCCGCGAACGCTTTTCGCAGGAGGTATTTGCCCATGTCGTAGGTGTTGAGCTTCTTTTCCGGGTCGATGGACATCACATATTTCACAAAATCCAGGTCGCCGAACGGTACGCGCGCCTCCAGAGAGTTCACGCTGATGCAGCGGTCGGCGCGCAGCACGTCGTACATATACAGCTCGTCCACGCGCTTTTTTGCCTCCTGCTGGAACGCTTCGGCGGAGGGCGCGAAATCGGTGTATTTATAGCCGAACAGCTCGTCGGAAATTTCGCCCGTCATGAGCACGCGCACGTCCGTCTGCTCGTGGATGGCTTTGCAGCACAGATACATCCCGATGCTCGCGCGGATGGTCGTGATGTCATACGTCCCGAGCAGGGCGATGACCGGCTCAAGCGCGTCCAGCACGTCCTGCTTTGTCATGCTGACCTCGGTATGCTCCGCGCCGATGAAATCCGCCACCTCGCGGGCGTATTTGAGGTCGATGGGGTCGAGGTCCATGCCGATGGCAAACGTCCGAATTTTCTTTCCCAGCAGCTTCGCCGAGATGGCGCACACAAGGCTGGAATCGAGCCCGCCGGAGAGCAGGAAGCCGAGCGGCGCGTCGGCGTCCAGTCGTTTTTCCACGCCCGCGATCAGCTTTTCGCGGATGGTCTTGCAGACGGTGTCCAGGTCGTCCTCACAGTAGGCTTTGACCGTGGTGAGGTCGGCGTAGCGGACGAATTTGCCGTCCTTGTAGTAATGTCCCGGCGGGAAGGGGCAGACCTCTTTGCACAGCCCGATGAGGTTTTTCGCTTCGCTGGCAAAGACGATACCGCCGTCCGCGAGATACCCGTAGAACAGCGGGCGGATGCCGATGGGGTCGCGCGCGGCGACGAGCGAGTCCGACGCCGCGTCGTAAATGACCATGGCAAACTCCGCGTCGAGCTTCGCGAACATCTCCACACCGTATTCCTTCCACAGCGGCAGGATGATCTCGCAGTCGGAGTCGGAACGGAACGTATACCCCTTCGCTTCCAGTGCCTTTTTGACCGGGCGGAAGCCGTACAGCTCGCCGTTGCACACCGCCGCGTCGCCGCCGAGGTAAAACGGCTGCATCCCTTCCTCATGCAGCCCCATGATCGCCAGCCGGTGGAAACCCAGGCAGCTCGCCGAGCCGACGGCTTCCAGCCGCGTGGCGTCCGGCCCGCGGGAGACGGTGCGGTCAAAATAGGGGCGAACTTCGTCCGCCGTCAGAGTTTTCGACGTAAATCCAATAATTGCACACATAAAAAAGCACCTCCGGATAAAATAAGCGGCAGTATCTCCTGAATTTCAGGACGAATACTGCCGATCCGCGGTGCCACCTGCATTGCTGTTTTCACAGCCCCTTGACGAGCTCTGTTAAGCCCGTGCGCCTTAACGCCGCGCATTGCGTCTTTCCTACTGAGGATGGCTTCCCGTTCAGTCCGCTGCTCCGAAGTGTTCGTTCCGCAAGGGCTGCTGCCGGGCTCTCACCTGTCCCCGGCTCTCTGGGAGCGCGTGCTCGCGTACTTTTCTTCATCATAGCATTTTGCCATATACTTTGCCGCTTTGCACGGCAAAATTTATGTTCCGATCATACTCCCATCGCCGCCATTCGTCAACTGCGCATTTTTTATGAACTTGCGCGTGCGATTCTCTTCCTTTTTATGCAAAAAAGCGATGCGCAGCACTATGTCCACCAAAGAGCCTCGCAGAGTTTCGCCGCCGCAGCGGCGAAAGTGATTCAGATCATTTTTGCCGGCGGCGTGTACGTCGGCAAAAATTCTACTCACGGAGCGGAGTTAAGTGAGACCCCAAGAGCGCAAGCTCTGCGCTGCGCGATTGGCTAAGTCGAACTTATGCAGAGCGAAGCGTCGAAGTAGAATTTTTGCGCCTGCGCAAAAATAATGCGCGCAGCGCAGTGTGAGCCTTTTCAAACGAAAATCCAGCGAAGCGGTTTTCGTTTGAGCGTTTTTCAAAAATTCATTTTTGAAAAACGCAAAAGCGCCGCAGCCCGTAGGGGCTGCGGCGCGAAAGCTCCTCTCCCAGCAGGAAATCCGTTTGGAGAACAGACAGGGAAACATCGGGAAAATACAGGTGATTCAGAGGAGGACCGGGAGCGGAGTTTTTTGAGAATTACACCGAGAACAGCAGATCGGTATACGTCGGGAACGGCCAGTCGTGCTTGTCAACGAGCTGCTCGAGCTGGTCGATGATCTCGCGCACCAAGCCCATTTTTTCAAATACGACGTCGTGATAGTAGCCGATCAGCTCCTCCAGCGGCAGCTTCGGCTCGTTTTGCAGCGCGGTTTTGAGGTCGAGCGTGCGCTCCATGAGCGTATCGCAGAGGTTGCTGATCGTGCCCGCCAGCGCCGTCTCGGTGCGGCAGGAGACGCCGGGCAGCGCCGCCTTTTTCTGCGTGATGGTCTTGCAGAGCTTGCCCGCGTAGGCGCTCGCCGCGCCGAGGATGCTGTGCTGCACCATGTCAACAAGCGTTGCGGCCTCGATGCCCACAACCTTGCAGTATTTTTCCATATGCACCTCATGGCGCGCCATGATCTCCGCCTCGGAGTAGACATGGTGGCGCGTGAGCAGCGCAATGTTCTTGGGCAGGATGTACGTCGGCAGCGCGGCGGCGGTGCTCGTCAGGTTGGCAAGACCGCGCTTCTTTGCCTCTTCGATCCAGCTCTGCTCATAGCCGTTGCCGCTGAAGAGGATGCGGCGGTGCTCGGTAAAGGCGCGGCGGATGAGGTCGTGGAGCGCCGCGTGGAAATCCTGCGCGCCCTCCAGCTCGTCGGCAAACTGCCGCAGCTCCTCCGCCATGATGGCGTTGAGGATGGTATTGGGGCCCGCGATCGACTGGCTCGAGCCGGGCATACGGAACTCAAACTTGTTGCCGGTAAAGGCGACGGGCGAGGTACGGTTGCGGTCGGTGGTGTCCTTGGGGATGGCGGGCAGCACGTCCACGCCGATGCGCAGGCTGTTGCGCGCGCGGTCGGTATAGTCATGCCCCGTCACGATGCTGTCCACGATCGCCTCCAGCTCTTCGCCGAGGAAGATGGAGATGATCGCCGGGGGCGCTTCCTGCGCGCCGAGACGGTGGTCGTTGCCGGCAAAGGAGACCGTGCAGCGCAGCAGCTCCTGATACTCGTCCACGCCCTGGATGAACGCCGCGAGGAACAGCAGGAAGCGCGCGTTCTGGCTGGGCGTTTTGCCTGGGGAGAACAGATTGTCGCCGGTATCGGTGGCGAGCGACCAGTTGTTGTGCTTGCCGCTGCCGTTCACGCCCGCAAAGGGCTTTTCATGCAGCAGGCAGATGAGCCCGTGCTTTTCCGCGACCTTTTTCATGATCTCCATCGTGAGCTGATTCTGGTCGCTGGCGGAGTTCGCGTCGGTGTAGATCGGCGCCATCTCATGCTGCGCCGGGGCGACCTCGTTGTGCTTGGTCTTGGACAGGACGCCGAGCTTCCACAGCTCCTCGTCCAAATCGCGCATATACGCCGCCACACGCGGGCGGATCGTGCCGAAATAGTGGTCGTCCAGCTCCTGCCCCTTGGGCGGCTTCGCGCCGAAGAGGGTTCTGCCGCACAGACGCAGGTCCTCGCGCTGCATATAAAGCGCCTTGTCGATCAGGAAATACTCCTGCTCCGGGCCGACCTGCGCGAGCACGCGCTGCGATTTTTCGTCGCCGAACAGGCGCAGGATGCGGATCGCCTGCCGGGAGACCGCATCAATGGAGCGCAGCAGCGGCGTTTTCTTATCCAGCGCCTCGCCGGAGTAGGAACAGAACACCGTGGGGATGCAGAGGCTGCCGTCTTTAATAAACGCGAACGCCGTCGGGTCCCACGCGCTGTAGCCGCGCGCCTCGAAGGTGGCGCGCAGACCGCCGGAGGGGAACGAGGACGCGTCCGGCTCGCCGCGGACGAGCTCCTTGCCGGAGAAGTCCATGATGACCTTGCCGCCGCCCACAGGGTGGATGAAGCTGTCGTGCTTTTCGGCGGTCACGCCGGTCAGCGGCTGAAACCAGTGGGTATAGTGCGTCGCGCCGTGCTCCAGCGCCCAGATCTTCATGCCGTCGGCGATGTCATTGGCAACGTCGAGCGGCAGCGTGCTGCCGTTTGCCAGACAGTTTTTCCACGTCTGGAACGCAGAGCCGGACACATACTGCTGCATCGCCGCCTCATTAAAAACATTGCTTCCGAACAGCTCGGGAATTTTTTCTTTCGACTGCGTAACCGACTGCATGACGATTCCTCCTTATTTTGATTACGGCTCTTGCCGGAAAAATTAAACGATGGACAAATTTTACCTGCAAAGCCGCCGCGCGTCAAGAGCGCATTTTTACCGAATAATCCGAAACATGGCAAAACCGTGCGACTAAAATCCACAAAATTTCAGAAAACCGCGAAAAAATCCTTGCATTTCGGTGCTTTTGGGCGTATAGTCAGTTTGTACCCGCTCCGGCGGACGCAGTCTGCGTTCGTGCCGGGGCGGGCGCTTTGTACTGGTCGTACCAAGGTGCAAAAATCGCGGCAGGCGAACGCCTGCCGCGATTCTTTTTTCACTTATACTGATTCTTGATTAAAATATTTAATCAAGAATCCCGTGTGCTACGCACACTCGCATCGTGCGAATGCACGCTGCGCCGTCTCATGCAGAATCTGACGCGCCGTTGGCGCTATAAAAAGCTCTTCAAGCTTTTTAACAGATTCTAGTATTAATCGACGTAATCTTCAAATTCGATGCGTTTCGCTCTGCGGCGGCACGCCGGGCAGTTTTCCTTGACGAAGCCTACGATCAGCTCCCAGTTCCGATAGATCACATACGCCGCAGCCGCCAGTGCCGCCAGCGCCGCTACGACCGCCGCGATCTGTGCAAGACATTTTTTCTTCATCGGTGCTACCTCCATTTTTAGTCTTTTTCTTAGTATATCCGATTTTTAAAGCTTTTGCAAGTGCTTATACGCGCACGATGTTGCCGTCTTTACGCGCAGCGGCGTTCCCTTCCGCGCCGCCGGCGTAGCCGAGGATGCAGTGCCCCACGCCGAGCCAGTCGCCCGCAACGCCCCACTTTTTGAGCAGCGCTTTGCCCTGCGCGGACGCAAATTCCTCCCGCGCGCGGTGGATCCAGCACGAGCCCACGCCCACGCTGTGCGCCGCGAGCATCAGGTTGCCGAGCGCAAGGCTGCCGTCCTCCACGGCGGTGGGGACGCTCGCGTCCGCCAGCACGACCACGACGGTCGGCGCGCCGTAAAATGGCTTTGTCCCCGGCGTTCCGAGCACGGCGGCATTCATCGCCTCCAGCTCCGCCACGTCCTCCGGCCTTTGCAGGACGACAAATTTGACCGGCTGCCGCCCCATGCCGCTGGCGGCATACGTCCCGGCGCGCAGGATGGCGTCCAGCTCCTCGTCCTTGATCTGCTCCGGGCGGTAGCGGCGGACGCTCCGCCGCGTTTCGATGCACTTTAATACTTCATTCGTCATAAATTTATGCTCCTTTCGCGTTAAACGTACCCGTAAAGTCCTCGCACGGATACCTCGCCGGAGGCGATGTGCTCCTGCATGCCGTCGTCATAGCGCACGATGAGCGCGCCGTCGGGCGCGACATCCTCGGCGAACGCCTCGCGCGAAGAATCGCCGCGCAGGATGGTCACGCGCCTTCCGAGCGTGACGCACCCGGCGCGAAAGCGCGCCATATCCTCGGCGCACTCTCCGGGGAGCTGCGCGTCCAGCCGTGCAAAGGCGCGCAGCAACGCCGCGGCAAGGCGGGCTCTTGCGATGCGCCGCCCGGTCGTGAGCACGATCGACGTCGCCACGTCCCGGATGTCCTCCGGGAACTGCGTCTGCATACAGTTGACGCCGATGCCGACCACGACGTACTCCACCTCGCGCGTCTCGGCGATGACCGAGAGTTCCGTGAGGATGCCCGCGAGCTTTTTTGTGCCGAACACGAGGTCGTTCGTCCACTTGATGCCCGGGCGCTCGCCGCAGACGGACTCCACCGCATCGCACGCGCCCACGGCGACGAGCGCCGTGAGGTTCATAATTTCCTCCGGCAGCGCGCGCGGGCGCAGCACCACGCTCATATATAACCCTTCGCCGGGGGGCGAATAAAAGCTCCGCCCGCGCCTGCCGCGCCCGGCGGTCTGGCGGTCGGCGATGACGCACGTCCCCGACGGCGCGCCCTGTGCCGCCATCTGCCGCGCCATGCGGTTGGTGGAGTCCACGCTCTGGCAGACCGTCACGCGCTGCGCCCACGGATGCCCGGCAAGCTGCTGCGCCACCGCCTCGCGCGTGAGCACGTCCGGCTGCGAGAGCAAACGGTAGCCGCGGTTCGTCCCGGCGGCGATGTCATAGCCCTCGGCGCGCAGCGCGCGCACCGCCTTCCACACCGCCGCTCGCGAAAGCCCGAGCTGCTGGCTGAGCTGCTCGCCGGACAGGTCGCCCTGCGCGCGCTGCAAAAGCTGTAATACTGCTTCCTTCGTGCTCATATCCGTCTCCGAAATTTCATCTTGATATTCCTATTATACTCTGCTATACTCTCGATTGTAAACCCTATACAAAATTTTTAGGTTTACAATCGGAGGCTATCATGAAAACACGCTCGCTCATCCTGACCGCTCTGTTCGCCGCGCTGACTGCCGTTGGCGCATTTCTGAAAATTCCGTTCCCGCTGTCGGCGATCACGCTGCAATTTTTCTTTACCGCCATGGCGGGCACGCTGCTGGGGAAGAAATACGGCGCGCTGTCGCAGGCGGTGTATGTGCTGCTGGGGCTGGTCGGCGTGCCGATCTTTGCGCTCGGCGGCGGGTTTTCGTATGTTTTTCAGCCGACGTTCGGCTTTCTGCTGGGGCTGATCCCGTCGGCATGGGTCATCGGCAGCTTGGCACGCCGCCCGCTGACGTTCTGGCGGTCGGTCACGGCGATGCTGGCGGGGCTTGCGGTGCTGTACGCCATCGGCGTGCCGTACATGGCGCTGATCGCAAACGCGTACCTCGGCAAGGGGCTGACGTTCTGGCAGGTGCTCAAAAACGGGATGCTCATCTATCTCCCCGGCGATATGCTCAAGATCGCGGCGGGCAGCGCCCTGAGCTGCGCGGTCACGCGCCGCGTGCCAAATCTTTAAGAATTTTTAAGCACTTCCCGTCTGCTTTCACAATTTCGGCGACGGTATAACGTGCAGATTGCACAATTTTGCTTGACACGCTCCCTTGGAAACAGTACAATGTAGGGTAGGATTTGTATGGTCGCAGGCAGGCTATGGGGACGCCCGCCGCGGCTTGACTGATTCAAACCCGCAACCCAAATACGAAAGAAAGGGAGGTGTGTCCGCAGTTTATGGAATTTAATATGCTCACGCTCATCCTGTGCATCGCCGGATTCGTGCTGGGCGGGCTGATCTTCTTCTTTGCCGGCAAGGCGTATCGCAAGAGTGTCGCCGAAAAAGAGATCGGCAGCGCCGAGGAAGAAGCGCGCCGTATTATCAACGAAGCCATCAAGGGCGGCGAAAATAAGAAGCGCGAAATGCTGGTCGAGGCAAAGGAAGAGATCCATAAAACGCGTACCGAAAACGAACGGGAGCTGAAAGACCGCCGCACCGAGGTCCAGAAACAGGAACGGCGCTTACAGCAGAAGGAAGAAACACTCGATAAAAAGCTCGACGCACACGAAAAGAAAGAAGAGGAACTCACCCGCCGCGTTGCCGCCGTGCAGAAGCAGGAGGAGGAAGTTGCCTCCATCAAGCGCGGTCAGCTCGAAATGCTGGAAAAGATCTCGGGCCTGACGCAGGAAGAGGCGAAAACGCAGCTTCTCAAGGACGTAGAGTCCGAGATCCGGCACGAGACCGCCATGAAGATCAAGGAGGTCGAAACGCAGCTCAAGGAGGAATCCGACCAGCGCGCAAGAGAAATTCTCGCCACCGCCATCCAGCGCTGCGCAGCCGATCACGCTGCCGAGACCACCGTTTCCGTCGTGGCGCTGCCCAACGATGAGATGAAGGGACGCATCATCGGTCGGGAAGGCCGCAACATCCGCACGCTCGAGACCATCACGGGCGTCGATCTCATCATCGACGACACGCCCGAGGCGATCACCGTGTCGTCCTTTGACCCCGTCCGCCGCGAGATCGCGCGGCTGGCGCTGGAAAAGCTCATCGCCGATGGGCGCATCCACCCCACGCGCATCGAGGACATGGTCGAAAAAGCCCGCCGCGAGGTTGAGCACACCATCAAGGCGGAAGGCGAACGCGCCACGTTCGAGGTCGGCATCCACAACCTGCACCCGGAGCTGGTGAAGCTGCTGGGTCGTCAGAAGTACCGCACGTCCTACGGTCAGAACGTGCTCAACCACTCGATCGAGGTCGCCCACATCGCGGGGCTGCTCGCCGCCGAGCTGGGCGAGGACGTCGCGCTTGCCAAGCGCGCGGGTCTGCTGCATGACCTCGGCAAATCCGTGGACCACGAGATGGAGGGCAGCCACATCCAGCTTGGTGTGGAGCTTGCCCGCAAGTACAAGGAAAACCCTGTCGTCATCAACGCCATCGAGGCGCACCATGGCGACGTCGAACCGCAGACCGTCATCGCCTGCCTCGTGCAGGCTGCCGACGCCGTTTCTGCCGCACGCCCCGGTGCGCGGCGCGAGAATGTGGAAAACTACATCCGCCGTTTGCAGAAACTCGAAGAGCTGACCAGCTCCTTCCCCGGCGTCGAGAAGTCCTACGCCATCCAGGCGGGCCGCGAGGTGCGCATCATGGTGAAGCCCGAGGAGGTCAGCGAGGACAGCATGATCCTGCTGGCGCACGATCTTGCCAAAAAGATCGAATCCGAGCTGGAATACCCCGGTCAGATCAAGGTCAACGTCATCCGCGAGACCAAAGCGGTCGAATACGCGAAATAAAAAGAAGAGTCAGCAGCCCGCCAAACGGCGGGCTGCTGGTTTTTGTGCGCAGAATGTACCGGCAAATTTGTACGACGGATGGCGGCAACGCAAAATCCCCGTAGGGGTCGATGCCCACATCGACCCGGCAGAATGCAATTGCAAAATTGCAAACACCTTCGGCGACAACGTAAAAGGTCCTGTATGGGCGGACGCCTCTGTCCGCCCGTGCGGCATTTGCGGGTTTGCCGCGACATATCGTAAAAAACGTAACATTCCCCGACACGCCGTAGGGGAGGGGTTCTACCCCTCCCGCGCAGGATGCAATCGCAAACCCGCACATTCTATCGGCGAAATCGTAAAATTCCCTGTAGGGGCGGACGCCTCTGTCCGCCCGTTGGGCAATTGCGAATTTGCCGATGGGTTTCAAAAAAACGGACGTGCCTACCGCCGGGCGGACAGGGTCGTCCGCCCCTACGGGTGCGTGCGTGTTTGCATTGGTGCGGTCAAATTTGCAGCATCGTACCGCCGGGAGGGGTAGAACCTCTCCCCTACGCAAATTTGGCGGTGTTTGCAATTTATCGCAAATTGTGCGATTTTGCGGGTGCATCGTGGCGGGTCGATGTGGGCATCGACCCCTACAAACATTTTACGGTTTTGCATTGGTGCATCCGTTTTTGCGGGTGCGTCCTGCCGGGCGGACAGGGACGTCCGCCCCTACGGGTGCATACCATTTCGCATTGGCGCATTCAATTTTTCAACGTCGTACTGCGCGGGCGGGGCAAGCCCCGCCCCTACGTTACGACTAAGAACGCTGCTGCGCAAAAAAAAACAGGGAGGAACGAACGTTCCTCCCTGTTTTACTCTATTTATCTTGTGCACGTCAGCACGACATAGCCCGCGTAAACCGCCAGCAGGACCACGCCCTGCCAGCGGGCGAAGCGCTTGCTCACGAGCGCCGGAATGGTGGCGATGAAGCCTACGAGCAGGCACGCCGGCAGGTCGATCGCCGCCATGGTCGCGGAGACCGGCAGGGGCTTGCCCGAGATGAGCGACGAGAGCGGCATGATGAGCGTCAGATCCAGAATATTCGCGCCCAGAATGTTGCCCACCGACAGCTCCGACTGCTTTTTGGAGATGGCAGTGATGGTGGTGATCAGCTCCGGCAGCGACGTGCCGATGGCGACGAGCGTCACGCCGATCACGCGCTCGGAAATGCCCGCCAGCCGCGCGAGCGTGCTGCCGTTATTGACCAGAAGCTGCGCGCCGATCACGATCGCCGCCGCGCCGCCGATAAACTTGACCACGTTCAGCAGCACGGTCTTTTGTCCCGCTGCTTCGGCGGCGGCGCCCTCCGCGTCTGGCTGATGACCGTTCAGGCGGACGGTATGGCACGCCTCACGCACGTTTTCCCACAGATACACCGCGAAAATGACCAGCAGCACCACGCACATCGCCACGCTCACGCTGCCGCGCAGACCACAGACGACGATGATGGCGGACGCAAGGAGCATGAGAATGGATTTGAGCAGATAATCCTTACGCCGGATGACGCCGGGCATGAAAATGACCGCCAGCGCCATGATGAGACCCAGATTCGCCGTGACGCTGCCCACGGCATTGCCGATGGACATATCGACCTTGCCCTGCACCGCCGCCATGACGGACACGAGCATCTCCGGCAGCGTGGTGGCGAGGCTCACGATCGTCGCGCCGATGATGAGCTTGGGGATGCCGCTGCGTTCGGCGATCCAGCTCGCCGCGTCCACAAAAAAGTCGCCGCCCTTGATCGTGAGCACCATGCCCACCAGAAACAGAATGATCGTCAGCGCCAGGTTGTTCATTTGTCTTTCCTCCCAAAATTCATAGCAAAAGACCCAGGTACGGCCGTGCCGCACCCGGGTCGTAGATCCTGAGAGTCCGCCCATGCGCCGCCGAAGCCACACATGAGTCTCGCAATCCGAAGCAAGCCAGACCGCAAAGCGGTCGGGACTGTTGACTTGCTGCGCAAACGCGCCTGCTACTCCCTCACGGGTATTTTGTTTAAACGTCATTAAAGCACACTTTTCCAGAAATGTCAAGGAAAAGCCAAAAAATAAAGACCTCACTTAATACTCAAAGCAGCTTCCGCCCACGAACTCGCGCACGATGGAGTCACGCGGGACATACGGCACGCTCAGCGGCGGGAGCTGGCGCACGACGCGCATGAGCACGTCCAGCCCGTGCGCCTGCAAAAACGCTTCATCCAGCTCCTGCGCCTCGGGCGGGTACTCGCGGAGCGTCCTTGCCAGAATGCACAGCTCGTAGTCGTGGAACGTGTCAATGTGGATGGAGGCGTTGGGCTTGTTCGGCGCGATATACTGCTGCTCGCCGCGATCGACCTCCTGCGAGCGCTCGATCGTCTCGCGCAGGCTCTTGCCGCGCCCGCGCCGGTCGCGCACCATGCGGCGCGCCACGCGGATCTGCTCCGGGTGGATGATCTTATCGTCGTCCGTGATGATGCGCGTGCGCGGGGCGACGTAAACGCCGGTGGCGCGGGCGCGCAGATCGTCAAAAATGAGCGGGTTCAGCATATGGATGCCCTCGGCGATGACGATGCAGTCGCGGCTTCCCTGCATGGGCTTGCAGCCGCCGGTGGTGTTGCGGACGAAATCATACCACGGCACGTTCGCCGTCTGCCCGCACAAAAGCTGCTCAATGACCTCGCGGAGCTGTTCGCGGTCCACGCAGTAGGGTGATTCCCAGTCCTCCGCCTCGGGCGGGCGCTTGTCGAGCGGGAGGAAAAAGTTGTCCATACTGAGCAAGCACACCGGCACACCCAGATTTTCCAGATACGCCTTCAGGCGCAGCGCCGTGGTGGTCTTGCCCGAGCCGGACGGACCGGTCAGCGCGACGATACGCTTCTGCGGCAGCGCCGAGAGGATCGCCCCGCACGCGGCGGAGCACTTGTCGTGAAAGACCTCCTCACAGCGCAGAACAAACTGCGTCTCGTTGCGCATGGCGTCCATAATATTTTCGGTGTCAATAACGCGCATGATGGTACTTCCTTTCCAGATTTATTGCGCATTCGGCATCTGCCTGCGGATGCGGCGGAAAATCAGGATATAGCAGACGTGGTGCGCCAGCGACGTGAGCACCCAGCTCACAGGGTAGGAGACGTACAGGCACGGCAGCGTGGGGTCGGCGGCGAAGAGGGTCTTGATCCAGACGATGCGCAGCAGACACGACCCGACGGCGCTGACGAACATCGGCAGCCACGCTCTGCCCAGCCCGCGCACCATGCCGCAGCAGGTCTCCATAATACCGCACAAAAAATACGGCGCGACGACCCACCACAGGCGCACCATGCCGGTCTCGATGATCTGGGTATAATCGGGGTCGGTGCGGGCGATGTACACACTCAGGAGTGGTCTGCCGAACAAGACGCTGCCCGCGCACATCGGCACGCCGATGAGCAGCACCGCCGCGATGCCGCCGAGGTAGATTTTTCCGATGCGCGAGAGCCTGCCCGCGCCGAGGTTCTGGCTCGTAAACGTCACGACGGCGTTAAACACCGCGTTCATGGCGGTATAGGTAAAGTTTCCGAGGTTCGCGGCGGCGGTATTCGCGGCGATGACGACCGAGCCGAAGGAATTGACCGCCTGCTGGATCATGACGTTGGAAATATTGAAGATCACGCTTTGCAGCCCCGCCGGCAGCCCGATCTGGACCATGCGCAGCGCCTCGCGCCAGTCCATGCGGAGCTTTTTGAGCTCCACGCGGCACCAGCCATCTTCCTTAAACAGGCTGCGCAGCAGCATCGCCACCGCCACATACTGTGACACCGTGGTCGCAATGGCGACGCCCGCCACATCCAGTCGGAACACGATCACGAGCACAAGATTGAGAATGACGTTCACAACGCCCGAAACAGACAGGAAGATCAGCGGGCGCTTGGTATCGCCGTCGGCGCGCAAAATCGCCGCGCCGAAGTTATACAGCACGCTCCCCGGCATCCCCAAAAAGTAAATGCGCAGATACAGCGCCGAGAGCGGCAGAATTTCATCCGGCGTATCCATCATACGCAGCATGGGCTCTGAAAATACAAGCCCCAGCGCCGTCACGATCGCGCCGAGCAGCAGGCTCAGCACCAGCGAGGTATGCACCGCCGTTTCGGTCTTTTCGCGCTGGCGGCTGCCGATATAGCGGGCGATGAGGATATTCGAGCCGATGGAAATACCGATGAACGCGCCGATGAGCAGATTGATGAGCGACCCCGTCGCGCCCACGGCGGCAAGAGAATTGCTGCCGGAAAATTTGCCGACGACAATGGTGTCGGCGGCATTGAATAAAAGCTGCAAAACGCCCGTCGCCGCCAGCGGCAGCGAAAAGCGCACGATCTGCCCGAACGGCGCGCCCTCCAGAAAGTCGATCTTTCGGTCAGCCTGACGGTTCATTGCTTCTCATCCTCCGTTTTGATCTCAGTCCAGCCCGGCGCGGAAAATCCCGCCGGAAAAGAAAAATTCGTCCACGGCGCGCAGTCCGGCGGCAGCAGGGAAAATTCCAGCGGCGCGTCCGTCTGCGGGTGGAAAAAGCGCAGGCGGTACGACCACAGCGCAATGGCGCAGCCGTCGTCATCGCCCCTGCCGTATTTGCGGTCGCCCACGAGCGGCAGTCCGCGCGAGGAAAACTGGACGCGGATCTGATGCGTCCTGCCGGTCAGCAGCCGCACCTGCACGAGGCTCATGCCGCCATTTTGCGCCAGCACGCGGTAGAAAAGCCGCGCGCGCTTCGCGTCCTTTCGCGGCTCGGTAACGACCACCGTTTTGCGCGTGGAGCGGTTGCGCCACAGAAGGTCCTGAAGCTCGCCCTCTAATGCCTCCGGCGCGCCGTGCACCACGGCGAGGTATTCCTTCTGGAATTTTCCGTCCCGAATTTGCTCCGACAGCAGCGACGCCGCCATCTGCGAGCGCGCGTAGACCATCACGCCCGACACGGCGGCGTCCAGCCGGTGGACGGTGCGGATGCAGGCGTGCTCGTCCCCGAGCTGCGCGCGCAGCACGCCCGGCAGCCCGTTTTCATCGTCCGTTGACAGCAGCCCCGCGGGCTTGCAGCAGACGAGAATGCGTTCATCCTGATAGAGAATCTCCACGCTCACCGCGCCGCGCCCCCCTTTGCGATAGGTTGTCCGTAGATTATAGCACTTTCTCCTGCGTCTGTTCAACCCCGACCCTTAATATTTCTTAAAATCCGGCGCTTTGCGGGAATTTTATGATACAATGGCATCAACTTACGAGGACAGGAGTTTTGGTATGGAGCAGACAGTCCGCATTCTGGTCGTGGACGACGAGCCGGATATTCGCAACATCCTGCGCATTTTGCTCGAGGCAAAGGGCTACGCCGTGCTGGAGGCGAACAATGGGCGCGCGGCGGTGCAGCTCGTGCGGCGGCAGCCGGAGCTGGACCTCATTATTATGGATATTATGATGCCGGAGCTGTCGGGTCTGGACGCGAGCGACAAGATCCGCGCGCTCACGGCGGCGCCCATTTTGTTTCTCACCGCGCGCACGCAGGAGCGCGACCGCTACGAAGCCTATGCCTCCGGCGGGGACGATTACCTGCCGAAGCCGTTTTCGCAGACGGAGCTGATGATCCGCGTGGAGGCGCTGCTGCGGCGCTACCGCGTATACAAGGGCAAGAGCACCGAGCAGCAGCTCCGCCCGGGTCTTGCGCTGGACGAAGCCGGGCGGCGCGTTCTGTGCGAGGGCGTGCCGGTGGAGCTGACGGAGACGGAATTTGAAATTTTGCAGTTCCTCGCGCACCACCGCGGGCAGGTCGTGTCCGTGGAGCAGATCTATAACGGCGTGTGGAACGAAAAATATATGCCCTCCTCCACCAACACCGTGATGGTGCACATCGTGAATCTGCGCAAGAAGCTGGAGCGCGACCCGTCTAACCCGCGCCTCATCCGCACCGTATGGGGAAAGGGGTATCAGCTTGACTGAGAAAAAACGCTTTATCCCCCTGCGCCTGCGGCTGCTGGCGGTCATGCTGGCGGGGCTGCTGCTGGCGGCGGGGACGTATCTGCTGTGCAACGCCGTCACGGACGAGATCATCGTCCGCACCTACATGAGCGAGAGCGCCGTGCGCGCGCGCAACACCAGGACCATGGAGCGTTTTCAGCGCTATATTCAGGAAAATCACCTCTCCTCGCGCGACACCGAAGCCATCGCCCGCTGGACGATGGCGGAAAAGGACATCTACATCCTCTTTTACCAGAACGAGCGGCTGGCGCTGGAGGCGGGCTGGTGGGGCATCGACATGAGTGGCGGCGACGATACCGCGACGCTCCCCGCGTCGATGGAGCTCTACCCCGTGAGCTTTCTGGACGGCGTGTTTCAGGCGGTCGTGTACGATTTTTCCGAGCAGACGCTCTACACCCTCGCCACGATCGGCTCGCTGGTGCTGGGCTGCGCGGTGTTCGCGCTGGTGATGTTACTATATAACGAGCGCATCACCCACTCCATCATCGCCCTCGCTCATCAGGTCGAGCGCATCGGGCAGGGCGATCTGGAGCACGCGATGCAAAGTAGCCGCCGCGACGAGCTGGGCGGACTGGTGCGCAGCGTGGACGCCATGCGCTGCTCCATTTTGGACAAAACGCAGGAGGAGGTGCTGGCGCGCCAGAAAAACAGCGAGCTCATCACCGCCATGTCGCACGATCTGCGCAATCCCCTCACCGCGCTCATGGGCTATCTGGAGCTGGCGCGCAGCGGGCAGTACCGCTCGGAGGACGAGCTGCGCCAGTATATTTCCGCCAGCTACGAAAAGGCTGCGCAGCTCCGCCAGCTCACCGACCGGCTGTTCCGCTACACCACGCTCTACGGCGCTGACGATGTGACCGCCGATCTGCAATATTACGACGCGCACATCCTGGTCGGGCAGCTCACGGGCGAGGTCACGGCGCTGCTGGAGCAGTACGGCTTTACCGTGCGCGCCGCCATCGCGCCGCTTTCGTGCAGCGTGTGTCTGGATATGCTGCTTTTAAAGCGCGTGACCGACAATCTGCTCGACAATGTCCGCAAATACGCCGACCCCGCGCAGCCGGTGCACATCGCCGTGCAGCAGGACGGCGCGTGGCTGTCGATGTGCATGGACAACGCCATCCGCCGCGACCCCGACCGCACGCAGAGCAACCGCATCGGTCTGCGCGCGTGCCGCAAGCTGCTGGAGCAGATGCACGGGCAGTTCGTCACCCATGAAGAAAACGGGCGCTTCTGCGCCGAGCTGCTCCTTCCTGCAGGAAGCGCGGCAGTGACAGAGGAACGACCGCAACCCCCCACGGAATAAGGAGGACCGCTATGAAAAGAAACACACCCATCCGCCTGCTGGCGCTCGTTCTGGCGCTGGCGATGCTGCTGTGCGGCTGCGCCGCGAGCGGCAAGCAGGATACGGCTTCGCCCGACGCGAGCGGCAGCCAGAAAACAAACGGCAGCGCGGCGGCAAGCGAGCTTGCCAGCAAGTACACCTACACCGCCAAGTATTTTAACGCCCCCAGCGCCGCGCAGTATGTGAGCGCGAGCTGCATGGCGGACGGCGCGCTCTACCTCGCCGCAGCGCAGGATGGCGAGATGCGCACCTACACCGACGAGGCAAGCGGCGAAAGCTACCAGTATAACGAGACCGGCTATCAGGTCTACAAAATGGACCTTGCGACCGGCGAGTCCACGCCCATCGGCGCGCTCATCACCGATCCGCGGGAGGCGGACGCCGAGGGCTGGACCAATTCGCAGAGCCTGTTTGACCTTCAGCCGGGCAAGGACGGCTCGCTGTGGCTGTTTTTGAACGTCAACCGCTCGCGCTATGATCTGCCGGAGAGCTTTGACCCGGAGACCGATCAGCGGTATAATTATTATGTGGACGGCGGCAACGTCATCCGCGCCGTGCAGTACGCAGCGGACGGCAGCATCCAGCAGGATCTGATGCTCGACCCCGGCGAGACGGCAAAACCGCAGGCGGGCGACTACGTCTCCTTCTATCCGCAGCGCGTGCTCCTCACGAGCGACGGCTCGTTTGCCGCCACGTCCGACCGATACGCATACCTGTGGAGCGCTGACGGCACGCTCACCGCAGCGCTCGACAATGAGAGCTACGCCGACCTGAAGCGCCTGAACGCCGACACCATCGGCGTCACGAGCTATACGGGCGACAGCATGAAGTTCCAGGCGCTCGACACCGCGTCGAAGAGCTGGGGCGAGACCATCACACTGCCGGACAGAGCGTGGAATCCTCTGCCCGGAAACAGCCAGTACGACTTCTTCTACAACAACGGCACTGCCCTGTATGGCTATAAGACCGACAGCGGCAAGGAAGAAAAGCTCGTGGACTGGCTCGCCTGCGACGTGAACAGCGACTCCCTCAACGGCGTCTATGTGGACGATTCCGGCAAGGTCTGCGCCATTCTGCGCGACTCGACCGGCAGCTACGGCTACTACATCGGCGGCATGAGCGTCTCCACCGCGACGAATGACGCTCCCGGCTCTCCGGGCGCGAGCGCGTCCGGCTGGCAGGTCGCCGTGCTCACGCCGACCGACGCGGCGGCGGTGACGGAAAAGCAGGAGCTGACGCTCGCGTGCCTGTATCTGCCCTCGACGCTGCGCGCCCAGGTTCTCGCCTTTAACCGCGCGAGCGACAAATACAGGATTGTCGTGCGCGATTATTCGGAGTATAATACGGACGAGGATTACACCGCGGGTCTGACCAAGCTCAACACCGAGATCCTCTCCGGCAATGTCCCCGATATGATCTGCACCAACCAGCTTCCCGTTGCGCAGTACGCCGCCAAGGGCGTGCTGGAGGAGCTGTGGCAGTACATCGACGCTGACCCCGAGCTCTCCCGCGACCAGCTTCTTACGCAGCCGCTGGAGGCGATGCAGACCGGGGACGGGCTGTATCAGATCACCGATTCGTTTGCCATCTCCACGGCGGTGGCGCTCGGCAAGGTCGTGGACGGCTACGACAAGTGGACGGTGGAGGCGGCAAAGGACGCGCTGACAAAGCTCCAGCCCGACGCGACGTACTTTAACGTCACCTACGCCAAGCCGGATGTGCTGAGCCAGTGCGTGTCGCGCACGGCAGGCGACTTTGTGGACTGGCAGACGGGCAAGTGCTCGTTCGACACCCCGGAGTTCGCCGCCCTGCTGGAGTTTGCCAACAGCTTCCAGGATACGTTTGATTACGAGCACTTTGACTGGAGCGACTATACGGACGACAGCCTGCGCATCGCAAACGGCGAGCAGCTCGTCGCCCCGGCGTATATCTCGTCGTTTGACGACCTGCGCTATTACGACGGCGTGCTCAAGGGCGACACCCGCTACATCGGCTGGCCCACCGGCAGCGGCGAGGGCGGCACGGTGTTTGAGCCGGGCACGTCCCTGGCCATGACCACCCGCTGCGCCGACAAGGACGCCGCGTGGCAGTTCATGCGGGTGCTGCTGGACGATACGCTGAGCGACATCTGGACGTTCCCCGTGAACCGCACGCTGTTTGAAAAAGCGGCGAAGATCGCCATGACGCCCGAGTATGAGACCGATGAAAACGGCAACTACGTTCTGGACGAAAACGGCAACAAGATCGAGACCAGCCAGGGCGGCATGAGCATGGGCGGCGGCGAAATGGTGGAGTTCTATGCCATGACGCAGGCGCAGTACGATCAGCTCCTCGCGCTGATCGACTCCGCCAGCGGCACCACAAGCTATGATATGAACATCAACAACATCATCACCGAGGAGGCCGGCGCGTATTTTGCCGGCGAAAAGAGCGTGCAGGACACCGCCGCCGCGATCAACAACCGCGTGGGTCTGTACGTCGCGGAGCAGCGATAACTTTTTTATAAGCCCCCGGAGCAGCCCTTGCTGCTCCGGGCATACGCAATCCTAAGGAGGGACGCCCATGCGCCCGAAGCTCAAGAAACTCAACAACAGGCTGCGCGATTTTCTGCACTCGATGTATTTTTCAGGACCGAGCTTTCTGGGAATGCTGGTGTTTTTCATCGTGCCGTTCGGCGTGGTCGTGTACTACTCGTTCATCACCGGCGCGATGGACAGCAGCTTCGCGGGGCTGAAAAACTACATAAACGTCCTGAATAACGAAGCGTTCAAGATCGCGGTGCGCAATACGGCGGTCTTTTCCGCGCTGGCGGTGCCGCTGGCTGTCATTTTATCGCTGGCGCTGGCGCTGATGCTCGAAGCGCGCATCCCGATGAAAAGCGAGCTGCGCACATTTTTCCTGAGCCCGATGATGGTGCCCATCGCGTCCATCATTCTGGTGTGGCAGGTGCTGTTCCACTACAACGGCGTGATGAACGAGTTCATCGCCATCTTTGGCGCGGACAAGATCGACTGGTTAAAATCCGACTACTGTTTGCTTGTCATCGTGCTGCTGTTTTTGTGGAAAAACCTCGGCTACAACATGATCTTATTTATGGCGGCGCTCAACAACATCCCGAAAGAAATGCTGGAGGCGGCGGAGCTGGACGGCGCGTCGGGCTGGTATCAGCTCATCCACATCAAGCTGCGGTTTTTGTCGCCCACGGTGCTGTTTGTGACGATTTTGTCCATCATCAACTCGTTCAAGGTGTTCCGCGAAATTTACCTGCTGACGGGCGACTACCCGTATACAGGGCTTTACATGATGCAGCATTTCATGAACAATATGTTCAACAACCTCGATTATCAGAAGCTCTCGGCGGCGGCGGTGCTGCTGGCGCTGGTCATCATCGTGCTCGTCGCCATCCTCTTCGCGGTGGAGAACTACTTCGGAAAGGATGTGGAAGGATGAAGAAAAAACGCTATTTTTCGCGCGGCGTGCTGACGCTGCTGGCATTTTTATTCGCGGTGCTGTTCCTGCTTCCCACGGTGCTCACGATCACGAACTCGTTCATGACGCAGAGCGAGATCACCGCCAACTACGGGCAAATTTTCCAGAACGCGTCCTCCGGCGCGAAGAGCTTCATCGCCAAGACCATCAACCTGAAATTCATCCCCGACAAGGTCAGCTTCAGCCAGTATTTTACGGTGCTGCTGAAAAGCCCGGACTATCTGCTGAAATTCTGGAACTCGGTGATCCTGGTCGTGCCGATCGTGCTGGCGCAGCTCATGGTCGCGTCCATCGCCGCCTACGGCTTTACGCGCTGGCGCGGCAGGGTGCGCGACGGCATCTTCTTTGCGTATGTGATCCTGATGCTCATGCCGTATCAGGTCACGCTCGTGCCGAACTATCTCGTGAGCGACTGGCTCGGCATCCTCAACACCCGCTGGGCGATCATTCTGCCGGGCGCGTTCGCGCCGTTTTCGGTGTTTCTGCTCACAAAATTCATGCGCCGCATCCCCAAGTCGCTCATTGAGTCGGCAAAGCTGGACGGCGCGGGCGAATGGCAGATCTTCTGGAACATTTGCCTGCCGCAGTGCCGCAGCGCGCTGTATTCCATCGCCATTCTGGTGTTCATCGACTACTGGAACATGGTGGAGCAGCCGCTCATTCTCCTGCCGAACGCGGATATGCAGCCGCTGTCGGTGTATCTTTCCAAAATCAACGCCGGTGAGATCGGCGTGGCATTCGCCGTGGCAGTCATTTACATGATCCCCGGACTGCTGCTGTTTTTACACGGCGAGGCGTATCTGGTGGAGGGCATTGCCTACTCCGGCTCGGTGAAAGGATAATAAGAGGTGCAAGCTATGGAAATGAAAGTCAAACGCAGAGAATGGGTCAAGACCGCCGCCATCATCTTTCTGGCGGTCCTACTGGTGCTGACGTTTTTCTCGAACACGATCATGAACTACTCCCTGCCGGAGGTGGCGACGCAGAGCGTCGAGTCCGGCACCATCAACGCAAAAATTCGCGGCACGGGCACGGTGGCGGCGAACGAGTCGTACGAGGTGACGGTCGAGCAGTCGCATAAGGTCGCCAGCGTCCTCGTCAAGGAGGGGCAGGAGGTCAAGGTGGACGACGTGCTCTTCCGCTTTGAGGGCGGCGAGAGCGACGAGCTGAAAGCCGCGCAGGACGCGCTGGATCAGGCGGAGCAGGGCTACGAAAAGAGCCTGATCGAGGCGGGCAACGCCGCCGCCAAGGAAAACCGCGAAATTCAGAAGGCGCGCGACGCGTATAATGAGGCATTGGCGGTGTATCAGCAGTACAGCACGATGAGCGCCTCGCAGATCGCCACCAAGCTGGCAGAGGCGGAGATCAAGCTGAAGGATTTGCAGACGGAGAGTTCACAGGCGGACACGGATTATACGAATCTGAGCACGTCCACAGAATACACCGAAGCTAAGAGCAATCTGAACTCCTTGCAGGCGGATGTGGATTCGCTCACTGCCAAGGTGGAAGAGTATCAGGCACAGCTTGATAAGCTCCAACAGGGCGAAAATGTGCAGAATCAGATCGCGCAGAAAAAAAGCGAGTTGGCTTCCGCACAAAGCGAACTGGACGCAGCTCTGAAAAACTCTACATATCAGGCACTTTCTGATCTGGCTGGCGGCAAGGATTCTTACATGAGCATCTACGTTTCCAATCACGAGCAGCTCAAAGCGCGCATTATGGAAGAAGATCTTGCTGAAACGGACGCTGAGGCGCAGTCGCTTGCCGAAGAAATGACAGCAGCGTACAGCACCGCGCAGGAAAAGCGACAGGCTGTGGACACGCTTTCGCAGGACCTTTCCGAATTACAGCAGTCGCAGAGCAATTATGATTCTTATGATGCTATCAATAGTAAGCTCACTTCCGCACAGCGTGACCTGCGCGACGCAGAATCCGACCTGAGCAGTGCACAGCGCACCATCCGCCGCTACGACAAGGATCTGGAAGCGCTGAAGGACACCAAGGACACGCTTGCCCAGCAGGTCACCGACCAGCAGGCGGAATACGACAAGCTCTCCAAGGCCTCGTCTGCCGCCGCCACGATGAAGTCCGCAAAGGATACGCTTGAAAACCTCGTGTTTGAGCAAAATCTTGCCGATTCGGCGAGCGTGGACATGAAGGCGGCGAAGGAATCCATCGAAAAGCAGCGCAAGACCGTCGAAAAGCTCCAGAAGGAGTCGGAGGGCGGCGAGGTCAAGTCGCCGGTGAACGGCACGATCTCCTCCCTGTCCGTCTCCGCCGGGCAGACGGCAAACGCCGGCACGGCGCTTGCCAAGATCGACGTGATCGACCGCGGCTACACGCTCAAGATCGGCGTGACGAACGAGCAGGCGAAAAAGGTCACCATCGGTGAGAAGGCGGAGCTGGTCAACTACTGGTGGGGTAATGACGACATCACCGCCACGCTGGAATCCGTCGGCACCGACCCGTCCAACCCCGGCAAGGGCAAGCTGCTCACGTTCCGGCTGAACGGCACAGTCGAGCCGGGGCAGAGCATCACGCTGTCCATCGGGCAGAAGAGCGCGAATTATGACTGCCTTGTGCCCAATTCCGCCGTGCGCAGCGACAATAACGGCTCGTTCGTGCTGCTCGTCACGTCCAAGAGCAGCCCCCTCGGCAACCGCTACACCGCCACGCGCGTCTCGGTGAACGTGCTCGCCTCCGACGATACGAGTACCGCCGTGACGGGTCTGTCCGCGGGCGATTTCGTGCTGACCACGTCCAGCAAGCCCGTGTCCTCCGGGATGCAGGTGCGGCTGGCGGATGAGAACTGAGATGGGCGGCGGCAAATTTCTGCGCGGCAAAGAAAGGCCGCGCCTGAGCACAAGGCAGCTCGTGCTGCTGATCCTTGCGGTCGTTTTGCTCGTGCTGGCGCTTTTGTGCGCCCTGGGGCTGCACCGCGTGCGAAACACCCTCCTCACGCAGTCGGCGGCGAAGGCGTGGCGCGGCGAGAGCGAGATGCGCTTCGCACAGCTTTCCGTCTTCCTGCCGAACGATAATCTCGCCACGGAGGATGATGTGCGCACGTTCCGGCAGGCGCTCGATTCCGCGCTCGTCACCGCGTCGCTCGAAGCGCCGGAGGGCGGCAGCCTCTACGACGACGCGTATTCCGGCACGGCGAGCCTGACCGTGGAAAACGGCACAAAATCGGTCAGCGTCAAGACCATCGGCGTGGGCGGGGACTTTTTCCTGTTCCACCCGCTGCGGCTCATCTCCGGCAGCTACCTGACGGCGGACGATTTCATGCGCGACCGCGTCGTGCTCGACGAAAACCTCGCCTGGGCGCTGTTCGGCAGCAGCGATGTGGCGGGCATGAGCGTGACCATCAACGGTCTGCAATACCCCATCGCGGGCGTGGTGGCGCGCGAGGACGATTTTGCCACCAAAAAGGCGTACACCGACGACGTGGGAATGTTCATGTGCATTGAGGCGATGAACGCCATTTCCGAGACAAAGCTCTCGTGCTACGAGCTGGTCGCGCCGAATATGGTGTCCGGCTTTGCCTACAACATCGTGCAGGAGAAATTCAAGCCCGACGGCGGCGTGATCGTGGAGAACAGCAAGCGCTTTTCCACGTTCAGCCTGCTGGACATCGTGCGGAATTTCGGCACGCGGTCGATGAACGAAAAGGGCATCCTGTATCCCTATTGGGAGAACGCCGCGCGGATGTGCGAGGACTACGCCGCGCTATACCTGCTGGGGCTGGTGCTGTTTTTGATCTACCCCATCGTGCTGGCGATCGTCTGGCTGGTGAAGCTGATCCGCAACACCGCCGAGCGCGTCGGCGAAGAGGTCGCCGAGACCGTGGAGCAGAAGATCGAAGAAAATAAGGAAAAGCACTATACAAGGACCGGGATATGAGGAATGCGCCCCTGCCGCCAAGCGGCAGGGGCGCATTTTTAGTCATAACGTAGGGGCGGGGTCCTACCCCGCCCGCGCAGGACGCAATTGCAAACCCGCACAATGAACGGCGGCAACGTAAAATGTCCGTAGGGGTCGATGCCCACATCGACCCGGCAGAGCGCAATTGCAGAATTGCACGATGTTCGGCGAAACCGTAAAACGCCCTGTAGGGGCGGACGCCTCTGTCCGCCCATTGGGCAATGACGGGTTTGTCGCAGGGTGTCGGCAAAACGTAACATTTCCCGACGTGCCGTAGGGGCGGGGTTCTACCCCGCCCGCGCAGGACGCATCATCATAATTGCATAACAAACGGCGACCACGCAA
This sequence comes from uncultured Oscillospiraceae bacterium, assembly GCA_934646005.1. Taxonomy (GTDB): domain Bacteria; phylum Bacillota; class Clostridia; order Oscillospirales; family Oscillospiraceae; genus CAG-170. The sequence continues at coordinate 45,675 of CAKUED010000019.1, forward strand.
CACGTCCCGTTTCGCATTGGTATGCCCCAATTACGACATTGTGCCGCCGGGAGGGGTAGAACCCCTCCCCTACGCAAATTTGGCGGCAATGGCAAATTTACCGCAACATATCATAAAAACGGTCGTGCATCCGTGCGGGGCGATGCGACGCCCGCAGGCTAGTTTCGAGGCGCAACCGCGCGCAGCGCGGCTCTTAGCGCCGAAGATGGGCATCGCCCCCTACAAACGTGGTGCGGGTTCGCATTGGTACATTCAATTTTGCGGGTGCGTCCTGCCGGGCGGACAGGGTCGTCCGCCCCTACGAGTGCATACCATTTCGCATTGGTGCACTCCGATTTGCAGAGCTGTACCGCACAATCCTTCCGTCACGGCTTCGCCGTGCCACCTCCCTTTACACAAGGGAGGCTTTGGTGCGCCCAAAATCCCCCTAAAACCACAAAAACGCCCCGCGGGGCGTTTATCCTTTCTATTTTATTGATTTCCGTTTAATTCACATTGATCGAATCGAACACTTCCAGCGGCAGCACATCGGCAAGCTCGGTCAGCTCGTGGGAATAGCCGCCGGTGTAGTCGGCTGCGGCGACCGGGCTCTTGAACACACGCGCCTGCACATCCGGCGTGCGCAGCGAAATGGAGAGGCATACGCACGCCCCCTGATCCGACTCCGACTGCACCACGAGATTGCCCCCGTGAAGCTGCGCAATGCTGCGCGCGAGCGGCAGACCTGCGCCAACGCCCCAGCGCGGGTCGCCCAGCTCCACCGCGCGCGCATAGCGCGTGAACGCCGAGGCGATCAGCGACGGTGCAAAGCCCTCACCGCTGTCCTGTACGCGAATGAGCGCACTTGTCTCCCCGCGCTCCAGGCGCACGGAGATCGTCCCGCCGGCGGGCGTGAATTTGATGGCATTGCTGAGAAGATTCAAGATCGCGCGCTCGAGCCGCTGCCGGTCGATCCACGCATAGAAGGTCTGCGGCGGAATGCTGCATTCGAGCCGGATGCCGCGCGTGCGGCAAAGCGGTGCGGTGCGCTCGAAAATGCCGTAGATGTAGCTGGTCATCTCCGTCTTTTCCAGATTCAGCTTCATCTCGCCGTCCAGCGCGGCGCGCAGATCGGTCAGGTTGCACGTCGTGCGCAGGAGCTGATAGAACGCGTGGTTCAGCGATGCCATGCTGCGCTGGATCGCCGGGTCTTCCAGCTCCTCCAGCCGCGGGAAGAGCGCCGCCGCCGCGCCAAACAGATTCGACAGCGGCACGCGCAGCGCCTGCGCGGCAAAAAACGCCATGTCGGGCGCAGGCTGCTCTGCCTTCGCCTGAATGACAAAGATCTGCCACCCATCCAGCGGGTACACTGCCGCCTCCGCCGGTCCGCCCGGCAGGCTGAGCGGCAGATTCACCGAACCCGTCCAGTCGGCACGGTACATCGCCTCGTCCGTCAGGGCGAGGATCTGCGTATTTTCATGAACGTCCAGCGCCTGCGCCGCGCGGTTACAGTACGAGACTGCGCCGTCCTTCACCGCAAACACCGGCTGTGCGATCCCATCAAGCAGCTCGGTCAGCTGCCGAATTTCCAAACTCAAATCTGCCGCCTCCTTACCCCGATCCCGGGGCATCTCGCTCTCATCATCATTGTTTGAGTATTTCAAACCCTTATCACAGGAAAATATTTCTTGTCGTCCTGCTATCATAGCAGACTAAGACAAAAAATGCAATCTTTTTAAAGAAAAAGGCAAAAAGTAGCAAATTCCCACCCTTTTCGTTCACTTGCACGCACTTTGTTCTGGTGATATAATAGAAAAATACCACATCAAACGGGGGTCGATCGTATGAAACTCACCTTCCTCGGCGCGGCGCACGAGGTCACCGGGAGCTGCACGCTGCTGGAGACCGGCGGGCGGTATTTTCTTGTCGATCACGGCATGGAACAGGGCGTGAACGTGTTTGAAAACGCACCGCTGCCCGTTGCGCCGGGCGAGATCGACGCGGTGTTCCTCACGCACGCACACATCGACCACGCGGGGCTGCTGCCCAAGCTCTGCAAGGACGGCTTCCACGGCAAAATTTACGCCACGGAAGCCACCGACGCGCTGTGCCGCATCATGCTCATGGACTCCGCCAACATCCAGATGTCCGACGCGCAGTGGCAGACGCGCAAAGCCGAGCGCGCGGGCAAGCTCGCCGTTGAGCCGCTCTACACCACCGACGATGCCGCCGCCGCGCTGGCGCTGCTGCGTCCGTGCGCCTACGGCAAAACGGTACGGGCGGCGGAGGGCGTGCGTCTGCGCTTTACGGACGTGGGGCATCTGCTCGGCTCGGCGTGCGTGGAGCTGTGGCTGACGGAGGACGGCGTTGAGAAAAAGGTCGTCTTTTCCGGCGACGTCGGCAACACCGGCAAGCCCATCCTGCGCGACCCGCAGACCGTGGACACGGCGGACGTGCTCATCGTGGAGTCCACCTACGGCGGACGGCTGCACGGGCGCACCGGCGACGCCGTCTCCGCGCTGGCGGGGTACATCCAGCGCACGTTTGACCGCGGCGGCAGCGTCATCATCCCTGCCTTTGCCGTGGGACGGACGCAGGAGCTGCTGTACGCCATCCGCGAGATCAAGCAGAAAAAGCTCGTGCGCGGGCACGACGGCTTCCCCGTCTACCTCGACAGCCCGCTCGCCGAGGAGGCGACGGCGGTCTTTTTGCAGTGCGACTCCGACTTTTTTGACGAGCCGACGCGCGAGCTGCTGCGTCAGGGCGTGAACCCGATCTGGTTTCCGAACCTGCATCTCGCCCCGGCGGTGGAGCAGTCGCGCGCCATCAACGACGATCCGCGCCCCAAGATCATCCTCTCCGCCAGCGGGATGTGCGACGCGGGACGTATCCGCCACCACCTCAAACACAACCTCTGGAAGCCCGAAAATCTCGTCCTGCTGGCGGGCTATCAGGCAAACGGGACGCTCGGCAGGAGCTTGCAGGAGGGTGTCAAGACCGTGCGCCTGTTCGGCGAAGAGGTCGCCGTGCGCGCCGAGATCGCCATGCTGCAAGGCGCGAGCGGTCACGCCGATCAGGCGGGGCTGCTGCGCTGGGTCGGGGCGATCGCACCGAAGCCGCAGTTCGTGTTCGTGAACCACGGCGACGAGGAAAACTGCGAAGCCTTCCGCGACCTGCTCACCAAGGAGGGCTACACCGCCTTTGCACCCTACAGCGGCACGGTGTTTGACGTCGCCGCCGGGCGGCTGGACTATGTTGCCGAGCCGAGGCGCATCGAAAAGACCGGCTCTGCGCGCAAAAAAGAGGTGTATACCCTGCTCGTCGAGACCGCGCGCCGCCTGCTGGCACTTGCCGTCGCCTTCCGCGAGCAGTCCAATCAGCGTGTGCGCAAATTCACCGCCGATATTCAATCGCTGCTCGATAAATGGAGCGCATAAATGCAGACCACAGCCCCGCCCCGAAGCCGTCAGCTTCGCGGCGGGGCTGCGTTCTGTTTTTTGCGCAAAAAACAAGCACCCACGTTCGTGAGTGCTTGCATTCTGATAAACTCAGCGCTTGGAGAACTGCGGTGCGCGACGGGCTGCCTTGAGACCGTACTTTTTGCGCTCCTTCATTCTCGGATCGCGGGTGAGGAAGCCGGCTGCCTTGAGGGCGGCGCGGAACTCGGGGTTGACGCCCAGCAGAGCGCGGGCGACGCCGTGACGGATCGCGCCAGCCTGACCGGAGACGCCGCCGCCTTCGACGGTGCAGACGATGTCAACCTTGCCGACCATGTCCACGGTGTTCAGCGGCTGACGGACGACCATCTTCAGGGTATCCAGACCGAAGTACTCGTCGATGTCACGACCGTTGATGGTGATCGAGCCGGTGCCTTCCGGGAACAGACGCACACGCGCGATGGAGGATTTACGGCGACCCGTGCCGTACTGATACTGTCTTTTGCTCTCGTACATAGTTCGTTACCTCCTGATTAGTCCAAAGTCCAGGCTTCGGGCTTCTGCGCGGCGTTCTCGTGCTCAGCGCCCTTGTAGATGTGCAGGCGGGTGAGCGCGGTGCGACCGATGCTGTTCTTCGGCAGCATACCCTTGACGGCGAGCTCCATCGCGAACTCGGGACGCTCTGCCATGAGCTTGCTGTACTTGACCTCTTTGAGGTTGCCGATCCAGCCGGTGTGATGATAATAGGTCTTCTGCTCGAGCTTCTTGCCCGTGAGAACCGCCTTGTCTGCGTTGACGATGATGACGAAATCGCCGCAGTCAACGTTCGGGGTGAAGTCGGTCTTATGCTTGCCGCGCAGCAGCTTGGCAGCGGTCACAGCGGTACGGCCCAGGGGCTTGCCGGCTGCGTCGAGAACGTACCATTTTCTCTGGACGGTCTCCTTCTTAGCCATAGTGGTCATTGTGTTTCCTCCGTTTGAAGGTCGAAACCTTCTATAAAAATTTTTGACAAATGTTGAGCGCGCGTATAAAATATCTCCAAACGCGCCCTATTTTTATACCACACGGCGCGGCGCGTGTCAATGAATTTTTCGTGCAAAATCAAAAATTCAGCGGGTGTCCTCCCGAAATCTCCGTTTTTCTCGTGGATACTCGCAAATGCTCAAAACGCATTTCACATTTTGGAGGCAGATCATGCAGAAAATGATGGGGCTGATGCGCCGGTGCATCGACGATTACCATATGATCGAGGCGGGCGACCGCATTGCCGTGGGCGTGTCGGGCGGCAAGGATTCGCTCACGCTGCTCACCGTTCTCGCGGCGCTGCGCGCCTACTATCCCAAGCCGTTTGAGCTGGAGGCGCTGAGCATCGACATGGGGCTGGGCGGCATGGATTTTGTGCCCGTGGAAGCGCTGTGCCGCAAGCTGGACGTGCCGTTCACGCTCCGCCACACCGAGATCGGCAAGATCATTTTTGACTACCGCAAGGAGAAAAATCCGTGCTCCATGTGCGCAAAAATGCGCCGCGGCGCGCTGAACGACCTCATTCTGGAGCACGGCTTTAACAAGGTGGCGCTGGGGCATCATTTTGACGACGCGGTGGAGACGATGCTCATGAGCCTGCTCTACGAAGGGCGCATCGGCTGCTTTGAGCCGGTGACGTACCTCAGCCGCACGGGTGTGACGCAGATCCGCCCGATGCTGTATGTGGGCGAGCAGGCGATCGAGCATTTTGCCGCGCGGATGCACCTGCCGGTGGTGCACAACACCTGCCCCGCCGACAAGCACACCAAGCGGCAGGAGGTCAAGGAGCTGATCGTCACGCTGCAAGCGCAGTACCCCGACCTCAAAACGAAAATTTTCGGCGCAATGCAGCGCCTGCCGCTGCCCAAATGGGGCGTGGAGAGCTGAGGCTTTTCGCCGCCGCGTTTTGTCGTAACGTAGGGGAGGGGCTCTGCCCCTCCCGCGCAGAATGCACCCACAAACCCGCATAACGTGCGGCAACAACGTAATATGTCTGTAGGGGTCGATGCCCACATCGACCCGACAGGACGCAATCGCAAAATTGCACGCATTTTCGGCGACCTCGCACAATGTCCTGTAGGGGCGGACGACCCTGTCCGCCCGGCAGAACGCGCCGCCGTTTTTATGAAACGTTGCGGCGAAATCGTAATTGCCAATCGGGCGGACAGAGGCGTCCGCCCCTACACAAAATTATTCATTTTTCATTATTCATCATTCATTATTCATTAACAAAGAATCGCCCCGTTCCGGGTTGGAACGGGGCGATTCCTTATTATACTTAATCAATAGTCTTGGCGCGCTCGAACTCTTCCTGAATTTCGGCGGAGGGCGCTTTGGTGAGCAGCGAGACCACCACGATCAGGATGCAGGAGAAGAGGAACGCGGGCAGCAGCTCGTAGATGCCGAGCAGTCCGCCGAGGGGCTTGATGACGAGCTTCCAGAAGAACACCATGCCGCCGCCGCCGACCATACCGGCGATCGCACCGGCGCGGGTGGTGCGCTTCCAGAACAGGGAGAAGAGCACCAGCGGACCGAACGTCGCGCCGAAGCCCGCCCACGCGAACGAGACGATGGTAAAGATGACGCTGTTTTCGTCCAGCGCGATGATCATGCCGATGATGGCGACCGCCAGCAGCGCGATACGCGAGACGGTCATGACCTGCTTATCCGATGCGTCCTTCTTGAAAACGCCCTGATAGAGGTTCTTGGAGAAGGCGCTGGCGGCGATGAGCAGGTAGGAGTCGGACGAGCTGATCGTCGCGGCGAGGATGCCCGCCATGACAAGACCGGCGAACAGCGGATGCAGGAGCATCTGCGAGAGCACGACGAATACATTTTCCGCCTGCGAGGCGGTATCCAGCGCGGTGGGCAGGAGCACGCGCCCCATCGTGCCGATGAACACGGCGGCGGTCAGCGAAATGAGCACCCAGACCGTGGCGATGCGGCGCGACTGCGTCAGCTCGCTCGTGCGGCGGATGGCGATGAAGCGGAGCAGGACCTGCGGCATCCCGAAATAGCCCAGACCCCACGCGATCTCGGAGAGGACGGAGAGCAGCGGGTAGGACTCGGCGCTGCCGAACAGCGGCTGCCCGGCGGCGGAGAGCTGCTGCACGCCGTTTGCGTCCACCTGCGGGGTCGCCTTAAAGAAGAAGTCAAAGAAGCCGGGGATGGACTTGGCGTTTTCCACCACAGCGGAAAAGCCGCCCGCAGCCGAGACGCCCAGCACCAGCACCGTGACGAGCGCGAAGATCATCACGACCGCCTGCATGAAGTCGGACGCGGACTCGGCAAGGAAGCCGCCGAGGAACGTATACAGCAGCACGAACAGCGCGCCCACGACCATCATGAGCTGATAGCTCTGCCCGAACAGCTTGGAAAACAGCTTGCCGCAGGTGACAAAGCAGCTCCCGGCGTACACGGCGAAGAACACCAGAATGAACACTGAGGCGATGGTCATGATGACCTTTTTCTTCTCACGGAAGCGGTTGGACAAAAAGTCCGGCACGGTGATGGCGTTGCCCGCCACGAGCGAATAGCGGCGCAGGGGCTTGGCGACGATCAGCCAGTTGAGATAGGTGCCCACGGCAAGACCGATGGCGGTCCACACCGCGCCGCTGATGCCGCACCAGTAGGCAACGCCGGGCAGCCCCATCAGAAGCCACCCGCTCATGTCCGATGCCTCGGCGCTCATCGCCGCGACCCACGGACCGAGCGTCCTGCCGCCGATAAAATAGTTTTCCGAGTTCTGATTGGCGCGCTTTGCAAACGCCACACCGATCCCGATGACAACGACCATGTAGCAGACCATGGCGATCAGGATCTGTACGGAATCTCCAGTCATAGCTTTTCTCTCCTCTTAAAAAACGTTGCCGCCATTTGCAGCACGGGCGGGCGCGGGCTGCAAAACACGCAGCCGAACGTCCCAAGTTCCCGGTATAGACCGCAAACAGCAGCACTTTAATGTGATTATAGCACAGCGCTTTACTGAGGACAAGTCAAAATTTCGCAATTTCCCGCTTTTTCTCGCGGAATGAAATATTCAGTTGAAAGATGGAGGATTTGGAGATATACTATACCTAATATAATTGCCCGCAGTATGCGCGGGCGAAAAACAGAGGAGAACACAATGGTCAATGTCATTGGTCTTGGCTATATCGGGCTGCCCACGGCGCTGATGCTCGCGTCGCACGGCGTGGAGGTCGTGGGCACGGATTATAACGAGGCGCTGGTCAAAACGCTGCGCGCCGGAAAAACGACGTTTCAGGAAAAGGGGCTGGACGAGCTGTTTGCAAGCGCGCTCGCGGCGGGCATCGCGTTTACGGACGCGTATCAGGTCACGGATACCTACATCGTCTCCGTCCCCACGCCCTACGACCCGTTCAGCAAAAAGGTGGACGCCAAGTTCGTGTGCGCGGCGGTGCGGGAGGTACTGAACGTGTGCCCTGAGGGCGCGTGCGTGGTGATCGAATCGACGATCTCCCCCGGCACGATCGACCGCTTTGTCCGCCCGCTCATCGAAAGATCGCACAAAACCGTCTCGCTCGTGCACGCGCCGGAGCGCATCATCCCCGGCAACATGGTCTATGAGCTGCTGCACAACAACCGCACCATCGGCGCGGACGATCCGGCGGTGGGCGAAAAGATCAAAGCCATCTACGCCTCGTTCTGTCAGGGGCAGATCGTGGTGACGGACATCCGCACGGCGGAGATGACGAAGGTCGTGGAAAATACGTTCCGCGCCGTCAACATCGCCTTTGCCAACGAGCTTGCGCAGATCTGCCGACACGACGGCATGGACGTGCAGGAGATCATCCGCATCTGCAATATGCACCCGCGCGTGAATATTTTGCAGCCCGGCCCGGGCGTGGGCGGGCACTGCATCTCGGTCGATCCGTGGTTTCTGGTCGGCGACTACCCCGCCCTCACCGCCGTCACGGGCGCTGCCATGCGCGTCAACGCCGCCATGCCGGAGTATGTGCTCGGGCGCATCCGCGACATCATGGACGAGACCGGCATCACCGACCCCGCGCGCGTGGGTCTGTACGGACTGACGTACAAGGAAAATGTGGACGACTGCCGCGAATCGCCCACGCTCCAGCTTTTGGAGTGTCAGAAGCGCCACCTCGCCGCGCCGCTCAAGGTCTATGACCCGATGGTCGCGCGCGATCTGGTCGAAAATCAGTACCACGAGCTGGACGCGTTTTTGCGGGACGTTGATCTCGTCGTCATCATGGTCGGGCACAACGAGCTCAAGGAACACATGGAAAAGCTCGCCGGAAAGACCGTGCTCGACACGCGCATGGTCTGCACGCTGCCGGGCGTTTACCGGCTGTAAGGAGACGCAACATGAAAACTGTCATGCTGGTATTCGGCACGCGCCCCGAGGCGATCAAAATGTGCCCGCTGGTGAACGAGCTCAAAACGCGCAAGGGTCTGAGGACCGTCGTCTGCGTCACGGGGCAGCACCGGCAGATGCTCGATCAGGTGCTCGCCGCGTTCGGCGTTGAGCCGGACTACGACCTTTCCATCATGAAGGACAAGCAGACGCTGTTTGACATCACCACGAATATCCTGAACCGCATCCGGGCGGTGCTGGAGGCGGTGCGCCCCGACGTTGTGCTCGTGCACGGCGACACGTCCACCACGTTCGTCACCGCGCTCGCGTGCTTCTATCTGCAAATTCCCGTGGGGCATGTGGAGGCGGGGCTGCGCACCTACAATATTTATTCGCCGTATCCCGAGGAATTTAACCGGCAGGCGGTCAGTATTATTTCGCAGTACAACTTCGCGCCCACGGCGCGCGCGCGGGACAATCTCCTGCACGAGGGCAAGCGCGCGGAGACGATCTTCGTCACCGGCAACACCGCCATCGACGCGCTGCAAACGACCGTGCGCGAGGATTACACGCACCCGGAGCTGACCTGGGCACAGGGCAGCCGCCTCATCGTCATCACGGCGCACCGGCGCGAGAATCTCGGCGAGCCGATGCACCATATGTTCCGCGCCATCCGCCGCATTATGGACGAGCACCCGGACGTGAAGGCCATCTACCCCATCCACATGAACCCCGTGGTGCGGCAGGCGGCGGACGAAGAGCTGCGCGGCTGTGACCGCATCCACATCATCGAGCCGCTGGAGGTGCTGGACTTCCACAATCTGCTCGCCCGCAGCTATCTGATCCTGACGGACAGCGGCGGCATTCAGGAGGAAGCGCCGTCGCTCGGCAAGCCCGTGCTCGTCATGCGTGACACGACTGAGCGTCCCGAGGGCATCGACGCCGGGACGCTGCGGCTGGTGGGCACAAATGAGGACGTTATCTACCGCAATTTTAAGCAGCTTTTGGAGGACGCGGATGCCTATCAGGCGATGGCGCACGCCAGCAACCCCTATGGCGACGGGCGCGCCTGCCGCCGCATCGCGGACATTCTGGAAGTCGGACACGTCACATTCGAGTGATAGAACATAAAGGAGGTATCCATGCGCAATCTACTGGCATTCGACCTCGGCGCGTCAAACGGACGCGCGATTTTGGGGCAGTTTGACGGCGAGAGGATCGTCATGCGTGAGCTGCACCGCTTTGAAAACAACTACGTGGAGATGAACGGCGTGTTCTACTGGGATCTGCCGTATCTCTACAGCCAGCTCAAGCAGGGGCTGCTTGCGTTCAAGCAGGCAAACGTCGGTGAGCTGGACTGCTTCGGCATCGACACCTGGGGCGTGGATTACGGTCTGCTCGACCGCAACGACCATCTCCTTTCCAACCCCCGCGCCTACCGCTATGCGGTGGACGACGACTTCCGCGAGACGTGGAAGGTCGTGGACTTCCCCACGCTTTTTGCCCGCACGGGCATCGCCAACGAGAACTTCAACACGCTCTATCAGCTCTACCGCCGCAAGCGCGAGGGCGACGTGGCGCTGGAAAACGCCGAGACGCTGCTGTTTATGCCCGACCTGCTCGGCTTTTTGCTCACGGGCGAAAAGAAGTCGGAGTACACCGAGGTCACGACCGGCATGATCTATGACCCCACCGCGAAGGACTACGACTGGCAGACGATCGACGCGCTGGGGCTGCCGCGCAAGATCTTCACGCCCATGGACCGCGCCGGTCAGCTCCGCGGGCGGCTGCGGGCGGAGCTTGCCGAGGAGCTCGGCATCAACCGCGCGCACTTTGCCGCCGTGGGCACGCACGACACCGCGTCCGCCGTGGCGGCGATCCCCGGCGAGGGGAGCTTTGCGTTCTTGTCGAGCGGCACATGGTCGCTGTTCGGCACGGAGACGGACGCGCCGCTGCTCACCGACGCCGTGCGCGAGGCGAATTTCTCCAATGAAGGCACGATCCAGGGCGGCTTCTGCCCGCTCAAGAACATCATGGGCTTGTGGCTCATTCAGGAGTGCCGCCGCGACTGGCAGAGGGCGGGGCAGCATCTGAGCTGGGACGACATCGTAAAGCAGGCGGAGCAGGCTGAGCCGATGCGCACCGTCATCGACACCGACTGCGGCGACTTTTATGCCGGTGGGCGGATGGTCGAAAAAATTCAGGCGTTCGCCCGCCGCACAAATCAGCCCGTGCCCGAGACCGTCGGGCAGGTCGCGCGCTGTATCTATGAGTCGCTGGCGCTCAAGTACCGCTGGGCGCTGGAGCGGCTGGAGGAGATCAAGGGGCAGCGCATCGGGCAGCTCAACATCGTCGGCGGCGGCATCCAGAATCGGATGCTCGACCAGCTCGTCGCCGACTCCATCGACCGCCCCGTCATCACGGGTCCCATCGAGGGCGCGGCGATCGGCAACCTGCTGGCGCAGGCGATGGCGCTGGGCGACATTCAGGACGTTTCCGAGCTGCGCGAAGTCGTGCGCCGCTCCGAGCCCGTCGAGCGCTGGACGCCGAACCACACCGCGCTTTGGGAAGACGGCTATAAGCGCCTGCTTGCGATCCTCGAAAATGCGTAAATGAGGCTTGAGTCCACGCAAAAAACGTTGTATACTGTAAGAAAGAATTGCGCGTAAACGCAAAATTGGAGGTACATAGTATGTTCACCAAACTGATCGACGCACTCAAAGCCACCCGCCGCACCATCGTCTTTACCGAAGGTCCTGACGCCCGTATCCTCGAGGCTGCCAGCCGCCTGCTGAAAGAGGACCTGATGGATGTCATCCTGATCGGGAGCGAGTCCGAAGTCAAGGCTGCCGCGGAAAAGGGCAATTTCTGCATCTGCAAGGCGACCATCATCGATCCCGCCACCTATGACGGCATGGACGAGATGGTTGCGAAAATGGTCGAGCTGCGCAAGGGCAAGATGTCCGAAGAGGACTGCCGCGCCGCGCTCGCCAAGGGCAACTATTTCGGCACGATGCTCGTAAAGCTGGGCAAAGCCGACGCGCTGCTCGGCGGCGCGACCTACTCCACCGCCGATACCGTTCGTCCGGCGCTCCAGCTCGTCAAGACCCGCAAGGGCGCGCACCTCGTCTCTTCCTGCTTCATCCTCTGCCGCGAGGGCAAAGACGGCGCGCAGGAAAAGTACTGCATGGGCGACTGCGCCATCAACATCGACTATCCCGACACGCTGGATAAGGCCACCGGCGAGGTCACGTTCTCCGGCGCGCAGAAGCTGGCGGAGGTCGCCATCGAGTCCGCGCGCACCGCGCAGTTCTTCGGCATCGACCCCAAGGTCGCCATGCTGAGCTTCTCTACCAAGGGCAGCGGCAAGGGCGGCACGGTCGCGCTGTCCGCCGAGGCAACCAAAATTGCCAAGGAGCTCGCGCCCGAGCTTGCCATCGACGGCGAAATGCAGTTTGACGCGGCGGTCTCCCCGGTCGTCGGTCAGCTCAAGTTCCCCGGCTCGAAGGTCGCGGGCTACGCCAACACGTTCATCTTCCCGTGCATCGAAGCCGGCAACATCGGCTACAAGATCGCGCAGCGTCTGGGCGGCTTTGAGGCCTACGGTCCGATCCTGCAGGGTCTGAACGCGCCCATCAACGACCTGTCCCGCGGCTGCAACGCCGACGAGGTCTACAAGATGGCGATCATCACCGCAGGCATGGCATAAGGGTTTCGAACAAAGCGGAAATCAACTCAATACGTAATGAAAAATTCCGGGCGAACCCAGCGTAGCGGTTCGACCGGAAAAAGGAAGAAGGAAGCCGACAGGAAAAGCAGCCTTGCTTTGCAAGGATGCGTTCTGAAAGGGTTTCTTCTGACGTGGTCCCTCACGCGACCTTACCAAAAACTTCGTGGGAATGCTGCTTGCAGCATTCCCACATTTTTGACTTCGGAGAATTTTATGAAACTGACAAACTATCTGGGCGACAAGCCCTTCTGGCGCGTGGCGCTGCGGCTGGCGCTGCCGGTGTCCATCCAGAATGTGCTGTCCAGCTCCTTCCAGCTCGTCGATACGATGATGGTCTCGCGGCTGGGCGACGTGGTGCTCTCGTCCGTCGGCATGGCGGCGCAGTGGGGCTGGCTGTGTATGCTGCTGGGCTTCGGGCTGTGCTCCGGCATGAGCGTGTTCGTCTCACAGTATTGGGGCGTCAAGGATCTCAAGGGCATCCGCCGCGTGCTCGGCATGGGGCTTTTGAGCAGTCTGGTCGTGTCGTTTTTGTTCATGGGCGTGGCGCTCGCCGCGCCGCGCTGGGTCATTGGGCTATTCAACAAAGACCCCGCCGTCATCGAGGCGGGCTGCCGGTATCTGACCATCGTCTGCTTCTCGTACCCGGCGGTGGCGCTGATGAATGTGCTCTCTGCGGTCCTGCGCAACACCGAGCGCGTGAAGCTGCCGATGTACGTCGCCGCCATCACCACGGTCGTAAACGCGTTTGTGGACTACGGTCTCATCAACGGCGCGTTCGGAATGCCGCGCATGGGCGTTGCGGGCGCGGCGCTGGCGACGTGCATCTCCTCGTGGCTCGGTCCGATTTTGGTGCTGATCTTCTCGCTGGTCGAGAAAAACATCCTCACAGGACCGATCCGGGAGCTGACGCGCTTCGGACTCAAAAACTTCGGCGCGTTCTGCGCCCGCGCGCTGCCCGTTATGTGCAACGAGGGGCTCTGGGCGATGGGCATTCTGGTGCTCAACATGGTGTATTCCAACATGGGCTATGAATATTACGCCGGAATGACCATTTTCAAGACGTTTTCCGAGCTTGCCTTCGCGTTTTATGTCGGCATGGGCAACGCCTGCGTCATCATGGTCGGCAAGTCCATCGGCAGCGGAAAAATTCAGCGCGGCGTGGAGGATGCACGGCGGTTTTCCGTGCTCGTGCCGCTGCTGGGCGTGGTCATCGGCGGGCTTATGATCCTGCTGCGGCATCCGCTGGTGTCGATCTTCTCCACGGGCGAGACGCTCTCGGCGCTGACGCTGGAGACGGCGCTTGCCGTGACGGTGTTCTGTTCGCTGGAGGTCGGCTTCCGCAACATCAGCTATGTGCAGGTCGTGGGTGTGTTCCGCTCCGGCGGCGATACGCTCACGGGAATGTTCTTTGATCTCGGCGCGCTGTGGCTCATCTCCATCCCGCTGACGCTGCTGGCGGCAAATGTGCTGCATCTGCCGTTTTTGGGCGTGGTCATGTGCGCGTATCTGGGCGAGGATATTCCCAAGAGCCTGCTCAGCATCCGCCATTTCCGCTCCATGAAATGGCTGCGCCCCGTCACCCCGGAGGGGCAGGCAGGCTTGGCGCGCTGGCGCGAGGAGAAAAAATAAGCAAAGCCCGGCGGCAACCCCGCCGGGCGTTTTGTTGTAGCAACGAAGTCTGTTCTTAGTCGTAACGTAGGGGCAGGGCTCGCCCGCCCGCGCGGTACAACGCTGCGGATTTGGATGCACCAATGCAAACACGCACGCACCCGTAGGGGCGGACGACCCTGTCCGCCCGGCAGGACGCACCTGCAAAAACGAACGCACCGATGCGAATCCTGAAAACGTTTGTAGGGGTCGATGCCCACATCGACCCGTATGACGAACGACCGTTTTTACGAAACATTGTGGCAAATTCGCTGCTGCCTCACGGGCGGACAGAGGCGTCCGCCCCTACAGGACGTTTTGCGTTTTCGCCGATGGTGTTTGCAATTTTGCGATTGCACACCGCCGGGTCGATGTGGGCATCGACCCCTACGGAAATTTCGCGTGGTCGCCGTGCGTTGTGCGATTTTGTGACTGCATTCTGCGCGGGAGGGGCAAGCCCCGCCCCTACGTTACGACGAAACGCGCTATAGCTCAAAAACAAGAACCCTTCTCCTCATCAGTCACCTTCGGTGACAGCTTCCCCACACGGGGAAGCCATAGGGACTTCTGCAAACCACCGCTGCTGCAAAAAACGGGAGGGGTTTTCCCTCCCGTGCTTGCGAGTTTATTTACGGTAGCTTATATTCCATCGCATAATTATGCATCGCGCGGCGGAAGCCTTCGTCGCCGAGCTTTACCGCTTGCAGCGTTTCGTGGAGGTTCAGGTTGTGCTGCGCGGTGTCGATGGTGCAGCCGGCGATGTTCGAGCAGTGGTCAGACGTGCGTTCGAGGTCGGTCAGAAGATCCGACCACACAAAGCCCGTCTCGATGCCGCAGGCGCCCTGCTGCATCCGCAGGATGTGGCGCGTGCGCATCTGCTCCTTGAGAAGGTCGATGACCTGCTCCAGCGGCTCGACCTGCGCCGCCTTGGCAACGTCGGAGGCTTCAAACGACTCCTCCGTCAGCGTCAAAATTTTCCGCACCGCCGCCGCGAGGACCGCCAGCTCCGCCTGCGCCGCCGGGCTGAACGAGAGCTTTTTCTGCCGCAGCTCCTCCGCCGACTCCAGTACGTTCACGGCGTGGTCGGAGATACGCTCCAGATCGCCGATGGACTTGAGCAGCCCCGCGGCTTCCTCGCTCTGCGCCGGACCGAGCTTACACGCGCTGAGCTTGACCAGATATGTGCCGAGAATATCCTCGTCGTGGTCGCAGAGCGTTTCATCCTCCCGAATTTGCGCCGCCAGCTCCGGCGTATACGCCGTCAGGCTGTCCAGCGCGCCGCAAAGCGCTGCCACCGCGCGCCGCGCCATCTGCGAGGCGACCGCGCGGCTCTGCTGCAGCGCCAGCGACGGCGTTGCGAGCAGACGCTCGTCCAGTTCCGAGAGCTTTTCCTTCTGCGCGCCGTCCGGCACAAGGCGGATCGCCAGCCGTTCCAGCAGCCCGCCCGCGGGCAGGAGCATCGCCGTGCAGAGGATGTTGAACATCGAGTGGCAGACGGCGATGCCGCTCATCGTCGCGCCCTCGTCCAAAATCGCCGGGTGCGCGATGGCGCGGACGGCGGAAAAGACCGTCAGCAGCACGACCACGCCGATGATGTTGAACATCAGATGCACCACCGCCGCGCGGCGGGCGTTTTTGTTCGTGCCGACGGACGCGATCATCGCCGTCACGCAGGTGCCGATATTCTGCCCCATGATGATGGGGATGGCAGCGGCGTAGCTGACCGCACCGGTCGTCGCCAGCGCCTGCAAAATGCCGACGGAGGCGGAGCTGGACTGGATCACGCCCGTGAGCAGCGCGCCCGCGAGCACGCCGAGGATGGGATTTTTGAAGGCGACGAACAGCTTCGTAAATGCCGGCACATCCTTCAGCCCTGACACCGCGCCGCTCATCGTCTCCATGCCGAACATGAGCGTGGCAAAGCTGAGCAGGATCAGCCCCGTGTCCTTCTTGCGCGCGTTCTTGCAGAACATGAAATACACCGTGCCGATCAGCGCCAGCACCGGCGTAAAGGAGCTTGGCTTTAAGAGCTGCACGAAGAAATTATCCGCCTGAATGCCGCCGAGGCTCAGCAGCCACGCCGTGACCGTCGTGCCGACGTTCGCGCCCATAATGACGTTGATCGCCTGTCGCAGGGTCATAAGCCCCGAGTTCACAAAGCCGACGACCATGACCGTGGTCGCGGACGACGACTGGATGATCGCCGTCACGCCCAGACCCGTCAGAAAGCCCGTCAGCGCGCGGTCGGTGAGCTTGCCGAGCAGGGTGCGCAGACTGCCGCCCGCGCGGCGCTCCAGCCCCTGCCCCATCAGGTTCATGCCAAATAAAAACAGGCACAGCCCGCCGATCATTTTCAGAAGATCAAAAAAATCCATATTCCTCTTGGTCCCTCCACAGCTTTTGTCGGGTAAGAGTATAAAGGACGCAGGTCAAATGCAAGGTCAGCTTTGTGTAAAATCTGTGTAAAATTTTGCGAACGGTGCATTGTCCGAAATGCCGTAGGGGTCGATGCCGCGCTCTCCCCGGCGGTGTGCAATCACGAACTTGTACGCACCATCGGCAAAACCGCACAACGTCCTGTAGGGGCGGACGCCTCTGTCCGCCCGTTGGGCAACGGCAAATTTGCCGCAGCGTATCGTAAAATTGGTCGTGCCCCGTGCGGGGAGAGCGCGGCATCGACCCCTACAAACATGGTACGGGTTTGCATCGGTGCATCCGTTTTTGCGGGTGTATCCCGCCGGGCGGACAGAGGCGTCCGCCCCTACAGGTGCACTCGGATTTGCAAGCACAAAAAGGAACCCCCCGGTAAAACCGGGGGTTCTTCATATGCGGGCATAGCCCTATGTTCCTCGCGTGACGCGTCAAA
>CAKUED010000020.1 GCA_934646005.1 uncultured Oscillospiraceae bacterium
CTTAACAGGATTTTTTGCTCATCGCCATAGGCTCTTCTGAACCACGCGTCTAACACGTGGTTTTCTTTATACAAAAAACGCGGCAGGCGCTTGCCTGCCGCGATGGTTTAGAGCGGGGATTTTTTGATTTTCGCAAAGGCGCGGGGGTATTGCTTGGGGGTCGGGGTCACTTTTTCGATGATGACGACGCGGTGGGTGGTGTCGGCTACCGGGTATTCATAGATCCTCTGCACCCTGCCGCCAAGCGTGCGGATGGCGCGCTGCGCCTCGTCCACTTCCTCCTGCGCGAGCGCGCCCTTCATGGCGAGGAACTGACCGCCCACGCGCACGAACGGCAGGCACAGCTCCGCCAGCACGTTCAGCCGCGCGACGGCGCGGGACGTGACCACGTCATACTGCTCGCGGCGCTGCGCGGCGTATTCCTCCGCGCGGGCGGTGACGATCTCCGCCTCCACGCCAAGTCCCGGCAGCACCTCCGCCAGCCAGTTCATGCGCTTTGCCAGCGAATCGAGCAGCGTCAATTGGATGGACGGCTCGGCGATCTTCAGCGGCACGCCGGGAAAGCCTGCGCCGCAGCCGACGTCGAGCACGCGTTTGCCCGCCAGCTCTGCCGCATCCAGCAGCGCCAGGCTGTCGAGAAAATGAAGCTGCGCCACGGCAGCGGGGTCTGTGATGGCGGTCAGGTTCATGACCCGGTTTTTTTCCAGCAGCGCCGCGCCGAAGGCGCAGAGCGTATCGACCGTTTGCCCGTCCAGCGCGCGCCCGCGCGATCGCAAACCGTCCAGCAGCGTCTGTTTCATCGCATTACCTCATAAAAATAGTGGGAAGCACGCTGTGCTTCCCACTTATTATACAAAACTTACTTTTTGAGTGCAACGGCTTTCTTTGCCTTTTCCGCGATGCCGGCGGGCGTGATGCCGTATGCCTCGAGGACGGCGGGCGCTTTGCCGCTGCGTCCGAACTCGTCCTCAACGCCGTGGCGCACGACGGGCACGGGGTACTCCTCACCCAGCAGCTCGGCAACAGCCGCGCCCAGACCGCCGAGGACGTTCGCCTCTTCGGTGGTGACGATCGCACCGGTCTCCTTCGCAGCCTTCAGAACCAGCTCACGGTCGAGCGGCTTGATGGTGTGCATATCAATGACGCGGGCGCTGATGCCGTCCGCCGCCAGCAGGTCCGCCGCGGCGAGCGCCATCTGCACGTTCATGCCGACGGCGATGATGGTCACGTCCGAGCCGTCGCGCAGGGTGACGCCCTTGCCGATCTCAAACTTGTAGCCGGGGATGGAGTCCGTCACGGTCTCCACCGCGAGTCTGCCGAGGCGCATATACGCCGGGCCGTCAAAGTTCACGAGCGCCTCGACCGCCGCGCGCATTTCGTTGCCGTCGCACGGGCAGAGCACGGTCATGCCGGGGATGGCGCGCATGATGGCGAAGTCCTCGATGCACTGATGGGTCGCGCCGTCCTCACCGACGGACAGACCGCCGTGGCTGCCGACGACCTTGACGTTCAGATGCGGGTAGCAGACGGTGTTGCGCACCTGCTCCCACGCGCGCCCGGCGGCGAACATGGCGAATGTGTTCACGAACGGCTTGTAGCCGCACAGGCTCATACCGGCGGCAACGCCGACCATGTTTGCCTCGGCGATGCCCATATCAAAGAAGCGCTCAGGGCAGGCTTCCTTGAAGAACTTGGACATGGTCGCGCCCGCGAGGTCGGCGTCAAAGCAGACCAGCTCCGGGTATTTTTCAGCCAGCGCGCCCAGCGCGCGGCCGTATGCTTCACGAGTAGCGATTTTTTCAGCCATTTTTTAACCCTCCAGTTCCTTGATGACCGCTTCCAGCTCCGCCTTGGCGGTGGCGAACTGCTCATCGTTGGGCGCTTTGCCGTGCCAGCCGGCGTTGTTTTCCATGAAGCTCACGCCCTTGCCCTTGACAGTCTTGGCAAGGATGACGGTGGGCTGACCCTTCGTGGCGGCAGCCTCCTTGTACGCGGCGTCGATGCTCTCAAAATCGTGACCGTCGCACTTGACAACGTGCCAGCCGAACGCTTCAAACTTCTTGTCCAGCGGCTCGGTGGGCATGACGTCCTTCGTTGCGCCGTCGATCTGCAGGCCGTTCACGTCCACGCACGCGCAGAGGTTATCGAGGTGATACTTGTTGGCAGCCATCGCCGCTTCCCAGACCTGACCCTCGGCAAGCTCGCCGTCGCCAAGGATGGCGTACACGCGGTAGTCCTTGCCGGACTGCTTGCCGGCCAGCGCCATGCCGACCGCCACGGAGATGCCCTGACCGAGAGAGCCGGTGGACATATCTACGCCGGGGTTATAGTGCATCTCGACGTGCCCGGACATATGCCCGTCGATGCGGCGGAACATCTTGAGGTTTTCCACCGGGAAGAATCCGCGCAGCGCCAGCACGGGGTAAACGGCGGGCGAGCAGTGACCCTTGGACATCACAAAGCGGTCGCGGTCTGCCCACTGCGGGTTTTTCGGATCGACGCGCATGGCGTCAAAATAGAGGTACGTCAGAACGTCCATGCAGCTCAGCGAGCCGCCGGGATGACCCGACGCGGCATCGTGCACCATCTGCACGCCCAGCAGACGCGCTTTGGCGGCGTTCAGCTTCAGCTCCTGCAGTTTGTTTTTTTCCATAACGATTCCTTCCTTCTTGGATGCTGTTTGTTTATGTTGAGTCATGTTGCTTTGCTCATTCTGTATCATACCGCAAAACCGGGGATTTTTCCAGTGGTATTTGCAAAATATTACGATTTTTTCGGAGCGGGCAGGAGCGCGCGATCCGGCGAGAGGATTCGGCGAGAAATTTTACTTCAAGACAAGGTTTGGGAAACGCAGACATACTTTGTGTATTTCAAGTTTTCCAAACCGCAGGATTGGAGCAAAAGGTCCGCCGAAGCCCGAAGCCGGGATCGCGCGATGCTGCCCTAATTCTTGAGACTCTGCATCGGGGCGGGGATGCGTCCGCCGCGGCTTACAAACACGGCGGGCGATTCGGGATGCACCGCCATGACCGGCGCCGCGCCCAGAAGTCCACCAAATTCCACATGATCGCCGACCGTTTTTCCCGGCGCGGGGATGAGCCGGACGGCAGTCGTTTTGCTGTTGACCATACCGATGGCGGCCTCGTCGGCGATGATGGCGGCGATGGTCTCGGCGCTCGTGTCGCCGGGGACGGCGATCATGTCCAGCCCCACGGAGCAGACGCACGTCATCGCCTCCAGCTTATCGAGGCTCAGAACGCCCGCCTGCGCGGCGGCGATCATGCCCTCGTCCTCCGAGACGGGGATGAACGCGCCCGACAGCCCGCCGACCGAGCCGGACGCCATCAGTCCGCCCTTTTTGACCGCGTCGTTCAGGAGCGCCAGCGCGGCGGTCGTGCCGTGCGTGCCGCACGTTTCAAGACCCATTTCCTCTAAGATACGCGCCACGCTGTCGCCCACGGCGGGCGTGGGCGCGAGCGACAGATCGACCACGCCGAAGGGCACATTCAGGCGGCGCGATGCCTCCTGCGCCACGAGCTGCCCCATGCGGGTGATGCGGAAGGCGGTCTTTTTGACCGTCTCGGCGACGACGTCGAGCGGCGCACCCTTCACGCCTTGCAGCGCGTGGTACACCACGCCCGGACCGGACACGCCCACGTTCAGCACGCACTCCGCCTCGCCCACGCCGTGCATCGCGCCCGCCATAAACGGGTTATCCTCCACGGCGTTGCAGAAGATCACGAGCTTGGCGCAGCCCAGCCCGTCGCGGTCTTTTGTCAGCTCGGCGGTCCTTTTGACGATGACGCCCATCTCGCGCACGGCGTCCATGTTGATGCCCGCCTTGGTGGTGGCGACGTTCACGCTGGAGCAGACCACGTCCGTCTCCGCCAGCGCCTGCGGGATGGCGGCGAGCAGCCGCCGGTCGCCGGAGGTCATGCCCTTGTGCACGAGCGCGGAAAAGCCGCCGATGAAGTCCACGCCGCACGTCTTTGCCGCACGGTCAAGGGCTTTTGCAAACGGCACAAAGTCCTCTGTTTCACACGCGCCCGCCACGAGCGAGATGGGCGTGACAGAGATGCGCTTGTTCACAATGGGAATGCCCAGCTCCCGCTCGATGGCGCAGCCGGTGGGCACAAGGTCTTCTGCCAGACGGCAGATCTTGTCGTAAATTTTCCGCGCGCAGGCGGCGGGGTCGGGATCGGCGCAGTCCAGCAGGGAGATGCCCATGGTGATGGTGCGGATGTCCAGATGCTGGTGGTCGATCATATCGACGGTGGACATGATGTCGGAATGTTTGAGCATGGCAGTTCCCTCACACGGTGTGCATGGCGTCAAAGATGTCCTCGCGCTGGATGCGCACGGACAGCCCCATTTCCGCGCCCTTATCGTCCAGACGCGCGCGCACGGTCTCAAAATCCGGCGTGGCGGCGCACGGCTGCACGCGCATGATCATGGTGAACATCCCGGACATGATGGTCTGGCTGATCTCCAGCACGTTTAAGTCGAGGTCTGCCAGCGTGCGGCAGATCTCCGCGATGATGCCCACGCGGTCAGGACCAACAACGGTGACAATGGCGGTCGTATTCATAAAAGTTCCTCCAAAAAGTGCAATGATCGCACATAGTTGCGTATTTATTTTTGAGGCAGCGGCGATTTGCAGAAGTGCCATGGCTTCCCCTCGGGGGGTCGATTCCCCCTATCAGGGGGAAATGCCCCGAAGGGGCAAAGGGGGTAGGGATAGCTGTCGGCGAAGCCGACTGATGAGGGGAAGGGTTCTTATTTCTGAGCTGCCGTGCGTTTTGGTGCACCATCGACGCGTGCCCCCGTAAGGCTCCCTTGTGTAAAGGGAGCTGTCAGCCGAAGGCTGACTGAGGGATTGCGCAGTAGGCACTCACAAGGTTGAATGCGCCAATGCGACCCCGCTGAATCTTCCAAACCAGCGTAGAGGAGGGGTTCTACGGATTCGCATTGGTGCATTCCAATTTACAACATTGTACCGCACAATCCTTTCGTCACGGCTTCGCCGTGCCACCTCCCTTTACACAAGGGAGGCTTTGGTGCGGTGCAAACGTGGCAGCATCTCAGAACGTACAGCCCTTCTCCTCATCCGTCAGCCTTCGGCTGCCACCTTCCCCTCAAGGGGAAGGCTTTGGGGGGTGCGTGCATATTTTGCGGCTTTGCGGATAAACGGCAGGGAGGGGCGCTGCCCCTCCCCTTGGATCTTTAATATGCCAGCTTCTCTTCCAGCCAGGTCTTCAGCTCGCTGATGGGGACGCGGACCTGCTGCATGGTGTCGCGGTCACGGATGGTGACGGCGTTGTCGGCGGCGACGCTCTTTTCGGGGTCGCCCACGGTGTCAAAGTCCACGGTGATGCAGTACGGCGTGCCGATCTCGTCCTCGCGGCGGTAGCGCTTGCCGATCGAGCCGGTCTCGTCAAAGTCGATCATCCAGTATTTGCTCAGCTCGTCATGGAGCTTCCGCGCAGGCTCAGAGAGCTTTTTGGACAGCGGCAGGATGGCTGCCTTGAACGGCGCGAGCGCCGGATGCAGGTGCAGCACGACGCGCACGTCGTTCTTCGCCTCGTCGATGACCTCCTCGTCATACGCTTCGCACAGGAACGCCAGCGCTACGCGGTCACAGCCGAGCGACGGCTCGATGACATACGGGATATAGTGCTCGTTCTTCTCCTGATCGAAATACGTCAGGTCCTTGCCGGAGGCTTCCTGATGGCGCTTCAGGTCATAATCCGTGCGGTCGGCAATGCCCCAGAGCTCACCCCAGTCGGTGAACGGGAACGCGTATTCAATATCCGTCGTGGCTCTCGAATAGAACGCCAGCTCCGCCGGCTCATGGTCGCGCAGGCGCAGGTTCTCGTCCTGGATGCCGAGCGTCTTGAGCCAGTTCACGCAGTAGTCCTTCCAGTAGGCGAACCATTCGAGGTCCGTGCCCGGCTGGCAGAAGAACTCACACTCCATCTGCTCAAACTCACGCGTGCGGAAGGTAAAGTTGCCCGGCGTGATCTCGTTGCGGAACGCCTTGCCCACCTGACACACGCCGAACGGCAGCTTGCGGCGCGTGGTGCGCTGGATGTTCTGGAAGTTCACGAAAATACCCTGCGCGGTCTCGGGGCGCAGATAGCACGTCGAGGACGAATCCTCCGTCACGCCGATGGCGGTCTTGAACATGAGGTTAAACTTGCGGATGGGGGTAAAGTCGTGCTTGCCGCACACGGGGCAGACGATGTCCTCATGCTCGGCGATAAATTTATCCATCTCGTCAAAGCTCATCGCGTCCACGTTGATCTCGGGATGCTCCTCGCCGATGAGCTTGTCGGCGCGGTGGCGCGCCTTGCACGCCTTGCAGTCGAGCAGGGGGTCGGAGAAGCTCGAAACGTGCCCCGTGGTGATCCACGTCTGCGGGTTCATGATGATCGCCGCGTCCAGACCGACGTTATACGGGCTCTCTTGCACGAACTTTTTCAGCCACGCCCTTTTGACGTTGTTCTTGAACTCCACGCCCAAAGGACCGTAGTCCCAGCTGTTGGCAAGTCCGCCGTAAATTTCACTGCCGGCGAACACAAAGCCGCGGTTTTTGCAGAGCGCGATGATCTTATCCATCGTTTTTTCGGAATTTTTCATAAGGCTACCCTTCCTCCTGCCGAATTTTCTCTTATAACCTACTTATTATAATGAAATTGCTTGTAAAGTCAACCGTTCCGGGCGGTTTTCGCGGCTTTGCAGGCGGGAAATTCTGAATTTCTATGAAGCCGCTTTTCCTTTGGCGGGAATTGTGCTATACTTCGTAGGTAGCTTATTATGGGGGACGAGGCTTTGAAAACGATCGGACGGGTGATCCTGGCGGCGGTGCTGCTGGCGGTGAGCGCACTGCTCATGCTGTTGGCAAAAAGCGCGCCGGACGCGATCTTCGGCTTTTATACGCAATTTTCCCGCGCGGCGCTGGAGGTCATCGGGCGCGTGACGGGCTGGGTGCCGTTTGCGCTGTGGGAGGCGCTGCTGGCGCTGCTCATTTTGTGGGCGCTGTACACGCTCGTGCGCAGCTTTGAGAAAAAGCGCTTTCTGCGGTGGCTGGCGGGGCTGTTTCTCGGCGTGAGCGCGCTGGCGTTCGCGTTCGTGGCGCTGTGGGGGCTCAACCACTACGACGCCGGTGTGGGGGAAAAGCTGGGGCTTTCGGTGCGCGAATACTCCGTGCAGGAGCTGACGGACGCGACGGCGTTTTACGCGCGGGAGCTGAGCCGCCTTGCGCCGGAGCTGCCGCGCGATGACGAGGGCGTGGCGCAGTTTGACGAGTTTTCGCAGCTTGCCGCCCGCGCGGGCGAGGGCTATATGCCGCTCGGCGAGCGGTACGAGCTGTTCTCCGGCAGCACGGCGAAGGTCAAGCGCCTGACGGCGTGGCAGCTTTACAGCCGCTTCGGCACAACGGGCATTTATATGTGCCTCACGGCGGAGGCGGGCGTGAACCCGGACACCTATGTGGCATGGCTGCCGTTTACGATGTGCCACGAGCAGGCGCACGGCAAGGGCGTGGCTGCCGAGGACGGGGCGAATTTCTGCGCGTATCTGGCGTGCATGGAAAATTCCGACGTGCAGTTCCGCTATTCCGGCGCGCTGGCGGCGTTTGTGTACTGCTCGAACGCACTGACAAAGGTCAACTCCGCCGCCGCGGGCGAAATTTGGGCGCAGCTCGACCCGGGCGCGCTGTCCGACATCCGCGCGGCGAACAAGCACTACGCACAGTATGAGGGCAAGGTGCAGGACGCGGTGCAGAAGGTGAATGATACCTACCTCAAAGCCTTCTCCGAGGAGGCGGGCGTGCAGAGCTACGGCGAGGTGGCGGACCTGCTGATCGCGTGGTATCAGGAGCGGACCTGACGCAAAATGGTATAGCTATTTCAAAATGTACATAATGTGCCCCGTTATCTTGATAGCGGGGCACATTTTTGTGAAAAATGCCTGAAAAAATACCTGCTTTTTGTGAAACGGCACATTGACTTACATCCCGCGGCGTGATATTCTAAAGCCGATCGGAACGATCAGAGGATCAGCGCCGAATCATGCTGATGTTTGGATGCACGGCGCCGAAATCATCATAATCCGCGGGGGTGTTAAGACCCTGCGGCACAAGGAGGATACACCATGGCAATCGAATTTAAGGACGGCAAGTATGTGAACCCCGAAACCGGGCGCGTCACGCTCGACCCCACGATCTACAAGGATTGGCAGATCGCGGAGGAAGCGGAAAAAACGCTGCCCCCCGTGGATTATTTCCGGGAAAAGCTGGGGCTTCTGCCCGAGGAGATCATCCCCTACGGCAAGACCCCGAAGATCGACTTCATCAAGGTCATGAACCGCCTGAAGGATAAGCCCGACGGCAAGTTCATCGAAGTCACCGCCATCACCCCCACCCCGTTCGGCGAGGGCAAGTCCACCGTCTCCCTGGGTCTGATCGAGGGCCTTGGCAAGCTGGGCAAGAACGTCGGCGGCGCGCTGCGTCAGCCCTCCGGCGGCCCGACGATGAACGTCAAGGGCACGGCGGCCGGCGGCGGCAACGCTCTGCTCATGCCGATGACCGAGTTCTCCCTGGGTCTGACCGGCGATATTAACGACATTATGAACGCCCACAACCTCGCCATGGTCGCGCTCAACGCGCGTATGCAGCACGAGCGCAACAACAACGACGAGTGGCTGGCAAAGAAGGGTCTCAAGCGCCTCGACATCGACCCGAAGCGTGTGGAAATGGGCTGGGTCATGGACTTCTGCGCGCAGGGTCTGCGCAACATCATCATCGGCATCGGCGGCAGACTGGACGGCTTCATGATGGAGTCCAAGTTCGGCATCGCGGTCGGCTCGGAGCTGATGGCGATTTTGGCTGTTGCCCGCGACCTGAAGGATCTGCGCGAGCGCATCGGCAAGATCGTGGTCGCCTACTCCCGCAGCGGCGAGCCCGTCACCTGTGAAGACCTCGAAGTTGCCGGCGCGATGACCGCGTGGATGCGCAACTGCATCAACCCCACCATGTGCTACTCGGTCGAGCATCAGCCCGTCCTCGTGCACGCAGGTCCGTTTGCAAACATCGCCATCGGTCAGTCCTCCGTCATCGCCGACCGTCTGGCGCTCAAGCTGTTTGACTATCACGTCACCGAGTCCGGCTTCGCTGCCGACATCGGCTTTGAAAAGTTCTGGAACGTCAAGACCCGCCTGTCCGGGCTGACGCCGAACGTCTCCGTTCTGGTCGCGACCGTCCGCGCGCTCAAGATGCACGGCGGCGGCCCGAAGGTCACCCCGGGCGCGCCCCTTGCCAAGGAGTACACCGAGGAGAATCTGGAGCTGCTCGAAAAGGGCACCTGCAACCTCTTCCACCATGTGCGCACCATCAAGAAGTCCGGCATCAACCCCGTCGTCTGCATCAACCGCTTCTACACCGACACCGACGCCGAGATCGCGCTGCTGAAGAAGCTGTGCAAGGAGCACGGCGTGCGCTGCGCGGAGTCCAACCACTGGCGCTACGGCGGCGAAGGCGCGATCGAGCTGGCACAGGCGGTCGTGGAGGCGTGCGAGGAGCCGGTCAACATCAAGTTCCTGTATGACCTTGAGATGCCGCTGCGTCAGCGCGTCGAGCTGATCGCCAAGGAAGTCTACGGCGCTGACGGCGTGGACTGGGCGCCGCTCGCGGCTCAGAAGGCGGAGCGCTTCGAGTCCGACCCGAAGTACAAGGACTACTGCACCATGATGGTCAAGACGCACCTGTCCCTGTCCGACGATCCCACCAAGAAGGGCGAGCCCACCGGCTGGCGTCTTGCGATCCGCGACATTCTGGAATACGGCGGCGCGAAGTTCCTCTGCCCGATGGCGGGCACGATCTCCATGATGCCCGGCACGGCTGCCAACCCGGCATACCGGCGCATCGACGTCGATACCGAGACCGGCAAGGTTTCCGGCTTGTTCTAAAAAATGCAAAACCGGGGCGGCGGTGTTCCGCCGCCCCGGTTTTTAAGTAATAAGTAATAGTGAATCGTGAAGAAGTGTGGTGTGCCGCGCAGCGGCACGAATTTTGATTTGTCGGCGAAGCCGACTCATCACCTATTCACTATTCACTCTTCACTATTCACTCTTACCTTTGAACAAAACTCAGGAGAATTTTTACTATGGATTATACTACCAAGTCCTGCCGGGAATTTGTGACCGTTCTCGCCTCTGACGCACCCGCGCCCGGCGGCGGCGGCGCGTCCGCGCTGGTCGCGGCGCTCGGCACGGCGCTGGGCAATATGGTCGGGTCGCTGACCGTGGGCAAGAAAAAATACGCTGACGTGGAGGCGGAGATCGTCGCGCTCAAGGCGAAGTGCGACGCGCTTCAGACGGAGCTGCTCGATCAGGTCCCGGCGGACGCCGAGGGCTTTGTCCCGCTGGCAAAGGCATACGGCATCCCCAAGGACGACCCCAGCCGCCCCGAAATTCTCGAACAGGCGACCATCACCGCCTGTCAGGTCCCCATGCACATCATGGAGCTGTGCTGCGAGTCCATCCGTGCCATCAAGGTCTTTGCCGACAAGGGCTCGCGCCTTGCGGTGTCCGACGCAGGCTGCGGCGCGGCGATCGTGAAATCCGCCCTTCAGGCGGCGTCGCTCAACGTGTTCATCAACACCAAAACGCTCCAGAACCGCGCGCTCGCGGAGCAGATGAACGCCAAGTGCCTCGCAATGCTGGACGAATACGGCAAGCTCGCGGACGAAATTTTCGAATCGGTCAAGGCCGGTTTCTTTAAGTAAGGAGATAGGATCATGGCAAAACTGCTGCTCGGTAAGGAAGTCACCGCCGCAATGAACGAAAAATTGCAGGCGCGCGTGGCGGCTCTGAAGGAAAAGGGCGTCAGCCCGAAGCTCGCGATCGTCCGCTGCGGCGAGAACCCGTCCGACCTGTCGTATGAAAAGGGCGCGACGGCGCGCGCGGAGCTCATCGGCGTGGACGTCGAAAAGTTCGTCCTGCCCGAGGACGTGACGAAGGAAGCGCTCATCGCCCAGATCGAGGCGATCAACGCCGATACCTCCATCCACGGCTGCCTGATGTTCCGGCCGCTCCCCAAGCACCTCAAGGCGGATCAGGACGAGATCTGCAACCATCTCGCCGCCGCAAAGGATGTGGACTGCATGACGGACCTGTCGAACGCGGGCGTTTTCACCGGCAAAAAGCTCGGCTTCGCGCCCTGCACCCCGCAGGCGTGCATGGAGATCCTGGACTACTACGGCATTGACTGCAAGGGCAAGAACGCCGTGGTCATCGGGCGCTCGCTCGTCGTGGGCAAGCCCGCCGCCATGATGCTCATGGCAAAGAACGCCACCGTCACCGTCTGCCACACCAAGACCGTGGACGTGGCGGGCATCGCGCGCAAGGCGGACATCCTTGTCTCCGCCGCGGGCGTTCTCAACAGCCTGACGAAGGACTATGTCTCCGAGGGTCAGGTCGTCATCGACGTGTCCATCAACTGGGACGCCGAGAAGATCAACGCCAAGGGCGGCAAGGGCGCGATCGCGGGCGATGCCGTGTTCTCCGAGGTCGAGCCGATCGTCGGCGCGATCACGCCTGTTCCCGGCGGCGTGGGCTCTGTGACGACGTCCGTGCTGATCGGTCATGTGGTCGAGGCAGCCGAGCGGACGCTGTAATTCGCATTTTTTCGCAATTCTGCCGCCGGATTTTTCCGGCGGCAGACGTTTATCCGAAAGGGAGAATTTTATGAAAGAAAAATTCAAACAGCCGGCGTCTGCCATCCGGCTGCTGTTCGGCGCGTTTACGGTCCTGTGCCTGCTGGCAGCGGTCATCGCGGCGGCATGCGGACAGGGCGAGCTGTTTGCCGGCGTCGGGCGCATCTGCACGCAGTCCGGGCAGACCGTCAAGAGCTATTTTGACGCGAGCTACGGCGGCGTCGCGGGCACATTCCTGAACGTCGCGCTCGTGTGCGCCGTCTGCCTCGGCATCTACTGCCTGCCGGGCGCAAAGCCCGACGGCGTGAGCGTGCTGGCGTTTTTCCTGACGGCGGGCTTCTGCTTCTGGGGCACGACGATCCTGAACATCTGGTTCTCGTTCGCGGGTGTGCTGCTGTTCTGCGCCGTCAAGAAAAAATCCCCCGGCGCGATGGCGAATGCCTTCCTGTTTTCCACCGGGCTTGCCCCGCTCATCACGGAGATGCTTTTCCGCTATCCGGGCGAGGCGTGGCACGGCTTTACGGCGCTCGGCTTTGTACTGGCGCTGGCGGTGGGCGTGGTCATCGGCTTCATTTTCCCGGCAGTTCTGCCGCACAGCCCCAAAATGCACAAGGGCTACGATCTGTATAACGCGGCAGTGCCCATCGGGCTGACGGCGTTTTTCCTGCGGGCGCTGCTGTACAAGGTCTTTACGCCCGCGCCGCCCACGGCGGAGGGCGTGGGGCTGGCGGACAGCTTTGAGCTCGTCAGCTTCCTGTTCTGCGGCGTGGTGTTCGGGCTTGCCATCCTCTGCGGGCTGCTGCTCGGCGGCGGGCGCGATTATCCCAAGCTCCTGCGCAGCTCGGGCTATAACGCCGACTTCGGCAGCGAGCTCTCGCCCGCGGCAGGCATTCTGAACTTCGGCGTATACGGCGTGTTCATCGTGCTCTATTACTGCGCCGTGGGCGCGACGTGGAACGCAGCGACGCTGGGGTGTGTGTTCTGCATGGTCTGCTGCTGCTTCAAGGGCAGCCACCCGCTGAACGTGTTCCCGATCATGCTGGGCTACGTCGCGGCGAGCTTTGTGGCGAAATTTGTCTGCGGACTGACCGGCGCGGAGTTCTCGATGGCGATCAATGCCCAGGCGATCGTCATCGGGCTGTGCTTTGCCAACGGACTCTCGCCCGTGGCGGGCGAGTACGGCTGGCTCGCGGGCGTGCTCATCGGCATGGCGCACTATACGCTCGTCACCTGCGTTCCGCTCCTGCACGGCGCGTTCTGCCTCTATAACGGCGGCTTCACGGCGGCGTTCTGCTGTTTCCTCTTCGTCCCCGTCCTGGAGACGTTCTGCAAAACCAAAGCCGAACGCAAACGGCTGAAAGCGTAAAAAGCATAGAAGATCCCCGGAGAAAGCGCCGCTTTCTCCGGGGATCTGTTTATTCACTCAGCACGCCTGCTGCGCGGTCGGGGTAGTCGGTGATGAGCGCGTCCGCGCCGATCGAGGCGAGGTACGCCATGTCCTGTTCGGAATTGACCGTCCAGTACTGGATCGCCAGATTGTTGGCGTGGGCGTAATTGATGATCGTCGCCGTGCCGAGGTTGATGCCGTAGCTCGATTCGGCGCTGCCGAACGGGAGCTGGAGCACGTCGTAGTCGCAGGTGAAGTCCTGCTTGTTCGTCAGCGCGGCGAGGTAGAACTTTATCACCTCGTCCGGGCTGGCGCTGCGGTGCGTGTCGGGGTAGTTTTCCGTGATGTAGTCCGCGACCTCGTCGCGGAAGCTGCCGATGATGACGCGGTCGAGAAGCGCCCGCTCGCGCAGCGTCGCGTACAGCCGGTCCGCCGCCACAAGCCCCACCGCGCCGCCGTCCTTGATCTCGATGATGTAGCGGTACTCGCCGGCAGCGGTCAGATAGTCCAGCACCTCGTCGAGCGACAAAATGCGCAGCTCGTCCGGCACAGCGTCGCCGTGCAGGTCGGCATAGGGCGCATCGCCCGCGTCCGTCACAAACTGCGCCGCCATGTTGAGCGCCTTCAGCTCTGCGAGCGTCTTGTCGCGCACGAGCACGCCCTCCGTGCCGAACACCGCCGCCGCGTCCGACACGCGGTCGAGCGTGGCGTCGTGCGAGAGCACCAGCACATCGTCCGCCGTCATGTGCAGGTCAAACTCGAAATAATCGACCTGCGCAGCAGAATCCTCCACGCAGCCGCGGAACGCTGCCAGCGTCTCCTCGGGATACTGCCCTGCCCCGCTGCGGTGCGCCGAGATCGCCGTTTCGCCGGTAATAAACGGGTTCTCGGTCGCATATTGTTTGAAATTTGCCGGCTTCGACCGATGATAAAACTGTAACGCCCAAGCCGCCGCGATGGCAGCCACAACGCAGAGCAAAACAAGCAAAACTCTGCCGATGATCCTTTTGACCTTCATACGTTCCTCCTGATGGGTTTTTCTATAGTAGTCCTTGCCTGCATATCCCGCGTAGACTGCTCTTGCAGCAAACAGACGTTAAATTACCCAACGTTGGTTTATCTCGACACGTCCTGCGTGGAATGCGTCTCTCGTGCTCCGAGTACATCTGCCAGGCGTACAGCTTTGCCTCGGCACGTCCTGCGTGGAATGCGTCGGAGATCAACGACATCGTCAGCATAGCGCATATCTTTGCCTCGACACGTCCTGCGTGGAATGCGTCGGCAAAAATGTGCAAAGCGTACCGCGCAGTTTTATGGAATGTGTCGTGAGTCGGTAGATAGCTTTTCGCAGCATAGCAAATCATGCTGCGCGCTGACTATTTTCCCGTGCTCTTTTGCTACCAAGGCGATCTATATCGCCATTCGCGGTAGCCTCGGACGGACAATCGACCGTTTTTTCTGGTGCGAACCGCACCGATTTTTAATGTTTACTTACGCCTCGCAGCCATGGAGGCGGCGAAGTACGCCCATGCTGGAGGGCGTTTTGGGGAGCGCTGACAAGTGTTGGATCGTCTGATGATGGTACTGTACAAACTGTGGATAATCGTGCTGGAGTGAATCTGAATTAAAGTTTTCTGTCAGGGGATCATAGTGCTGCAGCAAAAATGCAGAATATAGATCTCGCTGGATTCGCTGCCCATCTGGCATATTGTTCCAGCGCTGCGATAACGGTTTCTGTGTATACTCGCCGGATTGATGATTGTACTGGCTGGCTCGGACAGATGTTGGAACGTCCATAACTCCGGGAAGGTCAAGAGATTTACATTTCTGCCGCAGAATTTCGACCAGCGTCCCCGGCGCTTTATTTGCTATAGATTTCCCAAAGCGTTTTTTCCGTTTCATCCTCCCAGTTTTTTCGGAAACGACCGTTTCCTTCGCTCTGTGCGTTAGAGCTGTCCAAGCCATTTTCTCCACATAAAAGCAGTCTCCCAACGAGAGCAGATGGTTTGCAAGCTGAATGTGCTGACGTTTTCGGGTCTCAGCCTGGCAGTACTGAAGATATTTCAGTTGTTTCTGGAGCTTACAGTACCGTTTGGATTTATTATGCGTTAGTTTGATGCCTCGTTTGATCGTGCCATCATCCAAATAATTATCCGGGTTCGTTGCTCGCCTGCTTCTATCCAGTTTTCTTTGCAGCCGCCGCTTTGCCTGTTCGATATTCTGCACCCGGTCGGCAAGCTCTACAAGACCTGCTTCGCCAGAGGCGGAATACGCAAGTGTCTGCGGACCAATATCCAGCCCAACTGCACCCCTGCCTATTGGATGCACCGCCTCCCCTGTGACGGGGTCGCGTTTGATCGCAGGCTTTCCTTCCAATGCTAACTGGGCATACCAACGGTCTTTTTGTTTTCCGGGCTTTCTGAGCAGGCGGACATATTTCACCCGATAGCTCAGCATCTCGCTTTCATATGTATTGTCAGGAGACAGTTTTAACGGCAGCTTCAGTCCTTTCCACTCAATGTATGTTCCGCGGAACATGACCTCGACTCCGCCGCTTTTTCCTCCTGCTGCAGAGTAGCCGCGCAGAGAATCAATATCGCCATACCGCTTATAATGGACTTTCTTGCCGCCTTTGTTGAACAACACTTTTTCAAAAGCGGTCCATACCTGGGACGCAATTCCGTGGACGGCAACGCTGGCACCAATGTTTTCTTTAAAGTGTTTGTAGTAGTCTTTTATATCCGACTTAAATCCATATTCCGTAAAGCCAGAGGCTTTCAGAAGGGCATCTCGTGCCTTATATAGCTGCCGCAGCGCCCCTTTGTCATTTTGGTTGCTCCAATCTAATGCACGAATCTGCGTCTGAATCTCCTGATACGCGGCGGAACGTTTCAACCGCTCAAGTTTCTTTTGCTCCGCATGAACCAGTGTGTTATAGATCTGCCGTGCAAGTTCAAACCGTTTTGCAAGGCGGTCTTCCTGCCACTTTTCCAGCTTTAGCGGTAAAGTCAGGCAGCAGGTATCTGTACTGCACTTTTTCACAGGAATCCCCCCTTTGTTTTCAGTATATCTTTTGCAGGAGAAAATTACAAGTACGCTTCATAGTGCCTTTTCAAATTTCATTATACCAGCAATCGGCGCGTCTGTCATGTGTAAATCTGCGTCTGCGCTCCATCCGCATATTCTCCCATTTTCCGCAAAGACTAACAGGGCAATGCGAACTGAAAGGAGCAATGTTTTATGAAAGCAACCGGTATTGTCCGCCGGATCGACGATCTTGGACGCATCGTGATCCCCAAAGAGATCCGCCGCACCCTCCGAATCCGCGAAGGCGACCCGTTGCAGACAGCATTGACACAGTGGGAAGCATTTTGCTTTGCAATGGACGATTTAGCCAAACGAAACGGGTGGAAGTAGTACATAATGACGAAAATGGGAGCGCTCAAAGGGGCGGGCTCTAGGCTTCACCAACTGTCGAAATAAGTGCGCCCATCCCGCTGCAAAGCCGGGATGGGCGCACTTATTTTGCCAAGCAGAATGCCAAGGTCCCTCGGAAATCACACTACTCTCAAACTACATCAACCGTACCCACTTTCGTACCCACTTTTTATTTCGAACACCGAAATACGATATCTTCAGGCACAAGTTACGCAAGCAAAGTGCCTGCAATATCAATGGAATTTCGATTTTCGGCAAAAAGTGTCATGCTTCGAATCCACCTTCCCCCACCAGAAAAGAGACGTCATCGTAGATGACGTCTCTTTTCTGGTATCGGTATTCGGGAGGGTGGAGTCGAAGTTTATGCCCCGAAGGAGTAAATCTACCTTCCCCCACCAAAAATCCCGTATGCGACATGAAGTGCCCTCAAAAAGTTAGACAATATTTTGAAGTAAAAATTGTTCAAGCAGCCGAAAGGGCTTGTTGTCTGTGGATTGCAGGCGGCAAGCCCTTCAGCTTTGCCTTGATGCGGCGGTTGTTGTAGTAATCCAGATATTCAACGAGTTCCTGCTTGAACTGCTCTATGGATTCAAATTTCTGCAGATAGAGCAATTCGCTCTTGAGTAATCCGAAGAAGTTTTCTATCACAGCATTACACCAAGTATATGGGAAAAGTCTGTCTGGCTGGCGCTCTGTTGGCAGAAGAAGGGGTCGTCTGCTCGTGTGAGGGCGACCTGAACAACGTCATTATGATGAAAATATTGCAGCTTTTGAGCGGAGCCAGTGTCAACTGCACAGACATTCTTCAGCCCGAGCCGCAGAAAAATACCATTCTCTTTGCCCACTGCGGAAACACGGGATTCGATCTGGCGAACAGCGAGGACGAAGTGGAGCTGTGCCCGGTGCGTATTGTGAATCAGGGTGTCTGCGGAAGGTTCGTGTGTCGGCCCGGCTTTGTGACGGCGGCCGATCTGGTCGGTCATGGCGGAACACTGCGCATGTCGGTCATGACCGGCGAAGCGGTTGCATGCGGTATGGAATTTCCCGGAACACCGATGAAAATCAAAATGAAGCGGCCTGTCCTTGATTTGTGCCGTGATGTGACAATGAAGGGGTGTGGTCATCACTGGATGATCTGCTATGGCGACTATACCAAACCGCTGGCGGAGTTTTGCCGGCGCACAGGGCTCGGGTTCATAGACCTGGATCATATCTCATAGAAGGAATCCGTATGAACTTGAGTTTTTCAGCGCCCTCGCTGACCGGCGGGGAGCGGTTGTAAATGCATGCGATCTGTGCTACAATTTTTGTGCGCGGGAGGTCCGCAGCCGCGCCGCCCTCCAGAAGGCGGCACACGGCAAAACATGAATGCGCGCCGCGCGCGTTCCGGCGCATTGTCACCGGCGCAAAAGTGTGTTATGATGAGCGCACATCAAACCTCGGAGGCGCATCCATGCAAACGCAGAAGCTGCATTACAAAGACCTGATCAAAGAAATCCTCATTCTGACCGTGGCGGTGACGATCATCGCGGCAGCGATCTTCTTTTTCCTCGTGCCGAGCCATACATCCATCAGCAGTATTTCAGGTCTCGGCATCGTGCTGTCCAACTTTATCCCGCTGCCGCTGTCGGCGATCACGATGATTTTGAACGTCGTGCTGCTCATCATCGGTTTTCTGACCTGCGGAAAAGAATTTGGCGCGAAAACCGTCTATACCAGCATCCTGCTGCCGCTGCTGCTGGGGCTGTTTGAGCTGCTGTTCCCGAATTTCGAGTCCATCACCGGCAGTCAGGAGCTGGACGTGCTGTGCTACATTCTGGTGGTCAGCATCGGTCTGAGCATCCTCTTTAACCGCAACGCCTCGTCCGGCGGGCTGGACATCGTGGCGAAGATCCTGAACAAATACCTGCGCATGGATCTCGGCAAGGCGATGTCGCTGGCAGGAATGTGCGTGGCGCTGTCCGCGGCGCTCGTCTATGACAAAAAAACCGTGGTCCTGAGCGTCCTCGGCACATACTTTAACGGCATCATTCTGGACCATTTCATCTTTGACAACAACAAAAAGCGCCGCGTCTGCATCATCACCGAAAAGGAAGAGGAGCTGCGCCAATTCATCGTCAACGACCTGCACAGCGGCGCGACCATCTACGAAGCCACCGGCGCGTTCAATTTTGAAAAGCACAACGAGATCATCACCATCGTCGATAAAAGCGAGTATCAGAAGCTGATGACGTTTATGAACCGCATCGACCCCAAGGCGTTCATCACGGTCTATAACGTGACCAATATGCAGTACCAGCCGAAAATTTGGCGGAAGTCCAGTAAGTAAACGCGTGCCAGCCATTTGCAAGCGCAAATGGCTGGCATTTTCATACTGCTGTTTTTCTTGCACGCCCAGGGGATCACCTCCCGCGCGGAAGCGGGGTCAAGCACCGTGCCCGCCGCCACCAGCAGCCGGTCTCCAAAGTGTTCGGAGATCGCTTCGATGGCTTCCAGCACGCCCGGTGTCGTCATTGTCACCTCCAGCACACGCGTGCCGCCGTCATACATTGCCTGCGCATAGGCAAGAAAGTCCTCTTTTTCATGGAGCTTGATACACGGCAAAACGCCGGTATCCTTGGTATAGGCAATGACTTTTTCCTTCAGAGAACGATCACTTCTCATCCTGCATGGGGATCGGAACGCCTTTCCCCTCCAGCCAGATCATATCCCGGGCTTCATCTGCTTTTGTGGCGGTCAGCGTATCCACGGGCGCGTAGCCCATGCACTCTGTGCCGGAGACCACGAAGTGGACGTCGGCGTAGCGTTTGTGGGCTTCAAAGGTGCATTCGCCGGTAGGCTTTGTCATATAGGGTCTGCATTTGACCATGACCGTGTCATCCAGCGTAATATCCTCTTTCTGGTCCGCAGCGCCCGTGTAGCCTTTGAAAATTCCAGCGCGGTCCGAATGCCGTCTCCAAGCCCGTAATATAATTCCGCGTTTTTGATATTGTCTTTTACCATACTTACCGTCTCACCCTTCCCGAGGCGTCACCGCCTGCCAGTGCCTTTACTTCCTCCAATGTCGCCAAATTGAAATCGCCGGTGATCGTCTGCTTCAGCGCGGAGGCCGCCGCTGCAAATTCGCAGGTATCCCCCAGGCTCATCCCGCTCAGAATGCCGTAGATCATCCCCGCCGCAAACGACGCACCGCCGCCGCGGTCTACCAGATGCAGATCGTATTTCCGGGAACGATAAAATTCCGTCCCGTCGTATATCATGGCGGACCAGCCGTTATCGGAGGCGGAATAGCTCTCCCGCAGGGTCGAGCCGATATAGCGGAAGCCGAAGGTCTCCCGCATCCGGCGGAACACATCCTGATACGCCGCGATGTCCAGCTGCCCCTTTGTAATGTCCGTATTGGCAGGCTTGAAGCCGAGGACCTTTTCCGCGTCCTCCTCATTGCCGATGCACACATCCACATACTACATCAGCGGGATCATCACGCGCCGCGCGTTCAAAATGCCCCGGTGGATCTCCCGCTCGCTGGTCGGCAGACGGCTGCCGCTCACGATGCTGCCATCCGGCGCAAGGACCGGCAAATCCTCCGGCAGCAGCTCGTCATAATCCACGCGCGAGGGCGTAATGAGGATATTGCCGTCATCCAATCGGACGCCGGCATTGCCCCAAGTGCCAAATACATAGCCCGCGCTGCGCAGTCTGCGGCAGGTGTCGATGATCTTGCTCCGCAGCTCCAGATATTCCATAGTGTTCCTCCCAGAATTTAAATCTGACCCCCTCGGCGGGGCGGGCATCGCGCTCACCGCGCCCCTGCCGAGGGAGTCAAGCGGGGTAGCTTTTCTGATGGCTCAGCGGAACACTGCCCGCAAGCCGTCCAAAACGTGCTGCGCGCCCCAGCCGATGTAGCCGTAATCCATGCCGACCTCGATCCAGGAAACGCCGCGCTCCTTCCAGGCGATCATATCCTCCTGTTTGCCGGAAATGGAGACGCCGAAAATCGTGCCGTTTTTTCGGCAGATCGCTGCGATCTCATCCATCAGGCGGGTCACCCCGGGATGGGACGTGTCACCCAAATGCCCGATCGACGCCGCCAGATCATTCGGACCGACAACGATGCCGCTCACGCCTTCTACTGCGATGATCTCCTCCAGATTTTCGACCGCGCGGATATGCTCGATCTGCATGATCCGCCAGAAGCACTTGTCAATATCCCGCACATACTCGTCAAGCGGGACTGTCCCGTAGCGGTTCGCGCGGAGCGGGCCAAAGCCGCGGATTCCCTTCGGCGGGTACAGGCACGCAGAGACGACCTGCTCCGCCTCCTGCCGGGTATTGACCATGGGAAAGATCACGCCGTCGGGTGCCATTTCCAGAACGGGCTTGACCGTGGACGGCAGATGGTCCGCCACGCGGACAAAGCTCACCATGCCCGTCAGCTCGCTCATCTGAATTTGCAGACGGATCTGCTCAATGGTGCAGCTCGTGTGCTCCTGATCCAGCCAGATCAGGTCAAAGCCGTTTCTGCCGAGCTGCTCCGTGATCGCGGGCTCTGCGTAAGTCTGCCCACAGCCAAACGGCGTCTGCCCGTGGCAGATCTTGTCCAGCAGCCGGTCCAATCGTTCATTTTTCATATCCTATACCTTTCTGACCTTGACCGTCTGACCCAGCACCGCGAGGAACATGATGAGTCCCGTCACGATGTAGTGATAGAACGCGTCCAGACCGCACATGATCAGACCGTTCTGGATGACGTACACCACCAGCAGACCGATCATCGCCGCGATGACATTGCCCTTACCACCGCTCATGCGCGTGCCGCCGACCACGCAGGCGGCGATCGTATCCATGCCGTAGGTAGCGCCGGCGTTGGGCTGCATGGAATATACGCGCGAGCCGAACGTGATCCCCGCCAGCGCCGACATCACGCCCACGCACAGATAACCGAACACGATGGTCGCCTTGACGTTGATGCCGCTCACGCGCGCCGCCTCCGGGCTGTTGCCCACGCAGTAGAGGTTTCTGCCGGTGCGCGTATATTTGAGAATGAACGCAAACACCGCCAGCAGCACGATCATCATAACGATCGGGAACTGGATCGCGCCGAAGAGCTTGTACTGCCCCAGAAAGCGGAATGCCTGCGTATAGCTCTGCCCGCCGGGCAGCGCCACGGGAACGCCGCCCGTAATGAGGAAGATCACGCCGCGGTAGACCTGCATGAGCGCGTAGGTAGTGACCCAGGAGTTGCAGTTATACTTGGCGATGCAGATGCCGGTGACCAGACCGTGGAGCACGCCGAACAGCAGTCCCAGCAGAATGCCCACCGGCACGCTGCACCCGTAGTCCTTGACCGCCATGCCCGCGATCACACCGGCGAACGCTGCCACGTTGCCGACGGACATATCCGTGTAGCCGCACATGATGCAGCAAAACTGACCGATGAGGATGTACGAGACTGTGCTGGTCGTCAGCAGGATGGTCAGGATATTGCTGGCGCTCAGAAAGTTCTTATTCAGGCAGCCGAAAACGATCAGCAGCACGACCAGCGCCACAGCCGTCAGAACGCCCGGGATCTGCTGGACGCGCTCAAAGGATCTTCTCAAGTTCGATTTCATACCCATTGTTCTCTCTCCTTAATTCACAGCGTACTGGATAACGTCCTGCTCGGTCAGCTCGTCATTTTCCAAATTGGCGGTGATCCTGCCCTCCCGCATCACGATGATGCGGTCGCTGACGCCCAAGGTCTCCGGCAGCTCCGAGCTGACCATAATGACGGCGCAGCCGTTGTCTGCCAGCTCCTTCATGGCGGCATACACCTCCGCCTTCGCGCCGACATCAATGCCGCGCGTGGGCTCGTCAAAAATCAAAATCCTGCAATTTGCCTGCACCCATTTGGCGATGATCACCTTTTGCTGGTTGCCGCCGGATAGGCTTCCGGCATAGTCCTGATCGGAGGCTGCCTTGATAGAGAATCTTCCGATGCCCTCCGCTGCGTATTCCTTCTCTTTTTTGTAGGAGATCAGCCCGCTTTTCCCCAAGATCCCCTTGATATTGCACATGCTGATGTTCCGGCGGATCGTGTCCTCCAGCATGAGCCCCTCTCTGCGCCGGTCCTCCGTCACAAAACCGATGCCAAGCTCCGTCGCCTGCTTGGGCGAGTGGATGGACACGGGCTTGCCGTCCACATACACCTGCCCGCCGTCTCTGGGGTCCAAGCCAAAGAGGGCGCGCATCACCTCGGTTCTGCCCGCGCCAACCAGACCGTAAAAGCCCAGAATTTCTCCGTGGCGGACCTCAAAGGAAATATCCTCAAACTGCCGGTAGGAGGAGAAGTTCTCCACCCGCAGGGCGACCTCGCCCATGGTGTCTCTGCTGCGCTTTTCGCCGAAGAGGTTGATGTCCCGTCCGATCATCATGCGGACAATATCGTCGTTTACCAGCCCCGCCATGGGCTTGGTGTCCACATATCTGCCGTCCTTCAGGACGGTGAGGGTATCACATATCTGAAACAGCTCATCGAGTTTATGGCTGACATATACGATCGCATAATTCCTTGCCCGCAGATCACGGATCAGGCGGAACAGCTGCTCCACCTCCTGCGCGGACAGGGACGCTGTGGGTTCGTCAAAGGCAATGATCCGCGTATGGTCGCTGATCATGCTGCGCATGATCTCGATCATCTGCTTATGCCCCATGCTCAGACTCTCCACCGTCTGCCGGACGTCGATGCCCGCAGCGTGCCTGCCGAGCTTTTGCTGCAATTCCTCCGCACCGGCGTACATCCGTTTCCAGTCCACGCAGCCGGTTTTTGTGCGGGGCAGATTGCCCATATAGATATTTTCCGCCACCGTCAGGCTGGAAGCCATCATCATTTCCTGGCTCACCACATAAATGCCGTATTTTCTGGCGTCCGAGACCGTATGGATCTCGGCTTTTTCTCCATTCACATAAATATCGCCGCCGTCTCTGGCGTAGATGCCGGTGATCACTTTCAACAGCGTGGATTTTCCCGCGCCATTTTCTCCGCACAGCGCGTGGACCTCGCCCGCCCGCAGTTCCAGATGAACGTCGTCGAGCGCCTTCACGCCGGGAAATTCCTTTACAATATGTTCTGCGCGCAATATAACCTCGCCGCTCATAATGACCTCCTTTGTAGACCGGGCGGGAGACCCCGCCCGGTATTTCATTTGCGTATCGGCTTTCCGCCGGTCTGCTTACATGCCTTCCATCGCGGCGTTATAGATGTCCATAAACTTCTGCGCGTTATCCGCGGTGACGATCCACTTGTCGTAGGAGGTAAAGCCGGGGATCGGCGTGCCGTTCTCAAACAGATCGACCAGCAGGTTCATGATGGTCTCGCCGGACGAGTAAGACAGGATACCCGTCAGATACAGTGCCTTGGACTTTGCCTCGGAATCGGCGAATGCCGCGCCGACCGAGCCGTCCTGCGCCAGACCGCCCATGAGGACGTTGTTCCAGTCGATCCCGTTTTCGTCAATGATCGCGCTGCAAACATCCCAGACATTGTGCGCATAATGGTAAATGATGAAGTGCTCGGCTTCGGACTTTGCCGTCATCATTGCGCCGGAAAACTTGTTGACCGCGTCCTCCAGAGAGCCGTTCTGGTCAATGACGAGGAAATTGTCGTCCGTCAGGTTGGGCATGACGGTCTTCATTGCCGCAGTCGCGCCGTTCATGCGGCGGTGGCAGGCGTCGGAGATCGTCTGGTCGATCACGATGATCTTCAGGTTGTCAAGGTCCTGATCCCAGCCGCGGTTGACGGCCTCCTGCGCCATCGCCATCGCGGAGAAGTTGCACAGCGCCCAGTTGTCCAGACCGACTGTGGGCGGGAACAGACCGTCATAGTCCGTGCCGCCGTCGTCCGTGGAGATGAACACGATGCCCTCTTCCTTGCAGCGCTCTACGAACGTGGGAACGAGCGAGGCATTCGCCAGACACCAGACGATGGCGTCATAGCCCTCGGAGATGCAGGTCTCCAGACCCTGGAGCATGATGTTTTCATCGGAGTTGCCGTTGATCGCCAGATATTCGATGCCGTTTTCCTCCGCGACCTTTGCCATCGCCGCACTCTTAGGTGCGAACCAGGAGGACGCAAGACCGGCGCAGATGAACGCGACCTTCAATTTGCCGTCGGCGTTGTAATCCCGCTTGTAGTAATCGGGATCATAGAAATACTGCGACTGATCTTCCTCCCCGGTCTCGACCGCCTCGGTAGCGGTGGGAGATTCTTCGGGAGCTTCTGCGGAAGTATCCGCGGACGTATCCGCAGGGGCGTCTGCCACGGTCTCTGCGGGAGTTGTCTCCGCCGCGTCGGGCGCGGCAGTTTCCGGCTGGGCGCTGCAAGCAAGCATACCCAGAACCATCGTCAAAGCCAGGATAAGCGCCAGGATCTTTTTCATTTTGGTTTTCCTCCTAAATTTAATATTCACACTCGCGTGTAAACTACGTTTCCGTATCCAGCTCGATTGCCTGAATGATCGCGGGATAGTCGCCCCGCGCGCAGATGCGGACGGTGATCGCGCCGTCCACCGGGCTGACGGCGTCAAAGCGAAGGTCCGCCGCCATATTTTTGTAGCCCGCGGCGCTCCGCGCGTCCCAGCGTCTGCGGACGCAGCAGCCGTTGATGTAAATATCCATCGGGCAGGTCTGCCCCGCCGGAAGCCACAGCTCCGCAAATTTCAGATGGACGGAATAGAAGCTGTCCCGAACCGGGAGCGTGTACTCCAGTGTCTGCCCGCAGCGGGCGGTTTGATACAGCCCCTGATCGTACAGCGTGGGGCTTGCCTGCACCACCGGCACATCGCTGCGCAGCGTCTCTCCGGCAGCGGGGTCTGCCTGCCAGAGGTTGCCCATCCAGTCCAGGAACGGTTCATCGCTTCCGCAGTTCACGCGGACAGTATCCGGCAGGACCGGCGCCAGCTCGATTGCCTGAAGCTGCGCTTCGCCGCAGACTGCCCGGAGCTCCACATGG
Organism: uncultured Oscillospiraceae bacterium; assembly: GCA_934646005.1. GTDB lineage: Bacteria > Bacillota > Clostridia > Oscillospirales > Oscillospiraceae > CAG-170. The sequence continues at coordinate 25,529 of CAKUED010000020.1, forward strand.
ATGTGTCCGTCCGTATCGGGCAGCACGTTCCAGAACACCTGCTCGCAGACGCCGTCGGTAAACAGCGCCGCCTCGGCAATGTCAAACTGCGATTTTACGACCGCGCCGTTCACGCAGATGTCCATCACCTGCTGCCCGGCGCACTGCGCCTCCGCTCTTGCAAACCGCAGCCGCAGCGCGTAAAGCCCGTCCTCTGCCGGGAACGCGTAGGCAATTTCCTGCCCGCGCCTCGCCGTTTGCAGCAGCGGCAGCTCCACGCCCGGGACTGTGCCCGCATTTCCCTTTGTGCCGTATTGATCGGGCTGCCAGACGTTCCCGTACTCGTCCGTCACCGCCGCAGCGCTGCCGCAGCTGATGCGCAGGTTGCGCGTGGGGCGTCTGTCGTCCGTCTGCATCGTCAGCACCGGCGACCAACTGACCAGCTCCGCCTCGGGGTCGGTATGCACCGGCTGGGGCATCTGGCTTTTATCCAGAACGAACCGCAGCTCGTCCCCCTGCCGCAGGTGCAGCGTGTCAAAATACGCCGCCCCGTACAGATCGTTTTTCCGCAGTACCGTCCAGGGCATCAGCACCCGCTCGTTCAGCAGGATGCACGCGCGGACCGCGCCGCCGCTCTCCATGTGATACCAGTCCCGGTTGGCGCGGGCAGTCAGCGTATATGTCCCGGCTTCCTTCACCGTATACCGGCGGATGCAGTACACCTCGGCAGAGGTCTGCTGCCAGCCTCTTGCCACCTTCGCGCCGCCCGGTCCTTCCCAATAGCCCTCAATGCCGCCGGTCTGGTTGGGCGTGCCGCCCAAGTCCGCCAAAGGCGGCTGCGCGGGCGGTACAAAGGTCATCGGCCCAAACTGCTTCAAATCCGCGGAATGCTCCGCCGCCCAGCCCTTTGCGCCCATCTGTGCGCCGTGATTGCCGGACGCCGCCGCCGCAAAGGGCTCGCCGGGGAATTTTTCCGCCTTACAGGGTGTGCTGACGCTGCCGTTATCCGCTACGGTGCGGATCTCATAGCACGCGTCGGGGTCATAGGCATCGCTGTAGTCGAACCAGTATGTGCCCACCGCCACATTGGCGATGCACACGCCTGCCCGGCAGACCTGATAGTGGCTGACGCCTCTGCCCGGCGCGCCGATCCAGTAAATGCCGGCGCCGTCGTGCCCGATGTTCGTCTCCTGCCGCACCGCAGCCCGTGGAGGCGGGGATACCGCAAGCCCCGCCAGGGTGCTGCCGGGATGGTCGGAGAGATTCAGATAGACCAGCTCACCGCAGCCCACATTTTCCAGATACAGCCCCGTCTCCATCAGCGTTTTTCCCGGCAGGGCACAGGTCTGTCCGCGGTTCTGGAACGTGATCTCGTATACCTCATCTTCGAGCAGTCCGTGCGGGAACAGGTAGATCGGGCGCGGCGGACAGTGACCGATGATGATGCAGCCGCGCTTGTGGTCGGCGCTCATGCGCTGCAAATAACAGGTCTCCTCGTCGCCGTAGACCGTGGGATGATACGCGTAGCTCCAGCGCCCCGCCGTGCCGTTTTCCTTCAAATAGCGGTAGATGCGGTTATCAAAACGGTTTGCGTTCCGGTTCTCCTCCTTGGTCAGCGCCGGCATGGGGACCATGCCCAGACGCCGCCGGGAAAACTCCTCGCTGTACTGGACCTTGCTATAGTCCGCCGGGCGGCTGCTCCAGATCTTTGTGCCGTCGTGCGCCATCTGCTCGCCGCCGAACGTGGCGAGAATATCGCCCCATTTGTCCGGGACTTCAAAGTACGAGAAATAATGGTTCAGATGGTAGCCCGCACCCGCGTCGGAGGCGTAATTATAGTTGCTGTAGCGCTGGATGTCGAAAGTGTGGGCATAGCGCCCGCCGAGCGAGCAGGTATGGAACGAGCGGTTCGGGTTGCGCCGCAGATACGCGGCAAGCTCCGCCTTGAAGCCTTGCTCGTCGCTTCGGCTGCGGAACACAATGTCGTCCGTCCGCCACTCAAAGCTGCCCCATGCCGCCTCTTTATTTTCCATGATGCCGATGGACGGCTTGCCCGCAAACCAGAGCAGCCACTTCAGCCCCGCCTTGCGGAAGTATTTCTGCGACGGGCGATGGTCAGGACCTTCGTAGTTATTCTGGAACACGGAGGCGTAGGCATCGTCGGGATAGAACGGAAGCGCCGACCAGCCGGCGTCATCCCAGACGATCTCATAGCCGGATTCCTGGCACAGATTGCCCTCCAGGTTCATAACGGCGGTCCGATAGTGAAACTGCTCCGTCAAACAGCGGCTGCTGTATACCCAGCGCCCAAGCCCGCGGGTCTTGGCGTAATAATCGGGATTGGTGTAGTCCCAGAGATAGGTGTACTGCCAGTCAAAAACGGTTTTCATCAGCGCGTCGCGGTGACCGGCATACGCTGCCAGCGTGACGACCGGCGTAAAGGCGCGCTCATACGGCGCAAGCTGCAATTTTGCGCCGCCGTCGATCTGAAAGCGCACATCCAGATAGTCCTCGGCGCTGTAGCCGTCGGGGCGGAGGGCATCCGCGCTCCACGGTCCTGCATAGTCCAGCGCCATCATCAGGCCGTCCTTTGGACCATAGTCCCGCGTCAGCAGGAGCAGCGGCACATATTCTGCCGTCATTTCCGACTCCAGATGAAGCGTATACGGCTCGTAATACGTCATCGTAAACGCCTTGCGGAGCAGCCCGCCGGACTCATGCACCGGCTTTCCGCCGCCGAACCACTCCGCGTAGTAAATATCGTTGGGCTGCGGAATGGAGAGGCGGAAGTAAAACGGCTGAAATTCCAAACGCTCCACGCGGGCGATGCTCTCGTTTTCAACTTCAAACCACTGCCGCAGAACAGACGTGCCGGGAAACGCCACGACAAACAGGCGGACCAGCATCGACCGCAGGCGCACCGCCATGGTGAGCTCCGCGACCGCTCTGCCGCCATAGCGTCCCTCTTTTGCATCGACATCCACCAGCGTCCACGCGCCGCCGTCCTTTTTCGGCACGACCGGCAGGATGCCGTAGGGCTTTTTCACATACTCCATCTCCGGCGTGCACGCCAGATTCTGAAAGGACGTCACACAGATGCCCAGTGTTTCATCAAAGCCGTAGGTGACCGCAATGCCGCCGGTACAGACCGTCCACTGACGCCCGTCTTCGGTTTTGATCGATGCCTGATTCACGACAAGTTCCACAACGCACCTCCTGAAAAGCCGCTTTTATTCTTCCGAAATTTTCACCATGGTTTTAATCAGCCGGGTCGTATCCGGGTTCTGGAGCGCTTTGGGAAGCTCCGCAAACCCGATCTGGGCGGTAATGCACCTGCCGAGATGCAGGTCGTTCTCCGACAGGAGCTTCAGCGCCGCCTCCGCGTTGCCGTACTCGCCCATCACACCGAAGGACGTCAGCTCCTTCATCACCAGCAGATTGATGTCCAGCTCCTTGAGAATTTCCTCGTAAAACGCGATAAACGCGATCATTGCCCGCTGCTCCGCCAGCTGGAACGCCGTCTCGACCGAGGACGGCGCGCCGGAGCATTCCAGCACAAAATCCGCCAAGCGGCCGTCCGTCAGCTCCAAAAGCCGCTCCCGCGGGTCGTCCTCCCGGATGTTGATTGTGCCCGAAACACCCAGTTCCATCGCAACGCCCAGCTTAAAGGGATTGCGCCCGATCACATAGACCCGCTCCGCGCCCTTTGTCTTTGCCAGCGCAGCCGCGCACAGCGCAATGCAGCCCGTCCCGATGACCGCCACCACGGAGTCCTGCCGGATGTCCATTTTCCGAATGCCGCCATATGCGACCGACAGCGGCTCGACCAGCGCTGCATCCAGCAACGGCACATGATCTGCCACGCGGTACAGATGCCGCTCCGGGAGCATCATGTATTCCGCAAATGACCCCGGCCACATAGGGTCGATCGTCCCGACGCTGTAAAGATTTTTGCATTTTGCAAAGTTTCCGGCTTTGCATTCCCCGCACTCGCCGCAGGTGACCGCGTTGTCGCCGATCACGCGGTCGCCGGACTTGAACCTCGTGACCTTCGCGCCGACCTTTGCCACCACGCCAGACCATTCATGCCCAAGCCGCAGCGGATAGGTCACGCGCCCCTCCCGCACAAAACCGTTGTTGCCGGAGTAAAGCGCATAATCCGTTCCGCAGATCCCGCAATACACCACACGCACCAGGACCTGATCGTCCTTCAGCTCCGGCGCGGGGATCTGCGTAAACGCGCCGCTGCCTTTTCCTAACGCCTCAAATACCTTCATGGGCAATACTCCTTCATTTGTATTTCCCTGCGACGTTTGTGTAATCGATATCGCAATCGATTAAAAGGAAATTACGCACACCTCTCAGCGCCACCGCCCCATTTCTGCGGGGGAGCGAATCGCGCCACCGTATGCGTAATCGGTAACACAAGCATACACAAAAAATTGCGCCTTGTCAAGAAAGCAAGACGCAATTCGGTTTCACAGCCACGTTTTCTCTCTATTTCACAAGAATCCGTGCAGGAAATTGTCGCTTTTCACAAAACGCCGGCACGCAGCCGCGTCGGCTCAGAGCTTATCCCGCCCCGGGCTTGCCGAGGAAAACAGCTCGCGGTTGGAGCGCATCACGAGCTGCGGTGTCAGCATATACTCGCCCTTTTCGAGCGTGCCGTTGATCCGCTGATTCAGCATTTCCACCGCGCGCCGCCCTTGCAGGTACGGGTCCTGGAAAATCGTCGCGCAGGCGATCTCCTCCTGAAGCAAAATCCTGTTTTCTTCAAACAGGTCCGTTGTCACGATCCGCATATGCGGTGGGATCTGCGCCATTTTCTGATACTCATACAAGTAGATGGAGCAGGCGGTGGAGATGTACAGCCCATCATATTCCTGTTTGGAAAGAATGACGGAAAGCTGCTCCAATGCCCGCTGGGAGAGGTCCTGATGCTCAAACACATCGATCTGCGCAAAGGGGTGCGTCTTTGCGTACTCATAAAAGCCGAGTACATTCGCCTTGTTGATGGAAATATCCTTGTTGCCCGTCAGGATGGCGACACGCTTTTGCGTGCAGGACAGGTTCAGGATCTCCGCCGCCAGCATCCCCGCGCAAATGCCATCGACCGACACACAGACCGATCTGCCGCTTTCGGGAATATCGGAAACGACCACCGCCACGGGCACACCGGATGCCTCCAGCTTTTGCACGAGCTCGCCATAGCGGCTATTTTTGCCGGATAAAAACAGCAGAACGCCCTTGCACTGATTTTCCGCGAACTCTTGGAATATCTGCCGGATCTGCTCATCGTGGTCATCCACATTATCCCCGATCTCCCGAATGTCGGGAAACACGCGGAACGGTGCAAGTGCCTCAAACGCCGCATCCACGCCGCGGCGTACCTCCTGCAAAAAGGAAATGACCGGGCAGCACAGCAGGCAGCCGATATAGATTGGCTTGCGGCGCAGTCCCTGCGCCGCCACATTGGTACTATAGCCCATCCGCTCCGCCGTCTCCAAAACGCGCCTGCGCGTTTCCTGACTGATCCTGCCTGTATTGTGCAGCGCGCGGTAAACCGTGCCGGAGGACACATTCATTTCGTCGGCAATGTCATAAATCGTCACGTTTTTCTTTTGCTTCATGACTCCACCTCTTTCGGATCGTTTCCTTCATTATGCGTTAAATTGCCCGCTTCGTCAAGTCTGAACGATAAATTTTGCCTCATTTTCCGTCGGGTTCATCGGTTACGCAGCGCGTTCTTTGATCGATTTTCTCACTTTTTTCTGATTTCATCTTGACAGCGTCCGTTTTTGTGTGCTACAGTAGCTGCGTAATCGGTTTCGCAAGTGAAGCCGATACACCTGACGAGAGGATGTTGCCTATGAAAATCGCAATTTTGGGGGAGCAAAACCCTTTGCGTCTGCGTATCTGGATGAAAGAGCAGCTGAAAAATGCGGGTCACGAGGCGGAGCTGCGGGATATGCAGACCCGGACCTTTCTGGATTTCGCGGATCAGCTTCTGGACTATGACGCCCTCATCACCTGCGGTGAAAAGCTGCCCGCTGCCGCCATCAAAACTCTGGCGTCGGGCAGGCTCAGGCTGATCTCCCGCTGGGGCGTCGGCACGGATGAAATGGACATGGATGCCGCCACGAAGCACGGCATTGCCATCTGCAACGCGGCGGGCTCGCTGTCCACCGCCGTTGCCGAATGCGCCATCGGGCTTATGATCGACCTTTTGCGGGAGTTTCCCGCGCGGGACGCATCCGTCCGCCAAAACGACTGGAGCTGGTTTTTTGAAGGGCGCGTCAGCCGCCAGTTGGAGGGGAAAACGGTTGGTCTGATCGGCTTTGGCAACATCGCAAAGGCGCTGGCAAAAATGCTTGCCGGATTTGACTGCCGCGTTCTGGCTTGCGACAGTGTGTGGTTTGACACGGCTGCCGCAGAAAAATACGGCGTCATGCAGACGGACATCTCCACCATCCAGAAGGAGGCAGACGTTATCAGCCTGCACTGCCCCGCGACTGCACAGACCGTCAATATGGTCGATCGGGCATTTCTGCAAGGCATGAAGCGGGATTCGATCCTCATCAACACCGCGCGCGGCGCGCTGATCGTAGAGGAGGATCTGGCTTGGGCGCTGCAAAACGGCGTCATCGCCGCTGCGGGTCTGGATGTGTTCCGGCAAGAGCCGCCGCAGCCCGGCAACCCGCTTCTGAAGCTGCCCAACGTGATGCTGCTGCCGCACGCCGGGGCGGGATCTATCGAATGTCTGGAAAAGTCCTCCGCCATGGCGGTAGGAAATATTCTGGACTTTTTCACCGGCCGCCCTGTGTCCACAATCTTGAACAGGGACTATATCCACCATGTGACCTGACAGGAGGCGCTTATGTCCCGATTTTATGATGCACCCGTGCCCGCAGGAAGCGTGGCACTGTACTGGCTGGGGCAGGCGGGCTTTCTGCTCAAGACTGCCGATGGCAGAACGGTCATGATCGACCCGTATCTCTCGAACTGCTGCGAGCGCTTCTTCGGATTTCGGCGGCTGATGGCGCCCACGCTGTCCCCCACCGAGCTGCTGCCGGATGTGCTGCTGATCACCCACGCCCATTATGACCACCTGGACATCGACTCCGTCCCCGTGCTGATGGCTGCCGGGCAGACGCAGATGTGGTGCGCACAGGATGTGCGCGGGGAAGCCGCCAAGCTGGGGCTGTCCACCGAACGGATCACCTATCTGCACCCCGGTGACGTGCAGGTCAATGACTGGCTGCGCGTGACCGCCATCGCCTGCGACCACGGCGAACTAGCGCCGGATGCCCTCGGCTTTTTGATCGAGCTGGACGGCAAGCGCATTTATCTGGCGGGCGATACCGCGTTTCGACCCGATATTTTCGCGCAGGAATGCCTTCGGAATGTCGATGTCTTTATCGCTCCGATCAACGGTGCTTTCGGCAACCTGAACGAGCAGCAGGCTGCCGATGCTGCCCGGCTGGTCGCGCCCGGCACGACCGTTCCCTGCCATTTCTGGAACTTTGCCGAGCACCGCGGCGACCCGATACTGTTTATGAACGCCATGCAGGAGCGCGGTCTGCACTATACACTTTTGCAGGCTGCCGGCGCTCCGCTTTTGATCTGACACGTCTGTCTATGCTCATCACCCCGCACATAAGGACGGGCAAGCGACCAGTTCGCTTGCCCGTCCTTATGCACAAAGCGCCCGTTTTCCCACACAGTCTGCCCTTCTGTGTATTGCGTTCCCGGCGATTTTTTGTATAATATGGTATATAATGTGCAAAATTTGCGGAAAAGCGGAGAAAACAGGATGACTTGGATGAAACGGATGCGGGTTTTTATTTTTTTGGCGCTCGTGGTGCTGCTGGCTTTGCCGGTGGCGGCGGCGGACGATTTTTTGGGCGGCGACGGCTCGGCGGGCAAGCCGTATCTCATTGCGGATGTTCAGGGGCTGGACGCCGTGCGGAAGCGCCCGGACGCGTGCTTCCGGCTGGTCGATGACATCGCGTTCTCCGACGCCAATTTTGCCGAAGGCGGTCTGTTTTACAACGACGGTGCGGGCTGGCAGCCGATCGAGGGCTTCACCGGCACCTTCGACGGCGATGGGCACGCCATCACCGGGCTGCGTATCAAGGCGGACGCCGCCGATGTTGAGCACGCGGGTCTGTTCGGCAGCAGCAGCGGCACGATCCGCGCGCTGCATTTGCAGGACGTGCAGATCCGCGTAGAGCTTGAAAAATACACGGACCGCACAGCCGTGTTCATCGGCGGCATCGCGGCGGACAATCAGGGTCTGATCGAGGACTGCTCCGTGCAGGGCAGCTTGCAGATGGATGGACTGTCGGCGTATGTCTCGCCGAACGGTTCTTCCAGCTCCCAGTGCGTCGCGTTGGACGGCTATCTGGGCGGCATCGCCGGGCAAAACGGCGGAACGATCCAGAATTGCGCCAATCTGGCGCAGCTCGAGGAGCTTCACAGCCTGTCCTCCAGCTACAACAATACCTACAAATCCGTCGGCGGCATCGCCGCGCTGAACACCGGCGCGATCGCGCGCTGCCGGAACAGCGGCAGCGTGAAAAACGGGCAGTACACCGGCGGCATCGCGGCGCGCAGCGCGGGCGGCGTGGAAAACTGCTTTAATACCGGGATCGTCGCCGCCATCGCCCCGAGCGACGACGCCTGCTCCTACGGCGGCGGCATCTGCGGCGTGAGCAGCGGCTCGGTGCGCGCCTGCTACTCCGCAGGGCGCATCCCCTTCCCGGGCGATGATCCGTGCGTCGCGCAGAATACCGGCAGCGTGCAGAGCTGCTATTTTTACGAGCACGCCGTGAGCGATGTTGGCGGGGGACTTTCCGACGGGCAAATGCGCAATGCTGCGTCCTATGACGGCTTTGACTTTGACGCGGTGTGGGAATTGGACGGCAGCACCGGCTATCCCTTCCCTGTGCTGAAGAACGCGCCGCGGCTCACCGTCGCACAGGACACGGACAATTTCGGCGGCGGCAGCGGGCAGCCGTGGGACGCGTATCTGGTCAGCACCGCCGAACATCTGCGCAATATCCGCCTGTTCCCCGACGCGTGCTTCCGGCTGACGGACGACATCACCGTCGCGGCGGCGGACTACGGCGAACCATTTGATTTTTCCGGCGTGCTGGACGGCGGCGGCTGCCGCGTCCGCGTGACGTTCCCCGAAACGTTAGGCAAGATCGCCATTTCGGGAAACAGCGGCACAGGCTTTGCGCTCTTTGCCGTGAACAGCGGGCGCATCCACGATCTGGACGTGACACTGAGCGCCGACTATGACGACCTCGCCCAAAACATCACAGTCTATCTCGCCGCCGTCGCCGCCATGAATGACGCGTCCGGCGTCATTCAGAGCTGCCATGTTGACGGCTCGTTCAGCGTCCAAAACAGCGGCACCGGCATCGTGCGCATCGGCGGCATTGCCGCCAGAAATGACGGCACGATCGCCGGGTGCACAAACGGCAGCATCATCCGCGCCACCTGCCCCGTCGCGCAGGTGGGCGGCATTGTGGGCTATTGCGAAAAGGGCAGCGTCACCGGCTGCGAAAATACCGGCGCGGTCACCGCCGCGCTCGACCAGACCGGCGCCGACAACGTTTCCTTCGGCGCGGGCGGCATCATCGGCGTGAGCTCTCTCGGCATCGCGTCCAACTGCGTCAACGCCGCGCCCATCTCCGCCACGGTCAACTGCAAGCGGATCAGCGGTACGGTCGCGCAATTTGACCTGCTCGCGCAGGCGGGTGGCATCATCGGCTGGTGGGCAACGCCCAACAGCGGCAAAGACCTGCCGCTCACCGACTGCGAAAACACCGGCGCGATCACCGCCAGCGCCGAGACGGGCTACAGCACCGTGCGCGTCCGGGCGGCGTTTGCGGGCGGCATCGTGGGCTGCGCGGGCTATTCGGTCACAACGCGCCGTACCCTGAACGTCAGGCGCGCCGTGCGGCTGGAGGGCTGCCGCAACAGCGGCACGGTCACTGCCGGAAACTCCAACGTCACCCTCAGCACGTCCGAATCCGCGCACGTTTTCGGCGGCGGCATCGCGGGCGCGTGCAACAGCACCATCACCCGCTGCGCCAATACCGCCGGCGCGTGGTTCGGCATCTCCGGCCGCACGCCGGCCGTCACCTACTGCTATAACACCGGCAGCACCGTCGATGGTCTGAAAGACAGCGGCGACGCCGCCGAAAACAGCTACGACACCGGCGCAGGTCCGAAGGGCAGCACGAATCTGAACACCTCGCCCCGTCTGAACACCAAGACGCACAGCTATTTTGCCAAGGGCACGAAGTATCAGAGCTCCGACACCGCGCTGACCGACGCGCAGGCGCGCGTGGAGAGCAGCTACACCGGCTTTGATTTTGAAAACGACTGGGTCATCCTGCCCGGCTCGTACCCCTATCCGCAGCTCCGCTGCAATCTGCAAACGCCGCTGAGCGCGATCTATATCGCCGAACAGCCGACCGAGACGGTGGAATACGCCGAGGGGCAGTTTTATATGCACGGTCTGACGCTCGGCATCCGCTTTGCGGACGGCCCGACCGGCGCGATGGACGCCCGCCCGGAGTTTTTCTCGCAGCTCGACACGAGCAAAAAGGGCACGCAGACCATCCATCTGACGTTTTTGGGCTTGGAGACGATGGGCACGCTGGACGTGCTCGTCCGCGACAAGCGCGCCGCGTCCATCGAACTCGGCGAGCTGCCCGCAAAAATGCTCTATTTCCGCGACGAGGCGGCGTTCGACCCCACCGGCGGCACGATCCGGCTGGTCTACGACAACGGCAGCTTTGACACCATCACCCTCACGGCAGAGATGGTCACCGGCTTCCGGCCGGGCGTGATCGGCGAGCAGGCGCTGACCGTTTCCTACGCGGGCATGACCTGTGAGCTGCCGGTCACGGTGTACGACATTCAGTCGCTCAAGGTCAGCACGCCGCCGGATAAGACGGACTATGTGCTGGGGCAGCCGCTGAACCTCACCGGCGGCGAGCTCACCGTGACGTACACGACCGAGCGGATGCCCGACAAGACCGTCGCGCTCACCGACCCCGCCGTGACCTGCGCGTATGACAAGAGCAAGACCGGCACGGTCGCCATCACCGCCGCCTACATGGGTAAGACCGCTGTGTTTTCCATCGCCGTACGGGCGCGCGTCGCCGCTGCTTTGGAGCTGCGGGCAAAACCCGACAAGCTGGTCTACGCGCCCGGCGAGGCGCTGGATCTCACCGGCGGGCAGCTGCGCGTCGTGTTTGCATCGAGCAACCAATACGAGCAGACGCTGCCCCTGACCGACGCGGCGGTCACCGGCTATGACCCCGGTAAGCCGGGGCTTCAGACGCTCACCGTCTCATACTGCGGCGCGAGCACCACCTTTAAGATCCTGGTCAGTGACCCGGTCGAGTCCAGCGTCATCGCAGCAGAAAGCGGCGGCGTCCGCCTGACGCTTGCGCTCAATAAGGCGCAGACCGCCCGCGCCGTCGTCTGCGCGTACCGAAACGGGCAGCTCGTGACCGCGCACCTCACGACCGACGCCGAGCTCAGCGTCCTTCTGAAGCGCGCGCAGGAGTCTGACACGTTCGTCCTCTTCCTTCTCGATGAAGCCCACTGCCCCATCCTGAAGTCCCAGCCGCTGAACTAAGCGATACAAACCGCGCCCCCGGCAGTGCCGGGGGCGCGGTTTTGTGTTTCCTATACTCAGAGCGTCAGCCCGTAGCCGATGCAGCTCACGGCGGCGACTAAATTTACGCCGGTCGCCGTCAAAAGCGGGAGTTCCCACGAAATTTTGCGGCGCAGGCGTCCTGTGGGGCGCACCTGCAAAACGGCGATGCTTATGAGGTACAGGACCGGCAGGAAATAGCGACCCTGCAAGCCCATGATCGTATCATTCCCGGGCGCAGTCCACTGGATATAGAGCGCCGTGCACGTCAGCAGCGCCACGCCGAAGGCGGACACGAGCGCGAGCCAGCCGTCGCGCTTCTGCGTGAGCGCACCGCCGCCCTCGCGGCGGGAAAAGACCGCCGTCAGCGCGATGAGCACGAGGTAGCCGTAGGTCAGAAGGCGGCTGTTGCGCACGCCGCCCACGCCCATGCCGATGCCCATCATCTGCTCCAGCAGCGTCCTGCCCTGTACACGCAGCGTGCGCAGCAGAATGCGGCAGTAGCCGAGCGGATCGTGCAGAATGGCAGCGAGCTGCGTGCCGCTGGTGGAGTACCCGGCGGCAAGATAGCGCGACGAGACGGCAAGCCACCCCAGCCCCGCGCCGAGCGCCAGCACGACCAGCCCCGCGAGATTCCAGAAGTATCGCTTTTTGCTCCCGAACCGTTCCGGCGAGAGCACAAAGAAAAACAGGCACACCGGCAGATACACGATCTTGCACTGCGAGAGCATCAGAACGAGCAGATACAGCGGCACGAGCTGCCGCGCCGTGAGCCGCCCGTGCGTGCTGTACTGCAAATGCAGCACATACGCCAGCCACAGCGCCACGACTGCCAGCGTCAGCCCGTCGGCGGACATCGACCCTGCCTTGTGCACATAGATCGGCGTGAGCAGCAAAAGCGCGGGCAGCGCCTTGGAAAATGGGAACAGCTTCACCGCCAGCGCGCAGAGCAGCGCCACAACGACGAGGTTCGCCAGCCGTCCGGCGTATAAAATCACGAGCGCGCGGTCCGTCACGAGGTTCGCAATCGCAATGCCCGCCGCGTGCGGCAGGTAGCTCAGGGGCGAATAGAGCGCCGAGCCGGGGAAGTCATACGCAACAGAGTTCGCCCGATCAATGCGCGCGCCCCACGCGGCGCGAATATCGTCATAGCCCGTCGCGGCGTAGTCCGAAAGCGATTCCGGGATCAGCCCGTCCGGCAGATAGTCGCCCACGCTGCCGTCCGACAGCGCCCGCGGCGCGCGCAGCACCGCGATCTCATAGCTGCGCAGAAAATGCTGCGGCTCATCCGACACCTGCAAGATCGGCACAGCGGCGAGATACAGCAGCCCGCAGACGAGAAACACCGCGAAAAACACCCGATGCGCCTGCCGCGGCGCGCGCAGCATGAACACACTCAGCGGCGTGAGCACCGCGGCGGGCAGCAGCGCCCAATACCAGTGCGCCAGCATCCCGTAGCGCCGCAGCGCCAGCACGGCAAAGCCCGTAAAGCCCAAAATCAGAACAGCCGCGGCGATCTCGCGCCACCGGCGGCGGATAAAATTCAATGCCCTCACGTCCCTTCCGCCATATCATACCATATCCCACGGCTGCGCGCAATCGCGCGCTCAAACGAAAACCGCTCCGCTGGGTTTTCGTTTGAAAAGGCTTGCACTGCGCTGCGCGCATAAATTTTGCGCGCAGCGCAAAATTTATACACTCCGCTCCGCGAGCAGAATTTTTGCCGACGTACACGCCGCCGGCAAAAATGATTATAATCGCTTTCGCCGCTGCGGCGGCGAAACTCTGCGAGGCGTTTTGGGCTGCCCGAAAAACTCTTTGCATTTTATCGTATTATTTGTATAATGTAGGGAGTATCGAAAAAGGGGGCGGAGGGTCTGAAAACGCTCGTCATCATCCCGGCGTTCAATGAGCAGGCGGCGATCGTGCCGTTTGTAGAGGAATTAAAGACGGTCTGCCCCGCGTGCGATTTTGTGGTCATCAATGACTGCTCGCGCGACGAGACGGGCGCGCTCTGCCGCGCGCACGGCTACCCGACCGTGAATCTGCCGGTCAATCTCGGCATCGGCGGCGCGGTGCAGACGGGGTACTTATATGCTCTTGAAAACGACTATGACATCGCCGTGCAGATGGACGGCGACGGGCAGCATGACCCGCGCGACCTCACGGCGCTGCTCGCGCCCATCGAGCGCGGCGAGGCGGATCTTGTCATCGGCTCACGCTTTGTAACGGGTGAGGGCTTTCAGTCCACGCCGCTGCGGCGGCTGGGCATTGGCATTTTGCGCAGGGCGGTGCGGCTGCGCACGCGCCATACCGTCACCGACCCCACCAGCGGCTACCGCGCGGCGAACCGCCGCGTGATCGAGCTGTTCGCGCACGATTACGCACAGGACTACCCCGAGCCGGAGTCGCTTGTCACGGCGCTCAAATCCGGCGCGCGGGTGTGCGACGTGCCGGCGGCAATGCGCGCGCGGCAGGGCGGCGCGTCGTCCATCAGCGAGTGGAAGTCCGTTTACTATATGCTCAAGGTCACGCTGGCGGTACTCTTGCACACCCCTCATGCAAAGCTCTAAGGCGCTTCGCCGGATCTTTTGCCCCGATGCTTCAGTTTGAAAACCTTGAAATACACAAAGTATGTCTGCGGTTTCCAAGCTTCGCCTCGCGGCAAAATCTCTCGCCGAATCGCGCAGAAAAACCAAATTCTCAGAATATGAAAGGAGAACATCTATGTCTCCGACTCTGCGTCTGGTATTGATCCTCGCCATGGCGGTGTATTTTACGGTGCTGCTGCTGTTTGTCCGCCGCCGGGGGCTGAATCTCAAATATTTTCTGCTGTGGCTCATCATGGGTGCGGCGCTGTTCGTGCTCATCCTGTTCCCCGGCATCCTCACGGCGATGGCGAAGCTGCTGTGCATCCAGAGCGAGATGAACGCGCTCATCTCCGCCGTGTGCTTCTTCATCATCCTGCTGGAGATCTCGCTCACGGCGATCGTTTCGCGGCTCAATGACAAGCTCACGCGCACCATCCAGCAGACTGCGCTGCTGGAAAAGCGCATCCGCGCGCTGGAGCAGGCGCTGGAGGAAAAGGAGAAGGACGCATGATCGTACTCTTTGCAGCGTATCTGCTGTTTTCCGTGGGCGGGCTGGTGCTCTTCAAGCTCGGCACATCCTGCGCCGCCGTCCCGTTTTTCGAGCGGCTTCTGCATCTGCGCCTGAGCTGGGTGAGCATCGGCGGCTGCTGCTGCTATGTGGTGAGCTTCCTGCTGTACCTGCTGCTCGTCAGCCGGAGCGAGCTGAGTATCCTGTTTCCCATCGCAACGGGCGTGTCGTGCATCCTGGTGCTCATCGCCTCCGCGCTCATCCTGCGCGAGACGGTCAGCCCCCTCAATTGGGTCGGCGCGGCGGTCATTGTCATTGGGATTCTGCTTGTGAATCTGGGTAGACATTAAACGCAAATGCCCCTGTCCGCCCGTGGGGCAACGGCAATTTTGCCGCAACGTGTCGTAAAAACGGTCGTGCCCCGTGCGGGGAGAGCGCGGCATCGACCCCTACAAACGGGTTACGGATTCGCATTGGTGCGTACCGTTTTGCGGGTGCGTCCTGCCGGGCGGACAGAGTCGTCCGCCCCTACGGGTGCGTGTGTATCTGCTGCCTATCCCGCCGCACCCTGATAAAACGCGCCCCCGACCAGTCGGTCGGGGGCGCTTGTCTGCGATATTTTCTTATTCAGCCTTTTCAGCCTTGATCGCTGCCTGCGCGGCGGCGAGGCGGGCGATGGGCACACGGAACGGGCTGCACGAGACGTAGCTCAAGCCGATGTTGTGGCAGAACTCGACGGTGGACGGATCGCCGCCCTGCTCGCCGCAGATGCCCAGCTTGATGTCCGGGCGGGTCTGACGGCCCAGCTCGCACGCCATCTTCACCAGACGGCCCACGCCAGCCTGATCGAGCTTGGAGAACGGGTCGGACTCGTAGATCTTGCGGTCATAGTACGAGGCGAGGAACTTGCCCGCGTCGTCACGGGAGAAGCCGAACGTCATCTGCGTCAGATCGTTCGTGCCGAAGGAGAAGAACTCCGCTTCCTTGGCAATGTCGTCGGCGGTGAGCGCCGCGCGCGGGATCTCGATCATCGTGCCGACCTTATACTGCATATCGCTGCCGGCAGCCTTGATGATCTTCCTGGCGACCTGGTCGATAACGGACTTGACGTACGCCAGCTCACGCGCCTCGCCGACCAGCGGGACCATGATCTCGGGGACGATCTTCCATGCCGGACGGCGGCTGCGGACAGCCAGCGCCGCCTTGATGATCGCGGCGGTCTGCATCTTGGCGATCTCGGGATAGGTGACGTCCAGACGGCAGCCGCGGTGACCCATCATCGGGTTAAACTCATGCAGCCCCGCGATGACCTGCTTGAGGTGCTCGACGGAGATGTTCATCTCCTTGGCAAGCTCTTCGATGTCCTTCGGGTCGGTCGGAACGAACTCGTGGAGGGGCGGATCGAGCAGACGGATGGTGACCGGGCGGCCCTTCATCGCCTCATAGATCGCTTCAAAGTCGCCCTGCTGGATCGGCTCGAGTTTGGAGAGCGCGTGCTCGCGCTGCTCGGCGGTCTCGGAGACGATCATCTCGCGGATCGCCTTGATGCGGTCCGCCTCAAAGAACATATGCTCGGTGCGGCAAAGACCGATGCCCTCCGCGCCGAAGGCTGCCGCCTGCTCCGCGTCACGCGGGGTGTCGGCGTTCGTGCGCACGCCCAGCTTGCGGAACTTGTCCGCCCAGGTCATGATACGGTCAAAGTTGCCGGAGATGGCAGCCGCCGTGGTCTTGATCTTTTCGCCGTAGATGTTGCCGGTCGAGCCGTCGATGGAGATCCAGTCACCTTCCTTATAGGTCTTGCCGCCCAGCTCGAAGGTCTTGGCTTCCTCGTTCATCTTGATCGCGCCGCAGCCGGAGACACAGCAGGTGCCCATGCCGCGCGCCACGACCGCCGCGTGCGACGTCATGCCGCCGCGCACCGTCAGGACGCCCTGCGAGTAGTGCATACCCTCGATGTCCTCCGGGCTGGTCTCCAGACGGACCAGAACGACCTTCTGACCGTTCTTGCCCCAGTCGGTCGCGGTCTCGGCGGTAAAGACGATCTTGCCGCACGCCGCGCCGGGGGACGCCGCCAGACCCGTGCCGATGACCTTTGCCTTCTTGAGCGCCGCGGGATCGAACGTCGGGTGCAGCAGCGCGTCGAGGCTCTTCGGGTCGATCATGGCGACCGCTTCTTTTTCGGTGATCATGCCCTCATCGACCAGATCGCAGGCGATCTTCATCGCGGCGGCAGCGGTGCGCTTGCCGTTACGGGTCTGGAGCATATACAGCTTCTTGTTTTCGATCGTGAACTCCATGTCCTGCATATCGCGGTAGTGATACTCCAGCTTTTTGCAGATGTCCACGAACTGCTCATACGCCTCCGGCATGACCTCGGCGAGCTGGTCGATGGTCTGCGGGGTGCGGATACCGGCGACGACGTCCTCACCCTGCGCGTTCATCAGGAACTCGCCGAAGAGCTTCTTTTCGCCGGTGGCGGGGTTACGGGTAAAGGCGACGCCCGTGCCGGACGTATCGCCGGTGTTGCCGAACACCATGGACTGGACGTTGACGGCAGTGCCCCAGTCGGAGGGGATGTCGTTCATGCGGCGGTAGTAGATGGCGCGGGGGTTGTCCCAGGAGCGGAACACCGCCTTGATGGCGCCCATGAGCTGGACCTTCGGGTCCTGCGGGAACTCTTCGCCCAGCTTTTCGTGATATTCCTTCTTGAATTTCTCCGCCAGCTCCTTGAGATCGTCAGCGGTCAGCTCGGTGTCGAGTGTGACGCCGCGCGCCTGCTTCATCTCGTCGATGAGCTGCTCAAAGTATTTCTTGCCGACTTCCATAACGACGTCGGAGTACATCTGGATGAAGCGGCGGTAGGAGTCGTAGGCAAAACGGGGGTTGTTGGTCTTTTTCGCAAACGCGACGACGACCTCGTCGTTCAGACCCAGGTTCAGGATGGTGTCCATCATGCCGGGCATGGACGCGCGCGCGCCGGAGCGCACGGACACGAGCAGCGGGTTATACAGATCGCCGAACTTCTTGCCGGTCATTTCCTCCAGCTTTTCGACGTACTGCATGATCTCCGCCTCGATCTCGGAATTGATCTGACGGTCGTCCTTGTAGTACTGCGTGCAGGCTTCGGTGGTGATGGTGAAGCCCTGCGGGACGGGCATACCCAGATTGGTCATCTCCGCCAGGTTTGCGCCCTTGCCGCCGAGCAGCTCGCGCATATGCCCGTTGCCCTCGGAGAACAGATATACGAACTTGTGTGCCATGATGTACCCCTTTCTCATTTGGACCTGAAACACGCTGTTTCGGTCAGAACTTTTACTGTTTTCTTTGATTTTCAGACAAATATATACTATATCATATTTCAAACCGTTTGCAAGCTAAAAATCCTCCTGATTCCTTAAAGTTTTTTAGGCATTTGCACAAAAATGCGCGCGCCGGACGGCGCGCGCAGTCGTACTTTTTGAGATTTTGTACAAAAATCGGCTCATTTTCCCTTGCGCGGCTGCTTGGGGATGCGGATGGTCAGGATGATCTCGCGGTCGGTCTCGCGGCGGTCGCTGCACGCGCCGATGCCCGCCGAGCGCGCAAGGTCCAGATGGTGCTGCACGGCGTTGAGGAGCACCCGCGCGTCACGCAGCAAAAATCCGCCGAACTGCGGGCGCTGCACGCGCGGACGGCACTGCGCGTCCACATATTCCTCCAGCCGTGCCACGCTCCAGTGTCCCTCGCCCGCAAGGCGCGCCGCACGGCGCTGCGCGTCCGCGTCCGGCAGGCGCAGAAGCGCCCGCGCGTGGCGCTCGCCCAGCCCCGCGTCCCGGAGCGCCTGCAAAACGTCCTCCGGCAGGCGCAGGATGCGCAGCTTGTTCGCCACCGCCGACTGGCTCATGCCCAGCCGCCGCGCCGCCTGCTCCTGCGTGATGGAAAAGCGCTGCAGCAGCCGCGCGATGCCGCGCGCCTGCTCCCAGAAGTCGAGGTCACGCCGCTGGATGTTTTCAATGAGCGCCAGCATCGCCGACGCCTCCTCGTCCGCGCCCACCGGCAGACACGGCACGGCGCGCAGCCCCGCGAGCTTTGCCGCCCGCAGGCGGCGCTCGCCCGCGATCAGCTCCGGACCGTCCGCCGTCATGCGCACGCTCAGCGGCTGCAAAACGCCGTATTGCCGGATGGAGTCCGCCAGTGCCTGTAAGCCCTCGGGGTCAAACACGCCGCGCGGCTGCGCGGGATTCGGGCGCAGCTCGTCCACCGGGATCAACACCACCCGCGCCCCGGCGCTCCCACAAGTCATCATCAAAACCAGCCCCTCCCGCGCCCCCAGACGCGAGGTTATTGTAAACCACCCGCCGTAAAAAAACGCACGAATGCGGACAAACCGAAAAAATTCCTCCACCCGCACACGCCTGTAGGGGCGGACGCCTCTGTCCGCCCCTATACGGGTGCGTGCGTGTTCGCATTGGTGCATTCAATTTTGCCGCGTGATACCGCGCGGGAGGGGCAGAGCCCCTCCCCTACGTTACGACAAAACGCGTTACATCTCAAAACGCACACCTTCTCATCCCTTCCGTCACGGCTTCGCCGTGCCACCTCCCCTTGGTCACCAAGGGGAGGCTTTGGTGCAGCGCAATGCACCACCATCCCGCGCCCCGGGAAATTCCAAGAAGGGGTCGCAACCCCTTCTTGGTCGGTCAGAGGATTGTCAAGGGGAGATCGAAACTCCCCTTGACCGCCTTTCTTTACACCGCCAGCGGCGCTTTCTTTCGCCGCGCGAAAGAAAGGGGGGCTGAGCCCCCGCCGTTGCGGCGCACTGCGTAAAAACGCAAAGGCGGGAGGCATCCCGCCTCCCGCCATTTCTCACATCAGCGGTGCAAAAATTCTCAGCAGGCTTCTCAGCAGTCTCTGGTGCAGGTGGACGTGCTTGCAGCGCTGGTAGGTGATCTCGCGGCATTCGGGGAAGGTCGCGCGGAAGTCGCCGCTGACCTGCGCGACGGACGGGTCGTCGTAGAGGTACACCGCGTCCTCAAAGTGCAGATACAGGCTGCGGAAGTCCATATTCACCGTGCCCACCACCGCGCGGCAGTCGTCCGCGAGGCAGATCTTCGAGTGGATGAAGCCGGGGCGGTACTCAAAAATGCGCACGCCCGCCTCCGTGAGCAGCTCGTAATTCGCCCGCGTCACCGCGTGCACATACCACTTATCCGGCGTACCGGGCGTGATGATGCGCACGTCCACGCCCGTTTTGGCGGCGATGCACAGCGCGCTGGTCATTTTATCGTCCAGAATGAGGTACGGCGTCATCATCCACACATGATCGTGCGCGCTCTGGATGAGGCTCTGGAACGTCGTCGCGCCCACGTCCTCATAGTCGAGCGGGCTGTCGGCAAACGGCTGCACATAGCCGCAGCCGACGGGATGGTCAAACTCCAGCGGACGGAAAGCGTCCAGCTCCTCCGTCTCGCCCTTGAGGCAGCCCCACATTGTGAGGAACATCACCGTCATCGACCACGCCGCCTCGCCGCGCACGAGAATGCCGCAATCCTTCCAATGCCCGTGCGGCGAGGTCTTGTTGATATACTCATCCGCCAGATTGATGCCGCCCGTAAAGGCGCGCTTGCCGTCCACGATCAGGAGCTTGCGGTGATCGCGGTTATTCAGCCGCCCCGACACGATCGGCACGAACGGATTGAACGCCCGCGCCTGAATGCCCTGCTCCGCGAGCTGCTTACAGTAATTCGCCGGCAGGCGCGTGATGCAGCCGAAATCGTCGTATAAAACGCGCACGTCCACGCCCTGCGCCGCCTTGCGGGCGAGAATTTCCAAAATGGAGTCCCACATCTGCCCGCGCGCGATGATGAAATATTCAAGGAAAATATAGTGCTCCGCGCGCTCCAGCTCCGCCAGCATCCGGGCGAAGCACGCCTCGCCGGAGGGGAAATACACGGCGTCGGAGTTGTGATAGATGGGGTAGCCGGCGCTGCTGTGCAGATAGCGCGCGAGATTGTGCGCCGCCGCGTCCTCGGTAGCCAGCGACCGCATCACCGCGTCGTCCTGCCGCAGCGCGAGCTGCGTCTGCGTGCGCAGCCCGCTCAGCCGCCGCCACACCGGGCGGGACGAACGGTTGCCCGCAAAGAGCAGGTAGAGCGTCAGCCCCACCACCGGGAAGGCAAAGATCAGCACGATCCACGCGATCTTGTAGCTCGGATTGCCGCGCCCGGCGGTAATGATGTATAGGATCGCCGCCCACGACAGCACCGACAGCGCCACATTCAGCCATTTTTCATACTCCTGGATCCACAGCACGCCGGACAGGATCACGCCCACCTGCACAAGGATCGCCAGCGACACGATCACGACCCGCTGGAACAGCAGCTTTGTCAAATTCCGCACAGCCATTCCCCCCTTTTTACTCCATTATACACGACCCGCCGCCCGGAAACAAGAGCAGAAACTTTTGTTCTAAAAATAGTTGTATGTCCGCGCGGAATCTGATATAATATAGGATACGGTTTTTTCGTATTTCGTCGTAACGTAGGGAGCTTGTCCCTCCCGCGCGGGGTACAATCGCAAATCCGCACACGCCAATGCGAAACGGTATGCACCCGTAGGGGCGGACGACCCTGTCCGCCCGGCAGCACGCGTCCGCAAAATTGGATGCACCTATGCGAACCCGTACAACGTTTGTAGGGGTCGATGCCCACATCGACCCGCGTTGGGTACATCCGTTTTTACGAAACGTTGCAGAAAATTTGCAATTGCCCATCGGGCGGACAGGGTCGTCCGCCCCTACAAGGCGTTGTGCGTGGTCGCCGAACATCGTGCAATTCTGCGATTCCACACCGCCGGGTCGATGTGGGCATCGACCCCTACGGACATTTTACGTTGTCGCCGTTCGTTGTGCAAATTTGTTGGTGCACACCGCACGGGAGGGGCAAGCCCCTCCCCTACGGTACGACGCTCATCATCACATCTCAAAATTCTCCCACAAAGGTGGTATTTACCATGCAGGAAACGATCCGCATTCAGGGCGCGCGCGTCAACAATCTCAAAAACATCTCGCTCGAGATCCCGCGGGATAAACTCGTAGTGCTCACGGGGCTTTCGGGGTCGGGCAAATCGTCTTTGGCGTTCGACACGATCTACGCCGAGGGGCAGCGGCGGTATGTGGAGTCGCTGTCGAGCTACGCGCGGATGTTCCTCGGGCAGATGGACAAGCCCGACGTGGACGCCATCGACGGGCTCTCGCCCGCCATCTCCATCGACCAGAAAACAACGAGCAAAAACCCCCGCTCCACCGTCGGCACGGTCACGGAGATCTACGACTATCTGCGCCTTTTGTGGGCGCGCGTCGGCATCCCGCACTGCCCCAAGTGCGGCAAGCCCATCCAGCGGCAGAGTGTCGATCAGATCGTCGATCAGATCATGCAGCTCCCCGAAAAGACGCGCTTTCAGGTGCTCGCGCCCGTGGTGCGCGGCAAAAAGGGCGAGCACGCCAAGGTGTTTGAGGACGCCCGCCGCAGCGGCTATGCCCGCGTGCGCGTGGACGGCAGCCTCTATGACCTCACCGAGACCATCCAGCTCGACAAAAACAAAAAGCACCACATCGACGTGATCGTGGACCGCCTTGTGATGAAGCCCGACCTCGCCCGCCGCCTGACGGACTCGGTGGAAACGGCGCTGGCACTCGCGGGCGGTCTGGTCGCGATCGATCTGGTGGACGAGGACCGTGAGCTGTCGTTTTCGCAGAACTACGCCTGTGAGGACTGCGGCGTGAGTATGCCGGAGCTGAGCCCGCGGATGTTTTCGTTCAACAACCCCTTCGGCGCGTGCCCGATCTGCACGGGTCTCGGCACGCGGCTGGAGGCTGACCCTGAGCTCATCATCCCCGACCCGTCGAAGTCCATTTTGCAGGGCGCGATCCAGGCGTCGGGCTTTAACAATGTCCGCGACGACTCCATCTCGCGGATGTATTTTGACGCGCTGGCGAAAAAATACCACTTTTCGCTCACCGAGCCGTATGCGTCTCTGCCGCAGGCGGCGAAGGACGCCATCCTCTACGGCACGGGCACGGAAAAGCTGACCATCTACTACGAGCGCGCGAACGGGCGCGGCACGCTGGAGCGCCCGTTCGAGGGCGTGCTGAACAATATCAGCCGCCGCTTTTCCGAAACGCAGTCCGAGGCGATGCAGAAGGAGCTGGAGGAATGTATGTCCGCGCGCCCGTGCCCCAAGTGCCGCGGCAGGCGGCTGGGTGAGCTGGCGCTGGCGGTCACGGTGGGCGGCATGGGCATTATGGACTTCTGCGCGCTGCCCATCTCCGACGCGCTGCGGTTCGTAAACGAGCTGAAGCTGGACGGCGCGGCGGCAGTCATCGCGTCGCAGATCCTGCGCGAGCTGCGCGCCCGCCTCGGCTTTTTGCAGGCGGTGGGGCTGAACTACCTCACGCTCTCGCGCGCAGCCGCGACGCTCTCCGGCGGCGAGAGCCAGCGCATCCGGCTGGCGACGCAGATCGGTTCGAGTTTGATGGGCGTTTTGTACATCCTCGACGAGCCGTCCATCGGGCTGCACCAGCGCGATAACGACAAGCTGCTCGGCACGCTCCGGCAGCTCCGCGACCTCGGCAACTCCGTGCTCGTGGTCGAGCACGACGAGGACACCATGCGCGCCGCCGATTTCATCGTGGACATCGGTCCGGGCGCGGGCGTACACGGCGGCGAGGTCGTCGCCACGGGCAGCGTGCAGGATATTATGGCGTGCCCGCGCTCCATCACGGGGCAGTACCTCTCCGGCGCGAAAAAAATCCCCGTCCCGGCGCAGCGCCGCGCAGGAAACGGCAAATTCCTCACCGTGCGCGGCGCGGCGGAAAATAACCTGCGTCACATCGACGTATCCGTCCCGCTCGGCACGTTCACCTGCGTCACGGGCGTGTCGGGGTCCGGCAAGTCAAGTTTAGTCAACGAAATTCTCTACAAAAAACTCGCCGCCGCGCTCAACCGCGCGCGCGTGCGCCCCGGAAAATTCGACGCGATCGAGGGTCTGGACGCGCTCGACAAGGTCGTGGGTATCGACCAGAGCCCCATCGGCAGGACGGCGCGCTCCAACCCCGCCACCTACACCGGCGTGTTCAACGACATCCGCGACCTGTATGCCTCCACCGCCGACGCGCGCGCGCGGGGCTACGGACCGGGGCGGTTCTCGTTCAACGTCAAGGGCGGTCGGTGCGAGGCGTGCTGCGGCGACGGTCTGGTCAAAATCGAAATGCACTTCCTGTCCGACGTGTACGTCCCCTGCGAGGTCTGCGGCGGCAGGCGCTACAACCGCGAAACGCTGGAGGTGCTCTACAAGGGCAAGAACATCGCCGAGGTGCTGGATATGACCGCCGAGGAGGCGCTCGGCTTCTTTGAAAATCTTCCGAAAATTCGGCAAAAAATTCAGACGCTCGTGGACGTGGGGCTCGGCTACATCAAGCTGGGGCAGAGCTCCACGACGCTCTCCGGCGGCGAGGCGCAGCGCGTGAAGCTCGCCACCGAGCTCTCCCGCCGCGCCACCGGGCGCACCATCTATATTCTCGACGAGCCGACCACGGGGCTGCACATCGCGGACGTGCACCGGCTCATCGACGTGCTGCAATTGCTGGTAGACAGCGGCAACACTGTGCTCGTCATCGAGCACAATCTGGACGTCATCAAGGTCGCCGATCACGTTATAGACCTCGGACCGGAGGGCGGCGCGGGCGGCGGCACGCTGGTGTGCGCCGGCACGCCCGAGCAGGTCGCCGCATGCCCGGCAAGCTATACGGGGCAGTATCTCAAGCGTCTGCTATAATTTGCTGTAAGGAGAGAGCATCATGAGCGTGCATGAGGGACACCGGGCGCGGATGCGCCAACAGATCGAGCAGTTCGGCATGGACAGTCTGTCCGACGTGCAGCTCCTGGAGGTCGCGCTGTATCCCGTCCTCCCGCGCGGCGACACGAACGAGCTGGCACACCGGCTGCTGACGCGCTTTGAGTCACTCTCCGGCGTTCTGGAGGCGAACCGCGCCGCGCTTCTGGAGGTCGAGGGTGTGGGCGCGCGCACGGCGGACTATCTGCTGCTGTTTTTGCAGATGGAGCGGCGGCATATGATCTGCCGCGCCGATTTTGACCGCGTGCTCGACACCACGACCAAATGCGGGCAGTATCTGCTGCCGCATTTTATGGGCGAGCAGGACGAGGTCGTGTGGCTGCTGTGCCTGGACGGCAAGTGCAAGGCGCTCGACTGCCGCCTCATCCACCGCGGCTGCATGAATACCGCCGCCATCTCCATCCGCAAGGTCGTCAAGACCGCGCTGGAGCGCAACGCCACGTCCGTCGTAGTGGCGCATAACCACCCCAGCGGCATCGCCCTCGCCAGCCGCGAAGACCGTGAAACGACCCGCGCCCTGCAAACCGCGCTCGACGCCGTGGGCGTCACCCTCGCCGACCACATCATCGTCGCCGACGGCGATTTCATCTCCATGGCATCCGACGGCATGATGGAACCGCTCCCCGCAAAAACAGAGACCGCAGGCTGAACGAACGCCGCTGCTCCACGTTCGTCGTAATGTAGGGGCGGGGCTTGCCCCGCCCGGCGGTACAACATCGCAACCCCGCACGCACCAATGCGGAACGGTACGCACCCGTAGGGGCGGACGCCTCTGTCCGCCCGGCGGTATGCACCCGCAAATACGGACGCACCAATGCGAATCCGCGCCACGTTTGTAGGGGTCGATGCCGCGCTCTCCCCGCACGCCGCACCCCCGTTTTTTCGATACGTTGCGGCAAACCTGCAATTGCCCAATGGGCGGACAGGGTCGTCCGCCCCTACAAGACGTTTTACGTTTTCGCCGAACATCGTGCAATTTTGCGACTGCGTATTGCCGGGTCGATGTGGGCATCGACCCCTACAGACTTACTTCTTCACTCTTCACTATTACCTATTCCCTCACTTCGCCCCTCCCCTACGTTACGACTAAAATCTTCCCCCGGAGGTCATCTTATGGACTTCAAACTCGTCTCTGATTATAAGCCCACCGGCGATCAGCCGCAGGCGATCGAAAAGCTGACGAACGGCGTCAGGCTCGGCATGAGCGATCAGGTCTTGCTCGGCGTGACCGGCTCTGGCAAGACGTTCACCATGGCGAACATCATCGCCAACCTCAACCGCCCCACGCTCGTGCTGGCGCACAACAAAACGCTCGCGGCGCAGCTCTGCTCGGAGTTCCGCGAATTTTTCCCCGAAAACGCGGTGGAGTATTTCGTCTCGTACTACGACTACTACCAGCCGGAGGCGTACATCGCCCACACCGACACCTACATTGAAAAGGACTCCGCCATCAACGACGAGATCGAACGCCTGCGCCACAGCGCAACGTCGTCCCTCGCCGAGCGGCGGGATGTGATCGTCGTGTCGTCCGTGTCGTGCATCTACGGTCTGGGCGACCCAATCGACTATAAAAACATGGTCGTGTCGCTGCGCCCCGGGCAGGAGCAGGACCGCGACGCGCTCATGCGCCGTCTGACGGAAATCCGCTACGAGCGCAACGACATCAACTTCATCCGCAACACCTTCCGCGTCCGCGGCGACACGCTGGAGGTCTGGCCCGTCTACTGGGCGGGCAAGGCGATCCGCATCGAGTTTTTCGGCGACGAGGTCGAGCGCATCAGCCAGATCAACGCCGTCACCGGGATGCCGGAGCGCGTGCTGAACCACGTCGCCATCTATCCCGCGTCGCATTACGTCGCGTCCAAGGAGAAGATGGCGCGCGCCATGCACGAAATTGAGGACGAGATGTACGAGCGCGTCAAGTTTTTCGAGGAGCATGACAAGCTGCTGGAGGCGCAGCGCATCCGCCAGCGCACGCAGTACGATCTGGAGATGCTCTCCGAGATCGGCTTCTGCACCGGCATCGAGAACTACTCCCGCGTCATCGCCGGGCGCGCCCCCGGCACGCCGCCGACCACGCTGCTGGACTACTTCCCCGACGATTTTCTGCTGTTCGTGGACGAGAGCCACGTCACGCTCCCGCAGGTGCGCGCGATGTACAACGGCGACCACGCCCGCAAACAGAGCCTCGTCGATTACGGCTTCCGCCTGCCGTCGGCATATGACAACCGCCCGCTCAAGTTCGACGAATTTGAGCAGCGCATCCATCAGGCGATCTACGTCTCCGCCACCCCGGCGGAGTATGAGCTCTCCCGCGCCGGGCAGGTCGCCGAGCAGGTCATTCGCCCCACGGGGCTGCTTGACCCGGAGGTGTTCGTCCGCCCCATCGAGGGGCAGATCGACGATCTCATCGGCGAGATCAACGCCACCACCGCCAAGGGCGAGCGCACGCTCGTCACCACGCTCACGAAAAAAATGGCGGAGGACCTGACCGCGTATTTGCAGACAAACGGCGTGCGCGTGCGCTATATGCACTCCGACATCGGCGCGATGGAGCGTATGGAGATCATCCGCGACCTGCGCATGGCAAAATTCGACGTGCTCGTCGGCATCAACCTCCTGCGCGAGGGTCTGGACCTGCCGGAGGTGTCGCTCATCGCCATTCTGGACGCCGATAAGGAGGGCTTCCTGCGCTCGGAGACGAGCCTCATCCAGACCATCGGGCGCGCCGCGCGCAACGCCGGCGGGCGCGTCATCCTCTACGCTGACAAGATCACCCCCGCCATGCGCGCGGCAATGGACGAGACCGCCCGCCGCCGCAAAATTCAGGATGAGTATAATAAGGCGCACGGCATCGTGCCGAAAACGATCGTCAAATCCGTCCGCGACCTCATCGAGATCTCCGCCTCTCCCGAGCCCGCAGCCAGGGGCAAAAGCGGCGTAAAGCTCACGCGGCAGGAGCGCGACCGCGAGATCGAAAAGCTCGAAAAGAAGATGAAGGAAGCGGCAAAGATGATGGAATACGAATACGCCGCCGTCCTGCGTGACGAGATCATAAGGCTGCGGGGCGAGAACACGAAATGACGTATTTCGCCGTAATGTAGGGGAGGGGCTTGCCCCTCCCGCCTGTTTCGATAATGAATCATGAATGATGAATAATGAGCGTAGGGGCGGGGTTCTACCCCGCCCGGCGGCACAACGTTGCAAACTCGCGCGTATCAATGCGCACACGCACGCACCCGTAGGGGCGGACGACCCTGTCCGCCCGGCAGAACGCACCGCCGTTTTTACGAAACGTTGCGGCAAAACCGCAAATGCCTCACGGGCGGACAGAGGCGTCCGCCCCTACAAGGCGTTGTACGAGGTTGCCGCTTGTTGTGCGATTCTGTTTATACGTCCTGCGCGGGAGGGGCAAAGCCCCTCCCCTACGGCGTATTTGTGGGATTTTGCAAGGTCGCCGAAAGTGCGTGCAATTTTGCGATTGCGTCCCGCCCCTACGGTACGACGAAAAACGTCAATTATTCACGATTCATCATTCATCAAGCGCCAAAAAAGCGCCCTCCCGGTTAGGTGATGCTGGATAAAGAACGTGACGAAAAGCACGTTTTTAACAGGTAGTCACCGAAAAATCAAACTTTACTGACAAAAAAGAACACTAAGAAAAAGCACGATTTGACAGAAAATCAAATCGTGCTTTTTCTATGACATAGATTATCAATCCCAAAACAGAGAGGAGCGGCAAATATGGCGGCGGTTATCGTATCAGATTATTTCTATGGCGACGAATCGAAAGAGTTCAGCTACTTCCGTATTCCCCGCTTGCTGATTACGCACCAGCGATTCAAAAACGTATCCGTCGAAGCAAAGCTGTTGTATGGCCTGCTGCTTGACCGCATGGGGCTGTCCGAGGAACACGGCTGGTACGACGAGGACGGGCGCGTGTTCATTTATTACACAGTCGAAGAAATTGCCGACGATCTTTGCTGCGGACGTGACAAGGCGATGAAGCTGCTGGCAGAGCTGGATAAGGCAAAGGGTGCCGGTCTGATTGAGCGCGTTCGCCAAGGTCAGGGCAAGCCGACAAAAATATACGTCAAGCGGTTTACGACCCGCGAGGTTCCACCCAAAAAAGAAGAAATTCCTGCGCCCATTCCAGAAGTCGAAATTCTCGACCTCCAGAAGTCGGAAATCCCGACTTCTAAAGGTCGGAAACCTCGACTTCAAGAAGTCGGATTTTCCGACCCAAGTTATCTTGATAATAATTATCCTGATTC
>CAKUED010000021.1 GCA_934646005.1 uncultured Oscillospiraceae bacterium
AGCGCGTCCTGAATGGGGTGAGCAAAGTCGTACATCGGGTAGATGCACCACTTGTCGCCCTGGCGGTGATGGTGCATATAGCGGATGCGGTAGAGGACGGGGTCGCGCATATTGAAGTTGCCGGAGGCAAGGTCGATCTTCGCGCGCAGCGTTTTGCTGCCCTCGGGGAACTCGCCGTTTTTCATGCGCTCGAACAGGTCGAGGTTTTCCTCGACCGAGCGGTCACGGTACGGCGAGACGGCGGGCTTGCCGATGTCGCCGCGGCATTCCTTCGCCTGCTCGGGCGTGAGGTCGCAGACATACGCCAGCCCCTTTTTGATGAGCTCGACGGCGTATTCATAGTCCTTGTCGAAATAATCCGAGCCGTAGAAGAAGCGGTCGCCCCAGTCAAAGCCCAGCCAGTGGATGTCCGCCTGAATGGCGTCCACATATTCCGAGTCCTCTTTGGTGGGGTTCGTATCGTCCATGCGCAGGTTGCACAGACCGCCGAATTTTTCCGCCGTGCCGAAGTCGATGGTCAGTGCCTTGCAGTGCCCGATGTGAAGATACCCGTTCGGCTCGGGCGGGAAGCGCGTGTGCACCGTCTGCCCCTCGAACTGACCGCCGGGGGCGATGTCCTGCTCGACAAAGACGTCGATGAAATTTTTCGTTTCCGGGGCTTTGCGAATTTCGTCCATGGGAAGTCCTCCCGCAATTTGTTTTGTAGTGCCATATATTATATACGAAGTTTGTCCGTTTCGCAACGACCGGCATGACATTTTGTAAAAAATGTGAAAACATTGCCGCCGGATGCAAATTTCCTCTTTTCAAGCGGGCAAAAATATTATAGAATAGCCAAGGCAGCATTGTATCATTGCGTCGCTGCCCTACGAGATCTCATAAGGAATTAAAGGAGCGGTCATTTCATGGATCAGCCGAAATATAAACGGGTGCTGCTGAAGATCAGCGGCGAGGCACTGGCGGGCGATGCGCACCGGGGGCTGAATTTTGACGTCATCGGCGGCGTGTGCGACGTGGTCAAGCAGTGCGTAGAGCTGGGCGTGCAGGTCGGCATCGTGGTCGGCGGCGGCAACTTCTGGCGCGGCGCAAAGGACGGCGGCGGCAGGATGGAGCGCACGCGCGCGGACCATATGGGGATGCTGGCAACGGTCATCAACGCCCTCGCGGTGGCGGACTGTCTGGAGCAGCGCGGCGTTGCCGTGCGCGTGCAGACGGCGATCGAGATGAACAAGATCGCAGAGCCGTATATCCGCAGTAAAGCCATCCGGCATCTGGAAAAGGGGCGCGTGGTCATCTTTGGCTGCGGCACGGGCAACCCCTATTTCTCCACCGACACCGGCGCGGTGCTGCGCGCGGCGGAGATCGACGCCGACGCGATCCTGCTTGCGAAAAACATCGACGGCGTGTACTCCGCCGACCCGGCGAAAGACCCCACGGCGGTGCGCTATGACGAGATCACCTACGACGAGGTGCTGGCAAAGCATCTGGCGGTGATGGACACCACGGCGACATCCCTTTCGATGGACAATCATATCCCGGTGCAGGTCTTTGCGCTGAAGGATCCGCAGAACATCCTGCGGGTCGTGATGGGCGAGAAGATCGGCACAATCGTGAAGGAATAAAACAGACCGAAAAAAGAGTAAGGAGGAAGAAATCCATGGCAGATCTGAAGGAATTTGAACGCAAAATGGAAAAAACGCTCGAGGTGCTCGCGGCGGACTTCGGTGCGGTGCGCGCCGGACGCGCCAACGCGCAGGTGCTCGACCGCATCACGGTGGAATACTACGGTGTGGACACGCCCATCAACCAGGTCGGCACGGTCTCCTCGCCCGACCCCAGAACGCTGATGATCCAGCCGTGGGACGGGTCGCTGCTGAAGGCGATCGAAAAAGCCATCCAGGTCTCCGACCTCGGCATCAACCCGCAGAATGACGGCCGCGTGATCCGGCTGGTGTTCCCGCAGCTCACGGAGGAGCGCCGTAAGGAGCTGACGAAGCAGGTCAAAAAATACGGCGAGGACGCCAAGGTCGCCGTGCGCAACGTGCGCCGCGACGCTGTGGACTATGTCAAAAAGGCGCAGAAAAAGGGCGAACTGACCGAGGACGATCAGAAGGTCGCCGAAAAGGATATTCAGGACCTGACCGACAAGTTCACCAAGCGCATTGATGAGATGTGCGCGAAGAAAGACAAGGAGCTCATGGAAATCTGAGCTATATAGGTTTTTGCCAAAAGCCGCCGTCCGGCGGCTTTTGACGTGAAGGACGAAAGTATGGGAAATTTATTCAAAAAAACGCCGCAGCTCCCGCCGCCGGAGCATATCGCCATCATCATGGACGGCAACGGGCGCTGGGCAAAAAAGCGCGGGCTGCCGCGCACAGCGGGGCACGCCGCCGGAGCGGAGACGTTCCGGCGCATTGCGACGTACTGCCGCTCCATCGGGGTGAAATACCTGACGGTGTATGCGTTTTCCACGGAAAACTGGAAGCGCTCGCGCGAGGAAGTCGAGTGCATCATGGCGCTGTTTGAAAAGTACCTGCACGAAGCCATCGACGAGATGGAGCAGGACCACATCCGGCTGAAGGTGCTCGGCGACCTGTCGCGCATCAGCCCGGAGCTGCGCGCGCTCATTGAGCGCACGGCGGAAATTTCGACGCACTATGACGGCTTTCAGGCGAACGTCTGCATCAACTACGGCGGGCGGGACGAGATCGTCCACGCCGCGCGGCGCTTTGCCGCGCAGTGTGCCGCAGGCGAAAGAAAGCCGGAGGAACTGACGGAGGAAGCGTTCGGGGGACTGCTGTATACGGCGGGCATCCCCGACCCGGAGCTCATCATCCGCCCGTCGGGCGAGGAGCGGGTCAGCAATTTTCTGCTGTGGCAGTCGGCATATGCGGAGTATTATTTTACCGACGTGCTCTGGCCCGATTTTGACGAACGGGAACTTGACAGGGCGATCGCGGCGTATCAGAAGCGCGACCGCCGGTTTGGAGGCGTGAAGAAATGAAACAGAGACTGCTGGTCGCCGCCATCGGCGTGCCGCTGCTGCTCGTCGTTCTGTTGGTGCTGCCGCCCATCGCCACGGCGATTTTGGCGGCTGCCATCGCGGGCGCTGCGGCGTATGAGCTGCTGCACACGGCGGGGAAAAATGTGCCGATCTTCGTGTATGTGCTGACGATCCTGACGGCAGCGCTGACGGTGCTGCTCTGCGCGCGGCAGCCGCGCCCGGCGGTCTATTCCGCGCCGGACTACGCGCCGTATCTGTACGCCGCCCTTGCGTTTTTGTATGTGGTCGTGCTGTTTTCAGTCACGGTTGGCACGCATGGGCTGGAAAACGCCATGCCGTTCGGCTCACTGGCGGTGTGCATCGTCGGAGCGTTCGTATTTCCGGCAATGTACGGCTGCATCGCGCTGCTGCGCAATATAAGCCCCGTATTCGTGCTGATGCCGTTTGTGGTGGCATTCATCGGCGACTCGTTTTCGATGTTCGCCGGGATGCTCTTCGGCGGCAAAAAGATGGCACCGCGCGTCAGCCCGAAAAAAACGTGGGCGGGCGGCATCGGCGGCCCGGTCGGCAGCGCGCTGGGGATGCTTATTCTCGGGCTCATCGCGCGTGCGGCGTGGAGCATGGAGCTGCCGCTGTGGTATTTGGCAGTGATCGGTGTTATTGCGAATCTCTTCGGACAGCTCGGCGATCTGTCGATGAGCGTCATCAAGCGCGAAGCAGGCATCAAGGATTACAGCCATATCTTCCTGACGCACGGCGGCGTGCTCGACCGCTTTGACTCTACGATGTTCATCGCGCCGGTCGTGTACGGCATGGTGATGCTGCTGGAGGTCGCTTTATGAGCCGCTGCATTTCCGTCCTCGGCTCAACAGGGTCGATCGGGCGGCAGACGCTGGATGTGGCACAAACGCTCGGCGTGCGCGTGGCGGCGCTGGCGGCGAACACCGGCGTGGATGCGTTGGAAGCGCAGTGCCGCGCGGTGCGCCCGGAGCTGGCGGTTTTATACGACGAGACCGCCGCGCAGGAATTAAAAGCGCGGCTGGCGGATATGAATATAACGGTACTCGGCGGCATGGCGGGTCTGCTCGCGGCGGCGGAGCACCCGGCGGCGGACACGGTCGTTACGGCGGTGTCCGGCATGATCGGGCTGCGCCCGACGCTCTGTGCCATCCGCGCGAAAAAACGCATCGCGCTGGCAAACAAGGAGACGCTCGTGTGCGCGGGTGAGCTGGTGATGCGCGAGGCGGCGGAGCACGGCGCGGAAATTATCCCCGTTGATTCCGAGCATTCGGCGATTTTTCAGTGCCTGATGGGCTGCCGTGACCGGGGCGAGGTGCACAGGCTCATCCTGACGTGCTCCGGCGGACCGTTTTTCGGCATGACGCGGAAGGAGCTGGCGGGCAAAACGCGCGCTGACGCGCTGCGCCATCCGAACTGGACGATGGGCGCGAAAATCACGGTGGACTCCGCGACGCTGATGAACAAGGGCTTGGAGATCATCGAGGCGATGCGCCTGTACGCGCTGCCGCTCTCCAAGGTGACGGCGGTCATCCACCGGCAGTCGATCGTGCATTCGCTGGTGGAGTTCTGCGACGGCGCGATGCTCGCGCAGCTCGGCACGCCGGATATGCGTCTGCCCATTTCGCTGGCGCTGACGTATCCGGCGCGGCGGGAGACTCCCGCGCCCGCGCTTGATCTGCTGTCGTGCCCGGCGCTGACGTTCGAGCAGCCGGACGAGGACGCGTTTTCGTGCCTGCGGCTCGCCAAACAGGCGGCTGCCGCGGGCGGCACGGCGTGCGCCGTGCTCAACGGCGCGAACGAGGCGGCGGTGGGGCTGTTTTTGCAGGAGCGGATCGGCTTTTTGCAGATCGCCGAGGCGGTGGACGAGGCGATGCAGCGCGTGCCGCGCGAGGCTCTTGACTCGCTGGCGACGGCGGAGCGCGCCGACGCGATGGCGCGGGAGGCTGTTCGCGCCAAGTTTTCAAAATAGGGGGATGCCATGTATATCCTGATCGCAATTCTCATCTTCGGCGTGCTCATTTTTGTGCACGAGCTGGGGCATTTTCTGACTGCCAAGGCACTGGACGTGCAGGTGAATGAATTTGCCGTCTGCATGGGGCCGGCGCTCGTCAAAAAGACAAAGGGCGAGACGACGTACTCCCTGCGCTGCATCCCCATCGGCGGCTACTGCGCGATGGAGGGTGAGGATGAGTCCAGCGACAATCCGCGCGCCTTCACGTCCAAACCGTGGTGGCGGCGGCTCATCATTCTGGCGGCGGGGTCGTTCATGAACTTCCTTGCGGGCGTGCTGGTGCTGGTGATCCTGTTCAGCACGGCGGCGGGCTATTTTGCCGTGCCGCGCATCGACTCGTTTTACGAGGGCTGCCCGTATGAATCGGCGGACGGCTTGCAGGCGGGCGATGAGATTTACAAGATCGACGGGCGGCGGGTGTATATCCAGTCGGACGTGTCGATGCTGCTTGCGCGCAGCAAAACGGGCGTGTTCGACCTGACGGTGCGCCGGAACGGCAGGCTCGTGGAGCTGAAGGATTTTGCGATGACGCCGGTCGAGTACACCGTGGACGGCAAAACGCAGGTGAAATACGGCTTCTACTTCGGCATGGAGAAAAAGACCTTCGGCACGGTGATGAAAACCAGTTGGAACACGGCGATGGATTTTACGCGTCTGGTCTGGCTGGGGCTGGAGGATCTCATCTCCGGCGCGGTGTCGGTGGATGAGATGAGCGGTCCTGTCGGTATCGTGTCGGTCATCGCCGAGACGGGCGAGCAGTCGGCGACAAAATCGGCGGCTGCGGCGAATATCGCGTATCTGGCGGCGTTTATCGCCATCAATCTGGCGGTGATGAATATGCTGCCCATCCCGGCGCTCGACGGCGGGCGCATTTTCCTGCTGCTGGTGGGGACGCTCTTTACGGCGCTGACCAAAAAGAAAATTCCGCCCAAATACGAGGGCTATGTCCACGCGGCGGGCATGATCGCGCTGCTGGCGTTTATGGCGTTTGTGACATTCAAGGACATCTGGAAGCTGTTTGCTTGAGGAGTTGGCAATGACAAAGAGAATTATGGTGGGCAATGTCCCCGTGGGCGGCGGCGCGCCGGTGAGCATCCAGTCGATGCTGAACACGCGCACGACCGACGTCGAGGGGTCGCTTGCCCAGCTGGACGCGCTGGCGGCGGCGGGCTGCCAGATCGCGCGGCTTGCCGTGCCCGACCGCGAGGCGGCGCACGGCTTTGCCGAAATCTGCAAATATTCGCCGCTGCCGCTGGTGGCGGACATCCATTTTGACTACCGGCTGGCGATCCTGGCTGCCGAGGGCGGCGCGGCGAAAATTCGCATCAACCCCGGCAATATTGGCGGCGAGGATCGTGTGCGCGCCGTGGTGGATGCGTGCCGCGCGCGGCACATCCCCATCCGCATTGGCGTGAACGGCGGAAGCCTGGACAAGGCGCTTCTGCAAAAATACGGGCACCCGACGCCGGAGGCCTTGGTGGAAAGCGCGTTTTCACACATCCGCCTGCTGGAGGACTGCGATTTTACGGACATCTGCGTGTCGATGAAGTCGAGCAGCGTCCCGCTCATGATGCAGGCGTACCGGCTGTTTTCCGAGCAGTCTGACTACCCGCTGCACGTCGGCGTGACCGAGACCGGCACGGAATATATGGGCACGATCAAATCCGCCATGGGCATCGGCGGGCTTTTGTGCATGGGCATCGGCGACACGGTGCGCGTTTCGCTCACGGCTGACCCCGTGCGCGAGGTCGTCGCGGCGAAGGCGATCTTGAAGGCGGCGGGCGTGCGGCAGGGCGGCGTGAATATCATCTCTTGCCCAACCTGCGGACGCACGCGCATTGACCTCATCGGGCTGGCAAACCGCGTGGAGCAGGCGCTGGCGGACTGCGAAAAGCCGCTGACCGTGGCGGTGATGGGCTGCATCGTGAACGGACCGGGCGAGGCGCGCGAGGCGGACATCGGCATTGCCGGCGGCGAGGACTGCGGGGTGCTGTTTGTGCGCGGCGAGCAGAAAATGCGCCTGCCGTATGACGAGCTGCTGCCCGAGCTGCTGCGTCAAATCGAGCAGCTTTAAGCATTTTTACACCAATGAGGAACAATATGGAGCGGGAAGTATCTTTTTTGAGCCTGTTCCCGGATTACGAGCCGGAGGACGAGCAGCGGGCGCTGCTGTCTGCGCTGCGGCTGCGCGACGCGCAGCTCGACCGCGCGGCACGGACGATCACGCTGGAGCTGGGCTCAGAGGTTTACATAACTGAAGAACTGCTGGACACAGCCCGCGCCGCGATCGAACAGCGGTACGGGCTGCGGGCGCTGGAATTGCAGGTGCATTATCCCGAAAGCGCGCTGGAAACGCTGCCGCCGCGGGCGCTGTACCGCACATTCACGCAGGCGTATTCTCCGGCGGCGGCGAGCCTTGCCGGGGCGCGTTGGGAGATCACGCGCGAGCGCATCGACGTGCATCTGCCCGCCAACGGGCGCGCGGAGCTGCTGGAGCACGTTCCGAAGGTCCAGCGGTTTATTGAAGAACGCTTCGGCGTGCGCGTGCCGATCGAAATTCACGCGCACAGCGAGCGCTCCGCGCAGGAGCTGTTTGCCGAGACGGAGCGTATCCGCCGCGAGGCGATGAAAAACGCGCCGGTCATCGCGGCGGCAAGGGAGCGTGCGGCAAAGCCGTCCGCCCCTGTGCCGGAGAATTGGATCTTCGGCAAGCCCTTCCGCGCCGAGCCCACGCCGATGAAAGACCTGAACCTCGATATGTACCGCGTGTGCGTGCAGGGCAAGGTCTTTGCGGTCAACCACCGGGAGCTGAAAAAGCGCGGCGCGTGGGTGGTGAGCTTTGACGTGACGGACTACACCGGCTCGGTGCGCGTGAACCAGTTCATGGAGACGGACAAAGCAAAGCCCATTCTGGAAAAGATCAAGACCCCCGGAATGTGGGTGACCATTCAGGGCAAGATGACCTTTGACCGCTATGACAACGAAATGGTGATGCAGCCGAACTCCATCGGCGAGGTCTCCGCACCCAAGCGCCGCGATACCGCGCCCGAAAAGCGCGTGGAGCTGCATCTGCATACGGCGATGTCTGCCATGGACGCGCTGACCAAGACCGCCGACGCGGTCAAGCGCGCCGCGTCGTGGGGGCATCGCGCCATCGCCATCACCGACCACGGCTGCGTACACTCGTTCCCGGATGCGATGAAGGCGGCGGGCAAGGCGAAGGTCGCGGGCACGGAGGAGAATATTCAGATCCTCTATGGCTGCGAGGGATATTATGTAAACGATGTGGACGACCGCATTGCCGTCCACGGCACGCTGAACGCGCCGGTGGGCTGCGAATATGTGGCGTTCGATCTGGAAACGACGGGGCTTTCGTCGCAGCACGACGTCATCATTGAGATCGGCGCGGCGCGCATGAAGGACGGCGAGGTGCTGGAAAAATTCGAGTCGTTCGTCGCACCGGGGCGGCTTCTGGACGCGAAGATCGTCGAGCTGACCGGCATTACCGATGCGATGCTCGCCGGCGCGCCGGATATTTCCGAGGCGCTGCCGAAATTTCTGGAATTTGTGGGCGACCGCCCACTGTGCGCGCACAACGCGGATTTTGACGTCGGCTTTATCAAGGCGGCGTGCGAACGGCTGGGCATCGACTATGACCCGACGTATCTCGACACGCTCGTGCTGGCGCAGAATCTGATGCCGGAGCTGAACAAATTCAAGCTCGACATCGTGGCAAACGCCCTGAGCCTGCCGGAATTTAACCACCACCGCGCGTCGGATGACGCCGTCACCTGCGGGCTGCTGCTGTCAAAATTCTTCACGATGCTGCGTGAGCGCGGCATTGAACGCCTGCCGGAGGTGAACCCGCTGATGGCGACGCTGCGCTCCGGCGGCAAAATCCTGGACCGCCGCGCGCGGCATATCATCGTGTTTGCGAAAAACTCGGTGGGTCTGCGCAACCTCTACCGGCTGGTCTCGCTGGGCAATCTGGAATATTTCAAGCGTGTGCCCATCATGCCGAAGTCAGAGCTGCTCAAATGGCGCGAGGGGCTCATCATCGGCTCGGCGTGCGAGGCGGGCGAGCTGTTTCAGGCGGTCGTGGATCACAAGAGCTGGGCAGAGCTGCGGCGGCTGGCGTCGTTCTACGACTTTTTGGAGATCCAGCCCATCTGCAACAACCGCTTCATGCTCGACAAGGGCATGGCGCAGAGCGAGGACGAGCTGCGCGGCTTCAACCGCACCATCGTAAAGCTCGGTGAGGAGCTGGGCAAGCCCGTCTGCGCCACGGGCGACGTGCATTTCCTCGACCCGGAGGACGAAATTTACCGCCACATCCTGCTCGCCACCAAGCAGATGCAGGACGCGGACCGTTCGCTGCCGCTGTATTTCAAAACGACGGACGAGATGCTGGAGGAATTTTCGTATCTGGGTGCGGAAAAGGCACACGAGGTCGTGGTGACGAATCCGAATCTCATCGCGGACTGGTGCGACGATGTGCGCCCCGTGCCGCACAATCTGTTTGCGCCGAAGATCGAAAACTCCGTGGAGGATCTGCAAAAGCTGGTATACGGCAAGCTGGAGCGGCTGTATGGCGAAAATCCGCCGGAGCTGATCCGCAAGCGTGTGGACACGGAGATGCACGACATCATTTCGTGTCATTACGACGTCATTTATATGTCGGCGCAGAAGCTGGTGCAGAACTCGCTGGAGCATGGGTATCTCGTCGGCTCGCGTGGGTCGGTCGGCTCGTCCATCGTGGCGTTTTTGTCCGGCATTACGGAGGTCAACTCCTTCCCGCCGCATTACCGCTGCCCGCAGTGCCACTTTACGACGTTCGACGTGCCGGAGGGCTGCGCGTGCGGCGCGGATCTGCCGGACGCGGTGTGCCCCAAGTGCGGCGCGCGGCTGGAGAAGGACGGGTTCAACATCCCGTTTGAGACCTTCCTCGGCTTCGGCGGCGACAAGGTGCCGGACATTGACCTGAACTTCTCCGGCGAATATCAGGCGAAGGCGCACGCGTACTGCGTGGAAATGTTCGGCAAAACGCACGTCTTCCGCGCCGGAACGATCGGCACGGTGGCGGAAAAAACGGCGTATGGCTATGTGAAAAAATACCTCGCCGAGCGCGAGATGACCGTCCCCAAGGCAGAGGAAAACCGGCTGGCGGCGGGCTGCGTGGACGTCAAGCGCACGAGCGGGCAGCACCCCGGCGGCCTGGTCGTTATCCCGCAGGAGAACGAAATTTGGGACTTCTGCCCCGTACAGCACCCGGCGGACGACAAGGACTCCGAGTGGATCACGACGCATTTTGAATACCACGCCATGGAGGAAAACCTCCTGAAGCTCGATATGCTGGGGCACGACGATCCGACGATGATCCGAATGCTCGAGGATATGACGGGCGTGGACGCGCAGAAAATTCCGCTGGACGATCAGGACACGATGTCCATCTTTACTTCCAGCAAGATTCTCGGCTTTGAGGACAATCCCATCCTCGGACCGGTCGGCTCGTGCGCCATCCCGGAATTTGGCACGGGCTTTACGCGCGGGATGTTACAGGAAACGCAGCCGACGAAATTCGACACACTCATCCGGCTGTCGGGCTTTTCGCACGGCACGGACGTGTGGCTCGGAAACGCGCGCGACCTGATCCTGTCCAAGACCGCGACGGTCGGCGAAGCGATCGGCTGCCGCGACGACATTATGCTCTATCTGATTCGCTGCGGAATGCCCGAAAAGCGGTCGTTCAAGATCATGGAGGCGGTGCGAAAGGGCAGGGGTCTGCCCGACGGCGCGGAGGAGGAGATGAAGGCGGCTGGCGTGCCGGACTGGTACATCGGCTCGTGCAAGAAGATCAAATATCTCTTCCCGAAGGCGCACGCCACGGCGTATGTGATGATGGCGTTCCGCATCGCGTGGTTCAAGGTGCACCAGCCGCTGGCGTTTTACGCGGCGTATTTTTACCGCCGCAGCCAGAAGGGCGGCTTTGACGCGGCGGTGATGACGCGCGGCATCGAGGCGGTCAAGCAGAAGCTCCAGCAGATCAAGGAGGACGAGGACGCTACGGCGAAGGATGAGGATCTGCTCACCACGCTGGAGGTGTGCTACGAGTTCTACCTGCGCGGCTTTACATTCGCGCCCATCGACCTGTACCGCTCGCACGCGACAAAGTTCCTCATCGAGGACGGGCGGCTGCTGCCGCCGTTCGTGTCGGTGTCGGGTCTTGGCGAGACGGCGGCGTGGGACATCATGGAAGGGCGTAAGGGCAAGCAGTTCATCTCCATCGAGGAGTTCTCCGCCGCGTGCCCGAAGGTATCCAAAACGCACATCGAGGACCTCAAGCTCGCCGGTGCGTTCGGCGACCTCCCGGAGACGAGCCAGATCACGCTGTTCTGAGCGACGGCAAAAGCAAATACAGCGTACAAAGGGGTGCGGCGCAAAATGCGCCGCACCCTATTTTTGCCTTTTCGGCGATTTTGCAGGCAAAAATCAGCCCGAAGTTTGTTATTTTGCGGCGGCGGATGCAATTCCAGGCGTTACAGAGTCGTTACATCAGAAATCCGGCGAAAACACGTTTGAAACTTGCTGAAACGAATAGTAAACGATTACATAAAACGCTGTGCGAATTAGACAAAAAGCGACGGCAGTTTTGCGATAGTATTCACGAAATTCCGCAGCAGGACTTGCAAATATTTTGTGGCAAGTGTAGAATATTGTCATGCTTAGCCGGGCGCTTTATTTTAGGGCAGAATGTAAACCTTTACATTTTAGGAAACGAGCGCCGGCGGAAGAAACGAAAGGAGAACACACATGAAAAAACTCATCGCTTTGATCCTTGCACTGTGCGTAGTCCTGTCGCTGGCAGCCTGCGCGGCAAAGACCACTCCGGCGGCTGACAGCACGCCGGCTGCCTCGGATGCGCAGACCAGCGCACCGGAGGCGGATGCTTCCACCGACGCTGACGCGTCCGACGCCAATACCGACGCCGAACCCGCAGCCGACGGCATCGACTGGGCGGCAAAGGGCGCTGCATGCGTGAAGCCGAACCCCGTTGACGAAAACGGCAACTCTATTTTCGGCGGCTCGTCCGAGCCCGCTAAAGCGCCGACCGGCATCAAGGTCGCACTCGTTCCCTCTGACTCCGCGCTGAGCGGTCCTGTTGTGCCGCTGGCTGCCATTGAAGAGGTCGGCACGCATTTTGACTGGACCTGCCAGTGGTTCAACGGCAAGGGCGACCCCACCGAGCAGAACAAGGCGATCATTGACGCCGTTTCGTGGAAAGCTGATGTAATCGTTTGCGCGTCTGTGGACGCCGCCAGTGTGCAGCAGGGTCTGACCACGGCGAAGGAAGCCGGCATCCCGGTCGTGAGCACCTCCAACGGCACGGACGAGCCGAACGTCGGCACGAACACCGTCAGCGGCGACCAGCTCGACTTCGAGTTTGATGTGGGCGTTGACTATGCCGCCATCGGCGTTGCCATCGCCGACTGGATGGTCGCGGACGCGGGCAACGAAGGCAGCATCGCCGTGTTCGGCGCGAAGGAATATCCGTCCTGCATGGCGACGGAATACGGTCTGCTGGAAGAGCTGGCGCTTTCCAACATGAAAGTCAGCGAGGTCATGTACTTCACCGGCGGTCAGGTCGGCGATACGCTGAACCGCCAGGTCATCGGCTACCTCCAGGCGAACCCCGACACCAAGTACGTCTTCCTTCCCTACGACCCGGCTGCCATTCAGGTCTGCCAGGCTCTGTCCACCGCGGGCTATGACGATGTGAAGGTCTGCTCCATCCTCGGCACTGCCGCGTTCCAGGAGCTTATTGCCTCCGGGAGCTGCGCCGCTGCGTCCTCCGCTTACGACATGGTGTACATGGGCTGGGGCTGCGCGGATCAGTTCATCCGCCTGCTGAACGGTCAGGAGCTCTTCTCCCCGCACGGCGAGCGCACGCCGTACTGCGTCATCGACGCGACGAACTACACGGGTGAGGACTGGGTCTCCACCTACGACTATAAGACCGATTTCCTGAACCTCTGGTCCTGAGAAAATCATATGAACTGGCGGCTGTATAGGGGGACTCGATCCCCCTATACAGCCATTTAGGAGGGAGTCCTTTGAAAAAGAAATCTGCTGGAAAGCAACCGTCATCCATCAGGAATTACTATATGCTGATCCTTCTGGTCGTGCTGTGCGCGGCATTCAGCGCACTGTCGTCGAACTTCCTGACGGTGGCAAACTGGTCGAACCTGCTCATCGTGCAGGCGACGACCGGCGCAATGGCGCTCGGCGCGATCTTTGTTCTGATTTTGGGCGAGTTTGACGTCTCGCTCGGCTATATGATCTCCTTCTGCATGATGACCGGCGCTGTCCTTTCGGAAAAAGGCATCTCCGGCGTCGGCACGATCCTGATCATGGTAGCCACCGGCGCGGTGTGCGGACTTTTGAGCGGTCTTTTGACGGTCAAGGTCAAGATCAGCTCCTTTATCTCCACCCTCGGCGTGGGTATTTTACTGTTTGGTCTCAATCTGGCGATCAGCAACGGCGAGGTCCACTCGTCCAACATCCCGGCGATCATGACGGCGATCGGTCAGAAAAAGCTGCTTGGGATCGGACTTTGCTTCTGGATCTTACTGCTGTTCTGCGCAGTGATATACATTCTGCTCAACCATACGACGTTCGGGCGCAACCTGTACGCGGTGGGCGGGTCTGAAAAGATCGCGTTCCTCGCGGGCGTGAAGACCGACCGTATCCGCATCCTCGCGTTCGTGCTCTCGGGCGCGTTTACAGGGCTTGCATCCGTGTTCCAGCTCGGTCAGGCGGGCGCGGCGAATCCGTCGTCCGGCCCGAACCTGCTGATGCCGACCTACGCCATCGTGTTCCTCAGCGCAACGGCGTTCACGCCCGGCGTTTACAACGTGCCGGGGCTGCTGCTGTCGATCGTGCTGCTGGGCGTCGGCATCAACGGTCTGAACCTCATCGGCGCGCCGTCCTGGGCGGAGTTCGTGTATAACGGCGGCGTGCTCATCATCGCGGTCTTTCTCTCTCAGCTCGATCACTATAAGAAAAAGCCGAGAAAGACGCAGCTCGACCCGTCCGCTCTGCGGTCGGAGGCGTAAGGAGAAGAGACTATGGCTATCCATGTAAATCATATCACGGTATCGTTTCCGGGAATCCGGGCACTGGACGACGTTGCACTGTCGTTTGAAAACGGCAGAGTCCACGGCGTCCTGGGCGCGAACGGAAGCGGAAAATCCACGCTCGTCAAGGTGCTGACCGGCGTTTACCAGCCGGACGAGAACTGCGGAAGCGAAATTCGCATTGAGGACAGCACCGTTGCAAAATTTACCGATCCCGCCGCGTCCAGAAGCATGGGCATCAGCGTGGTGCATCAGGAAGCGCCGCTGATCCACAGCCTGAGTGTAGCGGAGTCCATCGCCCTGTTTAAGGGCTACCCGAAAACAGCCACAGGTCTTGTGGACTGGAAAAAGCTCGAACAGAACGCACGCGAGCTGTTCGCGTTTCATGAAATTCAGGTCGATCCCAAGCGCATGGTCAGCAGCCTGAGCGCCTCCGAACGCGGCATGGTGTCGATGGCGATCGCGCTGGGCAAGGACGAGGACCTGAAGAGAACCAAGGTGCTGATTCTGGACGAAGCGGACGCCTCCATCCCGGAGGGCGAGGCGGAGCGCTTTTTGGAGCACGTCCGCCGCATCGCGGAGTTCGGAATCCCGGTCATCATGGTCACGCACCGGCTCAAGGCGGTGCACGCCATCTGCGACGATGTGACCATCCTCAACGACGGCAAGGTCACTTTCACAGGTCCGATCACCGGCATTACACAGGAGCAGATCATCGCCAAGATGCTGCGGCAGGACCAGATCGTGCCCGAGACCGAGGAGAGATCCTCCGGCAGCGAGCTGCCGAAGCTCTGGGAGCTGGGCGGGCGCGGCAGCGCGGAGAGCGCGGCAAACGAACCGGCGCTGAAGGTCGAAAACCTCGTCGCCGACAATCTGGAGGGGCTTTCGTTTGAAGTCGCCCGCGGCGAGGTGCTCGGCATCATCGGCATTGCGGACAGCGGCGTGAATGAGCTGCCGCTGGTGCTCTTCGGCGACGGACGCATCGACGGCGGCAGCATTTCCGTTTACGGCAAGCAGCTCCCGCGGCGCATGACGCCCCGCCGGGCGAT
The DNA here is from genome assembly GCA_934646005.1 of uncultured Oscillospiraceae bacterium. Classification (GTDB taxonomy): domain Bacteria; phylum Bacillota; class Clostridia; order Oscillospirales; family Oscillospiraceae; genus CAG-170. The sequence goes on from CAKUED010000021.1 coordinate 15,220, forward strand.
CCGCAGCGGACTGATGCTCCAGCCGGCGGACCGGCTGCGCCAGGGCGGCGTGATGTCCCTGTCGCTGCGCGACAATTTGCAGATGCCGGACGAAATGAGCTTCTGGCACAAGGGCAAAAAGGACCGCGCAGTCGTAGACAAGGCGATCTACGAATTTGACGTGCGCCCGCGCATGAGCAATATGCCGTTCGGCAAATTCTCCGGCGGCAACCAGCAGAAGGCGATCATCGCCAAATGGCTCAAGCTGCACCCGTCGGTGCTCATCATGGACGACCCGACCTACGGCGTTGACCCGGCGGCGCGAAAGAAAATTTTCTCATCGATCGAGGACGCGTCGGCAAACGGCGTTGCCATCGTGGTGTTCTCCACAGAGCCGGAGCAGCTTGTAAACGTCTGCACAAGGATCATCGTCCTCAGCGGCGGCAAGATCGCCAAGGAACTTTATAAGGCTGACGGCAGCCTGACCCGGGAAACGATCGCAAGGTGGTGCTACGCATGAAAAAACAGACAGTACAGAGCGCGCAGGCGCAGAAATATAAGGATTACAGTCTTTTTTCCCGGTACGGCATTTTGTCGATCATCGTTCTGTTCGTGATCTGCTTTTCGCTTGCCTCGCCGGCATTTATGACGGCACGCAACTGGTCGTCGCTCATCGTCGGTCAGGTCGCCGTCGCGTGCATCGCGCTGGGCGCGATCTGCCCGATGATCGCGGGCGAGTTTGACTTCTCCGTCGGCTACACCATCGGTCTGCTCGCCATCATCGGCGCGAACACCGCCCAGCACACCGACAGCGCCGTGCTCGTCATCGCGTCCGTGCTGCTCTCGGGCATTCTGATCGGACTTATCAACGGCTGCATCTCCATTCTGCTGAAGATCAGCTCGACCGTGGTCACGCTCGGTATGGGGCTTGTGTACTACGGCGTGAACATGGCGATCTCCGACGGGCGCACCATCACCGGCAACATCCCCGAAATTCTGAAGGTCATCGCCAAGACGAAGTTCCTGAACTTTAACCTCTCTGTCTGGATCATCGTCGTGATGGCGCTCGTTCTGTGGTACGTCATGGAGCGCACGCCGTTCGGCAAGCAAATTTATGCCGTCGGTCTGTGCGAGCGCGCGGCGTATCTGTCCGGCATTCGGACAAAGTTTACGAAGATTTTGTCCTTCGCGCTGTGCGACGTGTGCATCGCCATGGGCGCACTGTTCCTGCTGGGGCAGGCGGGCTCTGCCGCGCCGAACACAGGCCCTTCGTATCAGCTCTCCGCCTACGCGGTCTGCTTCCTCAGCATCACGACGCATAAAGCGGGCAAGTTTAACATCCCCGGTCTGATGCTGTCGATTTTGATGCTCGCCATCGGCTTTAACGGGCTGAGCCTGCTCGGCGGTCCGTTCTGGATGGAGTCCGTGTTCAACGGCATCATCCTCATCGTTGCGATCCTGACGACAAAGTCCGACGCGCGGAGCGTGACCATCGGCTAACAAAAATGCCCCGGAATGCGGAAGCATTCCGGGGAGAGAAGCTATATCAAACTCAGCCGATCCGGCGGCACGAGCCGCGGATCAGGAGCTCCGGCTCGATGATGACGTTGCGGTCCACATTCGTGTTGCCGCTGCACACGTCGATCACGATGTTTGCCGCGAGCGTGCCGAGATAGGCAGACTTCTGGTCGATGGTCGTCATCGGCGGGGTCGTGTAGCCGGAGATGGTCGAGCCGCTGAAGCCGACCAGCGACATATCGATCGGCAGGCGCAGACCGTTGTCAAACAGACCGTAGTACGCGCCGATCGCCATCTTGTCGCCGCCGGTGACGATGGCGGTGGGCACGACGCTGCCGCGCAGCAGCAGATCCACACCCTTCGCCCCGCCCGCGTAGTCGGGGCTGACCTCCACGGTCAGCGGCTGAATGTACTGCTCCAGTCCGAGCTGGGTCATGGCGTTGACGTAGCCGATGTTCTTGTAGTAATGCGTGACGATGGACGTTGTGCCGTTGATGAACGCGATGCGCCGGTGACCGAGCTTGTAGAGATAGTTGACGGCCTTGAAAATGCCCAGCGTCTCGTCCATGCGGACGCAGTAGAGATTGCAGTTGTTCGTATAGTCGATGGCGACGATGGGCACGGACAGCGCGGCGTTGTTGATGAGCCGGTCGCTCTCCTCATTCGGGCGGCGCGAGCCGAGCATGATGATGCCCGCCACGCGCTTTTCCATCATCAGATTCACCAGCGCCTGCTCGGTCTGCGGGTCGTGATTGGAGATCGCCAGGAACATGGCGTAGCCGTGCTGCTGAAGCTCCGTCCCGATGGCGGAGATGACGTCGGTGGTGAAGATGTTCGTAATGTCCGGCACGAGTACGCCCACGACGTAGGACTCGCTTTTTTGCAGCGAGCGCGCAATGTCGTTCGGGTGGTAGTTGAGCGCGGCGATCGCCCGCTGCACCGCCTCCCGCCGTTCGTCCGAGACAAGCTTCGGCGAGTTGATCGCGCGCGAAACGGTCGCGGTCGATACATTTGCCATCGCGGCAACATCTTTAATGGTCACCATCTGCACGCCCTCCTGCGATCCGATCTTACCTACAACAAATATACGACATTTTCCACGAAAAGGCAAGTAATTTCCCGATAAACCACTCAAACACATGGGAGGAATACCATATGCGCGTAAAGTATAATGTTGACACGCACCTGATCTTTCAGATCGGTGACCCGGTCGATCATGCCACAGCGCCGTTTCTGCACAACGCCATGTACGACCTGGCAAACGTCAACGCCATCTGCACCCCGGTTTTTGTGCCGCGCGGGCATCTGCCGGAGTTTATCCAGGCGGTCAAGACCATCGGCGCGAGCGGCTTTGACATCACCATGCCGCACAAAAGCGACATCATCCCGCTGCTGGACGAATGCGACGAGGCAAGCCGCGTATTCAACTGCGTCAACCACGTCAAGCTCGTGGACGGCAAGCTCATCGGCATCGGTCTGGACGGCGTGGGCATGGGGCTCGCCATTGCGGACGTGACCGACACGCTCGAGGGCAAGTCCGTGCTCATCCTCGGTGCGGGTGCGGTCTCAGGACCGATCGCCGCCGACCTGTGCAGCCGCGGCTGCACGCGCGTGACCGTTGCCAACCGCACGGTCGAAAAAGCCGAGCACGTCGCCAAAACGCTGGAGAGCGTTTACCACATCGATACTGCCAGCGGTCCGCTCACCGAAGAATTTCTGGAAAAAGCGGCGGCGGAGGCGGACATCGTGGTACAGTGCACGTCGCTGGGCATGATGGGCTCGAACCAGAATTACGAGTCGCTCGCGTTTATGGACAAGCTGCGTCCCGGCACGGTGTGCGCCGATGTCCTGTACCCGACCAGCGCGTTTTTGCAGCGCGCCGAAGCACTTGGCATGACCACGGTCAGCGGTCTTGGGATGCTGCTCAACCAGCAGATCGCCATGATCGACTTCCGCTTCGGCATCAAGCTGCCGCAGGAGTGCCTGAAAATTGCGGAGGAATCGCTCGTCTGCGCCGTTGCGCTCCGAGACCTTCGGGATAAGAGGATCGCCAGTGAGAATTATGCAAAAGAGCGTCATTGAGACCATCGTCCGGCGCAGGAGCGTGCGCAGCTACACCGCCGAACAGCTCACCGACAGCGAGCTGGAGGAAATTCTGAAGGCGGGACGCTACGCCCCCAGCGGCGGCAACAGCCAGTCCACGGTTTTTATCGTGGTGCAGAACCGCCAGACGCTGCGGGAGCTTTCGCTGCTGGCGGAACGGGAATTTGCGCAGATGGTGCTGCGGGACGATCTGTATAAAAGCCTGCGCACGAGCATCAAGCTGTCAAAAAAGGGCGGCTACGACTTTACCTACGGCGCGCCGACGCTTATCATCACGGCGAACAAGCGCGACTACTGCAACTGTATGGCAGACTGCGCTGTGGCGGTAGAGAATATGCTGCTGGCGGCAACATCGCTGAACATCGCCTCCTGCTGGGTCAATCAGCTCACATGGCTGACCGACCACGCGCCGGTGCGCGCGTACCTCAAAAAGCTGGGGCTGGGCGATGATGAGCAGGTGTGCGCGGCGGCGGTGTTCGGACATACGAGCACGCGCGGTTTCCCGGCGCTCGACCGCACGGGAAACCCGGTCATCTATGTGAAATAAGTCACCATCCATTCAGAAAACGAGGCGAATTTCAACTATGCAAGTAAAAACTGCGATCCTGACGGCGCAGCAGACGATCGAGATGGGCATGACCGAGCTTGCCGCACCCAAGGCGGACGAGGTCACCATCCAGCCCGAATATGTAGGCGTCTGCGGCTCGGATGTACACTTTTTTGAGTTTGGCTGCATCGGCGCGTGCAAGGTCGAGTACCCGTTCGTGCTGGGACACGAGTGCGCGGGCGTTGTGACGGCGGTCGGCAGCGACGTGGAGACCCTCCATGTGGGTGACCGCGTGACCATCGAGCCGGGCATCCCCTGCGGCAGGTGCAAATTCTGCCGCGAAGGGCGCTATAACCTCTGCCGGCAGGTGAAGTTCCTGTCCACCCCGCCGTATGACGGCGTGCTGCGCGAGCGCTTTAACCACCCGGCGGACCTGACCTACCGCCTGCCGGAGAATGTCTCCACCAAAGACGGCGCGCTCATGGAGCCGCTGGCGGTGGGCGCGTATGCCTGCAAGCGCGGCGGCGTGCATCCCGGCAGCCGCGTCGCCATTCTCGGCGGCGGGTGCATCGGGCTGATGACGCTGCTCGCGTGCAAGGCGGCGGGCGCGGCGCAGATCGTTGTGTCCGACCTGTTTGACCTGCGGCTGGACAAGGCAAAGCAGCTCGGCGCGACGGGCGTATTCAATCCCAAGACGGACGGCGACACTGCGGCGTTGCGTGAAAAATTCACCGCGGGCGCGGGCTTTGACGTCGTATTCGAGACGGCGGGCAACCGCGTCACGGCGGCGCAGACCAGCGAGCTGGTCGGGCGCGGCGGTGTGATCGTTGTGGTCGGCAATGTCCTCGGCGAGGTCGCGTTCAGCTTCCGCAATCTCTACCTCAACGAGGCGGAGGTGCGCGCGGTGTTCCGCTACCGCAATATGTTCCCCGAGATCATCCAGCAGGTCGCCGCCGGGCGCATCGACGTATCGGGCGTTGCGTCGGACGTGTTCAGCTTTGACGACACGCAGACGGCGTTCGAGCGCGCGATGAACAATAAGGCAGAAGTCGTCAAGGCTGTCATTAAACTATAACGCAAAAAATATAAAGGAGAAAACACTATGAAGGTTGCACTGGGAGCTGACCCGCTTGGCTTTGAGCTCAAGCAGAAGGTCAAAAAACATCTGGAAGAAAAGGGCTACGAGATCATCGACGTCGGCACGCTGTCGGCGGACGCGCCGGTTTTGTACATCGAAGCGTCCGACAACGTCTGCAAGGAGATCCTTGCCGGGCGCGCGGAGCGGGGCATCGTGTTCTGCGGCACGGGCATGGGCGTGAGCATCGTAGCAAACAAGCACAAGGGCATCTACTGCGCCGTGGTGGAGAGCCAGTGGGCGGCGCGCGAGTGCCGTGTGGTCAACGACGCGAACGTGCTGGCGCTCGGCGGACGCATTTTCGGCGAGAGCATGGCAAATGACGTCGCCGATACGTTCCTGGAGACACCGTGGTGCGCCAACTCCCCGGAGTCACGCCGCGTGAATCTCGGCAACCTTCTCAAAAAGGTCTACGCGCTTGAGGAAGAAAACTTTCAGTAAACGGAGGCAGCAGCTATGCAGGTCAATACGGTTTTAGGTCCTGTATCCACAAACGAGCTTGGCTACACGCTCATGCACGAGCACGTCATGATCGCAGACCGCGCCATGCGCGCGGCATGGCCCGAGTGGATCAATCTCGAAGAGTTTTATGACTATGCCGACCGCTATATCGCGCGCGGCAAGCGCCACGGCGTGCGGACGATCGTGGACGTGACCCCGTTCCAGCTCGGACGTGACGCGTCCGTCATCCGCAATGTCGCCGAGCGGGCGCAGATCAACATCATCGCCGCGACGGGCTTTTTCTGGGCGCCGGCGATCGTGCTGTGCGACAAATCCGCCAATTTTATGACCAAAATGCTCGTGCGCGATCTGGAGCAGGGCATGGAGGGCACGGATGTGAAGGCGGGCGTTATCAAATGCGGCACGTGCGGCGACGCGCTGACGGAGCTGGATGCGCGCATCTTTACCGCCACAGTGCAGGCGCACCAGCAGACCGGCGCGCCGATCCTGACGCATTCGTCCTCCAAACAGGGCGCGCTGGCGCAGATGGAGTTTTTTGACCGCTTCGCCGGTCTTGACCACAGCAAGATCGTGATCGGGCACGTCGGCGACCATGACGACGTGGACTTTTTGGAAAGCGTCGCGGACGCGGGCTATCTCATCGGCGAGGACAGGCTGGGCGTTGACCGCCGTCATCCCGATCAGCTCGCGTCGGAGACGCGCGTGGAGAATATCATTGCGCTCTGGAAGCGCGGCAAGCTCAGCAGTATCGCCATGGCGCATGACGCGTCGATCTACATCGACTACTGGGAGGGCAAAAAGGACCTCGGCTGCCCGTGGGATATGATCCGCGAGTTCGATACCGAAAAGCTGGAGTTCCAGTTCGGCTTTATCTCCGAGTTCGTTGTGCCGCGACTGCTGGCTGCCGGTATGACGCAGGCGGATATTGACCAGCTTCTCATCGGCACGCCCCGCAAGTTCTTTGAGGCGTAAGGAGGCAGCTATGGCAGATACGATGAAGGCGGTCGCCGTATTCGCACCCGGCGACGTGCGCGTTGTGACCGATGTACCCATCCCCGAACCGGGCGATTATGAAGTGCTGGTGAAGGTGATGTACTGCGGCTTCTGCAACGGCAGCGATTTTCAGATCATCAACAACACCATGGAAAAATCCGAGGGCTTGCAGGAATATCCCACCATCCTCGGGCATGAGGGCTCGGCGTATGCCGTGAAGCTCGGCAAAAAGGTCCGCCATATCCAGCTTGGCGACCGCTTTATCCACAACAATCTCCGCCCCGACGTCGGCAACGGCTACACCAAGACCTATGGCGGCATGGCGGAATACGGTCTGGTCGCGGACCATCAGGCAATGCTGGAGGACGGCTACACAGTCGATCAGCTCCCGTTCTACAAAAAGTTCCACAAGTTCCCGCGCGAGATGCGCTTTGAGGACGGCGCGATGCTGCTTTCGCTGAGCGAAAGCCTGAGCGCGGTGCGCAATTTCGGCGTGAAGGCGGGGAGCGAAGTGCTCATCTTCGGCGCAGGTCCGATGGGCACGGCGGTGGCGACATACTGTAAACTCGAGGGCGCGGCGTATGTCGCCATCGTGGACAACCAGCCCGCGCGTCTGGAAAACGCCAAGCGCATCGCCAGGGTCGATCAGACGATCAACTTTGACGAGCAGCCGGTGGCGGATGCGGTCGGCGAGCGCCGCTTTGACGTGGCGATCGACGCGGTCGGCGCGACGGCGGTCATCTATCAGGCGTCGGCGCTGCTCAAGCCCTACGGCGTGGTCGGCTCGATGGGTGTTCTTAAAAAGAACGACCTGCTCATCAACGCCAGCCGCCTGAAAAACAACACCAGCGTCCATATGCTGAATTTCCCGTTTGACGAATACGGCGCGGCGATGGATCAGAACATCGACTACATCGTGAGCGGCCAAATCGATCCCGCGGATTTCTATTCGCACATCGTGCCGATCGACGAGATCCACGAGGCAATGGAGCTGGTGCGCACAAAGAAGGCACTCAAGGTCATTTTAAAGATTGCAGACCAATAAGCAAACGTTCCCGGAAGCGGGAACGTCTGCGATGAAATGTAAGCGATTACATATGGCAACACCACACAATTCGGAGCGATTGTGCGGTGCTGCCACAAAGAAATTTGGAGGTATTCCATGCTGACAAAAGAAGAAACGCTGGAGCTTCGCCGCTTTGCGAAAAAGATCCAGATCGAGACCATGAAAACCATCGCCAGCATCGGCGTGGGGCACGTCGGCGGCTCGCTGTCGATCGCCGAGGTGCTGGCGGTGCTGTATGGCAAGCAGCTGAGGCACGACCCCAGGCAGCCGCGCTGGGAGGACCGTGACTGGCTGGTCGTCTCCAAGGGGCACGCAGGTCCGGCGGTATACTCCACGCTTGCGCTGCGCGGCTTTTTCCCGATGGAGCAGCTCCTGACGCTCAACAGCCCCGGCACGATGCTCCCCAGCCACTGCGACCGCAACCGCACCACCGGCATCGACATCACGACGGGCTCTCTTGGTCAGGGCGCGTCGTCGGCGGCGGGCGTTGCCAAGGCGTTCAAGATCGACGGCAAAGACAATAATGTCTACCTTATCCTCGGCGACGGTGAGATCGAGGAAGGACAGGTCTGGGAGATGGCGCTGTTTGCCGGACACCACAAGCTGTCAAACCTCATCGCGTTCGTGGATAACAACCATATGCAGATCGACGGCACGGTGGAAAGCCTGTGCTCCATGGACCATATCGCGGAAAAATTCGCCGCCTTCGGCTGGTACACGCAGTGCGTGAACGGGCACGATGTGGCAGCGATCGACGCGGCGATCGACGCTGCCAAGGCAGAGCCGGAGCGCCCGAGCGTGATCGTGCTGGACACCATCAAGGGTCACGGCTGGAGCAAGACCGAAGGTCAGGTGGGCAGCCACAGCCGGAACGTGACCGCCGAGGACCTTGCGGACGCGCTTGCCGAAATGCAGGCGGCACTGGATGAACTGGGGGAGGAAAGCAAATGAGTATTCAGGTCTGTGCAGAGATCAAAAAAGACGCCGTGGATATGCGCGACGCATATTGCAGCTCGCTCATCCGTCTGGCGGACGAAGACGAGCGGATCATTGCGCTCGACGCCGATCTCATGGGCGCAATGGGCACAAAACCCTTTGAAAAGAAATATCCCGAACGCACGGTGGACTGCGGCATTCAGGAGGCGAACATGGTGGGCGTCGCCTGCGGGATGTCCGCGGCGGGCAAGGTCCCATTTGCGCATACGTTCGCGCCGTTTATGACGCGCCGCGCGTGCGACCAGATCTTCATGTCCGGCGCGTATGCCAAGATGAACGTGAAGCTCGTCGGCTCTGACCCCGGCATCACCGCCCAGCTCAACGGCGGCACGCATATGCCGTTTGAGGATATGGGCATCATGCGCCTCATCCCGGAGATGACGGTCATCGAGCCGACGGATGTATCTATGCTGGAGGATCTGATGCCGCAGATCGCGGCGCAGTACGGCATGGTGTATATGCGCCTTGTGCGCAAGGAGGTCCAGCAGGTCTACGAGCGCGGCTCGCAGTTTACCATCGGCAAGGCGGTCCGTGTGCGCGAGGGCAGCGACGCGACGATCATCGCCAGCGGCTTCTGCGTGGCGGAGGCCATCCGCGCGGCGGCGCTTCTGGCGCAGGAGGGCATCAGTGTCCGCATTCTGGATATGTTCACCTGGAAGCCGCTCGACCGCGAGGCGATCTTGTCGGCGGCAGCCGAAACGGGCGCGATCGTGACGGCAGAGAATCACAACGTCATCAACGGGCTCGGCGCGGCGGTGGCGGAGGTGCTCGTGCGCGAGCGTCTCGTGCCGGTGGAGATGGTCGGCGTGCAGGATGAGTTCGGCGAGGTCGGAAAGCTGGCGTATCTTGCCGAGCGCTTCGGGCTGAAGGCTGAGAACATTGCGGACGCCGTGCGCCGCGTGCTGAAGCGCAAATAAGGAAGGAGCGAATTGCCATGAAACCGTTCCATCTTGTTCCTACCATTGCAGAATACCCCGATTTTGCGTCGTTTGCCGCCGCCGAGGCGCTGGACGCGCAGGATCTGATCTTAACGAATGAATATATCTACACCCCGGTCATCGAGGCGCTTGATCTCGGCTGCCAGACGCTGTTTCAGGAGAAATTCGGCGGCGGCGAGCCGACCGATACCATGGTGGACGCCATCCTCCACGAACTCTCCGGGCGCAGCTTCCGCCGCATCGTGGCGGTCGGCGGCGGTACGATCATTGACATCGCCAAGGTCCTCTGCGTGGCAGAGCCGGGCGCGGTGACGGATGATCTGTACGCCAAAATGCCGGAGCTTCAGAAGCACCACGAGCTCATCATCGTGCCCACAACGTGCGGCACGGGCAGCGAGGTGACGAACATCTCCATCATCAACCGCACGCGTCTGGGGGTAAAGCAGGGACTCGTGTCCATGCAGATGTACGCCGATCAGGCGGCGCTCATCAGCCAGATGCTCATGAGCCTGCCCTACGGCGTGTTTGCAACATCGTCCATCGACGCGATGATCCACGCCGTGGAAAGCTATCTCTCGCCGAACGGCTGCGCCATCTCCGAGCTGTTTGCCGAAAAGGCACTGCACGTCATCCTGCACGCGTGGCAGGAGGCGGTGAAGCAGGGCGGCGGGGATAGCTGGAAGCAGTCCGCTGCCGAGCTGCTGCGCGCGTCGGACTTTGCGGGCATTGCATTCGGCTACGCCGGCTGCGCGGCGGTGCACGCACTGAGCTATCCGCTCGGCGGAACGTATCACGTCGCCCATGGCGAGTCCAACCAGGCGATGTTCGCGGGCGTGATGCAGATGTACGCAAAAAAAGCGCCCCACGGCAAGCTGGAGCAGCTTGAAGCGCTGCTCGCGTCCATTCTGGGCGTCCAGCCGCAGATCGCCATGCAGGCGCTCTATACGCTCATGGAGGACATCCTGCCCCGCAAGCCGCTGCACCAGTACGGCGTAAAGCCGGAGGAGCTGGAGGTGTTTACCGACAACGTCCTGCAAACGCAGCAGCGCCTGCTCGGCAACAACTACGTCCCCCTCGACCGGCAGGAGATTTTAGAGATCTACCGCTCGGTCTACTAATACACCAATACTTCTTCCCCCCTTTCCAGCAGGGCAGCCCTGCAAAAACCTCCCGGTCCCATCCGGGAGGTTTTTCATATAGTTAGAAAATGCCCCCGGATGCGTTTACATCCGGGGGCAGGGCTGTGCTTGTTATTTGCTCTTTTTATTTGCCTTTTTTATTGGCGGCGGCGCGGATGATGAGGAGCGTGCCGACCATAAGGACAATGCCGATGGGCAGGCAGATGAGCCAGCTGCGGATGAAGCCCGCGATGATGTACGCCACAAACGACACCGCTGCGGCGGTCATAGCGTAGGGAAGCTGCGTGGTGACGTGGTCGATGTGCACGCACTGCGCACCCGCTGACGCCATGATGGTGGTATCGGAGATGGGAGAGCAGTGGTCGCCGCAGACCGCGCCCGCCATGCAGGCGGAGATGGAGACGATCATCAGCTCATTCGACAGGTTGCCGTCAAAGACGTTGACGACGATCGGAATGAGGATGCCGAACGTGCCCCAGGATGTGCCGGTGGCAAAGCTCAGACCGCAGCCGATCAGGAAGATGATCGCGGGCAGCAGCGACAGGAAGCTGCCGGCAGAGCTGCGCACGAGCGCCGCGACGTACTGCTGCGCGCCGAGCGAGTCGGTCATCGCCTTGAGCGTCCACGCGAACGTCAAAATCAGGATGGCGGGGACCATGGACTTGAAGCCCTCGGGGATGGCGTCCATGCACTCGGTGAATTTCATCACGCGCGTGGCGAGGAAGAAAATGATGGTGAGGATCATGGCGATGACCGAGCCGTAGGTCAGACCGAGCGAGGCGTTCGAGCCGGAGAAGGCGTCCACAAACGACACGCCGTCAAAGAAGCCGCCGGTGTAGATCATGCCGATGACGCAGCAGACGATGAGCACGATGATCGGGAATACCAGATGGATGACGCGCCCGTTGGGGTTGCCCTCTTCATTCGGCTGCTTTTCTGCGCCGGTGATGCTCGCCTTGACGCGCTTTTCCTCATTTTTGTTGAGGTAATCGCTCATCTCGTACATCCGCATCGGACCGTAATCGAATTTTGCGAACGTGAGCGTGAGCATCATCACGATGGTCAGCAGCGCGTAGAAGTTATACGGAATGGCGCGGATGAACAGCTCCAGACCGTTTGCGCCCTCGACAAAGCCGGTGACGGCAGCAGCCCACGAGGAGATCGGGGCGATGATGCACACGGGCGCTGCCGTGGCGTCGATGAGGTAGGCGAGCTTGGGACGGGAGATGCCGTGCTTATCCGTGACCGGGCGCATGACCGAGCCGACGGTCAGGCAGTTGAAATAGTCGTCGATGAAGATGAGCACGCCGAGGGCGATGGTGGCGAGCTGCGCGCCGACCTTGGTCTTGACGTGCTTGACAGACCATCTGCCGAACGCCGCCGAGCCGCCCGCGCGGTTCATCATCACGACCATCGCGCCGAGCACCACGAGGAAGATCAGGATGCCGACGTTGCCGGCGCTGGTGAGCGCCGTGCCGATCATGCCGTCGGCAAAGACGTGCTCGAATGTGCCGACGAGGTTAAAGTTGGAATACAGCAGACCGCCGATGAGGATGCCGATGAACAGCGACGAATAGACCTCCTTGGTCAGCAGCGCCAGCGCAATGGCGATGATGGGCGGCATGAGCGCCCAGAAGGTGCTGTAGACGTGGCTGGCGGCTTCGACTGTGCCCGCGCCGCCGCAGGTGGCGCAGACGTGCTCTTCCTCCGCGCCGGTGTCGTAATTGGCGACGGTCACAACGCCCGCGCCCTCGCACTCCGGGCAGTCCTGCAGGCGGGTGACGCCGCGGGTGCTGACGGCGGCGTAGACCATCAGCGCGAGGATGACCGCGATCACGATCGCCGTGATGAGCGCATTGCTCCGCTTTTTCTGTTCCATGCGTTTTCTCTCCCTTTTCAAATAAAAAAGTTGCGTCATGACAGCGGCATGACGCAACATAAAAGACTATGTTTCGTACATGACAGCGCTCCACAGATCTGTGACAGTCCGGCAGATATTCTCTGCCGTCCCAGAAACGGCGTCCCGGCAGGACGGTCGTTCCTTCGGCGAAGTTCCCTTTCCGCTCCCCGATGCCGCCGGGTGTGCGAGCGTACTGATGTTCTTCGCAACCTCTATCATAACGCGTTTATTATACACGTCCGGCGGGCGGTGTCAATGGGTTTTGCAAAAAAATGCAGATCTTGGCGGATGTGACCGATTTTTGTTACTGGGCATAAGATGATGCGGGAGGGAAGCTCTATGTTTGAGTACTACTTTACGTTCCGCGCGGTGACGCCCGCGCAGCACGCGCGGAGCGTTTTGCATAGCGGCGGTGTTGCCACCGCGATCGGGCGCGCGCCGCGGCAGCTTTCGATGCAGGGCTGCGGGTATGTGCTGCGCGTTGCGCCGCAGGCGGGGCTGCGCGCGCTGGGGCTGCTGCGCACGGCGCACGCCGCGTTCGTGCATATGTACCGGGTGTATGCCAGCGGCGCGGTGGAGGAGGTGGCGGTGTGATCTATTTTGACGCCGCCGCGACCTCCATGCCGAAGCCTCCGGCGGTGTATACGCGGGCGCTGATCGCCATGCGCGCGTTCGCAAGTCCCGGACGGGGCGGGCATCGCGCCGCCATGCGCGCGGCGGAGGCGGTGTATGCCTGCCGCGAGGCGGCGGGGGCGCTGTTTGACGCAGAGCCGGAGCGGGTGGTGTTCACGATGAACGCCACGCATGGGCTGAACATCGCCATCAAAACGCTCCTGCGCGCGGGCGACGAGGCGGTCGTCTCCGGCTTTGAGCACAACGCTGTCACGCGCCCGCTCCACAAGCTCGGCGTGCGCACAGTCGTCGCGGGGCGGAAGCTCTTTGACCCGGAGGATACGCTGCGCGCGTTTGACCGCGCCGTCACCGAAAAGACGCGCGCGGTCATCTGCACGCACGTCTCGAACGTGTTCGGCTATATCCTGCCGGTGGAAAAAATCGCGGCGCTCTGCCGGGAGCGCGGCGTGCCGCTGATTCTCGACGCGTCGCAGTCGGCGGGCGTGCTGCCGGTGCATTTGCGGGAGCTCGGCGCGGCGTTTATCGCCATGCCGGGGCACAAGGGGCTGTACGGTCCGCAGGGGACGGGCATTTTGCTCTGCGGGCGGATGCCGGAGAGCCTGATGGAGGGCGGGACGGGGAGCTTATCGGAGCTTCCGCAGATGCCGGACTTTCTGCCGGACGCGGCGGAGGCGGGCACGCAGAACGTGACGGGCATTTACGCGCTCTCCGCAGGGCTGGACTATATCCGGCAGCGCGGCGAGAAGCTAATTTTAGAGCACGAGGTGCGGCTTCGCCGCAGGCTTTCGCAGGCGCTGCGCGAACTTCCCGGCGCAGAAATTTATGAGGGCGCGCCGCAGACAGGCGTTTTGTCGGTGAATTTTCACGGTGAGGACTGCGAGCGCGCGGCGCAGCGGCTGGCGGAGCACGACATCGCCGTGCGCGCGGGGCTGCACTGCGCGCCGCTGGCGCACGAGAGCGCTGGGACGCTGCAAAGCGGTACGGTGCGCTTCAGCTTCAGCGCCTTTAATACCGGGCGGGAGGTCGCGCGGGCGGCGGCAGTTCTGAAAAATTCTTAGGCTTGCAGAAATTCTCCGGCGAGACTTGCGCGGCGGGGGGAATTGCGGTATAATAGGCTACAATTATAAGTATACCTATCGGTTTCGGCGGATGGTTCAGGAGTGTTGCTATGTCTGCTGTTGAGAATTTCTTTCAAAGCCTGTTTTACAGCATCCCACAGATCTCGATCACGGATATTCTGGATATTCTGGTCGTTGCATTTTTGATCTACAAGCTGCTGCGTCTGCTGCAAAGCACCAACGCTGCGCGCGCGCTGCGCAGCATTCTGGCGCTGCTGCTGCTGACGTGGCTGACCGATCTGCTGCATATGTATGCGCTGCACTGGGTCCTCAGCAAGATCCTGGAGGTCGGCGTGATCGCGCTGGTCATCGTGTTCCAGCCGGAGCTGCGGCGCGCGCTGGAGCGCATCGGCAGCCGCACGAGCCTGCCGGTATTCGGCAAGCCCCTGTCTGTCAGCACCGAAGCGGCGGCGATCAGCGCCACCGTTGCCGCGTGCGAGGTGATGTCGCGGCAGAAGATCGGCGTGCTGCTCGCGTTTGAGCGCAACGTGTCGCTGGAGGAATATTTTAAGACCGGCACGATCGTGGACGCGCGCGTGTCCGAGCAGCTTCTGCGCAATCTGTTTTTCCCCAAGGCGGCGCTGCATGACGGCGCGGCGATCATCCGCGGCGGGCGCGTCGCGGCGGCGGGCTGCGTGATGCCGCTGTCGGAGAATACGCATCTGTCCGCCGATCTCGGTACGCGCCACCGCGCGGGCGTCGGCACGAGCGAGGCGTCCGACGCGGTCGTGGTCATCGTCTCGGAGGAGACGGGCACGATCTCCGTTGCCATCGGCGGGATGCTCAAACGGCATCTTGCGCCGCAGACGCTGGAAAAGCTGCTGCAAAACGAGCTGCTGCCGAAGGAGGACGAGCGTGACCGCAACCTGCTGAAGCGGCTGAGAAACGAACTGAGCAGGAGGATGGGGAAGCATGAAGGACAGTAAGATCATCACATTCGTCATCTCTCTTGTGGCGGCGATCTGCCTGTGGATCTTTGTGGTCACGGTCGTGAATCCAGACGGGGAGACGACCGTCTCCGACATCCCCATTGTCTTTTCCGGTGAGGAGGTCCTGCAGGAGGACCAAAACCTCATCATCGCCGATGGGCGCGACGCGTCCGTTTCGGTGCAGTTTTCGGGCAAGAACACGGAGCTGAAAAAGCTCCTGCAGGCGCGCAGCGAGATCACCGCCGTGGTGGATGTGACGAATGTGCGCAGCGCCAAGGAGTATACGCTGAGCTATGACATCAGCCTGCCGAGCGGTGTGTCCGAATCGCAGGTCACCATTTCCGACCGCCGCCCCGCGCGCGTGACGTTCAGCGTGGAACGGCTTGTTACGCGCCAGATCCCCGTCAAGGGCGATTTCTCAGGGCTGGAGATCGCAGACGGTTATATGCTTGAGAGCACGTCGTTTGACTTTGACACCGTCAGCGTGCGCGGACCTGAGGAAGAGGTCTCGAAGATCGAAACGGCGCTCGTCACCGTCTCGCGCACGAACCTCAACCGCTCGTTTGTGCAGGATGTGCCTTACACGCTGGTGGACGCGGACGGAGACGCCGTGGATATGTCGAACATCACCACCGACACCGACACGCTGGAGCTGACAGCGAGCGTGGTCATGTATAAGGAAGTGCCGCTGGATGTCACGTTTATCAGCGGCGGCGGTGCGACAGAGTCTGACGTGACCTACACCATCGCGCCGGAGACCATCACGCTCTCGGGCGACGCGACGATCCTGGACTCCGTCAACAAGATCGGGCTTGGAAACATCGACCTTTCCACCACGCCCAACAGCAAGGACTTCCTGATGGGCATTTTACTGCCGGATGGCGTGAAGAACGTCAGCGGCGAGGAAGAGGCGCTCGTGAGCGTGCGCATCAAAAACCGCGAGACAGCGGTCGTGCGCGCGACGAATATCACCTTCATCAACACCGACGACCGGCTGGATTACAGCAGCGTGACGCAGCTCATTCAGGTCACGGTGCGCGCCGGGGCGGCGGAGATCGAAAAGATCTCCACGAACAACCTGCGCGTGGTCGCCGATATGGCGGACTTTACGCAGGTCGGCAAGGTCAACGTGCCGGTGGAAATTTATGTGGACGGCTATGCCGACGCCGGCGTTGTGGGCGAATACTCCGTGGTGGTGTCCATCACGGAAAAGGAAGAATGATCGAGAGATACGGAGGAGAGGGCTTTGATTAGAAGTATGACCGGCTACGGCCGCGCGGTGCAGACGATCGACGGGCGCGAGATCACGGTAGAGCTGCGCTCGGTGAACAATCGGTATCTTGACTGCACCGTGAAGCTGCCGCGGATGTTCAGCTTTGCCGAGGACAGCGTGAAAAACCGCGTCAAGGCGGCGGTCAGCCGCGGAAAGGTGGATGTCTATATCGGCGTGAACGCCGCGCAGGCGGCGGACGTGCAGGTCGCCGTCAACCGCCCGGTGCTCGAGAGCTATCTTGCCGCGCTGCGGCAGATCGAATCGGAGTACGGCGTGCGCGATGATGTGACCGTGATGTCGCTGGCGCGCCTGCCGGACGTGTTCTCCGTGGAAAAAACGGAGGAGGACGAGCAGAAGCTCACACAGGATATTCTGAGCGTCGCCGAGGAAGCCATCGCGCGCTACAACACCATGCGTGAGACCGAGGGCGCGGCACTGGAGGCGGATCTCCGAGGGCGTGCCGCGACGATCTTGGAGCGTGTCACGCTTGTGGAGCAGCGCAGCCCTGCGACCGTGGCGGAATACCGCGAGCGCCTGCGCCAGAAGATGCAGGAGGTCTTGCAGAACACGGCGATTGACGAAGGGCGCATTTTGCAGGAGGCGGCGATCTATGCCGACCGCATCGCGGTGGACGAGGAGACCGTCCGCCTGCGCAGCCATCTGGCACAGCTCGGCGATATGCTCACCAAGGGCGGCGCCATCGGGCGCAAGCTGGATTTCCTGCTTCAGGAGCTCAACCGTGAGACGAACACCATCGGCTCGAAGTGCAACGACCTGGAGCTTTCCAACATCGTGGTGGATATGAAGGCGGAGCTGGAAAAGATCCGTGAGCAGACCCAGAACATCGAATAAGCGGAGGACGGAATGAAACTGCTGAGTATTGGCTTTGGGAGCGCCGTGTCCGCCGCGCGGGTGCTGGCGCTCGTCAGCCCGGAATCCGCGCCCATCAAGCGCGTGGTGCAGGAGGCGCGTGAGCGCGGTATGCTCATCGACGCATCCTACGGCAGGCGCACAAAAACGGTGCTTTTGATGGACACCGACCATGTGATCCTGTCCGCCATCGCGCCAAAGACGCTCTCGGAGCGCATGGACGCGGACTTTACCGCCGCAGACGAACAGGAGGAGCTGTCATGAAGGGAAAACTGTTCGTGCTGTCCGGTCCGTCCGGCGTCGGAAAAAATACCATTTTGAACCGCGTCATCGCGGCGTCGGACCATGTGCGCTACTCCGTTTCGGCGACGTCGCGGCAGAGCCGCCCCGGCGAGGTGGACGGCAGCAGCTACTATTTTGTCTCGCGCGAGCGCTTTGAAGAGATGATCGCACAGGACGAGCTGCTGGAATATGCCGAATATGTCGGCAACTACTACGGAACGCCGCTTGCCCCTATCCGGGAGGCGATGAAAAACGGCTTTGACATCGTGATGGATGTGGAGGTCATCGGCGCAAAAAAGATCAAGGCGCGCGTGCCGGAGGCGGTGCTCGTATTCGTGGCGGCGTCGTCGTTGGACGCGGTGCGCCAGCGGCTCATCGCCCGGGGCGACGTGTCGCCGGAGGCGATGGAAGAGCGCCTCAAGCGCGCCGTCTGGGAATGCAGCCAGGCGGAGGGCTATGACTACATCGTGCTCAACGACGATGTGGACCACGCGGTCCGCGAACTGCGCGCGATCATGGTCGCGGAAAAATGTAAAACAGTGGAGCGCATCCATTTACTCAAGGAGGAATTTTAATGCTGTATC
The DNA here is from genome assembly GCA_934646005.1 of uncultured Oscillospiraceae bacterium. GTDB lineage: Bacteria > Bacillota > Clostridia > Oscillospirales > Oscillospiraceae > CAG-170. Next base: position 33,685 of record CAKUED010000021.1, read on the forward strand.
CCGCTATGTCTACGCTGCTCACCCATGTGAACAGCCGGTATCTGCTCGTCAATGTCGTCGCGCGCCGCGCGCGGCAGCTCTCCATCGAGGCGGAAATGACCCATGAGCCGCTGGAGGACAAGCCCGTCACCATCGCCATCCGCGAGGTCGCCGACGGGGAGCTCACGGCGTCGCTGAAGGAAAAATATCTCCGCTGAGAAATCGGCGGCACGGCAAGGCGCAGGCAGATCGCTGCCTACGCCTTGAAAGCATTCCAGGGGGAGTAAAGAATGATCGCAAAAATCGCCGTTTCCTCCGCCTGTTTTTCCATTGACAAGCCTTACGCCTATAAAATTCCCGGCTCGCTGATGCTGGCGGCGGGAATGCGGGTGATCGTGCCGTTCGGCAGGGGAAACCGCCGCTGCGAGGGCATCGTGCTGGAGGTGGCGGAGGGCGACGGGCAGTCGCTCAAATGCGTGGAGCGGGCGCTGGATGCAGCGCCGGTTTTAAGCGCGCGGCAGCTTCATCTGGCGGCGTTTCTGCGCGAGCGGTATTTCTGCACGTTCTATGACGCGGCGCACGCGATCTTGCCCGTGGGGCTGTGGTTTCGCACCATGCAGACCTACACCATCCTGCGCGAAAACGGCGACTGGCACGCGCTCACGGCGCGCAATGAGACCGCCGCGGCGGTGATGCAGGCGCTGGAGGATCGCGGCGGGTGCACCGACCTGTCGGCGCTGCGGGCGCAGTTTCCCGATGAGGAGGCGCTTCAGGCGGCGCTGCGGTATTTGCTTGCGCGGCGGCTGATCGAGGAAAACGTCGATATGACGCAGCGCGCGGGCGAAAAGACCGAAAAAATGGCGCGTTTGACCGTTCCGGCAGAGGAAGCGGCGGCGTTTGCCGCGCGCAAGCAGAAGTCCGCGCCGCTGCAAACGGCGGCACTCAAACTGCTGTGCGCGGTGGAGAGCGCATCGTGCCACGAGATCATGTACCTCTCCGGCGCGTCGATGCAGACGCTGCGGCGGCTGGAAAAGCTGGAGCTGATCGAGCTGTACACCCGCGAGGTGTATCGCAGCGCGGCAAAAGCGCCGGTCGAACCGGCGGACGAGCCGGTATTAAGCCCCGCGCAGCAAGAGGTTTTCGATGCGCTGCGCGTGCAGATGGCGCAGGAAAAGCCCGGCGCGGCGCTGCTGCACGGTGTGACCGGCAGCGGCAAAACGCTAGTTTACATAAAACTCATCTACGCGGCGCGCGCCGCCGGGCGGGACGCGATTTTGCTTGTGCCCGAGATCGCGCTGACGCCGCAGCTTTTAGGAAGGCTTCGCGCGCATTTCGGCAGCGACGTCGCCGTGCTGCACAGCAGCCTGCGCGTGGGTGAGCGCTATGACGAATGGCGGCGCATCGCGGCGGGGCAGGCGCACATCGTGGTGGGCACGCGCTCGGCGGTGTTCGCGCCGGTGCAAAGCCTCGGCGTGCTCATCGTGGATGAGGAGCAGGAGCATTCCTATAAATCCGAAAATACGCCGCGCTACCATGCGCGCGAGGTCGCGTTTTACCGCGGCGCGCAGGAAAACGCGCTGGTGCTGCTCGGCTCGGCAACGCCGTCGGTGGAGAGTATGTACCGGGCAAAAAGCGGGCTATACTCCCTGTACCGGCTGACGGAGCGCTACAACGGGCGGGAGCTTCCGCGCGTGGAGCTGGCGGATATGAAGCAGGAAATTCGCGCGGGCAACCCCGGTGCGATCAGCGCACCGCTGCTGGACAGGCTTATCCAGAACGTGCAGGACGGCAAGCAGTCTATCCTGTTTCTGAACCGGCGCGGCAACAGCCGCTGCCTCGTGTGCGTGGAGTGCGGGGAAGCCCCCGGCTGCCCGCGGTGCAGCGTGAGCCTGACGTATCACTCGGCAAATAACCGCCTGATGTGCCACTACTGCGGCTATTCGCAAGCCGTTCCGGCGCGCTGCCCGTCGTGCGGCGGGGCGCTCAAGAGCGTCGGCTTTGGCACGCAGAAGGTCGAGCAGGAGCTGCACGAGCTGCTGCCGGACGTGCCCGTTCTGCGTATGGACGCCGATACCGTGAGCGCGTCGAACGATCACGAGGCGATCCTGTCGCGCTTTGTGCGCGAAAAAATTCCGATTTTGCTTGGTACGCAGATGGTCGCCAAGGGGCTGGATTTTGAAAATGTGACGCTTGTGGGCGTTTTGGATGCTGACCTGTCGCTATATTTCGGCAGCTTCCGCGCGGCGGAGACGACGTTTTCGCTCGTCACGCAGGTCGTCGGGCGCGCCGGACGCGGCACAAGCGCGGGCACGGCGCTCATCCAGACGATGACGCCGGAGCACCCGGTGCTGCGGCTGGCGGCGCGGCAGGACTACGACGCGTTTTACGATATGGAGATCCAACTCCGCACGCTGCGGCGCTTTCCGCCGCTGCGCGATGTGTTTACCGTCACGGTGACGTGCCTGCACGAGGACCGGCTCATCCGCAGCGCGGCGACGCTGCGGCAGGCGATCGCGGGCAATCTCGCTGCGATGGCGCTGACGGATGCTGAATTGTTCGGTCCTGCGCCCGCGCCGGTGGCGAAGGTGAACTGCGTGTACCGCTACCGGCTCAGCCTGTGCTGCAAAAATTCCAAGGTGGTGCGGCAAATGCTGGCGTTTGTGCTGCGGCAGTTCGCAAAAGACCCGAAAAATCGGGGCGTGAGCGCCTTTATTGATGTAAATTCTTATGATTGAGAGGAAAAATACAGATGGCTCTGCGGAATATTGTCACCGTGGGTGACCCCGTTTTAACAAAAAAATGCCGCCCGGTCGTAAAATTTGACGACCGTCTGGCGCAGCTCATCGACGATATGAAGGAGACGATGCGAAACGCGAACGGCGTGGGGCTTGCCGCGCCGCAGGTGGGCGTGCTGCGCAGGCTCGTGGTGGTAGACGTCGGCGACGAGATCGTGGAGCTGGTGAACCCCGAGATCGTGTCTAAAAGTGAGGAAGTGCAGACCGGCGTGGAGGGCTGTTTGAGCCTGCCGGGGGAATACGGCGTGGTCACGCGTCCGATGTATGTGACGGTGCGCGCGCAGGACAGAAACGGCGACTGGTATGAATACGACGGCGAGGAGCTGGTCGCGCGCTGCTTCTGCCACGAGATCGACCATCTGGACGGGCATATGTACACGGAGATCGCCGAAAAGATGCTCACGCCGGAGGAGCTGGAACAGATGGTGGCGGAATCGGACGATTACGAAGTCGAGATCGAGGAAGATACAAAATGAGAATTGTTTACATGGGCACGCCGGACATCGCCCGCGTGTGCCTCGAACGGCTGTATGACAGCGGCGCGTGCGAGATCGCGGCGGTGTACACCAAGCCGGATATGCCGAAAAACCGCGGGATGAAGCTGACGCAGTCGCCGGTGAAGGAGTTTGCGCTGGCACATGGGCTGCCCGTCGTGCAGCCGGAGACGTTCCGCGACGACGCGGCGGTGGAGCAGCTTCGTGCGCTCGCGCCGGAGCTGATCGTGGTGGTCGCCTACGGCAAAATTCTGCCGCAGCGCGTGCTGGACATCCCGAAATACGGCTGCATCAATATGCACGCGAGCATCCTGCCGGAGCTGCGCGGGGCTGGTCCCGTGCAGTGGTCGATCCTCAATCACTGCGCCGAGACGGGCGTGAGCGCGATGTATCTGACCGCCGGGATGGATGAGGGCGACGTGATCGAAATTCGCAAAACGCCCATCGACCCGATGGAAACGTCGGAAGAGCTGATGGCGCGGCTGGCGGACATAGCGGCAGACCTCGCGTGCGACACCGTGCGCGCCATCGAAAACGGCACGGCGCAGCGCACGCCGCAGGACGCGGCAAAGGCGACGTATGCGCCGATGCTGGATAGATCCATGTCGCCCATCGACTGGGCGCAGCCGGCGCAGTGGGTCATCGACCAGGTGCGCGGGCTCATCCCGTGGCCCGTGGCGACGGCGGAGCTGGCAGGCACGGCGTTCAAAATCTTCCGTGCAGAAAAAACGGAACAGACGACCGACAAAGCACCCGGCACGGTGCTGGGGCTGGATAAAAAGGGGCTGCTCGTCGCGTGCGGCGAGGGCGGCGTTCTGCGCGTGACACAGCTTCAGGCGCAGGGCGGCAGGCGGATGGCGGCGGCGGATTATTTCCGCGGGCATCCGCTGGAGCTGTAAATGGCGACGGCGCGGACCACGGCGCTCAGCGCGCTCATCGCCACGCGCCGCCAGGGCGCGTGGTCGGACGGCGTGCTCAAGCAGTACATCACGCGCGACGGTCTCGACCGGCGCGACGCCGCGCTGGCAAGCCAGCTCTGCTACGGCGTGCTGCAAAACCGGGCGCTGTTAGAGTACGAGCTGTCGCAGGTTTTGAGCAGCAAATTCAAGGACTTGCAGCCCGTGGTGGCGGATATTCTGCTGCTGGGGGCGTATCAGGTGCTGCTTTTGGAGCGCGTGCCGGATTCCGCCGCCGTGAACGAGGCGGTGGAGCAGTGCAAGACCTATGGAAACCGCCGCGCGGCGGGGCTGGTCAACGGCGTGCTGCGATCACTCTCGCGGCAAAAGGGCAGCTTGACGCAGCCCGACGATCTGGAGACGAAATACAGCCATCCGGCGCAGCTCGTGACGCTTCTGCGCGAGAATCTGCCGGAGGGGACGGTGGAGGCGTTTTTGGCGGCGGACAACGCGCCCGCGCCGATGACGCTGCAATATAACCCGCTCAAAACGCAGCCGCAGAGCGTCTGGGACGAGCTGACGGCGGCGGGCGTGCGCCTCACGCCGCATCCATGGCTGCCGGACTGTATGCTGGCGGAGGGCGCGGGCGACTTAACACGGCTTCCGGCATTTTGCGAGGGGCGCGTGTATGTGCAGGACGCGGCGGCGGCACTGGCGGCGCGGTGCGCCGGGGCACAGCCGGGTATGCGTGTGCTGGATGTATGCGCCGCGCCGGGCGGCAAGAGCTTTGCGATGGCGTCGCGGATGGAAAACCGCGGCGAGGTATTATCGTGCGACATTCACCCGCACAAGATCGCGCTCCTCGAAAAGGGCGCGCAGCGGCTCGGCATTGAAAATCTGACCGCGCGCGTGCAGGATGCGTCGGCGCGGTGTGACGAATTGATCGGGCAGATGGACGTTGTGGTGGCGGATGTGCCGTGCTCCGGGCTGGGCGTGATCCGCAAAAAGCCGGACATCCGCTATAAGGAGCTTGCGCCGATGCAGCGCCTGCCGCAGGTGCAGCGGGCGATTTTGGAAAACGTTTCGGCGTATGTAAAGCCCGGCGGCGTGCTGCTCTACAGCACCTGCACGGTGCTGCGGCGCGAAAATGAGGATGTGGCGCAGGCGTTTTTGCAGGCGCACCCGGAGTTTTGCGCGGAGGCTTTGGCGCTGCCGGACGGGCTGCGCGTACAGGACGCGCGCTTTGTGACGCTGCTGCCGGGGCAGCACGACTGCGACGGCTTTTTTATCTGTAAAATGAGGAAACAGGCATGAAAACAGACCTCAAATCCATGACGCTCGCGCAGATGCAGGCAGAGCTTCGGGCGCTGGGCGAACCGGCGTTCCGGGCAAAGCAGGTGTTCACCTGGCTGCACCGGGGCGCAGAGTCGTTCAGCGAGATGACGAACCTGTCAAAGCCGCTGCGTGAAAAGCTGGACGGGCTTTATACCATCACCGTCCCGCGCCTTGCGCGCGCGCAGCGCTCGCAAAAGGACGGCACGATCAAATACCTCTGGCGGCTGGGGGACGGCAACTGCGTGGAGTCGGTGGTGATGCAGTATCACCACGGCAACACCATCTGCATCTCGTCAGAGGTCGGCTGCCCGATGGGGTGCAAATTCTGCGCGTCCACGCTGGGCGGGCTCGTGCGGCGGCTCGCGCCGTCGGAGCTGCTGGATCAGGTCATTTTTTCGCAGAAGGAATCGGGGCTGCTGATCTCGAATATCGTACTGATGGGCATCGGCGAGCCGCTGGACAATTTTGACGCGGTGATGCAGTTTTTGGAGCTGGTCAACAGCCCGGACGGCTTAAACATCGGAATGCGGCACATCAGCCTTTCTACCTGCGGACTGGTCGATAAGATCGGGAAGCTGGCGGAGCGGAAGCTGCAGCTCACGCTGTCGGTCTCGCTCCACTCGCCGGACGACGAATCAAGAAGCAAGATCATGCCCGTCAACCGCCGCTGGGGCGTAGACACGCTTTTGGCGGCGTGCCGGGACTATTTTGAAAAGACCGGGCGGCGGGTGTCGTTTGAATACACGATGATAAGCAGCGTGAGCGATTCCGAGGCGCAGGCGCAGCTTCTGGCGAAGAAACTGCAGGGTATGGCGGCGCACGTCAATCTCATCCCGCTCAATTCCGTGGAAGAGACGGGGCTGCGCACGTCCACGCACGCGGCGATCGCGCGCTTTCAGGAAATTTTGCAGCAGCACGGCGTCACGGCGACGGTCCGCCGCACGCTCGGCAGCGACATCGACGCCTCGTGCGGGCAGCTCCGCAGAAAGTACGAAGGCGGCAAGGAGGATGGTATATGCAGATCTGGGCACTGACCGACCCCGGCAACCTGCGCCCGCAGAATCAGGACGCGTTTGAAACGCTCAGCCTCGGCTATGACCGGGCGCTGCTCGTCGTGTGCGACGGCATGGGCGGCGCGCGCGCCGGGAATGTTGCGAGCGAGCTTGCCGTGAAGGCGTTTTCCAATCATGTCCGCGCCAGCCACAAGGGCGTGAGCGGGCAGGAGCGCATCTTCGCCCTGCTGCGCGAGGCGCTGGCGCGCGCGAACCGCGCGGTGTATGAAAAAGCGCAGTCCAGCGAGGATTACGCCGGCATGGGCACGACGCTGGTGGCGGCGCTGATCGTCAAAAATACCGCCTATCTTATCAACGTCGGCGACAGCCGCGCCTATCACTTTTCGCTCAGCGGCGTGCAGCAGATCACGCAGGACCATTCGCTGGTGCAGATGATGGTGCTGCGCGGGGAGCTGACGCCGGAGCAGGCGAAAAATTTCCCGGGAAAAAATCTCATCACCCGCGCCGTCGGCACTGAGTCGGAGGTGGAGGGCGATGTGTTTACGCAGGAGCTGCGGAAGGACGAGTGCCTGCTGCTGTGCTCCGACGGGCTCTCCAACGAGATGGCAGATCAGGAGATGCTCTTTGAGGTGGCGCACGGGCAGCGCAGAAGCGACTGCTGCGAGCGCCTTATGCAGATCGCCAAGCACCGCGGCGCGCCGGACAACGTGACGCTCGTGCTGGCGTCGATGTGAGCATCTGGAGGAAAAGGAGCATCTTATGGATCGTTACATAGGAACGCTGTTGGATAACCGCTATGAGATCCTGGAGCTGATCGGCTCTGGCGGCATGGCGATGGTATACAAGGCGCGATGCAACCGCCTCAACCGCCTTGTTGCCATCAAGATCCTCAAGGAAGAGCTGTTTCAGGACGAGGAGTTCCGCCGCCGCTTCCACGCGGAGTCGCAGGCGGTGGCGATGCTGTCGCACCCGAATATCGTGAGCGTGTACGATGTGTCGCACTCGGACAACATCGACTACATCGTCATGGAGCTCATCGAGGGCATCACGCTCAAGCAGTATATGGAGCAGAAGGGGCAGCTGAGTTGGCGCGAGGCGCTGCATTTTGCCACGCAGATCGCCAAGGCGCTGGAGCACGCGCACAGCCGCGGCATCATTCACCGCGATATTAAGCCCCACAATATCATGATCCTCAAGGACGGCAGCGTGAAGGTCGCCGATTTCGGCATCGCGCAGATCTCGTCCGCGCAGAATACGCTCACGCGCGAGGCGCTGGGGTCGGTGCATTATATCTCGCCGGAGCAGGCGAAGGGTGCGCACGTCGATGCCCGCTCCGACCTGTATTCGCTGGGCGTTGTGATGTATGAGATGCTGGCGGGGCGTCCGCCGTTTGACGGCGACACGCCGGTGTCGGTCGCCATCCAGCACATCAACGCCACGCCCGTGGCGCTGCATACGCTCTGCCCCGGCGTTCCGGCGGGTCTGGAGAAGATCGTGATGCGCGCGATGGAGGCGGACCTTGACGCGCGCTATCCCAGAGCGGCCGCCATGCTGGCGGATATGGAGGAGTTCCGCAAGAACCCCAACTGGAGTCCCGGCGAGCCGGTGGTCAGCCGCGCGGCGGAGTCGGATGCACAGCGCTTGTCGGATAAAATTCTGGAGCGCTCCGCAGCCGAGCGTGCCGTGGCGCGCGCAGGCGGGCGCACGGGGCTGCCGCCGGAGCAGACGCGGCGCGAAAAAAAGCGCACGCGTGCGGCGATGGTCGCAGGCACGGTGTGCATCGTGCTGGCGTTTATCGCCATCGGCGTGTTCCTCTATCAGTTTTTCCTGTCCGATCTCTTTACCCGCACGGCGGAGGACACCGTGCCGCGCCTGATCGGGCAGGTGTATGACGAGATCGACGCCAGCCAGTATCCGAATTTCACCATTGAGGTCAAGGCGTGGAAATCCAGCGACCAGTACGCCTACGGCTATGTGATGGATCAGACGCCGGATGCCGGACGCTCGGCAAAGGTCGGCACGAAGATCGAACTGACCGTGTCCTCGGGCGCGGAGAGCAACCTCATGCCGAATCTGGTGAACAAGTCGCTTCAGGAGGCGCAGGCAGAGCTGAACGCGCTGCCGGTGAGCGTGGTGGTGAACGTGACGTATCAGCTTAGCGACGTGTACACCGACGGCTACGTCATCGAGACCATGCCCGCCTCCGGCACGGCGCTCACGGAGGGGCAGACGGTCACGCTGGCGGTCAGCCAGGGCAGCGCCGCGGCGCTCGTGCCCGTGCCGCCGCTGGTGGGGCTGGATATTGACCAGGCGCTGGCGCTCATCGACGAGTCCGGGCTGGGGCGCGGAAGCGTCCTGACCGTGGACGACGACGCGCCGGAGGGCACGGTCACGTTCCAGAGCATCGCCGCCGACGAGCAGGTGAAAGCCGGGACGGTCATCAATCTGCAGGTCTCGCGCGGACCGAAGAATGCTGCCGCGCCGGAGATCACGCGCCAGAGCGGCGACCAGACGGCGTTTGCGGGTGAGGCGTTCAGCCTGTTCGTGGAGGCGAGCGCGGCGGACGACGGCACGCTGACCTATGCGTGGTATCGCTCCAAAACCGGCAGCACCGACGGCGGCGAACTGCTGGTGCGCAGCGGCGACAACGCGCAGATCAGCGTGACGGAGGACACCGCCGGGACATATTATTACTACTGCAAGGTCGTCAACACCCTCGACGATTCCAAGGCATACACCCTGTCTGACATAATCTGCGTGATCGTTGAGCCGGGCAGTACGGTGTACAGCCAGGTCATTGAGGTGGAAGGTCCTGACGATGACGAAAAGCACAGCGTGGAGGTGTATCTCGACGGCGAGATGGCGCTCGATCCGTTTACGGTGGATATGAGCGAAGTGCCGAACGGCATCATCCGCATCGCCGTGGAGGGCGTAGGCACGCAGCAGGTGCAGGTGTACATCGACGGGCGGCTGGCGCTGAACAAGAGCATTCGGTTTGGGTGAAGCATGGAAGAAGGACGGATCATTAAGGCGCTGAGCGGGTTTTACTACGTTCAGACGGAAAACGGCGTGGTCGAATGCCGCGCACGGGGGCGTTTTCGCAAGGAGGGGACGTCGCCGCTCGTGGGCGACCGCGTGCGCATCGTGCGCGAGCAGGGGAAGGGGACAGTGGACGCCATCCTGCCCCGGTGCAACGCGCTCATCCGACCGGCGGTGGCAAATGTGGACGTGCTGGTCGTGCTGGCGTCGTGCGCCATCCCGCAGACAGAGCCGTTTCTCATTGACCGCATTTTGACCATCGCCGCGCGGCAGGATGTGCCGTGCCTTGTGTGCGTCAACAAGGACGACCTTGCGCCCGCCGCGCCATTGACGGATATTTACCGCAAGGCGGGCATCCCGACGATCGTGACGAGCGCCGCGACCGGCGAGGGCATCGAAGACCTGCGCGTGCAGATCGCGGGGAAATTCGCCGTGTTTACCGGCAATTCCGGCGTGGGCAAGAGCAGCGTCCTGAACGCGCTTGCGCCGGAGCTGGCGCTGCCGGTGGGCGAGGTGTCGCAGAAGCTCGGACGCGGGCGGCACACCACGCGGCATATCGAGCTGTTCAGCCTGTCGGGCGGGACATATATCGCTGACACGCCGGGCTTTTCGTCGTTCGACACCGACCGCATGGACGCCATCCCGAAGGAGGAGCTGGCGCAGACGTTCGTGGAATTTTTGCCGTATCTGGGAAGCTGTCAGTTCCCGGACTGCGCCCACCGCAAAGAGCCCGGCTGCGCCATCCGAGCCGCCGTGGAGCAAAACGCGATCGACAAAAGCCGCTATGAGAGCTATTTGAGGCTGTATGACATCGTAAAAGATCATAGGCCTTGGGAAGACTAAAAATCCCGCCCCAGCCGAGGCGGGATTTTTCTGCAATTTTCCGAGTTTGTGTAGGGGCGGACGCCTCTGTCCGCCCAGCGGTACAACACCGCAAATCCGCACGCACCGATGCGAACACGCGCGCACCCGTAGGGGCGTTGTGCGTGGTCGCCGATGGTTTGTGCAATTTTGCGGTTGCATCCTGCCGGGTCGATGTGGGCATCGACCCCTACGGACATTTTACGGGGTCGCCGTAAATCGTGCGATGCTGCGGGTGCGTGCCGCATAGCTGCAAGATTTTCTCCGGGAAAGCATCTTGACATCTGCGTGAAAAGCGGCTACTATCTTGGTTAGAGCTATTTAACACTGCTTGAAAGGAAGCGGTTCTGGTGAGGATTTTGGTATTTGGCGCCGGCGTGCTTGGGTGCAATCTGGCACGGAATTTTTATCGCGCGGGGAAGGACGTGACGCTGCTCGCGCGCGGCGCCTGGGCGGAGGAAATTCGGAAAAACGGTCTGCGGATCAAGGATAAATTCTCGCCCCGCGTGTCGGTCAGCCGCATCCCGGTCGTGACGGAGCTGAAGGCGGAGGATCGCTACGACGTCATTTTCGTCGTTGTCCGCTGCACGCAGCTGGAAACGGTGCTGGACACGCTGCGCGCGAATCCGACGAAAAATATCGTTTTTGTCGGCAACAACGCCCGCGCGGAGGAAACGGCGGCGCAGCTCCCGGAGAAAAATGTACTGTTCGCCTTTGCACTCTCGGCGGGTCACCGCGAGAAGGACCGCGTCGCGTCCATCGACCTCAAAAAGATCACCATCGGGCAGCTCGCAGGCGCGCCGTCCAACGAGAAGCTGATCGGCGAGATTTTCAGCGGCACGAAATACAAGGTCGTCTACGAGCCGAACATGGGCGACTATCTGCTCTGCCACGCGGCGTTCGTCATCCCGGCGGCGTTCGCCTGCTACAAGACGGACGGCGACCTCAAAAAGCTCAAAAAGAACGACGCGTACCTTCAGCGTATGATCGACGCGAATCTGGACGGCTACCGCGCCATCCGAAACGCCGGGCACACGATCCTGCCGAAGGACGACACCGAGTTTGAAAGCCCCGCGTACCGCAAGACGTGCTTCCGCTTCTTTAAGCTCATGTGCGCGACCAGCCTCGGCAAAATATGCGCCTCCGATCGCGCGATGAACGCCATCGGCGAGATGAGCGCACTGAACCGCGATCTGAAATGCTTTTTTGACGAGCACGGCGCGCCGTATCCGGCGTGGCAGGAGTTGGAACAGGACACCGGCAAGTATTTGCAGGAGTAAAATACCCCCCGACCTGTGAACAGGTCGGGGGGTTTGCCTTAGACGTTAAACAGGAAGTTTACTACGTCGCCGTCGTGCATGACGTACTCCTTGCCCTCGCTGCGCAGCAGACCCTTTGCTTTGGCGTTTGCCAGCGTGCCGCAGGCTTTGAGATCGTCAAAGGCGATGACCTCCGCGCGGATGAAGCCGCGCTCAAAGTCGGAGTGGATCTTGCCCGCCGCCTGCGGGGCTTTCGTCCCCTTTTTGATCGTCCAGGCGCGGCATTCGTCGCTGCCGGCGGTGAGGAACGAGATGAGCCCTAACAGCGCGTAGCTGCGCTGGATGAGGTTGTCAAGCCCGGACTGCTTCAGCCCCAGCTCTTCCATGAACATCGCCTTTTCGTCCGGGTCGTCCAGCTCGGCGATGTCGGCTTCGAGCTTCGCGCAGATGGGCAGCAGCTCGCTGCCCTCGCTCTCGGCGAGCTTGGCGACCTGCGCAAAATAGGGGTTGCCGGTCGGGTCGCCGACGTCGGATTCCGAGAGGTTCGCGGCGTAGATCGTCTTTTTGAGCGTGAGCAGGTCGCTCGACGCCACCAGCTCCGCCTCAACCTCCAGACCGTCCCAGGTGCGGGCGAGATTGCCGTCGTTCATATACGCGCGCAGGGCGGTAAAAACCTCTGCTTCGTGGTTAAAGCGCTTGTCACCGCCCTTTGCCATCTTCTGCGCCTTGTCGATGCGGCGGTCGATCATTTCAAGGTCCGCCATGATGAGCTCGGTGTTGATGATGTCAATATCGCGCAGCGGGTCGGTCGAGCCCTCCACATGGGTAACGTTCGCGTCGTCAAAGCAGCGCACGACGTGCACGATGGCGTCACACCCGCGGATATTGGCGAGGAACTTGTTGCCCAGACCCTCGCCCTTGGACGCGCCCTTGACAAGACCCGCAATATCGACAAATTCGATGACGGCGGGGGTGAATTTTTTCGGCTGATGCTGGTCGCGCAGCCACTCCAGCCGCGCATCCGGCACGCTCACCACGCCCACGTTCGGGTCAATGGTGCAGAACGCGTAGTTGTCAGCGGCAACGCCCGCGTTGGTGATGGCGTTAAAAAGTGTAGACTTTCCAACATTCGGAAGCCCGACGATACCAAGTTTCATGGATATTCCATCTCCTTGAAATTCAAAACAGTTTTCATCATTATAACAGATGCCGCCTGTTCTCACAAGTCATTATTTCTGAAATTCCGCGCGGGTTGCGCTTTTGGGGGATTTGTGGTACGATTGAGGGGAGAACAGCAGTTGGAGGTACGCGAATATGTCACAGGTCACGAAGCGGGCGCTGGAGGCGTCTTTGAAAAACCTGCTGCTGCAAAAGCCGCTGAACAAGATCACCATCGCGGACATCGCTGACGACTGCGGCATCAACCGCATGACGTTTTACTATCACTTTAAGGACATCTACGACCTCGTGGAGTGGTGCTGCGAGGAGGATGCCAGCCGCGCGTTGGCGGGCAAAAAGACCTATGAGACGTGGCAGCAGGGGCTGCTGCAAATTTTTGAGGCGGTGCTCGATAACAAGCCCTTTATCCTGAACGTCTACCGCTCGGTCAGCCGCGAGCAGGTGGAGAGCTATCTCTACCGCCTGACCTACGACCTTCTGGAGGGCGTGGTGGAGGAGCAGGCGCAGGGCATGAGCGTGCGCCCGGAGGACAAGGCGTTTATCGCAACGCTCTATAAGTATATGTTTGTCGGGCTGATGCTGGACTGGATCAAATCCGATATGAAGGGCGACCCCAAGCTCATCGTGGACCGGCTCGATCAGGTGATCCACGGCAGTGTGGACGCCGCGCTCGAGCGCCTGCGCACTGACAAGCCTTTATCAAATCCGCCGGAATGATAAAAAACTTTACACATCGCCCGCCCGTGATAAAAAATTTATCGCGGGCGGTTTTCTGTATATGGCGCAAAATGGGGAAGAGTAGTATCGTATGGGCAAGAAGAAAAAACACACTGCTTTTGAATTTGGATGGAGGTATTCTGTATGTATTATTCCAGCGGTAACTATGAAGCGTTCGCACGTCCGAAAAAGCCGGCAGGCGTGGACGGCAAATCCGCCTATATCGTCGGCAGCGGTCTTGCCGCGCTGACGGCGGCGTGCTATCTGGTGCGCGACGGACAGATGAAGGGCGAGCGCGTGCATATTCTGGAAAAGGGCGAGCTGCCCGGCGGCGCGTGCGACGGCTACAAGTTTGAAAATCTGGGCTATGTGATGCGCGGCGGGCGCGAGATGGACAACCATTTCGAGGTCATGTGGGATCTGTTCCGCTCCATCCCGTCCATCGAGACCGAGGGCGTGAGCGTGCTGGACGAGTATTACTGGCTCAACAAGGAAGACCCGAACTACTCCCTCTGCCGCGCGACCGTGAACCGCGGGCAGGATGCGCACACCGACGGCAAGTTCGACATCTCCGACAAGGGTGCGATGGAGATCATGAAGCTCTTCTTCACGCCGAATGAAGAACTTCAGGACAAGAAGATCACCGATTTCTTTGACGATGAGGTCCTGAACTCGAACTTCTGGCTGTACTGGCGCACGATGTTCGCCTTTGAAAACTGGCACAGCGCGCTGGAGATGAAGCTGTATATCCAGCGCTATATCCACCACATCGGCGGTCTGCCCGATTTCAAGGCGCTGCGCTTTACGAAGTACAACCAGTATGAGTCCATGATCCTGCCGATGGTCAAGTATCTGGAGAGCCACAAGGTGCAGTTCCACTACGGCGTGCAGGTCGTAAACGTCGAATTTGACTGCCATGATCCGGCGCGCAAGCTCGCCAAGCGCATCGACATCGTGCTGGACGGCAAGGACGATCATATCGACCTGACGGAGAACGATCTGGTGTTCATCACGAACGGCGGCTGCGTCGAAAATTCGTCCATGGGCAGCCAGAATACGCCCGCCGCGTTTAACACCGAGCTGAAGCCCGGCGGCGGCTGGGATATGTGGCGCAAGATCGCCGCGCAGGACGCCTCGTTCGGTCATCCCGACAAGTTCTGCCACGACCCCGAGCAGACGAACTGGATGAGCGCGACCGTAGAGACGCTTGACCAGAAGATCATCCCGTATATCAAGAACATCTGCAAGCGCGATCCGTTTACCGGCAAGGTCGTGACCGGCGGTATCGTGACGGTAAAGGATTCCTCGTGGCTCATGAGCTGGACCATCAACCGTCAGCCGCAGTTCCGCACGCAGCCGAAGGATCACTGCCTGGTGTGGGTGTATTCGCTGTTCACCGACAAGCCGGGCGATTATGTGAAGAAACCGATGCGCGCGTGCACCGGCAAGGAGATTTGCATGGAGTGGCTGTATCACATCGGCGTGCCGGAGGATCAGATCGAAGAGCTGGCGGCGAACAGCGCCAACACCGTGCCGGTCATGATGCCGTATATCGACGCGTTCTTCATGCCGCGCGCCTACGGCGACCGCCCGAAGGTCGTGCCTGACGGCTCTGTGAACTTCGCATTCCTCGGTCAGTTCGCCGAGACCCCGCGCGACACCATCTTCACCACCGAATATTCCATGCGTACCGGCATGGAGTCGGTGTACACGCTGCTGAACATCGACCGCGGCGTGCCGGAGGTCTGGGGCAGCGTATACGACGTGCGCGACCTGCTGAACGCGACCGTGAAGCTGCGCGACGGCAAGCCCATCACCGACATGAAGCTGAACCTCGCCGAAAAGGTCGTGCTCAAAAAAGCGTTGGAGAAGATCGAGCATACCGATCTTGAGAAGCTGCTGAAAGAATATCATGTGATCTGAAAATGTGCCCCGGCAGGATACCATCCTGCCGGGGTATTTGTTTCTGTGCTGTTTCACAGTCCGTCGTAACGTAGGGGAGGGGCTTGCCCCTCCCGCGCGGTATAACGTGGCAAATTTGTGTGCGCCAATGCAGAACGGTATGCACCCGTAGGGGCGGACGACCCTGTCCGCCCGGCGGTGCGTACCATCAAAAACGAATGCACCCCGGCGAATCCGTAAAATGTTTGTTGGGGTCGATGCCGCGCTCTCCCCGCACAATGCACGTCCGTTTTTTACGAAACGCCGCGACAAATTTGTCATTGCCCATCGGGCGGACAGAGGCGTCCGCCCCTACAGGACGTTGTGCGTGGTCGCCGATGGTTCGTGCAATTTTGATGGTGCACCTTGCGCGGGCGGGGTAGAATCCCGCCCCTACGCAAATTTCATGGATTCTACGAGGCTGCCGAAGGTGCGTACAAATTTGTGAGTGCTTGCTGCGCAATCCCTCAGTCAGCTTCGCTGACAGCTCTCCCAAGGATGCGAATCAATAGTAGAAAGCGAAAAAAGATGACAAAAGGCGCAAGAAGTGAGATAGTTAGGTGTGAAAAAAC
>CAKUED010000022.1 GCA_934646005.1 uncultured Oscillospiraceae bacterium
TCCTGCGGCACAGCGATGCCGGGGACGTTCTCGTTCATGTAGCGCGCCATGCCCGCCGCCTTGAGCGGAATGATGCCCGCCATGATGTGGGTCTTGATGCCCGCGGCATCGACCTTTTCGAGGAAGCGCTTAAAGACGTCCAGGTCAAAAATGCCCTGGGTCTGGATGTACATCGCGCCGTTTTCGACCTTCTGGCGCAGCTTGTTGATCTGCAGCTCGATGGGATCGTACACCGGGGTCACGGACGCGCCCTTGTAGAACTTCGGCGCGCCGCCGGCGATCTCGTTGCCGCCGCAGTCGCAGTTCGTCTCTTCCATCTTGGTGAGCATTTTCAGAATGCCGACGGAGTCAAGGTCATAGACGGGCTTACTTTCGCCGCAGTCGCCCACGACGGGATGGTCGCCGGTCAGCGCGAGCATCGTGTCGATACCGAACGCGGCGGCGGAGAGAATATCGCCCATGATCGCCATACGGTTGCGGTCACGGCCGGTCATCTGGAGGATGGGCTCAATGCCCGCCTGCTTCAGCTTGATGCAAAGACCCAGGCTGGAGGCTTTGAGGCTGGCGGACTGCATATCGGTCACGTTCACGCCGTGGACCTTGCCGTTCAGAAGCTCCGCCGCTTCCATCTGCTCGGAAAAATCATAGCCCTTCGGGGGCGCCATCTCGGCGGTGACGCCGAACTTGCCGGACTCAAGTGCTTCTTTCAGGATGCTCATTTTTTATCCCCCTTCAGGCTGATGGTTTTGGGATAGGTAAAGTTCTGATAGCCCTTATCCTCGCGGGTCTTGCCCAGCTTTTCGGGCTGACCGATCTCCTGCAGGCGCTTGTAGATCTTGATCCACGCGCAGTCGTTGTTGCAATCGACCTCGCATTTGCCGTTTTTCTGACCGCCGCACGGACCGTTCACCAGGCTCTTGGCGCACTGGGTGATGGGGCAGATGCCGCCGGTCTGACCGAGGACGCAGTCGCCGCAGAAGTGGCACGCTTCCTCCCACACGCCGAAGCGCGCGGCTTCGCCGAGGAACATGGTGTTGTTGGCGGGATAGGTGGGGATGCCGGGCGCGTTTTTGGCGACGCACTGCACGCCGTCACCGCAGCTCATGCAGATCACGCAGTCGGGCTTCGCCGCGACCAGCGGCTTCATCTTGCCCTTGACGCCGAGGTTCATGCAGCAGTAGTCCGCGATGGTGGTGGCGACGACCTTTTTCCCCGCCGCCTCCAGCGTTTTCGTCAGCGCGTCGATCTCGGGCTGACCGCCGGTGTGGCACGCCGTGGCGCAGCTTCCGCAGCCGATGATGGCGACGGTCTTGGCATCGCCGACCAGCCCCATCAGCTCTTCAATGGGCTTTTTTTGCGTAATGATCATTCCAATTACTCCTTCGATCTCATCATTTCAAATCAAAGTATTCTGCTCCGCAGAGTGCGGGCGCACCTGCGCTTATACTCCGTATGATACCGCACCCGCGCTGCAAAATCAACTGTCTTTGCCTGCCAGAATCAAAAATTTCGGCAAAAAATCGCCGATATTTCCCAAACCGCGCCTTGTTTTTCCCAAGCGCCTGCGGTAAACTGGGTGCAGAAACGATCGGAGGCGACGCCATGTTTTCACTCACGCTCCTCTGTGTGGGCAGGCTCAAGGAAAAATTTTATCTGGACGCCGCGGCGGAGTATCAGAAGCGCCTGCGCGCCTACGCCGATTTTACGCTTTTGGAGCTGCCGGAGGAAAAGCTGCCCGACGCGCCGTCGCAAGCGCAGATCACGCAGGCGCTCGCACGCGAGGCGGACGCCATCCGGCGCAAAATTCCCAAAGGGAGCTGGGTGTGCGCATTCGCCATTGAGGGCAAGCCCCTCTCGTCCGAGGCGCTCGCCGGGACGCTCGCGCGCGTGAAAAAGGGCGGCAAAAGCAGCGCCTGCTTTGTGATCGGCTCGTCGTTCGGGCTGGATGAGGGCTTCAAAAAGCAGGCGGACCTCCGCCTTTCGATGTCGCCGATGACGTTCCCGCACCATCTCGCGCGCGTCATGGCGCTCGAGCAGCTCTACCGCGCCGAGGCAATTCAGGCGGGCAGCAAATATCACAAATAGGATTCAGTAGCAGAGAGCCACGCGGTCGATGAGCTTGCGGTAAATGGGGCGCATACACGCCTCGTTCGTCGCGCTCAGAGCCTCCCATGGAGAAAACCACCGCACGCCGGAATTTTCATCCGGCTTGCTGTGCAGCGCCTGCGCGGGGTCGGCTTCGAGCAGATACGTTAAGTTCAGATGCAGATGCGCGGGGACAAATTTTCCGCGCTTTTCGTGCGGTTGCACCGCCAGAATCTCCAGCGACAGCGGCTCTTCGCACACCGCCCTTACCTCGCGCAGCCCCGATTCCTCCCGCGCCTCGCGCAGCGCGACCGCAAGCAGGTCGCTTTCGCCGTCCGCGTGCCCGCCGAGCCATGTCCATGTGCCAAACACATTGTGATATGCCATCAGCACGCGCGACTGGTCGGGCGTGGTGATCCAGCACGAGGCGGTAAAGTGCGCCGTCTCATTTTCGCGCGTGAGAAGCTGCGGAAACAGCTCCATATACTCCAGCATCAGCCGCCGGTCGGCTTCCTCCTGCTCGCAGCCGGGCGTAAATGCCCGGATCGTCTCCAAAAGCGTCATAATATCCTCCCTGTGCAAAAAGCGACGTCCGAACGACGCCGCTTTTTTGTTACTCTGTAATAAGCATAGCAATTTCCGCGGCGCTCACGCCGTAGACCGCGCCGTCCATGTTGGCATTTTGCAGCGCGGCGAGCACGGCGGTCCTTTCATACGCGCAGCCGATCACGCACTGGGCAAGCCTGTCCGCCCGCTCAGCGGCGAAATAGTCGCCGCTCACCGCCGCGTCCTGAATGACGCCCTTTTTGACCGTGAGCCGGAACTCCATCTTGCCGCCCGCGAAGCGCCCCGTTTTGACGATCTCAAATTTTGGATTCGCGCCGTATTTGCACTGCCAGTTGTCAAAGCGCTCACTGGCAAGCTGCCGGATGCGCGCGAGGTCCTGCTCCGTGGGCGTGTAGGTTTTCTCGCTGCCGCGCATGAGATAGCGCACCATGTGGCGCTTGAAGGCGTCGGTATCCATCGGCTGCGGCAGGTGCTCGGAGATATTCGTCACGCGGTCGCGCACGGATCTGATACTCTTCGACAGAATTTTGTACGGATCGACCGTGGTGGACGCGACCATCTGCGCGATGTCGGTCGAAAACAGCAGTGAGCCGTGGTGCACCGTCGTGCCGCCCTGCTTATACTGCGCGTTGCCGGAAAATTTCCGCCCGCCGATCACCAGATCGTTCCGCCCGTTAAATTCCGCCGGAACGCCCAGCGCCCGCAGCGCATCCACCACCGGGGCGATGTACTGCGTGAACGTGATCTGCGCGTCCTCGTTGTAGTCAATGAATGTAAACTGCCAGCCGCCGGGGTCGGTATAGATCGTCCCGCCGCCGGACAGCCGCCGCACCACCTGGATGCCGTGCTGCTCGGCGTAGGACTGGTTGATCTCCTCGAGCGTATTCTGGTATTTACCCACCATGAGCGTGGGCGTGGTGCGCCAGAAGAGCAGCACCGGCTCATCGAGCTTTTTCTCCGCCGCAAAATACAGCTCCAGACCGAAATTATGATAGACGTTGTCCGAGCCTGTTTCGATGTAGATCATACGCGTCCTTCCGCCGCCTCAAACGCCTCCGCCGCGCGATAGGAGCTTCGCACCAGCGGGCTGCTGGCGACAAATTTAAAGCCCTTTTCCATCGCGATGTCCTTAAAGCGCGCAAATTCCTCCGGCGTTACATAGCGCTGGAGCGCCCAGTGCTGCGGCGAGGGCTGGAGATACTGCGAAATGGTGAGAATATCGCAGCCGGTGGCGCGAATATCGTCCATCAGCGTGTACACCTCGTCGTCCGTCTCGCCGAGCCCCAGCATAAAGCCGGTCTTGGTCAGGATATTGGGCGCGAATTTTTTGCTGTCGGAGAGGACCTTGAGCGAGCGCTCATAGCGCGCCTGCGGGCGCACATCATGATACAGCCGCGATACCATCTCCACATTGTGATTGAGCACCTCGGGCTTGGCGTCCAAAACGACGCGCAGCGCGTCCTCGCTCCCCTTGAGGTCAGAGATGAGTACCTCCACCGTCGTGCCGGGGCAGGTCTCGTGCACCGCGCGCACGACCGCCGCCATGTGCGCCGCGCCGCCGTCGGGCAGATCGTCACGCGTGACCTGCGTCACCACGACGTGCCGCAGGGCGAGCTTTTTCGCGACCTCGGCAAGATGCCTCGGCTCGTCCGGGTCGAGCGGCTGCGGCTTTGCGCACGAAACGTTGCAGAAGCGGCAGTTGCGCGTGCAGGCGCTGCCCATGACCATGAACGTGGCGGTGTGCTTTTTGTAGCATTCGCCGAGATTGGGGCAGTTTGCCTCCTTACAGACGGTGTTGAGCTTGAGGTCCTTCATGAGCCTTGCGACCTCTTCCACCGCCTCGCGGTTATACTGCACCCTGAGCCAGTCCGGCTTTTTCTGATATGCAGCCATCAGTCCTCCACCTCGGCGATCGGCGCGCCGACGGCGACCTCATCGCCCTCTTCCACGAGCTGGCGACCCATCACGCCGTCCTGCTCCGCCTCGACCTGATTGACGACCTTTTCGGTCTCGATCTCAAAGATCGCTTCGCCCTTGTGATACGCCTCGCCCGGCTCCTTGAGCCACGCGCACAGCACGCCGCGTTCCATCTCCGGGCGCAGCTTCGGCATTTTCAGTTCGTTTTTCATCGTATTTCCTCCTAAAACAGCAGCTTCCAGAAGCCCTCGTCCCCCGCGGCGCGGCACAGCGGCGTGAGCACATCGGGGTCGAGCGGGCAGCCGGTGAGTTTTTCTTCCAGTACCTTCAGCGCGGGCGGCGCGCCCTCGCACGCGATCTGTAAGATCACGCCGTGCTTTGCCTCGTAGCGCACCGTGACGGGGCTGCCCGCAAAGGCGGCGTTATTTTCAAATGTAAACGCGGGCGTTTTGCCGTACGTCCACTGCCAGCTCGCGTATTTTTCGCGCGCCAGCCGCGCGATCTCGTCCAGCGCCTCGGCGGGCAAGTCCGCACGCTGCGCGTCCCCGCCCGCGAGTTCCCGCAGCAGCATCTGCTCGAACGCCTCCACCGGCAGCCCCGCGTTCCAGTGCGCGGAGATATTCGTGACCGGCTGCGGCACGGACGCGATGCCCTTTGTGCTGTAATGGCTGCGCGCGCCGTTTGCAAGTGCGCGCAGCGCCGTGAGATCGGCTGAGTACAGCAGCGTCCCGTGGTGCAGCACGCGCCCGTTTGCGATTTTCTGCGCGCTGCCGGAAATTTTTTCGTCGCCGATGGCGATGTCGCAGGTGCGGTTCATGCGGGCGTCTATGCCCATGCGCCGCAGCGCGTCCACCACGGGCAGGATAAAGCGCTCATAATCGGCGTGTCCATCCTCACAGCGGCAGATGCGGGTGTAGTTGACGTTTCCGAGGTCGTGATACACCGCGCCGCCGCCCGTCTCCCGGCGGACGACCGCCACGCCCCGCGCACGCGCCGTGGGCAGGTGTGCCTCAGCGAAGGGGTTCTGATAGCTCCCGCACACCACCGCCGGGCGGCTGCGCCAGAGCAGCAGCACATCGTCCTGCGGTGCATTGCGGAACAGGTATTCCTCAAACGCCTGATTGTAAAAGGGGTCGCGCGAGTCATTCACATAATAAACCATTTCCCCGCCCCCCTTTGTTTCCAGTGGTATAGTACCGTTTTTTGCGGCAAAAGTCAACCGATCGGACACAAACGCAGCTCAGGTCTGGAGCAGCCAGCCGTAGTCCTGGCGGCAGTCTGTGATCCAGTCAACGTAGACTGTATCGTCGCGGATCTGATACAGGACGAGATACCAGTTTTCCACATACAGCTTGTGGTATTTATTCGCCGGGATGTGATCGCTCACAAAAAACGGATAGCGCTGCGGCATTTCCTGTAACGACCGAAGCTGCGCCAGCAGGCGCTTTTTGAGCTCCACCGCCGCAGGGCGGCTCACCTGCGCAAGAAAGCGCAGATGCAGCCCCAGCGCCTCCTTTGCCCGCTCGGAGATGATGACTTTATACCGCATCCGTCAGCCCTCGCCCAGCACGCCGCCCAGATACACATCCAGTGCATCCACATCGCAGCCGGTGCGCCCCATGGCGCGGTCCTCTTCTACCGCGAGCAGGTTCTCCCGGAGCTGGAGCATTTTTTCGCGGCGCGTAAAGCTCTCAATGTCCATGACCACCAGATCACCCTCGCCGTTTTTGGTCAGGTAGACCGGCTCCTGCGTACTGCGGCAGAGCTGGGCGATCTCATTATAATTCTGCCGAATGGCAGCCGACGCGCGAATATTCATGGCAGCGCCCTCCTTATAGCTGTTTTCTATTATAATTATATGCAAATTCTGCTATGCTGTCAACAAAAAGATGAGGAGCGTCCCACCGGGTGCTCCCCATCTTTTTATGCCGCCGCATTCAGCATATTCTCGATCAGAATGCCATAGCCGCGCTCGGGGTCGCTGACCAGGACGTGCGTCACTGCGCCGACGATGCGCCCGTCCTGTAAGATCGGGCTGCCGCTCATGCCCTGCACGATGCCGCCCGTCTGCTCCAGCAGCGTTTCATCGTCGATGCGCAGCAGCAGGTCGCGCCCGTTCTGCGCGCCGGGGTAGAGCTTTTCGATGCGGATGCTGAACTCCTCCACCGCCTCGCCCTGCACGTTCGCCAAAATCGTCGCCGCGCCGGTATGCACCTGCTCCTGCGCCGCCACCGGCAGCGCCGTGCGCTGCGGCAGCTCCGCCGCCGTGCCGAACAGCCCGCAGCGCGTATTCGCCGTCACGCTGCCGAGCGTCTTGCCGGGGTCGAATGTCCCATGCAGCTCGCCCGGCGCGCCTGCCGCGCCCCGGCGCACGTCCGCCACGCTCGCGCCGATGAGGCTGCCGGACGCGATCTGCAGCAGCCGCGCGTCCGTAAAGCCGCTCACGCCGTGCCCCAGCGCACCAAACGTGCCGTCCGCGGGGTCATAAAACGTGACCGTTCCGATGCCGGAGATATGGTCGCGCACCTGCGCGCCCAGACACCAGCGCGTGCCGCTGCGCGCGGGCTGCACCAGAAATTCCGCCGCCTGACCGCCGCGCTGCACCTGCAAAACGACCGCCTCGCCGCTTTGCAGCCGCTGCGAGAGCGCCTGCGCCGAGCGCACGGGGCTGCCCGCGCATTTTGTAATGAGATCGCCGCAACGCAGCCCCGCTGCCTGCGCTGCCGCGCCGTCCTCCAGCCCGGTAATGACCAGCCCCGGCGCGTTGAGCCGCACGCCCACGGCGTTGCCGCCCGGGATGAGATACGCCGGCAGCGCGAGCGCCTGCACGCAGAAGCTGACCGCCAGCACCGCCGCCAGCAGCACGCGCCGCAGCGTTTTATTTGGATGTTTCATCGCCTGCTCCTCCTTGCCGCCAAATTGCCGCCCTGTTAATATGTCTGCACGGCGGAAAAAGAACCGGCGCTCGCACTAGTAAAATCCGCTTGCGTTTCCTTTGCAAAAACTGTCTGCCGCCCCGCGCGGCGGATATGCGGCGCGGGTCATGTAAAAATGCAGCGCCGCAGGACGATTTTGTCTGCGGTGCGTCAGAGCATCGCTGTCGTAATAATTTTTGCAGAAAGTGCGAAATTAAACTTGACAATTATCCCGAAATCAGTATAATAATACTTGCGTTTCGGCGCGGTTCTTTTTTAGGGGATTTGTGTAACGGTAGCACACCGGACTCTGACTCCGTTTGCGGGGGTTCGAATCCCTCATCCCCTGCCAAAATCGGCGATCTTCGTCAGAAGGTCGCCGATTTTACTTATTACTTCTTCACTATTCACTCTTCACTAATTTCGGCACAGCCGATTTTGGAAAGTAATAAGTAATAGTGAATAGTGAAGAAGTAAATGTCCCTGAGAAATTCTTCGAATTTCTCAGGGATTTTTGATTTATTTGTCTGTTTTGAGCGCACTGAGGCGATGTAAAATTGCGGCAGTCTGGGCGCGGGTGGCGTTTTGGCTCGGCAGGAACTGCCCCGCGCTGCCGCGGATGAGTCCGTTTTCCGCTGCCCAGGCGGCTGCTTCGCGGGCATATTCGGGGATCTGCGCCGCGTCGGTAAAGGCGGTCTCATCCGCGATTTTTGCCACGGAATTTGCCACGCCGCCCTGCCATTTGGCGAAGCGGCAGAGCATCGCCGCCAGCTCCGCGCGCGTGATGCCCCGTTGCGGGGCAAAGCGTCCGCCGCCGATGCCCGCGGCAACGCCCGTCTGCGCCGCCCACGCCGCCGCGTCCGCGCAGTAGCTGTCCGGGGCGACGTCCGTATAGGGTGCGGCGGTATTTACGGCGGGCGCGCCCGCCAGACGGTACAGGATCGTCACGATCATGCCGCGCGTCGTGGTGCGGCTGGGCGAAAACTGCGTGCGCGCCGTGCCGGACATGAGCCCGGTCTGCAAAACGTAGCCCACATCGCCGCAGAACCAGTCGTCCGCGCCGACGTCCTCAAAAAACAGTCCCGCGCTGCTCGCCGCACCGGGCGCAGCGACCTGCACCTGCGCGGCGATCTCGCCGGAAGCAAAGAATGTGCTCCGCCCGTTCCGGCGCGCCGCCTGCGGGGTGGTCTCGGACGCACCAATGACCTGTGCGCGCGCGGGGAGCGTGATCGTGCTGTCATTCGCCGCGATGCACGCAAAATCCCCGCCGTTCATGCTCACGCAGCCGGATGTGAATGTCACGTCCGAAAGCCCCGACACGGCGCAGGAATACGCCGCCGCGCCGGAAAAGGCGCGAATGCTGCCCGTCCCGGCAAAGTCGAGCGCCCCGGCGGCGAGCAGCGCGACGGACTGCCCGCCCTCGCCGGTCGCCCGACTGGAGGCGAGCGTCAGATCACCGTCGCCGGTGATAGTGCACGCGCCGTCCACGACCAGCGCCCAGCTCTGCGCGCCGTCCGCCGAAACGTCCCCGGCGCGGATGGTGTTTTTGCCGGAGAGCACGATTGTCGCGTCGCACGCGATGTGTACCGTCCGCGCGCTGCCGTCCGTCCCGGCGCTCACGAAAAGCTGTATATTTTGCAGCGTCAGCGTCCGCGAGGCGGCGTCCCAGCGCCAGCCCGCGCCGTTCTGCGAGGTATTCGCGTCCAGCCGCAGCGGCAGCGTGACCTCCGCCGCACAGACCGACCCCGCGGCAAGCACCACGATCGCCAGCGCCAGCAGCCAGCCAAAAAATTTCGTCCGTCTCAAGGCACATCGCCCCTTCCTGATCTCTGCTGCCAGCTTACCACAGATGCGCGGAATTTACAATAAAAAAACCGGGGCGCTGCTTTTTGCAGCGCCCCGGCAGCGTACCCGTTATTCAATTTCGAGCTTCTTGGTTTCCGGCTCGACCTTGACCTTCTTCGGCAGGGTCAGCTTCAGAACGCCGCTCTCGTACTTTGCCTTGACACCGGCGGTGTCGATGCCGGTCATATCGAACTGGCGGCTGTACGAGCCGTAGGAGCGCTCCACGCGCACGACCTTGTCCTTCTTGTCCTTGTCCTCGATCTTGGAGTGACGCTCCGCACGGATGGTGAGGGTGTTGCCCTTGATGTCCATGTGGATGTCCTTCTTATCAAAGCCCGGCAGGTCTGCCTCCAGCAGGTAATGGTCGCCTTCGTCGGTGACGTCAGTCTTGAACTCCGCCAGCTCGCGGCTGGAGAAGAAGTCCATCGGCGAACCGAAGAAGCTGCGCTCCAAGTCCTCCATATCGCGGAAGGGGTTATAGGTATTCACGGGATGATTATTGTTTCTGCGTACAAGTTCAAACATAATAATGCCTCCAAATCAGCTATAGTCTATGAATTTAAGAAGTTTTCATGCGCCCCGGCGGGCGCTTTTCGTGTGGAACATCATGACCATCTTGCTTTCCGTTCCTCATTTCTTATGTCTGCATCATAAGCCCGAAAATCGGATGTTGTGTGTCTTTTTTGTGAACCAACTGTTAATCTTAGCACTCACCAGCCGCGAGTGCTAAAATCCAATTCTTTCGGCTATTAGCCTCGCAGAGTTTCGCCGCCGCAGCGGCGAAAGCGATTCAAATCATTTTTGCCGGCGGCGTGTACGTCGGCAAAAATACAACTCAGACTGCGGAGTGTGGAATTTTTGCGCCTGCGCAAAAATTATGCGCGCAGCAGGCTGCAATCCTTCTCAAATGAAAACCCAGCGAAGCGGTTTTCATTTGAAAACACATTGCGGGGGATACCGAACGGTATCCCCCGCAACGTGTTTGGTCATATCACAACTTTTCGCGGTGGCAGCCGCAGTTCATGGAGCAGGCAGAACAGTTGCCGCCACAGGTGTGCTTGCCCTGTTTTTTCTGTCGGATGAGGTGGATTACAATGGAGGTAATGATCGCGAGAAGAACTATTGAAATGATGAGAGTTCCCAAGTTTGACTCGATCCAACCGAGCATAAATAACACCCCTTTGCGAAAAAGCAATATGTGAAAAAGAATTGTATGTCTGTATCAGACCTTGACCTTTGTCGTGAGCTTGCTTGCTTCCTTGTACGGCTTGCAGAGCATATACACGATGCAGGCGAACAGGATGACCGCAACGATCACGCCGAGGACATTGGCGTTGCCGGTGAACAGCGCGCCGAACTGGTTGACCATGAGGGCGACGGCATAGGCAAAGCCGCACTGATAACCGATGGCGAACCAGGTCCACTTCTGGCTGTTCATCTCACGCTTGATCGCGCCGATAGCAGCGAAGCAGGGCGCGCAGAGGAGGTTAAAGACCAGGAAGGAGTAGCCGGTGATGCCGTTGAAGGCACTGGCAAGGTTCTGATAGACCGTGCCGTCGCCGCCGCCATAGAGGATGCCGAGCGTGCCGACGATGTTTTCCTTGGCGACCAGACCCGTGATGGACGCAACGACAGCCTGCCAGTTGCCCCAGCCGAGCGGCGCAAAGATCCAGGCGATCGCGCCGCCGATCTTGGCGAGGATGGAGTAGTTGATCTCTTCCTCGGAGAGCATACGGAAGCCGTCCTCAGCCCAACCGAAGTAGGTGGTGAACCAGACAAAGATGGTGGAGAGCAAAATGATCGTGCCAGCCTTCTTGATGAAGGACCAGCCGCGCTCCCACATACTGCGCAGGACGTTGCCGAGCGTCGGCCAGTGGTAAGCCGGCAGCTCCATGACGAACGGAGCGGGCTCGCCGGAGAACATCCTGGTCTTTTTCAGCATGATGCCGGAGATGATGATGGCAGCCATGCCGATGAAGTATGCGGAGGTGGACACCCACGCGCTGCCGCCGAAGAGCGCGCCCGCGATCATGGCGATGAACGGGACTTTCGCGCCGCAGGGGATGAACGTGGTGGTCATAATGGTCATACGGCGGTCGCGTTCATTTTCGATGGTACGCGAAGCCATAACGCCCGGGATGCCGCAGCCCGTGCCGATGAGCATCGGGATGAAGGACTTGCCGGACAGACCGAACTTACGGAAGATACGGTCGAGCACGAACGCGATACGCGCCATGTAGCCGCACGCTTCGAGGAACGCGAGCATGAGGAACAGGACGAGCATCTGCGGCACAAAGCCGAGCACCGCGCCGACACCGGCGACAATGCCGTCCAGGATCAGACCCTGGAGCCAGTCCGCGGCGTTTGCCGCTTCCAGAGCGCTGCCGACGAGAACGGGCACGCCGGGGACCCACACGCCGTAGTCGGCGGGGTCGGGCTCGTCGCCCATTTCCTCGAGCGTCGCAAGCGCGTCATTGTAATCGGCGACCGTCGCGGTCTCTTCGGAGATGGCGAGGGTCTCTTCGTCCTCGACCTCGTAGGTGAAGGTGCCGTCGGTGGGTTCGCCGTTTTCTTCGACGTATGCGTCGTAGCCGTCAACAATGGTGGATGCTTCGCTGTAGGCGTCAGCCGCTTCGGAGTACGCAGCCGAGCCGATGCCGAACAGATGCCAGCCGTCGCCGAACAGACCGTCGTTTGCCCAGTCGGTAGCCGGTGCGCCGACGCCGACCATGGCGATCCAGTAGACCAGGAACATCACGGCCGCGAAGATCGGCAGACCCAGCCAGCGGTTGGTGACCACGCGGTCGATCTTATCGGACGCGGAGAGCTTGCCGACGTTCTTTTTCTTATAGCAGCTCTTGATGACCTCGGCGATGTACACATAGCGCTCGTTGGTGATGATGGATTCCGCGTCATCGTCCAGCTCCTGCTCGGCAGCCTTGATGTCCTGCTCGATGTGGTGCATGGTCTCTGCGGGGATCTTGAGCTGCTCGAGGACCTTGTCGTCGCGCTCAAAGATCTTGATGGCGAACCAGCGCTGCTGCTCGGCGGGCTGATCGTGCAGAACAGCCTCTTCGATGTGCGCGATGGCGTGCTCGACCGGGCCGGAGAACGTATGCTGCGGAACGGTCTTTGCACCCTTGGCTGCCTTGATGGCGGTCTCGGCGGCTTCCATAACGCCCGTACCCTTCAGGGCGGAAATTTCCACGACCGCGCAGCCGAGCTGACGCGACAGCTCTCCCACATTGATCTGGTCGCCGTTCTTCTTCACGACATCCATCATGTTGATGGCGATGACGACCGGGATGCCGAGCTCTGTGAGCTGGGTGGTCAGGTACAGGTTCCGCTCGAGGTTCGTGCCGTCGATGATGTTCAGGATGGCGTCGGGGCGATCCTGGATCAGGTAGTTCCGGGAGACGACCTCTTCCAGCGTGTACGGGGACAGGGAATAGATGCCCGGCAGGTCCATGATGACGACGTCGTCATGTTTCTTGAGCTTGCCTTCCTTCTTTTCCACGGTAACGCCCGGCCAGTTGCCGACGAACTGGTTCGAACCGGTCAGAGCGTTGAACAGCGTCGTTTTACCGCTGTTCGGGTTGCCCGCAAGGGCAATTTTGATCTGCTTTTCCATGTTCTGCTCCTTCTCGTTCATGCACTCTAACTGAAATTAGAGGTTTCTAACAAGAGATTAAAATTTTTGATTACTCGACTTCGATCATTTCGGTGTCAGCTTTGCGAAGGCTCAGCTCGTAGCCGCGAACTGTGACCTCCATCGGATCGCCGAGGGGCGCGACCTTGCGGACGTAAACCTCCGTGCCGCGGGTGATGCCCATGTCCATGATGCGGCGCTTGACAGGACCTTCGCCATGCAGGCGGACGACCTTGACGGTAGAGCCGATCTTGGCGTCTTTGAGTGTTTTCATAGTTCTTCTCTCTCCTTTCATAGGTCTTTTATTATTTTGGTAAAAGCCTCGCAGAGTTTTCGCCGCGCACGGCGAAAAGCGATTCGGATCATTTTTGCCGGCGGCGTGTACGTCGGCAAAAATACTCTACGCTCTGCAAGTTAAGTGAGACTCCAAGAGCGCAAGCCTTGCGCAGCGCTCTTGGCTCAGTCGAACTTATGCAGCGCGAAGCGCCGTAGTGGAAATTTTGCGCTCTGCGCAAAATTTATGCGCGCAGCAGAGTAAAAGCCTGTTCAAACGAAAGCCCAGCGCAGCGGGTTTCGTTTGAGATTTTTTCAAAAACTCGTTTTTGAAAAAATCAAATCATTATTTTTCTAGCCATCTCTTCGCTGATGGCGATGCGGGATTCCTTGACCTTGACGATCACGTTCCCACCGAGGGAAGATACCAGCGTCACGGTGCTGCCGGCAGTAAAACCGAGGTCCTCCAGATGCTTTTTGACCTCGGCGCTTCCGCCGACCTTGTGGATCAGACATTCTTCACCGAGCGGTGCAAGCATAAGCGGCATCATGTATTGCAGCTCCTTTCGCAGTGCCTGCCGCGGGAGCGGTAAAGGCGCTCTAACAGCGGTGGTAAAATAAAAGTTAGTTTTCTCTAACCAGCCCATAGTTTAACAGCCTTAACTGCATTTGTCAAGACTAATTTTTCAGGCGTTTTTCACAGACTTCGGCTCTTGCAATCCAAAAAGATTTGTGCTATCGTGTAGATAGCTTATTTTAGAATGGAGCACACCCACATGAAAGTACTGCGCGCGGCGGAGGATTATCTGGAAACGATGCTGATGATGCAAAAAAAGCACGGCTACATCCGCTCCATTGACATTGCCGAATATCTGGGCGTCACGAAGCCCAGCGTCACCTACACCACCAAGCGCCTGCGCGAGAGCGGCTATATCACCATGGACCGTGACGGGCTCATCACGCTCACGAACACCGGCATGGCGATCGCCGCGCAGATGCTCGACCGGCACAAAACGCTCACAAAATTCCTCATCGCGCTGGGCGTGGACGAGCACACGGCAGAGGCAGACGCGTGCAAAATGGAGCACGACATCAGCCAGCAGACGTATCACGCCATCTGCGAGCACGCAACACGCACGCTCCCGCCCGAAGAAGAACTGAAATAAACAAAAATTGCCCGCCGGAGCATCCGGCGGGCAATTTTTATGTTACTTTCCAGTGACCTCGTGCAGAATATTCTGCATTTCGTCCCATTTTTTCTCCATTTCGGAGACGAGCCTCAGCTGTGTGTGCGCGCGGTCGAGATTCTGCCCCGGGCGGTGGATGCCGAAGTAAATATCGCCGTCGATGTGATCCTTTAAAAAGCGCAGCCCGATCTCGCCCGTGATGACCTTGGCGCTGAGCGGCAGGACCTCGATCTCCTTCGCGGTCAGCGCGCTGCCGCACGCGTCGAGATAGCCGCGCAGGAACGCCCTGTACATATCGAGGTCGATGGTCACGCGGTCAAGCTCCCGCTCATCCTCCGCCGCCGTAGACGCGCCGAAGCGGATGGCGTCGCCAAAATCGCACGCCGAGAGCCCCGGCATGACGGTGTCGAGGTCGAGCACGCAGATGGCTTTGCCGCTTTCGGGGTCAAAAAGGACGTTATTGAGCTTGGTGTCGTTGTGCGTCACGCGCAGCGGCAGCTCCCCCGCCGCCTGCATCCGGCAGAGCGTACACAACTCCTCCTCGCGCGCAAATAAAAAGTCCAGCTCCGGCTGTACGTCCTTCACTCGTCCCGCCGCGTCTGCCGCCACCGATTCGCGGAGCTGACGGAAGCGGTCGGCGGTGTCGTGAAAGTGCGGAATGGTCTCATGCAGGCGCTGCGGCGGAAAATCCGCCAGCGCGAGCTGGAACGCGCCGAATGCGACCGCCGCCTCGTAAAAATCCTGCGGCGTGCGCGGCGCTTCCAGGCAGATGCCGCCGGAGATGTAGCTGTAGGCGCGCCAGAACTCGCCGTCCGGCGCGATGTAGAACTTTTTGCCATCCTTCGTTTCGATCAGATGCAGCGTCTGCTGGTGCAGCTCCGGCTTGCCCGCGATATGCGCCGTGACGGCGTCGATATTTTCGATGAGCTGCTCCGGGTGGTGAAACGCCACCTGGCTGACGCGCTGGAGAATGTATTCGTTCCCGTTTTCGCAGACGACGCGGTAGGTGCGGTTGATATGTCCGTTGCCGAACAGCTCGCACGCGACCGGCTCGCCGTCAAAGCAAAACTGCTGTAAAACCTGTTTCATATACAGACCCTCGTTCCCGTTCGATCAGACTGCCGCGCGGCACACATGACAGCATACGCAGACGCGCCGCAGGCTGTGAAAATCATCGCGCAATCTTTTGTATTGTAACAAAAAACGCGAAAAAGTCAATCATTTCGCCAAAAGTCGGAACGAAAGCCGCACGGGATTGTGGTCGGAGTGGGCAAAGCCGTCGTCCAGCACGCGCGCCTCCGCGACCGAAACGTTGTCCGAGACGATGAAGCCGTCCACGATCACGCGGAGCTGCCCGTCGTGGATTGGACCGTCGGCATAGCGGCAGGACGCGACGGGGTCCTCCTCGTCGATGGGCGCGCAGAGCGTCAGCGGACGGTTTTCAAACAGCTCGCGCTTAATGGGCTGCGCCCAGTTGTGCCCCTCGGTGGACACGCCGAAATACTGCTCGCTGCCGCCCTCCGGCAGGTCCTTGTTAAAATCGCCGCCCGCGATGGCGTAGTTGCCCTTTTCATACTCCGCCTGCATATCGTTAAGCAAAAGCTCGAGCTGCTCGGTGGCGATCTTGCCGTCGGAGGTGTAGGCGGAGAGGTGGAAGGTGTACAGGCACAGCTCCTTGCCGTTTTCCACCGGCAGACGCGTGACGCTGTAGCAGCGGTCGAGGTCCAGGAGCTTCGTCAGCCCCGTTTCCACCGGCAGGCTCACGCGGCTCGCGCTCGTGGCGGCAAATTTCGACGCCGTCCAGATGCCGGAGCGCGACCGCCCGTGCGGCTGCGTGATGGGATAGAACAGAAACGGGGAATCATAATTCTGTGCGAACGCAGACGTGGGATACTGCGTGAGCGCGTTTTGCAGCAGCTCCAGCTCGTTCACATGATACGTCCGGGTGGAGTTCGTGTCCACCTCTTCGAGCAGCAGCAGATCGGCGTCGTATTCCTTTAAGGTGTCGGCGATCCCGGCGATGTTCGCGCGCAGGCGCTCCTCGCTCCACGCCCAGGACTGCGTACCCTTATCCATAAAGAACCCGTAGTCCGGCTCATACGCGCCGAAGCCGATGTTCCACGAGACGAGCGTATAGTCCGTCTCCGCGGCAATTTTTTCGTCCGTATCGGAGCGGACGGTAAGCTCCTGGTCGCCGATGCGGTGATAGCTGATCATCACATAGGCAAAATACCCGCCCGCCAGCACGACCAGCGCCAGCAGAACGCACAAAGCAACTTTCAAAACCTTTTTCATGGCGTATCCTCCCGAAAAATCTTGTACTATTATACCGCTGCCGCCGAAAAAAGCAACCGCGCCTTGCATTGCGCCCCGCCGCGCGCTATACTGAATCTGATAGAGAAAGAACAGGGAGGATCATTTTATGAAACGCAGGATCGTATCCATGCTGCTCGCGCTGGCGCTGCTCGCCTGCCTTGCGCCGTGTGCGCTGGCGGCGGACAATGCGCAGCGCACCGCCGCGCGGACGCTGTATTCCCTGGGGCTGATGAAGGGCGCGGGCAAAAACGCCGACGGCACGCCGAACTTTGCCCTCGACCGCGCCGCCACGCGCGCTGAGGCGGTGACGATGCTCGTGCGGCTGCTGGGCGTGGGCGGCGAAGAGCTGGCAAAGGAACGCGAGCTGCCGTTTTCCGACGTGCCGGACTGGGCGGTGCAGACCGTCGGCTACGCGTATGACGCGGGTCTGACGAACGGCGTAGGCGGCGGCCGGTTCGGCTCTGACAGCGCCGTGACGGCGGCGCAGTACCTCACATTCGTCCTGCGTGCGATGGGCTACACGTCCGGCACGGATTTTTCGTGGGACGCGGCATGGGCGCTGACCGACCGGCTCGGCGTCACGCACGGGCAGTATCGCGCAGACAGCACGTTCCTGCGCGGCGACGCGGCGCTCGTCTCCGCCTGCGCGCTGCGGGCGGCGTGCAAAAACGGCAAAACGCTCTATGAAAACATCTTCGGCAAAGCCCTGCCGGACGAGCTTGCGCAGTCGCTCCGAACACTTGCCTGTGAGGCAGAAGCGCGCGACACCTCCGTCGCCGCACCCGGCTACGCGAGCTACCTCGATGAGCTGGACCTCCCCGCCATACTCGGCCAGCCGCAGTATTCGCAGGCGCAGATCCGCGCCATGCGCGGCTATACGCTCGACCAGTTAAAAGACGCCATCTACACCGTGCCGGATATGATCCAGTACCTTGTGGAGACCGGCTACGGCAAAGCGCCCGTCTGGAAGGACGACATTCACTTTAATAACGGCGGCTACGACTGGGCGGTCAACAAATCCGCTGCCGGGGCGCTCGCCACGAGCTGCCCGAGCTGCGGTGCGGTGTCCAATCTCACGCGCTATATTCTTGAGGACGACTACACCGACACCGGCTACGTCCTCTGGGGTGAGTATGACACCAACACGAACCGCGCCTCCGGCGGGCACATCATCAACTTCTATCAGATCGGCAGCGAATACGTCACGTTCGACTATGAAAGCGTCATCGCCGGGCAGTGGCGGCCGAATGACACCAGCTGCTGGCAGGTGAGCTCCGCCAGGTGCATCGCCGGCCGCGCCCGCAAGCTCAATATGCAGGATCGCGCCATCCACACCATCGTGCTCGACCGCGGAGCGTATCGGATGCACCTGCCGCTGGCAATGCTCGACCAGAAGGCGGAGCAGGCGTGCTATTTTACCGCCGCCTCGTACCGCTATGACGCCGAGGTCCTCTATCAGGACGACGCGTGGCGCGCATCCTGCTCGGCGTTTGCCGATCACCCGTTCTTTGACGACACGGTCACGCTCGCGCAGAGCAGCATCCCCGCCTGGGCGTTTGACGGCGCGAGCGATGAGTATATCACTCCCGCCGATATTCCCGGGCTGTGCATCTACTACCGCGGCTTTACCATCGAGCCGGGCTACCGCTTCGGTCCGATCGAAGCCGGGCAGACCATCGCCGTATATCTGGGCGGCGTGCGCCAGAGCGCTGCGCAGTTCACCGTGCAGAATACCAGCCCCGGAAGCTGCCCGCTCACCATCCGGCAGGACGGCACGATCGTCTGCGGCACAGCGCTGGCTGACACCACCATCTACATCCGCTGCGGCACGTCCGAGGGCCGCTATATTTTAGGCGGTCCCTAAGTAACCGCTGATTTGTGCGGAAAACGCTTGCATTCCTAATAGCTTTATGCTAAGATAAAAACAAGAATCATTCCTATTTTATTTTCAGGAGGAATCGTATGCACTGCGTCAAAAAAATTCAGGATGATCTGTACTGGGTCGGTGCCAGCGACCGGCGGCTGGCTCTGTTTGAAAACGTCTACCCCATCCCCGAGGGCGTGAGCTACAACGCCTACGTCCTTCTGGACGAAAAAACCGTCCTGCTCGACACGGTGGACCTGTCCGTCAGCCGCCAGTTCTTCGAGAATCTGGAATTTGTGCTGGACGGGCGGGCGCTGGACTATATCATCGTGGACCACATGGAGCCCGACCACGCCGCCACGCTGGAAGAAGTCGTGCGCCGCTACCCGGAGGCAAAGGTCGTCTGCAACGCCAAGACCGTTGCGATGATCCGCAACTATTTTACGTTCGACGTGGACGCGCGCGCCGTCGTCGTCAAGGAAATGGACACGCTGTGCACTGGCAGGCACACGTTTGCGTTCGTCATGGCGCCGATGGTGCACTGGCCGGAGGTCATGGTCAGCTATGACGTGACGACCAAAACGCTCTTCTCCGCCGACGCGTTCGGCACGTTTGGGGCGCTGAACGGCAATCTGTTTGCCGACGAGGTCGAGTTCCGCACCGAAAAGCTCGCCGAGGCGCGGCGGTATTACACGAATATCGTCGGCAAATACGGCACGCAGGTGCAGGCGCTGCTCAAAAAGGCGGCGACGATCGAGATCGAGACCATCTGCCCGCTGCACGGACCTGTCTGGCGGCGCGACATTGCGTGGTTCGTGGACAAATACGTCCACTGGGCGACGTATCAGCCGGAGGAGCAGGCGGTCGTGATCGCCTACGCGTCGGTGTACGGCGGGACGGAGAACGCGGCGAACATCCTCGCCTCGATGCTTGCAAGCCGCGGCGCGCACAATGTAAAGCTCTATGACGTGTCTGTCACGCACCCGAGCTATATCGTCTCCGAATGCTTCCGCGCGAGCCATCTCGTGTTCCTCTCCACGACGTACAACGCCGGGATGTTCGTGAATATGGAGACGCTCGTACACGACATCGTCGCGCACAATCTGCAAAACCGCACCATCGCGCTGGTGGAAAACGGCTCGTGGGCGCCCACGGCGGGCGGTCTCATGCGCGCGGAGTTCCAGAAGCTCAAAAACTGCACCATTCTGGACGAAGGCTGCACCATCCGCTCCAGCGTCAAAGACGAGCAGGTCGAGCAGCTCACCGCCATCGCGGACGCGCTTTGCGCCACGCTCATCCCCGCGCACGCATCGGTCGAAGAGCCTGCGCCGAGCGCACCCGCGGTCGTTGAGCCGAACGCGATGTTCAAGCTCTCCTACGGTCTGTTCGTGCTCACCGCGCGGGAGGCAAACCGCGATAACGGCTGCATCATCAACACCGTCACGCAGCTCACGGACTCGCCCAAGCGCATCTCCATCGCCGTCAACAAGCAGAACCTGACGCACGACATGGTGCTCAAAACAGGCGTATTCAATGTGTCCATTCTGTCCGAAAACGCGCCGTTTGCCATCTTCAAGCACTACGGCTTCCAGTCCGGGCGCGATACTGATAAGTTCGCGGGCGTTCCAGCACTGGCGCGGGCGCAAAACGGCATCTACTACCTGCCCGATTCCACCAACGCCTTCCTCAGCGGCAAGGTCACGCAGACGATCGACCTCGGCACGCACACGCTGTTCATCGCCGACGTCACCGAAGCGCGCGTGCTGTCCGATGCGCCGTCCATGACGTATGCGTACTACTTTGAAAACGTCAAGCCCAAGCCCGCCGCGCTCGAAAAAAAGACCGGCTGGGTGTGCAAGATCTGCGGCTACGTCTACGAGGGCGAGGAGCTGCCCGAAGATTTCATCTGCCCGCTGTGCAAGCACGGCGCGGAGGATTTTGAAAAACTTTCGTAATTCGTAATGAGGAGGAACATTTCGATGTCTGTTTTGGGTCATTTGCAGCCCGCGTCCGTATTTTCGTGGTTTGAGGAGCTGTGCAAGATCCCGCACGGCTCGGGCAACACCGCCGCCATCAGCGATTTCTGCGTCCGCTTCGCAAAAGAGCGCGGGCTGCGCGTCCATCAGGACGAGGTCGGCAACGTCATCATCTATAAGCCCGCCACGCCCGGCTATGAAGCCGCGCCCACGGTCATCATCCAGGGGCATCTGGATATGGTCGCCGAAAAAGTGCCCGGCTGCCCACTGGACATGGAAAAAGAGCCGCTTCAGCTCCGCGTGGACGGCGACTGGGTGTCCGCCGAGGGCACAACGCTCGGCGGCGACGACGGCATCGCCGTTGCGATGGCGCTGGCGGTGCTGGACAGCAGCGAGCTGGAGCACCCGGCGCTCGAAGCCGTGTTCACCATCGACGAGGAGACCGGCATGGAGGGCGCGATCGCGCTGGACGGCAATTTGCTGGAGGGCAGACGCCTTCTCAATATCGACTCCGAGGAGGAGGGCATCCTCACCGTGAGCTGCGCAGGCGGCGCGGACTCGCTGGTGGACATCGATCTGGACGTCGAGCCGTGCGAATTAAACGCCTATCGCCTCGTGATCTCGGGTCTTGTCGGCGGGCACTCCGGCGCGGAGATCGACAAGGGGCGCGCCAGCGCCGTCGTGCTGCTGGGGCGCGTTTTGCAGGAGCTGTTTGACCGCGTACCGATGCGCGTCGTGTCCGCCGTGAGCGGCATGAAGGCGAATGCCATCCCCTCGCACGCCGAGGCGGTGCTCGCGCTGGCGGAAGCTGATTTTGAAAAGGCGCAGGCGGCGCTTTCCGAAATGCAAAGCATCCTGCGCGCGGAATACGCCGTCGCCGACCCCAACATCACCCTGACGCTCACGCCGGAGGGAAAAGCCGCAAGCGCCCTGACCGAGCACTCCACGCGCCGCGTGTGCGCGTTCCTCTGCCTTGCGCCGAACGGTGTCGCCGCGATGAGCATGGACATCCCGGGTCTTGTGCAGACGTCGGACAATCTCGGCATTTTCCGCGTGGAAAACGGCCGCATCACCGGCACGTTCAGCGTGCGCAGCTCCGTCGCCACGCAGAAGCAGATGCTGCTCACGCGCATCCGCCTGCTGTGCGAGGGTCTGGACGGCACGGCGACGAACACCAGCAGCTACCCCGCGTGGGAGTACCGCCGCGAGTCGCCGCTGCGCGACGTGATGGTCAAGGTCTTTGCCGCGCAGTACGGCTATGAGCCGAAGGTGGAAGCCATCCACGCAGGTCTCGAGTGCGGGCTGCTGTCCGGCAAGCTCCCGGGGCTGGACGCGGTGTCGTTCGGTCCTGACCTCAAGGACATCCACACCCCGCGCGAGCGTATGAGCATTTCGTCCGTCGCCCGGACGTGGCAGTACCTCACCGGCGTTTTGAAGGAACTGAAACAGTAAATTCCCCAAAAAGCAAGAAAAACGTGTGCGGAAATTGTCTTTCCGCACACGTTTTACTCTATTGTTTTAAAATGATTCACAATTTTTGCCGCAAAGTTTGTATAATAAGCACTATCATCATAAGAAAGGGTGACAGGCATGAGCGGCGATCCATATCAGATCCTCGGTGTTTCGCACGACGCGGACGCGGAGCAGATCAAGCAGGCATACCGCCGTCTTGCCAAGCAGTATCACCCCGACCTGCACCCCGGCGACGCCGAGGCGGCGCGCCGCATGAACGAGATCAACGAGGCGTATGATCTCATCAAGAACCCCGACGCGTACCGCCGCCAGCAGGCGCAGCAGCAGACGTGGCAGACGTACCAGACGACCTATCAGCAGCGCCCCGATCAGCAGTCCTACGACCCGTTCAGCTTCTTCCGCGACGCAGGCGGCACGCAGTACTGGGTGCATTTCGGCGGCTTTGACGACGGCGCGGAGGAACAGCGCCAGAACGGGCAAAATTCCAATGGGCAGAACCCCTACCAGTGGACGTACCACCGCACGCGCCGCCGCGGC
Organism: uncultured Oscillospiraceae bacterium; assembly: GCA_934646005.1. Classification (GTDB taxonomy): domain Bacteria; phylum Bacillota; class Clostridia; order Oscillospirales; family Oscillospiraceae; genus CAG-170. The sequence continues at coordinate 22,605 of CAKUED010000022.1, forward strand.
GGGCTTTTGTGGCGAATTTTGACGATCTATCTCGTCATACAGCTCATCCTGACGCTCTTCGGCGGCTGCGGCTACCGTCTCACGTCGGGCTACGACTATGACCGTGATACCTACGATCCCTACAGCAATTATTACAGCGACTATTACGCCGGCTCGTCCGGGCAGCAGTCCGGCACGACCACGCCGCAGCAGAATACACGCGGCTTCGGCAGCATCAACAGCTAACTTTTCAAGGAAGGAGGGACGGATATGTCCAGGATCATCGGCATCGACCTCGGCACGACGAACTCGTGCGTCGCGGTGATGGAGGGCGGCGAGCCGGTCATCATCCCCAACGCCGAGGGCGGGCGCACCACGCCGTCGGTCGTAGCGTTCTCCAAAACGGGCGAGCGCATGGTCGGCAGCCTTGCCAAGCGGCAGGCGGTCACGAACCATGACCGCACCATCACCTCTATCAAGCGCCAGATGGGAACGGGCTACCGCGTGAGCATCGACGGGCACAAATATACCCCGCAGGAAATTTCGGCAATGATCCTGCAAAAGCTCAAAAAGGACGCCGAGAGCTACCTCGGCGAGCCGGTCACGGAGGCAGTCATCACCGTCCCCGCCTATTTTACCGATGCGCAGCGGCAGGCGACGAAGGACGCCGGCAAGATCGCGGGCTTGAACGTCCAGCGCATCATCAACGAGCCGACCGCCGCCGCCCTTGCTTACGGTGCAGATAAGGAAGCCGAGCAGAAGATCATGGTCTATGACCTCGGCGGCGGCACGTTCGACGTGTCCATTCTGGATATTTCGTCGGGCGTGATTGAAGTGCTGGCGACGGCGGGCAATAACCACCTCGGCGGTGACGATTTTGACGAGTGCGTGGTGCAGTACCTGCTCGCAGAGTTCAAAAAGCAGCACCACATCGACCTCTCGCGCGACCCCGCGGCGCTCCAGCGCATCCGCGAGGCGGCGGAGAAGGCGAAGATCGAGCTGTCGTCCATGACCGCCACCACCGTGGAGCTGCCGTATATCACCGTTGGGCGCGACGGTCCGCTGCATATGGACATCCCGCTCACGCGGGCAAAATTCAATGACCTCACCTACCACCTCGTGCAGGCGACGCGCGAGCCGGTCAATCAGGCGATCAACGACTCCGGCGTGAGCGTGTCGCAGATCCGCAAGGTGCTGATGGTGGGCGGCTCCAGCCGCATCCCGGCGGTGCAGGACATGGTGCAGACCATCACCGGGTCGCTTCCCTTTAAGGGCATCAACCCCGACGAATGCGTCGCCATGGGCGCGTGCTTGCAGGGCGGCGTGCTGTCGGGGAGCGTCAAGGGCTTGCTCCTTCTGGACGTGACGCCGCTGTCGCTCGGCATCGAGACGCTCGGCGGCGTGTGTACGCGCATCATCGAGCGCAACACGACGCTGCCCATCCGCAAAAGTCAAATTTTCACCACCGCGTCCAACTTCCAGAGCTCCGTGGACGTGCACGTTTTGCAGGGCGAGCGCCCGATGGCGCGCCAGAACAAGGAGCTTGGGCGCTTCCAGCTCACGGGCATCCGCCGCGCCATGCGGGGCGTACCGCAGATTGAGGTCACGTTCTCGATCGACGCAAACGGCATCGTGAACGTCTCGGCAAAGGACCTTGCCACGGGCAAGGCGCAGGAGATCACCATCACCGCCACGTCCAATATGTCGCAGGCGGAGATCGACCGCGCCGTGCGCGACGCGCAGCAGTACGCCGCCGAGGACGCGAAGCTCCGCGAGGAAGCCACCGTGCGCGACCGCTGCGAGCAGCTTCTCTACCGCGCGGGCGGGCTGAGCCGCAGCGCCTCGCGCGAGGAGAAGGCGCGCGTGGCAGAGGCGGTGAAGGCCGTGCGCCGCGCCGTCAAAGCACGCGACACAGCCGCCATGATGCAGAGCGCCGACGCGCTGGAAGCCCTCCTCACCGACCTCCACGTCGCCGACGCCCCCTACCGCCCCGACGCCCCGCAAAACCCCGAGGCAAGCGACGACGCCATGGACGCCGAATTTGAATCCGTAGATGAATAAACTGACCGCCCGACCGAATCATCGGTCGGGCGGTTTTTTGTTTTTGAACTGCCTAGTCCGCCATGAGGTCGATCCATTTGACCGAATTATCCGCGCGGGCGAAGGCGATGGACAGGGTCTGCCCGCCGGAGGTCGTCAGGTTGAGGCTGTAGAAGCTGTATGCCACAAATTGCAGGTTCGCGGCGCTGCCGTCGTCGTTCGGACCGTACACATCCTGGAACTCCCACTGCCGCAGCGCGGTATCGCCGGGAATTTTGTCGAACACGCTCTGCATCGTGTCGCCGAGGTGAATATCACGCGGCGCGGCGAGCTGCGCCGTTTTGCCGAGCCAGGTGTCCTCCGCCAGCCGGTAGCTGATGCTGAACAGGCGCGGCACGAGCCCGTCGCCCTGATAAAAGCTGTACTCCACGCCGTCCGCCTCCAGAGCGCCGCTGGAAAGCACCTGCGCGCCATCGCCGAGCACCGCCAGCACCGTTTCATAGTCCATGCCGAGCTGCACGCCGCCCGCAAGCACCACCTCGCCGTCGCGCAGCGGCTGTGAATAGTCCGCCAGATCGACCGCCTCCGCACCGTAGCCGACCGCCTGCATCCGCTCCGTGTCGCCCGTCTGCGGCAGATACTCGACCATGCCGTACCCGGCAAAGCGCGACTGTTTTTCCGCCGCGCCGGGCGTATAGCGCAGCGCGCAGTCTGCCAATTGCAGCGTCACCACGCCGCTCTCGTCCTGCGAAAGCGTCCAGTCGCCGCTCGTATCGACCTGCCACGCGGGCAGCAGCCCCAGATAACCGTACTCCGTCAGTGCCTGCGTATCGTGCCGCAGCGCGGCGGCAAAGACGCGCTTGGCGTTTTCCAGCACGCCGCCGTTCGGGATGGGGCTGCACGGCGTCATGGAAAGCCGCAGAGACGGGTCTGCCTCCCACGCGGCGCGCAGCGCGCTCGCGGAGACGGGCATATTTTTATCTAACCACGCCATGCCGTCCTCGCGGTAATGCGCCGAGACAAAGAAGAAATAGCTCGTCAGCAGATCGGTCACGCTGCTGCTTTCGCTCAGATTGCCGTTTAGGTATTCGCTCTCGTCCGCGTTCCAGCGGACCGTGTCGCCAGCGAGCGCGCGGGCAAAGAGTCGATAGAGCTTGCCCGCCTCCGTGTCGCCGCTCGCCGCGTCGTACAGTGACCCCTCCGGAAGCCGGAGCAGCTCCTGCATCGCCAGCGCCGCCGCCTCTTCGGGCTGCGCCAGCAGCTCTTCGGCTGCCTGCGCCGGGGCGTTGTCCCGCCCGAGATACACATCCAGAAGCTCCTGCGCCGAGCGCGTTTCTTCCGCAGGTTCGTCAACCTCTTCGACCGTCGGCTGAACCACTTCTTCCGCCGCCGTCCGCTCCGCATTCTGCGGCGGCTGCGCCGCGTCCTCCTCCGGCAGCCTCGCGGCACAGCCGGTCAGCAGCGCGGCAAGCAGCGCCAGCGCGCAGATCAGCGTCATCATGCGTTTCATATCCTCGCCCCCTAATTCTTTTTTTCCAGTATAACATAGTTCTCGCCGGGTGCGTCACTCCGGCGGGAACTTTTAGAAATCTTCAGAATTTTTGTGTCTGCCAGACCTCGCCCGTTGCAACGTCCTTCCAGCAGAATGTGCCGTCCTCCCACGTCATGTAGCTGTGCGCCGAGCCGTTTTTCGGGATGGAGACCGAGCCGGGGTTCAGATACCAGAACCCGCCGCAGTCCTCGCAGGCGGGGACGTGCGTGTGCCCGTGCAGCAGAATGCCGCCCTGCATGAACGGGATGGGCTTTTCTTTATTGATGATATGCCCGTGCGTGAGATAGACCGTTTTGCCATTCAAAAACAGCACGCCGTAGTCCGCCAGCACCGGGAAGCGCAGCACCATCTGATCGACCTCGCAGTCGCAGTTGCCGCGCACGGCGAGAATTTTGTCCGCCAGGGGATTGAGCTGCGCGATGACCTGCTTGGGCGCGTAGTCGCGCGGCAGATCGTTGCGCGGGCCGTGATAGAGCACGTCGCCGAGCAGGATGAGCGCTTCGGCGTGTTCCTTTTCAAATTGTTCCAGCATCCGCGCGCAGTAATATGCCGAGCCGTGGATGTCGGAGGCGATCATGAGTTTCATAGTCCTGTTCCTTTATCTGATAAAATTTGTCCAGACGCGCGGCTCTTCCGCAGGCATCTCAATGCCCGCCCGCTCCGCTGCCTCACGGCAGCGCAGGAAATACGCCATATTCGCGCCCAGAACGCGCATACACGCCAGCCCCTCTTCGTCCTGCCGCACGTCGTCGGGCGTCGCGCCATGGACCATATTCCAGTAGCGCGAGGAGATGATGGGCATTTCGGAAATGCCGGGGTATTTGAGAAGCTGCTCATACGCCGCCGTTGTGCCGCCGCGCCGCGCGCTCACGACCACCGCCGCGGGCTTGAGCCGGAACGTCCCCTGCGGGGCGGAGTAAACCAGCCGGTCGAGGAAGCCCGTGAGATTGCCGGACGCCGCCGCGTAGTGTACCGGCGAGCCGAACACGAACCCGTCCGCCGTCTGTGCGTGCTGCGCAAAGTCATTGACGCCCCCGTCAAAGGCGCACTTGCCCGTTTTGCCGCACGCGCCGCAGGCGATGCAGCCGCCCTGCGGCTTGTTGCCGATCCAGAAAATTTCCGTCTCCACGCCGCCCTTTTCCAGCGCCCCCGCCACCTCGCGCAGCGCCGTATAGGTGCAGCCAAACTCATGCGGGCTGCCGTTGAGCAACAATACCTTCATACAAAGACTCCTTTCCGCGTTTTCTTACAAATACCACAAACCGCACAAAAAAACAAGCGGATGTGCGAGAATCTTTTTCTTTTACGCATCACTTTGTTATTGACATTTCCCGCCCCCCGCGTTAGAATACACGCAGAATCAAGTATTCGGGAGATTTTATAATGAACCAGTCCATTTTTGCTGCATCCTACTATTTTTACTTTACTATGAACGCATAGTAAGGGTAATTTGTGATGCACAAAATCAGGTTTCGTTTTTTGCGGCACAGATTACGGTCTGTGCCGTTTTTTGTATGCTAGGAGGCTTTTACCATGGTCGTCATTCTCAAACCCACCACCTCGGAAGAACGGAAAAATCAGCTCATCGAATGGTTTCGCGCGCAAAATCTCGGCGTGCACGTCTCCGTCGGCGAGTATCATACCATCCTCGGTCTGATCGGCGATACGCGCAGTCTGGATATTGACCTTGTCAGCAGTCTGGACATCGTGGAGTCGGTCAAGCGCGTGACCGATCCCTTTAAGTGCTGCAACCGCAAATTCCACCCCGACGATACCGTCATCACCGTGGGCGATGCCAAGCTCGGCGGCGGCAATTTCTGCCTCATCGCGGGTCCGTGCTCGGTCGAGTCCGAAGAGCAGATCGTGGCGGTGGCGACGGAGGTCAAAAAGGCGGGCGCGAAAATTTTGCGCGGCGGCGCGTTCAAGCCCCGCACCTCGCCCTATGCCTTCCAGGGCTTGAAGGCAAACGGTCTGGAGCTTTTGAAGCTGGCGCGCAAAGAGACCGGGCTTCCCATCGTGACGGAGATCATGAGCGTGAGCGCGCTCGATCTTTTTGAGGATGTAGACATCATCCAGGTCGGCGCGCGCAATATGCAGAATTTTGACTTACTTCAGGAACTCGGCAAGCTCCGCAAGCCCATCCTGCTCAAGCGCGGGCTGGCGAACACGATGACGGAGCTTTTAATGAGCGCGGAGTACATCATGGCAAGCGGCAACGAGCAGGTCATTCTCTGCGAGCGCGGCATCCGCACGTATGAAACGCTCACGCGCAACACGCTGGATCTTTCCGCCGTGCCGATGCTGCACGAGCTGTCGCACCTGCCGGTCATCGTCGATCCGAGCCACGCCACGGGCATTGCCCGGCTGGTCGAGCCCATGGCGCTGGCGGGCGCGGCGTGCGGTGCGGACGGGCTGATGATCGAGGTCCACAACGATCCCATCCACGCGCTGTGTGACGGCGCGCAGTCGCTCACGCCGGAGCAGTTTTTGCACCTGAGCCGGAAGGTCGCCGCGGTGCGGCAGGCGGTGCAGGCATGACGGCGGGCATCATCGGTCTGGGGCTGATCGGCGGTTCATTCGCCAAGGCATATCACGACGCGGGCTGGCGTGTGCTGGCGGATGACCGCGACGCGTCCATCTTCTCCTTTGCCGAAATTTACGGCGCGGTGGACGGTAAGCTCGACGCCGAAAGCGTTTCGCAGTGCGATATTGTGCTCGTGTGCATCACGCCGCTGGCGGCGATCGAGGCGGTGCGGGCGCTCGCGCCGCACATCGGGCAGCACCCGCTCGTCATCGACTGCTGCGGCACAAAGCGCGTGGTCTGCGGCGCGCTCATGCCGCTGGCGGAGGAATATCACTTTACCTACATCGGCGGTCACCCCATGGCGGGCAGCCATCTGGGCGGCTTTGTGAACGCGCGCGCGAATCTCTATCACCGCGCGCCGATGGTGCTCGTGCCGCCGCGCTTTGACGATATTGCGCTGCTGGAGCGCGCGAAGGAGCTGCTCGCCCCGGCGGGCTTCGGGCGTTTTTCCGTCACCACGGCGGAACGGCACGACGAGATGATCGCCTTTACCTCACAGCTTGCGCACGTCGTGTCGAACGCGTATGTAAAAAGCCCCACGGCGGAGACGCACAAGGGCTTTTCCGCCGGGAGCTACAAGGACCTCACGCGCGTTGCGTGGCTGAACGCCCCGATGTGGGCGGAGCTGTTTCTGGAAAACGGCGACTGTTTGATGCGGGAGCTCGACTGGCTGATCGGGCATCTGGCAGAGTACCGCGACGCGATCGCGGCGGGCGACTGTGCGCGCCTGACGCAGCTTTTGGAGGACGGCAAACGCCGGAAGGAGGAGATCGACGGATGACACAGGTCGAGGTCAAAACGCGCATCCCCTACACCGTTGAGATCGGGCAGGGGCTTCTTTCGTCGGCGGGTGAGCGCGTGCGCGCGGTGTGCGGCGGCGAAACGGCAGCGGTCGTCTCGGACGACACAGTCTTTTCGCTCTACGGCGCGGAGCTTTGCACGCAGTTAGAGGGCGCGGGCTACCGCGTCGTTCCCTTTGTATTTCCGCACGGCGAGGCGTCGAAAAATCTTTCGACCTACGCCGAGCTTGTGAATTTTCTTGCCGAAAAGCGCCTGACGCGCACGGATGTGCTCGTAGCGCTGGGCGGCGGCGTGACGGGCGACCTCGGCGGCTTTGCGGCGGCGACGTATCTGCGCGGCATCCGCTATGTGCAGGTGCCCACCACGCTCCTCGCGGCGGTCGATTCGTCGGTCGGCGGCAAGACGGCGGTCGATCTGCCTGCGGGCAAAAATCTCGCCGGCTGCTTCCACCAGCCGTCCATCGTCCTGTGCGACCTCGATACGCTCGCAACGCTCCCGGATGATACGTTCCGCGACGGCTGCGCCGAGGTCATCAAATACGGCATGATCGACAATGCCGAGTTCCTGCGCCAGCTTTCCGAAACGCCCGCGCGCGAGCAGCTCGAGCACGTCGTGACGACGTGCGTGCGCATGAAGCGCGATGTTGTGAGCGAGGACGAATTTGACCGCGGACGGCGGCAGCTTCTGAACTTTGGGCACACGTTCGGGCACGCGGTAGAGGCGTGCAGCCGCTTTGCGGTGTCACACGGCAGCGCCGTTGCCATCGGCATGGCGATGGCGTCGCGCGCGGCGTGCGCGCGCGGGCTCTGCGGCGCGGACGTGCTGGAGGCACTGCTGGCGCTGCTGCGGCAGTACGGTCTGCCGACCGAGACGGAATTTTCCGCCGATATGCTCTATGGCGCGCTGTGCGCCGATAAAAAGATCGAGGGAAGCTCCATCCACCTGATCGTGCCCGACCGTCTGGGGCACTGCCGCATTGAACCGGCGGCGCTTTCGGACGTGCCCGCGTGGCTCGCGGCGGGAGGCGCGAAATGACGCGCACAGTCCAGCCGGGGGCGCTTTCCGGCAGCGTGCGCATCCCGGCGTCCAAATCGCAGGCGCACCGCCTGCTCATCTGCGCCGCGCTCGGCACTGCGCCGGCGGAGCTGAGGCTGGACGGCCTTTCGGACGATATTCTCGCCACCGTACACTGCCTGACGGCGCTGGGGGCAGACATCCGGCAAACGCCGGAGGGGCTGCGCGTCGCGCCCATCGCGCGCGCACCGAAGGGGCTTTGCGAGCTTCCGTGCCGCGAAAGCGGCTCGACGCTGCGGTTTTTGCTGCCCGTGTGCGGGCTGCTCGGCGCGAACGCCGTATTCCTGCGCGAGGGACGGCTGGCGGAGCGCCCGCTCGCCCCGCTGGATGAACAGCTCACGCAGCACGGCATGACGCTGCGCGCCGAGGGCGCGAAGCTCTATTGCAGCGGGCAGCTCACGGGCGGCGAGTTTACGCTCCCCGGCAATATTTCCTCGCAATACATCACGGGTCTGCTGCTGGCGCTGCCGTTTTTGAGCGAACACAGCACCTTACGGCTGACCACGGCGCTCCAGTCGGCGGCGTATGTGCGCATGACGGAGCAGGCGCTGGAGACAGGCGGCGTGCGGCTTTCACGCACCCCCGGCGGCTGGGACATCTCCGGCGGGCAGACGGCGCGGCTACCGGAGGTGCTCCCAGTTGAGGGCGACTGGTCCTCCGCCGCGTTTTTCCTGTGCGCGGGTGCGCTGTCGGCGCGCGGCGTGACGGTGTCGGGTCTGCGGCGCGATTCCGCGCAGCCGGACAGCGCGGTGCTGACGCTCCTGCGGGAGCTTGGCGCAGACGTTCAGTGGACGGCGCGGGATGCGGTAACGGTCCGCCGTCAGCCGCTGCGCGCCATTACCATTGACGCCGGACAGATCCCCGACCTCATCCCGATCTTAAGCGTGGTCGCCGCCGCAGCAGACGGCGAAACGCACATTGTAAACGCCGCGCGGCTGCGGCTGAAGGAATCCGACCGGCTGTCCTCCGTCGCGCAGATGCTCACCGCTCTCGGCGGGCGCGTGCGCGAGCTGCCGGACGGGCTGGACATCCTCGGCGGCGCGCCGCTCACGGGCGGCACGGCGGACGCGTGCGGCGACCACCGCATCGCCATGTCCGCCGCCATCGCGGCGGCGCTGTGTACCGCGCCGGTCACGGTGCGCGGCAGCGAAACGACCTCCAAATCCTACCCCCGCTTCTGGGACGATCTTGAAACGATGAAAGGAGCGACGCCATGAGCAGCACCTACGGGCACAGCCTGCGGCTCTCCATCTTCGGGCAGTCGCACGCAAACGCCATCGGCATGACGCTCGACGGGCTTCCGGCAGGGCTTGCCGTTGACGAGCAAGCGCTTGCGCGCTTTCTTGCGCGGCGCGCGCCGGGGCAGAACGAGTTTTCCACCACCCGCAAGGAGCCGGACGCGCCGGAATTTCTCTGCGGGCTGGTCGGTAGGCGCACCTGCGGTGCGCCGCTCACCGCCGTCATCCGCAACACGAACACCCGCCCGGGCGATTACGCCGCGCTGCGCGCGCTGCCGCGCCCCGGTCACGCGGACTACACCGCCGAGTGTAAGTACCACGGCTTTCAGGACCCGACCGGCGGCGGGCATTTTTCCGGGCGGCTGACCGCACCGCTGTGCATCGCGGGCGGGGTGTGTCTGCAAATTCTGGAGCGGATGGGCGTGCGCGTATTCGCGCGCATCGCGTCCATCGCGGATATTGCGGACGACGTACCGTTTACCGCGCCGGTGTCCGAAAAGCCCTTCCCCGTCGTTGACGATACGGCGGGTGAAAAAATGCAGGCGGCGATCCGCGCCGCAAAGGCGGAGGGCGACTCTGTCGGCGGCACGGTCGAGTGCGTCATCACGGGTCTGCCCGTGGGTCTTGGCGACGGGATGTTCGACGGCATGGAAAGCAGGCTCGCGCACATCCTCTTCGGCATTCCCGCCGTGAAAGGTCTGGAATTTGGCGATGGCTTTGCAAGCAGCCGCCTGCGCGGGAGCGAAAATAACGACCCCTTCTGCGTGCAGAGCGGTCACGTCGCCACACAGACGAACCACAGCGGCGGCATTCTCGGCGGCATCACGAACGGGATGCCTCTGCGGCTGCGCGCGGCGTTCAAGCCCACGCCCTCCATCGCAAGGCAGCAGCAGAGCGTAGATCTCACCGCCATGCAGCCGGAAGCGCTGAGCATTCACGGGCGGCACGACCCGTGCATCGTCCCGCGCGCCGTCCCCTGCGTAGAAGCGGCGGCGGCAATCGCCATTTTGGACAGTATGCTGGAATTTTACGGAACGGAGTATTTTTATGGAATTGAGTGACTATCGCAGCGAGATCGACCGCATTGACCGGGAGCTTGTCCGCCTGTTTGCCGAGCGGATGCGGACGGCGGCGGGCATTGCCGCCTACAAAAAAGAGCACCATCTGCCGGTGTTAGACCCGCTGCGCGAGCGTGAAAAGCTCGACGCGCTGTCGCAGCTTGCGCCGGAGGAATTTTCCGACTACACACGGCGGCTGTACATTCAAATTTTCGAGCTCAGCCGCAGCTATCAGGACCGCCTGCTCGGCACGGCGTCCCCGCTGCCGCAGAGGATCGAGCAGGCACTTGCAAATACCCCCGCGCTCTTCCCCGAAAAGGCGATGGTCGCCTGTCAGGGCGTGGCGGGCGCGTATGCGCAGATCGCCTGCGACAAGCTCTTCCGCCAGCCGTCGGTGTTCTACGTCTCGTCGTTTGACGCGGTGTTCTCCGCCATCGAGCAGGGGCTGTGCCAGTACGGCGTTATCCCGCTGGAAAACAGCACCGCCGGCTCGGTCAACCGCGTGTATGACCTCATGATGCGGCACAAATTCTCCATCGTGAGAAGCTGCCGGTTAAAAATCGACCACCAGCTCGCGGCGCTGCCCGGCGCGGAGCTGTCCGGCATCCGCGAAATTTACTCGCACCAGCAGGCGATCGACCAGTGCTCCGATTTTTTGCAGACGCTCAAAAATGTGACCATCCACCGCTGCGAAAATACCGCCGTGGCGGCAAAGCTCGTGGCAGAGTCGGGGCGCAAGGACGCGGCGGCGCTGTGCTCGCGCGACTGCATGGCGCTGTATTCTCTCGTGTCGCTCAAGGGCGGCGTGCAAAACCAGCAGAATAATTACACGCGCTTTATCTGCATCAGCCGCAAGCTCGAAATTTTCCCCGGCGCGGACCGCACGAGCCTGATGGCGGTGCTGGCGCACCGTCCGGGCTCGCTTTATCAGGTGCTCGCGCGCCTCAACGCGCTCGGCATCAACCTCAACAAGCTCGAAAGCCGCCCCATCCCCGATCGCGATTTTGAGTTCATGTTCTACTTTGACCTGAACGTTTCGGTCTACTCGCCGCAGCTTTTGCAGCTTTTGGGCGAGCTGGACGACGCGTGCGAACAGTTCCACTATCTCGGCAGCTACAGCGAGGTGATCTGAATGCGGTGCGGTCTGCTCGGCAAAACGCTGGGGCACAGCTATTCGCCCCAAATTCACGCGCAGCTCGGCGATTATAGCTACGAGCTGTTTGAAAAGCAGCCGGAGGAGCTGGAAAATTTTCTGCGGCGCGGCGAATTTGACGCCCTGAACGTCACCATCCCGTACAAAAAGGCGGTGCTCCCCTACTGTGCAGTTTTATCCGACGCCGTCAAAGCCATCGGCAGCGCCAACACGCTCGTGCGGCAGCCGGACGGCACGCTCTTTGCCGATAACACCGACGCGTTCGGCTTTTCGTGCATCGCGGACGAATGCGGCGTGGATATTGCGGGCAAAAAAGCGCTGGTATTCGGCAGCGGCGGGGCGAGCGTCACAGCGCAGTATGTGCTGAAAACGCGCGGCGCGCGCGAGGTGGTCGTCGTCTCCCGCACGGGCGAGCATAACTACGAAAACCTCGAAAAAAACGCCGACGCGGAAATCTTGGTCAACACCACGCCGCTCGGGATGTACCCCAATAACGGTGCGTCGCCCGCTGATCTGACGCGCTTTCCGCGCTGCGAGGCGGTGCTGGACGTCGTTTACAACCCCGCGCGCACGGCACTGCTGCTGCAAGCGGAGGCGCTCGGCATTCCGCACGCGGGCGGGCTTCTGATGCTCGTGGCGCAGGCAAAGCGCTCGAGCGAGCTGTTTACGGGCAGCGCCATCGCGGACACGCGCATCGGCGAGATTTACCGCGCACTGGCGGTGCAGATGCAGAACATCGTCCTCGTGGGAATGCCCGGCTGCGGCAAATCCAGCATCGGCACACTGCTTGCCAAAAAGCTCGACCGTCCGTTTTTGGACGCGGACGCGGAAATTGAAAAAGCCGCCGGAATGCCCATCCCCGAATTTTTCAGGCTCTACGGCGAGGCGGCGTTCCGCGAGCTGGAAAGCCGCGTTCTGGCAGACCTCGGCAAGCGCTCCGGCGCGGTGATCGCCACGGGCGGCGGCGCGGTGCTGCGGGAGGAAAATTACGCGGCGCTCCACCAGAACAGCACGATCGTCTGGCTCACGCGCGACCTCGCGCGCCTGCCCATCGACGGCCGCCCCGTTTCGCAAGCGACGAGTCTCGACGCGCTGTTTGCCGCGCGCAAGGCGCGCTATGAGCGCTTCGCGGACCACATCATCGACAATAACGGCGCGCTGGACGATACCGTCCGCGCCATTTTGGAGGTTTTGCGATGAAATTTCTGTTTTTGAACGGACCGAACCTGAACCTGCTCGGTCTGCGCGAGCCGGACATTTACGGCACACGCGACTACGCCGCGCTGGAGGACTTCATCCGCCGCACCTGCGAAGAAGAAGGCATCGAGTGCGAAATTTTCCAGTCGAACCACGAGGGCGTGCTGGTGGACAAAATTCAGCTCGCCTACGGAAGCTTTGACGGCATCGTCATCAACCCCGCCGCCTACACGCACACGAGCGTCGCCATTCTCGACGCGCTCAAGGCGGTCGCCATCCCGGCGGTGGAGGTGCATCTGTCCGACGTGTCCAGCCGCGAGGCGTTCCGGCAGGTATCGTATGCGGGCATGGCATGCGTGCAGACCTACGCGGGGCTGGGCTTTGAGGGCTACGCCGCCGCGGCGCGATTCCTGAAAAAATACCTGTCACAGAACGAAAAAATGTGATACAATAAAATCCGCCGCAGCCCACCGGCTGCGGCGGAATCTTTTTGTTTGAGGTCACGACCATGACGGATAAAGAAGTCGGCGAGCTGCGGCGGCGTCTGCGCCCGGATCGCACCAATATCACCGCCGTCTGCGGCTGCTACGTCAGCAGCACCGGCGAAATTCTCTCTCAGTTTCGGCAGTCCGTCGCGCTCATGCGCGAGGAGGACAAGGAAAATTACCTTGCCGTGTTCAAAAAGGTCCTGTCCGGCGCGCCGGATAAAAACCGGCTCGATCTCGCGTTTACCACGCAGCAGGTGGCGGACAGCGACGAGCACCGGCTGCTGATGGCGCTGCGCGACACAAAATTACAGGACGAGGACGTGCTGGCGCAGTTTTACAGCCGTGTGATGGGCGCGGTGCAGTTTGAGACGAACTATCTCATCCTGCTTGCGCACGAGCGCTATGACGTGCCGTTCAAAACGTCGGACGGGCTGGGGCTGGACGACGCGTCGGAGACGGTGTTTTCCTACGTCCTGTGCGCCATCTGCCCCGTAAAGCCCGGCAGGTCCGTGCTCGGCTACTGCGCGGAGGAAAAGGAATTTCATAACCAGACGACCGGCTGGGCGGCAAGCGCGCCGGAGGCGGGCTTCCTCTTCCCGGCGTTCGACGACCGGCGGACGAATCTGTATAACGTGCTTTATTACACGCGCAGCGCGAAGGACAACCGCCCGGAGCTGATCGAGGCGCTGTTTCACATCGCGCCGCCGCAGCCGGCAGAGCACCAGCGCGAGGCGTTCGGCGCGCTGCTCGGCGCGGCGCTGGAGGACGAGTGTGATCTTAACGTGATGCAGTCGGTGCAGAGCGACCTGCGCCAGCGCATCGAGGTGTACAAGCAGTCAAAGGCCGAGGAGCCGCTGGAGATCGGCAAGGACGACGTGCGCGCGGTCTTGCAGGACTGCGGCGTGTCGGAGCGGCATCTGGCGCAGTTCAGCGTGGAATATGACCGCAGCTTCGGTGACGGCGCGCAGCTCTCGCCGCGCAATCTCGTCGCGCCGCGGCGCTTTGAGCTGACCACGCCCAGCGTGCGCATTCAGGTCGATCCCGAGTATTCCGACCTCGTGCAGACGCGCGTGCTCGGCGGCACGGCATACCTGCTCATCCGCGCCGACGAGGGCGTGGAGGTCAACGGCGTGCCGATCCAGATCCCCGAAAATTAGGAAACTGCCCCTGTTCCGTTGGAACAGGGGCAGTTTTTGTCTTTATTTCGCCTTGTAGCCTGCGTTTTCCACTGCCGCGATGAGGGCGGCGCGGTCGGCATTGCCGGTCACGGTCGCGGTCTTTTTGTCCACGTCCGCCACGGCGTCCGTCACGCCGGGAACCGCCTTGAGCGCCTGCTCGACGCGCTGCTTGCAATGATTGCACATCATGCCCTCCACATGAAGAACTGTTGCTTCCATATTCGTTACCTCCTGATCGGATTTGATTTGTTTTGCTTCCTCCACCGAGGCTTCTTCCGGCGCGCTTTGCAGCTTCGGCTTCCAGAGGCGCAGGCGCAGCGCGTTCGTCACCACGCATACGGAGCTCAGGCTCATCGCCGCCGCGCCCAGCATGGGGCTGAGCGTGATGCCCGCAAAGTGCAGCGCACCGGCGGCGACGGGAATGCCGAGGGTGTTGTAGAAAAATGCCCAGAACAGATTCTCGCGGATGTTGCGCAGCACCGCGCGGCTCAGGTCGATCGCGCGCACCACGTCCAGCGTGTCGGAGCGCATGAGGATCACGTCCGCCGACTCGATGGCAACGTCCGTGCCCGCGCCGATGGCGATGCCCACATCCGCGCGCGTGAGCGCGGGGGCGTCGTTGATGCCGTCGCCGACCATGGCAACGCGCTTACCCTCGTCCTGAAGCGCGCGGACGGTCGCCTCCTTGTCCGCCGGCAGCACGCCGGAGATGACGCGCTCGATACCGAGGCGCTTTGCGATGACGTTCGCCGTCACCTCATTGTCGCCCGTCAGCAGCACCACGTCCAGTCCGCGCCGCCGCAGCTCGGAAACCGTCTGCCGCGCGGTCGGCTTTTCCACATCCTGCGCGGCGATCGTGCCGATGAACTGCCCGTCCGCCGCGAAATACAGCGGCGTTTTGCCCTGCCGCGCAAAATCCTCGGCAGAGCTGGCTTCAATGCCGCGCTCCTGCATAAAGGCGAGGTTTCCCGCCAGGCAGTGCCGCCCAGCCACAATCGCCTCCACGCCTCTGCCGGGCACGGAGTTGAAGTTTTCCGCCTGCAAAATGACCATCCCGCGCCGCTGCGCCTCGCTCACGACCGCATCCGCCAGCGGATGCTCCGACGGGCGCTCCAGCGCGGCGGCAAGCTGCAAAAGCGTCTGCTCGTCTATGCCCACCGGCGCAAGGTCGGTGACGACGGGCTTGCCCTGCGTGAGCGTGCCGGTCTTGTCCATCACCACGGCGTTCACGCGATGCAGCAGCTCCAGACTTTCGGCGGACTTAAACAGCACGCCCTGCTCCGCGCCGCGCCCCGTGCCCACCATGATGGCAACGGGCGTCGCCAGTCCCAGCGCGCACGGGCACGAGATCACGAGCACCGACACCGCCGTGGTCAGCGCAAATTCAAACGTCTGCCCCAGGATCAGCCACACGACGGCGGCGACGAGCGCGATCGACATCACCACCGGCACAAACACGCCCGCAATGCGGTCGGCAAGCCGCGCGATGGGCGCTTTCGATCCGCCCGCCTGCTCCACCAGCCGGATGATCTGCGCGAGCGTCGTATCCTCGCCGATCTTGTCGGCGCGGAATTTGAGGAAGCCCGTCTTGTTGATCGTCGCGGCGGCGACACGGTCGCCCGGATTTTTCTCCACCGGGATGCTTTCGCCGGTCAGCGCGCTCTCATCGACCGCCGAGCTGCCCTCGAGCACCACGCCGTCCACGGGGATGCGCCCGCCGGGGCGCACGAGCACCACGTCGCCGAGCCGGACCTGCTCCACCGCGATCTGTGACTGCACGCCGTTTCGCTCCACGACCGCCGTTTTCGGCGACAGATCCATCAGCCGCTCGATCGCCTCGCCGGTCTTGCCCTTGGAGCGCGTCTCCAGGAATTTTCCGAGCGTGACGAGCGTGAGGATCATGCCCGCCGATTCAAAATACAGCCCCATCGTCTCGCCCACGGCGATGGCGTAGAAGCTGTACAGCACGCTCGCCGTCGAGCCGAGCGCCACGAGCGTGTCCATATTCGGCGCGCCGTGGAAGAGCTTTTTGAAGCCGCTGGTAAAAAACACGCGGTTCACGATCAAGATCGGCACTAAAAATACAAATTCCGCCGCCGCCATGATGAAAAAGCCGCGCATTCCGTCGTGGAAGATATGCGGCATCGGCAGCCCGATCATGTGCCCCATCGACACATACATCAGAAGCACCAGAAACACGAGCGACACGACCAGCCGCCGCTTCATGTTTTTCATTGCCTGTTCCTGCGCCGCGCTGCGGCGCTTTGCCGCGCCCGCCTGCGCCAGCTCCGCGCCGTAGCCCTCGTGCGTCACCGCGTCGATGACCGCCTGCGAAACATCCGCGCCGTCATACTCTACGTCCAGCCGCCCCGCCAGCAGATTGACCTCCGCCTTTGTCACGCCCGGCACACCGCGCGCCACGCGCTCGACCCGTGCGCTGCACGCCGAGCACGTCATGCCCGTGATGGTGAATTGCTGCTTCATACCGATCGCCTCGTTTTCTTTTACCCACCATTTTTGTATGTTTTATTTGCCGTCATCATACCACCGGGATCGCGCCTTGTCAATAGCATTTGCGAAAATCCGCAGTCTAACCGTGCCTTGCGTTTTCCCGCCGCGAGCGGTATACTATCCAAAAACAAGTTGGAGGCTTCTATGGGCGCGCTGGCGGAGAAAAAGCTGTTTTTACTCGATATGGACGGGACGATCTACCTCGGCGACCGCCTGTTTGACGGCGCGGCGGAATTTCTGCGCCGCGTGCGCGCGCGCGGCGGGTGGTATGTGTTCCTCACCAACAATTCCTCGCGTGGGACGGAGGCGTACATCGAAAAGCTCGCGCGCATGGGCATCGCCGCGCAGCCGGAGGATTTTCTCACCTCGGCGGACGCGGCCATCGCGTACCTCAAAAAAACGTACCGGGACGCGCTCTATTACGTCTGCGGCACGCGGTCCTTAAAATCGCAGCTTCGCGCGGCGGGTCTGCGCGTGACGGATACGCTCACGGACGGCATCGACGTTCTGCTGCTGGGCTATGATACGGAGCTGACGTATCAAAAATTGGAGGACTGCTGCATTCTGCTCGGGCGCGGGGTCGATTACGTCGCCACGCACCCCGACCTCGTCTGCCCGACGAGCTACGGCTGCGCGCCCGACTGCGGCAGCGTCATCGCCATGCTGGACACCGCCTGTCACCGCCGCCCGAAGGTCATCGGCAAGCCCCAGCCGGAGATGGTGACCCTCGCGCTGGAGCGCTTCGCCTGCGCCCCAAAAGACGCCTGCCTCATCGGCGACCGCGTGTATACCGATATCGCCTGCGGCAAAAATGCCGGCATCGACACCGTGTTCGTCCTCTCCGGCGAAGGCGTCGAGGCGGATCGTGAAAAATATGGCGTACAGCCAACATGGACGCTCCCCAACATCCGCGCGGTGCTGGAGGAATTAGGATAGCCCAAGGCTTCCCCTCGGGGGGTCGATTCCCCCTATCAGGGGGAAATGCCCCGAAGGGGCAAAGAGGGTAGGGATAGCTGTCCGCGGAGTGGACTGATGAGGGGAAGAGTTCCTATTTTGGGGATGTAGCGCGTTTCGTCGTAACGTAGAGGCGGAGTTCTACCTCGCCCGCGCAGAATGCAATCACAAAATCGCACAATATTCGGCGACCCCGTACAACGTCCTGTAGGGGCGGACGACCCTGTCCGCCCGGCGGCACAAACCCACAAAAAACGGACGCACCGATCACCGTTTGTAGGGGTCGATGCCCATCTTCGGCGCTAAGAGCCGCGCTGCGCGCGATTGCGCCTCGAAACTAGCCTGCGGGTGTCGCATCGACCCGCACGAGGCATGACCGTTTTTACGACACGCTGCGGCAAATTTGCCGTTGCCCCTCGGGCGGACAGGGTCGTCCGCCCCTACGGGTGCGTACCATTTCGCATTGGTGCGCCCATATCCGCAACATTGTACCGCCGGGAGGGGCAGAGCCCCTCCCCTACGCTAAATCACTCATCATTCATTACGCAAAAAGCCCTCCCCGGTGGGGAGGGCTTTCAGCTTCTTATCCTGTTTCCTGATTCAATTTAAGAACTAGTATCAATAATTTTCCGCTTTGATCTGGAAATACGCCTGCGGGTGGTTGCACACGGGGCAGACCTCGGGGGCTTTTTTGCCGACGACGATGTGCCCGCAGTTACTGCACTGCCAGATCTGATCGCCGTCGCGGGAGAACACCAGCCCGTCCTGCACGTTCGCCAGCAGCTTGCGGTAGCGCTCCTCGTGCGCCCGCTCGATCGCCGCCACGCCCTCAAACAGCGCCGCGATCTCATCCAAACCCTCCTCGCGCGCGGTCTGGGCAAAGCCCGCGTACATGTCTGTCCACTCAAAATTTTCGCCGTTCGCCGCGTCCAGCAGATTCTCCGCCGTACCGGGCATCCCGTCGTGCAGGAGCTTGAACCAGATCTTCGCGTGCTCCTTTTCGTTGCGCGAGGTCTCCTCAAACAGCTCGCCGATCTGGACATAGCCGTCCTTCTTCGCCTTGGAGGCGTAGTACTGATACTTGACGCACGCCTGCGATTCGCCTGCAAACGCCACCATCAGATTCGCTTCGGTTTTCGTTCCCTTGAGTTTCATCTCATCTGCTCCTTTCAAAAGCGGTTATTATCTCCACGCCGATAGTATACCACGATTCTGTTGATTTGTACATAACAATAATAATTATTATTTTTATAACACTTGCAGAATATAGCCCTTGAGGTACAGCGATGCTTCGTCCGTCAGGCTCGCGGGATGGTCGCGCGACTGCATGAGCGTTTCGAGTAAACGCACGCGCCGCCCGCTGTCCCCTGCCGCGTCGCGCAGCGTGCGGAGCATGAGCTCCGGCGTTAAAAACTGGCTGCACGAGCATGAGACGAGGATGCCGCCGGGTCTTGTCATCTGGATCGCGCGCAGGTTCAGCTCCTTATACCCGCGCAGCGCGCCGGGCAGCGCCTGACGGCTCTTGGCAAACGCGGGCGGGTCGCAGATGACCAGGTCAAACTGCCGCCCCTCGGCGGCATACGCCCGCGCGAGGTCAAAGACGTTGGCGCAGGTCGTGCTGATTTTATCCCCCACGCCGTTCAGCGCCGCGTTTTCACGCACGAGCGCCAGCGCGCTCTCCGATACGTCCACCGCCTCCACGCTTTTTGCACCGTAGAGCGCCGCGTGGATGGAAAAGCCGCCTGTGCAGCAGCACAGGTCGAGCACGTCCGCGCCCGCGCAGTACGGGCGGATGCGCCCGCGGTTCTCCTGCTGGTCGAGAAAATGCCCGGTTTTCTGCCCGTTCGGGATGCTGACGTACATTTTTGCGTCGTGCTCGCGCACGATGTGCCGCTCCGGGACGCTGCCGTACACGCAGCCGCTCTGCTGCGCCAGCCCTTCCTTTTCGCGCACCGCCAGCTCATCGCGCTCATAGATGCCCTCCGGGCGCAGCAGCTCCGCGAGCAGGCGGACGATCAGCTCCTTGCGCTGCTCCATCCCGGCGGAGACGATCTGAAACGACAAAAAATCGCCGTATTTGTCCACCGTCAGCCCCGGCAGCCCGTCCGACTCGCCGAACACGGCGCGGAAGCTATTATCAAACCCCAGCCGCCGCCGGAACTCGATCGCCGCCTCCAGCCGCGCACGGAAAAATGCTTCGTCAATTTCGGTCTGTTCGTCCCGCGTGAGCACACGCACGGCGATCTTGGACGTGAGGCTGAAAAAGCCGCGCGCGACGAAGCGCATCCGGCTGTCCAGCACGTCCACTACGTCGCCGGTTCTGCAAATATCATCCGCCCAGTCGAGCTCGTTGTCGTAGATCCAGTCCGCGCCCGCGCGGATACGCGCGTCCTCGCCGCGCCGCAGGCATACCTTGCCGTACTGTGTCATGCGTCCTCCGCTTCCAGCCCCGGAAGCTGCTCCAAAAGCGGCATTCCAAGGCTTTTTAAGAATTTTTGCGCGGCAAAAAAGTCGGTCGTGTCCGAGAGCATCGCCGGGCGGTGCGCGTCCACGCCGATGATGGCGGTGCAGCCCTCCTCGGCGGCGATGCGCCAGAACTCCGCCGCCGGATAGCCGACGCTGTCGGTATAATACCCGCGCCCGCGCTTGAACGTCCCCATAAGATTATATTCCAGCGGCAGCGAAAGCTCCCTTGCCGCGCGGCAGAGCTGACGCGACAGGTCGCGGCACACGTCGTCGAACGCCGGGTAGCACGCCACCGGCAGCTCCGGGTGCGCGAGATAGCGGTACAGCCCCGTCGCCATGCCCGCGAGCGTCATCTCGAGATAGCGGTAAATATCCGCCGCCGTGGTGGTCACGCCGAAATACGGCGCGCCAAATTCGTCGGTCCTGTAAAAATGGTTGCCCAAAATCAGATAGTCCATCCGCCCGTGCATCTCGCGCAGCCAGTCGAGATAGTCTGGAAAATACTCGCATTCCAGCCCCAGATAGATCGTGAGCCTGCCGCGGTACTGCGCGCGCAGCGCCTGCACGCTGGCAATATAGTCCTCCAGCGCGTCCATCGGCATCCGCTCGTTGCCGCTGACGTAGTCCGAATGGTACTTCCAGGGCGTGTGGTCGGAAAATCCGAGCACGCGATAGCCGCCCGCCAGCGCCGCCTGCACATATTCCTCATCGCCCCACTGCCCCGCGTGGCGGCAGCGATAGGTGTGCGTATGATAATTTGCCTGCATTTCTGTGACCTCCGTAATTGCCCCTATTTTCTCACACCGCACGCATGGTGTCAAGGCGCGGCAAAAATAGGGCTTGACTCTCACACTGTGGCAGGCATTATGATAGCAGTGAGCTCAAAAAAACAGCACAGGAGGCGCCCCATGCTGAAAATCGGAGAATTTTCAAAACTGTCCAGAGTCAGCGTCAGAATGCTGCGGCACTATGACGAGATCGGGCTGCTGCGGCCCGCCGTGACCGACCCGTTCACCGACTACCGCTACTACCGCGAGGATCAGCTCCCAACGGTCTGCCGCATCACGGCGCTCCGCGACCTCGGCTTTTCCCTCGCCGACACCGCGCGCATTTTGGCGGTCTATGACGACCGCGAGGAATTGGAGCGGTATTTTGCCGCGCGGCAGGCAGAGCTGGAAGCACTGCTCGCCGACACAGCGCACAAGCTGACGCTTCTGGACACAGCCCGCAAGCGGCTGAGAAAGGAAGAAAACATGAACTATAACGTCACCCTTAAAACCATCCCCGCGCGCTACGCCGCCACCGTGCACGCAGTCATTCCGCGCTATGAGCAGGAGGGCATGATCTGGAGCACGCTCGTATCCGAGACCGCGCCGCTGGGGCTTGTGGAGGCAGACCCTTGCCTTTGCGCCGTCACGTTCCTCGACGGCGAGTATAAGGAGAAGGACGTGGAGATGCTGGCGTGGAAAACCGTCAAGGGCAGCTATCCCGACACCGAACACGTCCAGTTCCGCACGCTGCCGGAGGTCACGGTCGCAAGCTGCACCTTCCGCGGCAGCTACGACCAAATCAGCGAGGTCTACGCCGCCATCGTCTCGTGGATCGAAGCCAACGGCTACGAATCCGCCGGTCCGATGTTCAACATCTACCACGTCAGCCCGCACGAAACAAAGAACCCCGAAGAGTTCGTGACCGAAGCCTGCTACCCAGTGAGGAAGAAGTAAAGGATTTGTCGTAACGTAGGGGCAGGGCTTGCCCTGCCCGCTTTTTGCAGGTTTCGACTGCGCCGCCGCGTTTGCACTGCACCAAGCCTCCCTTGTGTAAAGGGAGGTGGCACGGCGAAGCCGTGACGAAAGGATTGTGCGGTACGCACCGGCAAATTGGAATGTACCAATGCGATTCCGTACAATCTGCCCCCATTGCCGTAGGGGAGGGGTTCTACCCCTCCCGCGCGGTACAATGTTGCAGATACGGGCGCACCAATGCGGAACGGCACGCACCCCGTAGGGGCGGACGACCCTGTCCGCCCGGCGGTATGCACCTGCAAAATCGAACGCACCAATGCGAACACACACAATGTTTGTAGGGGTCGATGCCCACATCGACCCGCACGACGCACATCCATTTTTACGATACGTTGCGGCAAAACGGTCGTGCCCATCGGGCGGACAGAGGCGTCCGCCCCTACAGGACGTTGTGCGTTTTCGCCGACGGTGCGTGCAATTTTGTGATTGCATCCTGCCGGGGAGAGCGCGGCATCGACCCCTACGGACATTTTTCGTTGTCGCCGTTCGTTGTGCGTTTTCGATTGTGCGTTCTGCACGGGAGGGGCAAGCCCCTCCCCTACGTTACGACGAAACGTGGCGACAGCTCAGAAACAATGGCTCTTCTCCTCATCAGTCACCTTCGGTGACAGCTTCCCCTCAAGATGCGAATCAATAGTAGAAAGCGAAAAAAGATGACAAAAGGCGCAAGAAGTGAGATAGTTAGGTGTGAAAAAACTC
>CAKUED010000023.1 GCA_934646005.1 uncultured Oscillospiraceae bacterium
CGGCGCAGGGGCTTGCAGACGGCGATGATGAGCAGCATCACGCCCAGCAGCACGCCCGCCGCCAGCGGGTACAGCGACCAGAAAAACGTCTGGTGCACCTTGAAGGTGAGGTTGATGAGAAACTCCGTCAGCACCGCCAGCCCTCCCGAAATGATGAGCGCGCCGCCGAAGATATACAGGTGCGCCCCCGGCAGATACCGCAGCAGCGCCACCATCGCGCTCACGAGCAGCCCCAGCGCGCCCACCGCCGGGAAGGCGAAGGACAAAAACCAGCGCCCGCCGGTGGCAAGGTCGATGTAGAGCAGGTACGCCAGGATCGCCGCAAAATCCACCGGCACAAAAATGACCGGGTTCGGGCGGCGAAACCACAGCGGCAGCACCGCGAGGATATAGGTGAGCACGATGCCGCCTGCGGCATAGCCGGACCAGACGATGTGCCCGTTTACACGCCAGTCGCACAGCAGGCAGATGACCGCTGGGATGATCGCCAGCATCGTGAGGATAAACAGCAGCCCCGAACGGTTAAATTCCTCCGTGCGCCGCCGGGCATCGGCTGGATAGGGCGCTTCCCCATCCGGCAGCGGCAGATCGGGGTGAAAAACACGCGTGCCGCACAGCGGGCAGACCTTTTCGCTGTCCGCCAGCTCCACGCCGCATTTGATACAATACATACTAGTGTTCCTTTCTGATAAGCAGCATTACCGCTGATTGCTCTCTGCTTTAATGTGTAAACCCAGCCGGTGCAGCACCCGGTACAGATGCAGCTCCAGCTCCGGCTCGCAGATGTTGCGGACGAGATTGATATACATCGTGCCGCCGTAGCTCAGCACGCCGCAGTTGTGCGGCGCTTTCGCCTGCACGCCGATGATGAAGTCCATACGCGCAATATACTCGCGCATCGCCTCCGGCAGCTTCACATCGCCGAGATTCGACAGGCACAGGCACGACTTACACTCGCCCACGGTGTCGAACACCGCCTTCATCGCCGCGTTTTTCACAAACAGCGGCATGACCTTGAGGACCGGCGAGCGCTCGCTGGCAACGTTTGTGGCGAATTTCGCGCGCATGGCGCGGGGATCGTTTTCCAGAGCCATGCGGTGATGGACGATGGCGCACAGGTCGCCAAACGTGTACTCACCCAGCCGCGGGTCGATCTCCGGCGTGACGTAGGACGCGAAATTGCGCAGCGTCTTGCTGGGGAACATCCGCCGCAGATTCACCGGCAGCAGCACCTTGACAGGCTTGCGGCGGCTCGCCTGCGGGATCTTTTCCGCCTGCAATTCCGCCAGCGCCTGCATCATCGCCGCGCCCAGCAGCTCCGTGACGCTCACGCCGTGCTCTTTTGCGCACGCGCGCATCTCATCGGACGGAATCATGAGCGTGACGAGGTCGATGAATCCATCCTTCTCCGGCGTGCCGCTCAAGTGCCACGCGGTCGATTCGCGGCGGCTTGCCTTCACATTCCCGGCGTAGCGGAGGAAGCTGTCCTCCAATTCCTCATCGCTCGGCGCTTCGAGCCTGCCGAGCACGCCGCATTCATTCGGGATCTGCGCGCCGTATTTCTGCCCCAGATACTCCGCCAGCAGCGTTTTGAGGAACACCATCGCGCCCGTGCCGTCGGTCAGGGCATGGAAAAACTCGACCGCGATGCGGTTTTCATACACCAGCACGCGGAACGCGCACCGGCGCACCTGCCCAAACGGCGCGTGCGCCAGCGGGCAGCTTTTTTCGTCCTGAATATCGGGCGCTTTCGGAATTTGCTCCAGATAGTACCAGAACGCGCCCCGGCGCAGCCGCACGGCGATGGACGGAAAGCGCGGGATGACCATATCCAGCGCCGAGCGCAGCACCTCACGGTCCACCGGCTCGCGCAGCGTGGCGGACAGACGGAAGAAGTTGTTCCAGTTGCGCCGCGCGGCGGCGGGGTAAATTTTCGCGGCGTTATCCAGCCGCAGCCACCGCAGGCTCTTTTCCGGCGAGAGATATTTGGTGAGGAACTGCCGGATGGCGTCGATGTCCGACTTATTTTCCTCCAGCCCGTAGAGCACATACGCATGCCAGCGCTCCGGCGCGACGATGAGCTGGCTGCGGCAGCCGGATCTTTGCAGCTTTTCGTGGAGCTGGCGCGTATCGTCCAGCATCACTTCATCCCCGCCGGCAAACAGCAGCGACGGCGGCAGCCCCTTGAGGTCGCCGAACAGCGGCGAGCAGTAGGGGTCTTGCACATCGTCGGTGTAGCACTCGGCGTAAAATTTCAGCAGCGACGGCGTCATCGACGGGTCTTTGTCCAGATTTTCCTGATACGACGCGCCCGAACCCGTCAGGTCCGTCCACGGCGAGATGCCGATCAGCCCTGCGGGCAGCGGCAGCTTTTTTTCCTTCAGCCGCAGGCACAGCGCGTAGATGAGTCCTCCGCCTGCCGACTCGCCGCACAGCACGATCTGCCGTGCGGAATAGCCCTTGCCGAGCAGGTATTCATAGCTTACCAGCGCGTCGTCAAGCGCGGCGGGATAGCGGTGCTCCGGCGCGAGGCGATACGCCGCGCAGAACACGCGCACGCCGCCCTCCACCGCCAGCGTCGAGGCAAAGCCCTTGGCATATTCCAGACTGCCGCAGGTGTAGCCGCCGCCGTGCAGATACAGGATCACGCCCGTGCGGCGCGGCTCCTTGGGCATGACCCACGCGCTGTTAAAATTCGCAAATGCGTGCTCCCGGACGAACACATCGCGCCGGTGCAGCGCCGACATGAGCTCGCCAAGCTTGTCCTGCCCCCTGCGCGTCGTCTCCAGCGAGAGGCTCGATACAAAGGGCTTGAAAAAATTCAGTTGTGCGCGCACGAGCTTTGCGTGCAGCTCCATACTCGTCTTTCCCTTCCGATGATTTGTCATACGAATATATACTACCCGGAAGTTGTGAATTTTTCAACATCTTCCCGATTTTTCCGCAAAAAGAAACCGCGTAAAATATTCCTATCAATGGGCGATCTTGTCACCTTGACGGCGAAATTTTGATGCTATATAATGGGCAGGCGTCCCGGCATAGCCGGGAAAGCTCGCCGGAAGGGACGATGAAAGGATGCCTCGCCGTGCTTCTGCCGCCGTCAGCCTGACGGACGGCTCTTTGTTTCGGAATATCCTGCTGTTCAGCATCCCGCTGATCTTTTCGCAGCTTTTGCAGGTGCTGTTCAATATGGCGGACGTCGCCGTGGTCGGCAAATTTTCCAGCGCCACGGCGCTCGGGTCGGTCGGCTCGACGTCCACGCTCGTCACGCTCTTTACGGGCTTTCTCATCGGACTGTCCAACGGCGTCAACGTGCGCGTGGCGCAGTATCTCGGCGCGCGGCAGGACGAGAGCACCAGCGCGTGCGTGCACACCTCGCTCCTGCTATGCACGGCGGCGGGCGTGCTCATCGCGGCGCTGTGCTATTTCCTCGCGCACCCCATGCTGACGCTGCTGCGCACGAAGGACGATCTGATAGACGGCGCGGTGCTGTATTTCCGCATCTACGCGCTGGGGATGCCGGCGCTCGGCATCTTCAACTTCGGCAACGCCGTGCTCAGCGCCAGCGGCGACACGAAGCGCCCGCTTGCGTATCTGACCATCGCGGGCGTGCTCAACGTGATCCTGAACCTCTTTTTCGTCATCGTCTGCAGGATGGCGGCGGACGGCGTGGCGCTGGCGAGCGTCATTTCGCAGTACCTCTCGGCGCTCCTCATCGTGCTGCATCTGCACCGTCTGAACGACTGCTGCCGCCTGGATCGGAAGCTGCTTCGCCTGCATCCGCCGGAGGCGCTGCGGATCTTGTCGCTCGGCGTGCCGTCCGGCATCCAGTATATGATCTTTGCCGTGGCAAACCTGTTTATCCAGGCGGGCGTCAATTCGTTTGACTCCACCATGGTCTCCGGCAATTCCGCCGCCGCAAACGTGGATAACGTCATTTATAATGTGATGGCGGCGTTTTACACCGCCTGCTCCAGCTTTATGGGGCAGAACTGGGGCGCGGGTCGCAAGGACCGCATGATGCACAGCTATTACATCAGCCTCGGCTATTCGTTTTTGATTGCGGCGGTGCTGGGTGCGGCGTTCTGGGTGTGCGGCGAGCCGTTTTTATACCTGTTCACGAACGAAGCGCCGGTCGTCGCCGCCGGGATGCAGCGGCTGCAGATCATGTGGTGGTCGTACGCCGTCAGCGCGTTTATGGATTGCACCATCGCCGCCTGCCGCGGTATCGGGCGCAGCTTTGTACCCACGGTGATCGTCATCCTCGGCTCGTGCGTGTTCCGCGTGGTATGGGTGTATACGATCTTTGCGCACTTCCGCACCATCCCGTCGCTGTACCTGCTGTATGTGTTCTCGTGGGCGCTCACCGCCGCGGCGGAGATCTTGTATTTTCTGCACTGCTGCCGCAGCCTGCCCGCCACGCCGGACGCCGCCCGCGCGCAAACGGCAGAAAAATAAAATAGGTCTTGACAAATCCGCGGGGATTTTATATAATAACCCCCGCGATGGACAGTTAGCTCAGCTGGTATGAGCACATGCTTGACGTGCATGGGGTCACAGGTTCGAGTCCTGTACTGTCCACCATAAAAGCCGCTATCCCATCCGGGATGGCGGCTTTTATTATGGCAGCCCGGATTTGAGCTGAGTCATGCACGTCAATCGCTTGACGCGCATGGAGTGAGGCGCAAAATAACGTGCCGGTGGCACGTTATTTTGCGCCGATGAGGTTCGAGTCCTGCCCCGCTCCGTTTTTTCATTCCATAACATTGGAGGCTTTCCATGAGCACGATCAAAGAGGCTCTGCACGAAAAAAGGAAACTGACAGAAGACCACATCCGGCAGCTTGAGTGGGAGGGGAAACAGGGCGTGCGCTATACGGCGATGATGCCGGATGTTCCGTTTCTGGTGCTGGGGCTGCTGAGTGATGTCGGCTGGCTCATCCAGCTTGTCGCGGGCGCTGTGTATTTTTGCAGAAACGGCATTCACCACACGGCGGACTATCTGGCGCTCCTTGCGCTGGCGGCAGTCCTGTTCGGCGCCGCGTATCTTGTCTACCTGAACAAGATCCATGAGAAAGAGATCGCCACAGGGCGGCAGAAAAAACTCAGCTTCGGCGTCACCGCTTTCGCGGGACTGGCTGGGGCAGTGATCGGAGTTGTCCAGATCGTGACCACAGGCACATCGCCGGAGCTCACCTGCCTTATCCCCGGCGGCATTCTGAATTTCGCCACAGCGCTGCCAATCTATCTCTCGTTCAAAAAAGGGATCGTTTACGGGGTGGGGTAATTTTTAATCGTAATGCAGAGCAGAGGAAATAATGAACCCCGGCTATTCTGACGAATAGCCGGGGTAATATTAAAAGTACGGGAATACTCCGGCGGCTGCGCCGCCTCCGTGTCCCTGCGCATTTTGTTTTGACGCAAGCGTCAAAACTGCGGCTGCAAATGCAGCCGCAGCGCTGGCGCGCTGAAAATGCTTGTGATCGAACCCGATGGGTTCGGTTCAACATACGAATAACCAAAAAAGAAACCATCCATTCGGATGGTTTCTTTTTTGGTGACCCGTACGGGAATCGAACCCATATTACCGCCGTGAAAGGGCGGTGTCTTAACCTTTTGACCAACGGGCCTGGTAGCGGCAATCTGACTCGAACAGATGACAACACGGGTATGAACCGGGTGCTCTACCAACTGAGCTATGCCGCCAAATCGCCGTGTATCACACGGCAAGGGAAATTATATAGTATTTTTTGCGTCTTGTCAACTGGATTTTCGCAAAAGCCGGGGGAAAATTTTTATTCCGACGCCAACTCGCCCAGCACGCCGTCGCGGCAGAGCTCCGTGACGCGCACCGGCAGGACGCGGTTATTGAGGTCTTCCGCGCTTTGCAGGTAGACCTTGACATAGTTCATCGCGTGCCCCGCCCAGAGCCCGTCCTCGATCTGCTCAAAAAGCACCTGCTGGACACTGCCGCGCATCGCCTCGTGATAGCCCTCTTCGAGCGGCGCAGCGACCTGCGCTGCGCGCGCGGCGCGCGCCTCCTTGACGCTGCGCGGGAGCTGATCGGGCATTTTTGCCGCCGGCGTGCCGCTGCGGCGCGAGTAGGGGAAGATGTGGAACATCGAAATACCACAGCGCGCCACAAAGTCCAGCGACTCGGCAAATTCCTGCTCCGTCTCGCCGGGGAAGCCGACGATCAGGTCGGTCGTGACGGCGCAGCCGGGGAAATATTCGTGCAGCAGCCGCACGCTCTCGGCGTAGCGCGCGGTGTCGTATTTGCGGTGCATCCGCCGGAGCACCGTGTCGCTGCCGCTTTGCAGGCTCAGGTGGAACTGCGGGCAGAGATTCGGAAAGCCCGCCAGTGCGCGGCAAAATTCCTCCGTCACCGTGCGCGGCTCAAGCGACCCCAGCCGGATGCGCACGCCGGGCGCTGCCGCGCAGATGGCGGCAAGCAGGTCAGAGAGCGTGCTGCCGTCCTTCCACTCCGCGCCCCAGGACGAAATTTCGATGCCGTTGACCACGATCTCGCGGTAGCCCGCCGCTGCGAGCTGCCGCGTCTGTGCCACCGCCGCGTCCAGCGGCAGCGACCGCACGCGCCCGCGCGCGTAGGGAATGATGCAGTAGGTGCAGAAATTGTTGCAGCCGTCCTCCACCTTGAGAAGAGCCCGCGTCCGCGCGGCAAGCCCGCCTGCGGGCAGCAGCTCAAATTCGCGTGCCTGCCCCGCGTCCTCCACGCGCTCCCAGCGATGGCTTCGGTCCTGCGCCGCCTGCTGCATGGCGCGGATAAATTCGGCGCGATCCGCCGTGCCGACCAGCACATCCACGTCCAGCTTCCGCACCTCGTCCGGCGCGCTCTGCGCGTAGCAGCCGCATACGCCCACCGCCGCGTCGGGGTTCAGCTTGCGCACGCGCCGGATGGCGTTGCGCGATTTTTTGTCCGACGCCGCCGTGACGGTGCAGGTGTTGATGATATAGCCGTCACAAATTTCGTCAAAGCTCCCCAGCGTGTGCCCCGCGGCGAGCAGCATCTGCTCCATCGCCTGCGTCTCATACTGGTTGACCTTGCAGCCGAGGGTGTAAAAAGCGAATTTCATAGTCCGTCCGTCCATTCCTGTTTCTGTGTCTATTATACCCCACCGGAGCGTAAATGTACAGCCCGCGGCATAAACGCGCCGCGCGGCGCATAGGCTTGTACCAAACGAAGCGAAAGGATGATGGGATTTGAAACGCAGACTCATCGCGTTCGGGCTGGCGCTTACGCTTACGCTGCCGCTGCTTGTCATGCGCGCGGGCGCGGCAGAGCCGGACGTGTCCGCGCCGTCGGCGATCCTGATGGAGGAGGCGACCGGCGAGGTCTTGTACGAAAAAAACGCCCACGAGCGCCTCGCGCCCGCGAGCGTGACGAAGATCATGACGCTCCTGCTCGTGATGGAGGCGCTGGAGAGCGGGCGCATCGGCTGGGATGATACCGTCACCGCCAGCGCCGCCGCCGCAGCCAAGGGCGGCAGCCAGATCTATCTGGAAGAAAACGAGCAGCTCCCGCTGGAGGAAATGCTCAAATCGGTCGTCATCTCGTCCGCCAACGACTGCGCCACGGCGCTGGCAGAGCACATCGCCGGCAGCGAGAGCGCCTTCGTGCAGATGATGAACGAGCGCGCGGCGGAGCTCGGCATGACCGACACACACTTTGTCAACTGCACGGGTCTGGACGACGAGCCGGACGCGGCGGAGCACCTGACCACCGCCTATGACATCGCGCTCATGTCGCGGGAGCTTCTCAAGCACGAAGAGATCAAAAAGTACACGACCATCTGGATGGACACCGTGCGAAACGGCGAGTTCGGGCTTTCCAACACGAACAAGCTCGTGCGCTTTTACGATGGCACGACGGGGCTGAAAACCGGCTACACCTCCGCCGCCGGGCACTGCCTGTCCGCCTCCGCCAAGCGCGGCGGGATGGAGCTCATCGCTGTGGTGCTGCACTGCGATTCCAGCCCCCACCGCTTTGAGTCCGCCAAGGCGCTGCTCAATTACGGCTTTGCGAATTACGCCCTCATCACGCCGCAGCCGGACGAGGCGATCGGCGCCGTGCCGGTCCGCCTCGGCACGCAGGAGCGCGTCACGCCCGTTTTGCAGACGGACGCGCCCGTGCTGGTCGATAAAGCCCTCGCCGCCTCGGCAAAGAGCAGCGTGCAGCTCGCCGGGCAGGTGACCGCTCCCGTCGAGCAGGGGCAGACACTCGGGATGCTCACCGTCAAAGCCGGCGACCAGACCCTCGCCGAAATTCCCCTCGTCGCCCCCGAACCCATCCCCGCCCTCACCTGGTGGGACGTCTTTCTGCAAATGCTCAAAACCATCGCCGCTGGTTGAGCGTGTCAAAAAGTGTTTTGACACGCTCTCAAACGAAAACCGCTTCGCTGGGTTTTCGCTTGAATAGGTTTGCAGTCTGCCGCGCGCATAAATTTTGCGCAGAGCGCAAAATTTCCACACTTGCAGACTGTATTGTATTTTCTGCGACGTACACGCCGCCGCAGAAAATGATCCCAATCGCTTTTGCGCCCGCGGGCGCAAAACTCTGCGAGGCTTTTTTTAACAGACTGAACCAGCCCGGACGTGAAAACGTCCGGGCTGGTTTTCAGCGCATGGTGCCGTTATTCGTGCCGGTCATGCCGTTTGTGCCGGTCATATCGGTCATGCCGGGGGTGGTGGTGCGGTAGGTGTCCTGCGTGCCCGTGCCGGGGGTGTAGGTCACGCCGGAGCGCCCGCTGCCGCCGTGGTTCGTGCCGTTGACGTAGCCGTTTCGTGTGGTGGAGACGTTGCCGTAGTAGCCGCGCCCGTCGTCCACATAGCCGCTGGCGGCGCACGCGCTGAGCGCGCCGAGCAGCAGAACGGTCACAAGAACAAGGATCACTGTGCGTTTCATAGAAGTACCTCCTGAATCTCGCCAAATTTCGATTGGATCGCGGCGCGAACGCGCCCGCTTGCCGATAGTATCCGCAGCCCGCGCGGCGCTATGCGCGCGCCGTGCGCGGCAATTTCTGCCGGTGCGACAAAATTCTGCAAAGCAGCGAAATCGCGGCTTGATTATTCGCGCGGCGCTTTGTATAATGAAAGCGGATTACAATAAAATAAAGGAGCAGCTTTATGAAGAAATTGACGGTCAAAAAGGGGATCGCGTGCATGGCGTGCCTGGAGTGCGTGCGCACCTGCTCGGTCGCCTTTTACAAGGAGTTCCACCCCGACAAGGCGTGCCTGAAGATCACGGAGCGTAACGGCGCGGTCAAGCCCATGGTGTGCGTGCAGTGCGGCAAATGCGCCGAGGCGTGCCCGAACGGTGCGATCACGCAGAATCCCAAGGGCGTGTACATGGTCAGCAAAAAGCTCTGCACCGGCTGCGGCAAGTGCGTGGAGGCGTGCCCGTTCGGCGTGATGGTCAAAGCAGAGGACGCGCCCACGGCGTCGAAGTGCATCGCCTGCGGGCTGTGCGCGAAAAACTGCCCGATGGAGCTTCTGGAAGTCGTAGAAAAGTAAAGAAAAACGGGGTCTGCGGCGCAGACCCCGTTTTTGCAAAGGAGGAAAAAGCATGGAACGACATGACGAGCGGGCGTATGCGCTGTTTTTAAGCGGCTGCAACTGTGCACAGGCGGTGCTGCTGGCATTTGCGCCCGACGCGGGGCTGACGGAGCAGCAGGCGCTGCGGGTGGCGTCGTCGTTTGGCGGCGGCATCGGCGGGATGCGCGAGGTGTGCGGCGCGGTGAGCGGGATGCTGATGGCGGCGGGGCTGCTGTATGGCTATGAGCCGGGCGACCGCGCGGGCAAGAGCGAGCATTACGCGCGCGTGCGCGAGCTTTCGGAGCGTTACCGCGCAGAAAACGGCTCGATCATCTGCCGCGAGCTGCTGGGGCTTGCCGGGCAGACCGCGGGGCAGCAGCCGTCGGAGCGGACGGCGGAATACTACAAAAAGCGCCCCTGCCCGGAGCTGTGCCGCATGGCGGCGGGCATTCTGGACGACTACATCGCCGCCCACCCGATCGAAAAATAAAAAAGACCTCCCGACCGTGGTCGGGAGGTTCTTTTTTAATCCAGTATTTCGACGGACACTTTTTTGCCGTTTCTCTGGGCGACCGACTTGATAATGGTGCGGATCTCCTTGGCGATCCGACCCTGGCGGCCGATGAGCTTGCCCATGTCCTCCGGGGCGACCCGGAGCTCCAGCACAGTCACGTCCCCGTCGATCTCATTGACTTCGACCTGATCGGGATTGTCAACCAAGCTCTTTGCCATGTACAGCAAAAGTTCTTTCATAGACTGACCTCTTTAGGCGCGCCTTACAGGACGTTCGCCTTTTTCAGAAGCCCCCGGACCGTATCGGTCGGCTGTGCGCCGTTCTTGATCCACTGCTTTGCCTTCTCGGCGTCGATGGTGACGGCGGAGTCGTTCTGCGGATCGTAAGTGCCGATCTCTTCGATGAAGCGGCCGTCGCGCGGGAAGTGGGAGTCAGCCACGACGATGCGGTAGTACGGATTCTTCTTAGCGCCCATTCTTCTGAGTCTGATCTTGACCATGTTGTTTCTTTCCTCCAAAGTAATTGTTGTTGAATTTATTTCGTAAAGCTGAAAGCTGAAACGATAACGTTACATACCCGGCAGACCGCCGAGACCGCCGAAGCCGCCGAATTTTCCGCCCATGCGCTTGAGCTTTTTGCCCGCGCCCGGACCGGAGAACTGCTTCATCATCTGATTCATCATCTCAAACTGCTTGAGCAGGCGGTTGATGTCCTCGACCTTCACACCCGAGCCCGCCGCGACGCGGCGCTTGCGGCTGTGGTTGAGGCAGGCGGGATTTTCGCGCTCATAGGGCGTCATCGACTGGATGATCGCCTCGGTGCGCGCCAGCGCCGCCTCATCGACCTGCGCGTTTTTGAGCGCGCCCGCATTCATGCCGGGCATCATGCCCGCAAGATCCTGCAAATTGCCCATGCCCTTGAGCTGGACGAGCTGATCGTAAAAATCGGCGAGGGTGAATTTGTTGGTGCGGAGCTTCTTTTCCAGCTCCTCCGCCTTTTTCTGGTCGAACGCCGCCTCCGCCTTTTCGATGAGCGTGAGCACATCGCCCATGCCGAGGATGCGCGACGCCATGCGCCCGGGGTGGAACGGCTCGATCTGGTCGAGCTTTTCGCCCACGCCGATGAACTTGACGGGCTTGCCCGTAACGGCTTTCACAGAGAGCGCCGCGCCGCCGCGCGCGTCGCCGTCGAGCTTGGACAGGAGCACGCCGTCAATATCCAGCGCGTCGTTGAACGCCTGCGCGGCGTTCACTGCGTCCTGACCCGTCATCGCGTCCACCACGAGCAGGATCTCGTTCGGCTTTACCGCCGCCTTGATCGCCTTGAGCTCGTCCATGAGCGCTTCGTCGATGTGCAGGCGGCCCGCCGTGTCAAGGAACACCATGTCGTTTCCGTGCCGCACGGCGTGCTGCACGGCGGCTTTGGCGATGTCCACCGGGTCGTTCTGACCCATCTCGAATACCGGGATGCCGAGCTGCGCGCCCACGACCTGAAGCTGCTTGATGGCGGCAGGGCGGTACACGTCACACGCGGCGAGCAGCGGGTTTTTGCCCTGCTTTTTGAACAGCCCCGCGAGCTTTGCGCCGTTCGTCGTTTTGCCCGCGCCCTGCAAGCCCACCATCATCACGATCGTAGGCGGCTGCGAGGCAATTTTGATTTTCTGGTTGTCGCTGCCCATGAGAGCGGTGAGCTCTTCGTTGACGATCTTGACGATCATCTGCGCCGGGGTGAGGCTTTCCAGCACATCCGTGCCCACGGCGCGCTCGGTGACCTTTTTGATAAAGTCCTTGACGACCTTGTAGCTGACGTCCGCCTCCAAAAGCGCCAGACGGATCTCGCGCATGGACTCCTTGACGTCGCTTTCTGTCAGCCGCCCCTTGCCGCGGAGCTTTTTGAACGCGGCGGAGAGCTTTTCGGTAAGTCCTTCAAATGCCATACATTACTCCTTGATCGCGGCGGCGGCGCTCAAAATCTCCTGCGCCAGCGCGGCGGATTGCGGCTGGCGCAAAAGCGCCGTTGCCGCGGCTTCGATCGTGGTGAGCGCCTGCTGCACGGCGCGCGAGCGCGCGATGCAGCCCGTTTTTTCCTCCATGCTGCGCAGCAGCGCCTCGGCGCGCAGCAGCGTATCGTGTACGCCCTGACGCGTCACGCCCGTCTCCGCGGCGATCTCGCCGAGCGAGAGATCCTGATTGTAATACAGGTCAAAGCAGGCGCGCTGCTTTTCGGTGAGCAGCTCGCCGTAATAGTCATACAGCAGCGCCATGGTCCATGCGTCGTGCTTCATCGCGCCGCCTCCGTTCATGCGTGACAAGGTCTGCGCCTTTACAGCCCGCTTATTGTAGCGTATTTTCCCGCCGCTGTCAAGTGAAAAAACTTGACACACGGCGCGATGTGCCAGAAAATCTCATTTACAATTTGAGAAAGTTATGTTAACATACCGGCAGAAACCTTTTTGCAAAGGAAGTGTACATATGAAGAAAAATCTCGGCAGACTTACGGCGCTGGCGCTGTGTTTGTGCCTGCTGCTCGGCATGGTGGGGGCGGCGGATTATTCGCAGTCCATCCTCGCCGGGGAGCTGACGCTGGCGGGCAGCGTGACGCTGCAAAGCGGCGTGCTCGCGGAGAGCGGGCGCGGTGAAAAGGCAAAGACCGTGCGCGAAAACGTGCTGTATTATACTATGGACAAGGCGGTCAAGCCCATCGTCGCGTATGGCAACACGCTCTATGGGCGCAGCAGCATGAAGCAGACCGCAACGTATCTGGACGACAACGACCTGATGCTCGTGGCGGGCGTGAACGGCGCGTTTTTCGACATGCATAACGGCATTCCCTATGGTCTGGTCGTGACGGAGGGCGTGCTGCGCTCCAGCGGCAATATCCAGTCCGTCGGCTTCCTTGACGACGGCAGCGCCATCATCGGCGAGCCGGGGCTCAAAGTGACGATGGAGACGCCCGACGGCGCAAAGACGGAAATTTTCTACAACAAGGCGCTGAGTAAAAATAACGGCATCGGGCTGTATTCGCGCGATTACGACTCCACGACCCGGGGCAGCATCGACGGCTACCATGTCATCCTCGAGCCCGTGCGCGGCTCGGGCAAGGAGCTGCTGCTGAACGACTCCATCACCCTGGAGGTCATCGGCACGCTGGCGGGCAAAGCCTCCTGCGGCATCCCGGAGGACGGCTTTGTGCTGTCCATCGCGGAAAAGACGATCTATGCCTCGGCGCTCGACCAGATGGAAGAGCTGGAGGTCGGCGACCGCATTACCATCACAACTGAGACCGACCGTGACTGGAAGGACGTGCAGTACGCCTGCGGCGGCGGCGACCTGCTGGTGGAAAACGGGCGCGTCTGCGGCGATTTTACGCTGGACAAGGCGGAGAAACCCACCGCCCGCACGGCGGTCGGTCTCAAGCGCGACGGCACGCTCGTCCTTTACACAGCGGACAGTGAAAACGGCTCGGAGGGTCTGACGCTCGACGAGCTGGCGGCGCGCATGAAGGAGCTGGAGTGCGTGACGGCGCTGAATCTGGACGGCGGCGGCTCGACGGCGCTCGGTGCGCAGTATCCGGGCTATGACGCGGCGGCGACGGTCAATAAGCCGTCGGACGGCAGCCTGCGCGGCTGCGCGAACTTCATTTACCTCGTGCGCAGCAAGCCAACGCGCGCCTTCAGCGCCGAGAAGCTGTATCTCTATCCGTACAACGCTGTGGTGCTGCCGGGCACGTCCATCCAGCTCACGACGAAGGCGGTCGATAAAAATTATGCCGCGGCGGATGTGCCGGACGATGTGACGTATTCCGCCTCCTCCGGCGAGGTGGACAAGGACGGCGTGTTCACCGCCGGGACGCGCGCGGGCGCGGTCACGGTGCGCGCCAAGGCGGACGGTGTGAGCGGCGAGACGACGGTGCGCGTCATCGACGAGCCGACGACGCTGACGCTCCACAAAAAGGGCTCGGACAAGAGTCTGGATGGCATGGTTCTCGCGGGCGGCTCGAAAACGGAGCTGTCGGTCGAGGCACTGTATTACGGCATGCCGGTCAGCGCGCAGAATAGCTGCTATGACTGGTCCGTGACTGGCAATATCGGCACGATCAGCGATACCGGCGTCTTTACCGCTGCCGAGGCAGGCAAGGCGGTCACGGGCACGATCATCGCCGAGTGCGGCGGCGCACGCGTGGAGGCGGAGGTCACCATCAGCCCCGCGAACCCGTTCGCCGATATGAAAAACCACTGGGCGAAGGACTATGTGAACACGCTCTACTTTACCGGCGTTCTCACCGGCTCTGCCGGGAAGGACGGCAAGGTCTACTACCGCCCGGACGATTCCATGACGCGGCAGGAGTTCATCGTGGCGCTCATGCGCTTCCTTGAGGTGGACGCGGACTCGTACAGCGGCAAGACGCTCCCGTTTGCCGACAACGCGAAGATCGCCTCGTGGGCGCGCAGCGCGATGCAGGCGGCGTATGAGCTGGGCTATGTGGGCGGCTCGTCCTCCGGCGGCAAGCTCTACGCCAATCCCACCGCGCCCATCTCGCGGCAGGAGGCGATGGTCATCCTCGCCCGCACGCAGGCGCTGAGCGAGAACGCGGACACCTCCGCGCTCGATACCTTCCCCGACCGCGGCAAGGTCGCGTCCTGGGCGCAGTCCGCGCTGGCGCAGATGGTGAAAAAGGGCATCATCACCGGCTCGAACGGCCGCCTGAACCCCACCGGCAACGTCAGACGCGCCGAGGTCGCCAAAATGCTCTACGCAATTTCTGAAAACGACTAAGCGAACCCAAAATCGCCCCGTGTGCATTTTTCACACGGGGCGATTTTTTGCGTATGTCGGATGCTTTAGGGTTGAAAAGCGCAGAGAATTTGGTATAATGACGACAATAATAGGAGTCTGCGCCCCGTCCGTGCGGCCCATGACGGGGCTGTGCGGCTATTTTTATGGGCTGATGGAGGGTCACTATGCGAGGGATACCGTCTTTAATTACGGATATTCGCAAAAAGGTCTTTACCGAGGTCGCGCGGATGGCGTATTCCGGCGACTATACGCAGATGGAGGACATCCCGTTTCGGATCGTCCCCGGCAGCAGCCCGCTGCACCGCGAGTCGGTGTTTTTGGAGCGCGCCATCGCGGGCGAGCGCGTGCGGCTGGCGATGGGCTTGTCGCTCCAGCCGGTGCAGCAGCGCACCATGCTGACAGAGGGCATGGATCAGGCGGCGATCGCCGAGCAGTATTACGAGCCGCCGCTGGTGAACATCATCCCCTACGCCTGTCACGCCTGCCCCACGCACCGCTACTTTGCGACGGAGCTTTGTCAGGGCTGCCTTGCGGCGTCGTGCCAGCAGGTGTGCCCCAAGGGCGCGATCAAATTTGTAAACGGCCGCAGCCGCATCACCGAGAGCATCTGCATCAAGTGCGGCAAATGCGCGGCAGCCTGCCCGTATCACGCCATCGTGCACCTCGAGCGCCCCTGTCAGGCGGCGTGTGGGATGGACGCCATCGGCGTGGACGAATACGGCAAGGCGCAGATCAACTATGACCGCTGCGTCTCGTGCGGTCAGTGCCTTGTGAGCTGTCCGTTCGGCGCGATCGTCGATAAGAGCCAGATCTATCAGGTCATCCGCTCCATGCTGGAGGGCAATGAGGTCATCGCCATCGTCGCCCCGTCGTTCATCGGGCAGTTCGGGCAGAACGTCACCGTG
This sequence comes from uncultured Oscillospiraceae bacterium, assembly GCA_934646005.1. Taxonomy (GTDB): domain Bacteria; phylum Bacillota; class Clostridia; order Oscillospirales; family Oscillospiraceae; genus CAG-170. The sequence goes on from CAKUED010000023.1 coordinate 15,767, forward strand.
CCGAAATTCGTCGCCGCGATGAAGCAGCTCGGCTTTGCGGGCGTGATGGAGGTCGCCGTGGGCGCGGACATCTGCGCCATCGAGGAGGCGCGCGACTATCTGGAAAAAGTTCCGCAGACACAGCGCTTTATGGCGACGTCCTGCTGCCCGTCGTGGCGGATGATGGCGCGGCGGCTGTTCCCGGCGGAGTCCGGCAACATCTCCATGACCTACACGCCCATGGTCTACACCGCGCGGCTCGCCAAGCGCGAGCATCCGGGCTGCAAGGTCGTGTTCATCGGGCCGTGCGCGGCGAAAAAGCTGGAAGCCATGGACCATGAAATTCGGACCGACGTCGATTTTGTGCTGACCTATGAAGAACTGATGGGCATTTTTGAGGCAAAAGAGGTCGATTTTTCCGCGCTGGAAGCGGGCGAGGATTTGACCGACGGCACGAGCGCGGGACGCGGCTTTGCCGTTGCCGGCGGCGTTGCCGCAGCGGTGCAGGGGCTGATTGAAAAAGAGCACCCCGGCGCGGAGTTCAAGACCCAGCGCGCCGACGGGCTGCGCGAATGCCGCAAGCTCCTGATGCTCGCCAAGGCGGGCAGGCTCGACGGATACCTCCTGGAAGGCATGGCGTGCCCCGGCGGCTGCGTCGCGGGCGCGGGCACGGTCATCTCCGCCGCCAGCGCGGCAAAGCAGCTCCAAAAGCATATGCAGCAGGCGAGCGGCACGCAGTGTGACGAAAGCACCTACAGTGAGCTTGCTGATCAGTTGAACTAAAACAGAAAGTGTGAATCCTATGAAAAATAAAAATGTCCGCCTCATCGTCCGTACCGCCGTCATGCTGGCGCTGCTGGTCGTATTGCAGGCGGCGACGAAGGCTGCCGGGCAGTTCGTGACCGGCTCGTGCGTGAACGCCGTGCTCGCGGTGAGCGCGTGGATGTGCGGCGTGTGGGGCGCGCTGGCGGTGGCGGTGCTGTCGCCGTTTGCGGCGTTTTTGCTGGGCGTCGGCCCGCAGCTCATCGCCGTTGTGCCGGTCATCGCGGTGGGCAACGCCGTGTATGTGCTGATTTTGTCCCGCGCCCGCGCGCCGAAGGGGCGGCTCATCGCCTCGCCCATCGCGGCGGTCGCCAAATTCCTGACGCTATACCTGCTGGTGGTGAAGCTGCTGTGCAGCGTCCTGCCGCTGAGTCAGAAGCAGATCATCATGTTCTCCACCATGTTCTCCTGGCCGCAGCTCGTCACGGCGCTCATCGGCGCGGCGGTCGCGCTGCTCATCGTCCCGGTGCTGAAGAAAGCACTGCGGGAAGCCTAAATATACGGAAAAGAAAGGAAGAACCCCATGTATCAGGTCACATTCCGCTTTGAAAATAACGCGCCGGAGGTCGTCGTGACCGCCGCGCCCGACTCTACGCTCCTGGATGTGGCGCGCAGCGCCAACGTCGCCATCGACGCGCCGTGCTCCGGCAACGGCTCGTGCGGCAAGTGCCGCGTGAAGCTGGTGGAGGGCGCGGTGGACGGCCCGAAAACCGGGCATATCACCGAGGAGGAGTACGCCGAGGGCTGGCGGCTGAGCTGCGCGAGCAAGGTCGCGTCCGACGTGGTGATCTTAGTGCCGGACATTGCGTCCGCATACCAGAGCCGCATGAAAACGGCAGACCTCTCGTCCCCGCAGGAGCTGGAAATTTTCCGCGCGCTGGAGGAAAAGGTCCGCGCGGCGGGCATCCCGTTTGAAAATACGTTCGTGCAGGTCGAGCTGACGATGGACGAGCCGACGCTGGACGACACCATGCCCGACACCGAGCGCCTCATCTGGGCGCTTCAGGCGCAGGGCTATGAAACCGTCAAGCTGCGCTATCCCGCCGTCAAAAAGCTTGCGCACACGCTGCGCGAGGGGAATTTCCATGTTTTCGCGGCGGGTCTGGTCGAAAACGATGTACTCACCGTGCTGGACGTGACGGCGGACGAGCAGCCGATGTACGGCTGCGCCATCGACATCGGCACAACGACCGTCACGGGCGTGCTGCTGGATCTGAAAACGGGCGAAATTAAGGCAAAAGCGTCCTCCGGCAACGGGCAAATTCGGTACGGCGCGGACGTTATCAACCGCATCGTCGAGCAGCAGAAGCCGGGCGGCATCGCGCGCCTTCAGGACGCGATCGTGAAGGAAACGCTCCTGCCGCTCATCGCCGTGATGTGCAAGTCCGCCGGGACGACCGCCGGGCGCATCCTGCGCATGAGCATCGCGTCGAACACCACGATGAACCATCTGCTCCTCGGCGTGGACGCGAACCCCGTGCGCATGGAACCTTACATCCCCACGTTCTTCCGCTGGGACGGGCTTCAGGCGCAGGAGCTGCGGCTGCCCGCGAACGCGGCGGCGCAGGTGCGCCTCGCGCCCAACATCGGCTCGTATGTGGGCGGCGATATTACCGCCGGCGCGTTCACCACGGGGCTTTGGGATCAGGACGAATTTTCCCTCTTTATTGACCTCGGCACGAACGGCGAGCTCGTGTTCGGCAACCGCGACTTTATGATGTCCTGCGCGTGCTCGGCAGGTCCTGCCTTTGAGGGCGGCGATATTTCCTGCGGTATGCGCGCAACCGACGGCGCGATCGAAGCCGTCACCATCGACAAGGAGACCATGACCCCCACGCTCAGGATCGTGGGCGACGCGGGGCAGAAGCCCGTGGGTCTTTGCGGTTCGGGCATCATCGACGTCATCGCGGAGCTGTACCGCACGTCGATCATCTCCGCCAAGGGGCAGTTTGTGCGCGAGGGTGCGCGCGTGGCGCATGACGCGCACGGCATGGGGCGCTACATTCTGGCGACCGCCGCCGAGAGCGAGACCGGGCGCGAGATCGCCATCACCGAGGTGGACATCGAGTCCTTCATCCGCGCGAAAGCCGCCATTTTCTCCGCCATCCACACGATGCTCGCCTCGCTCGATATGGACGTGAGCGTGCTGGAGCACGTCTACGTCGCGGGCGGCATCGGCTCGGGCATCAACATGGAAAACGCCGTGCGCATCGGGATGCTGCCGGATATTGACCGGTCGCTGTTTGAGTATGTGGGCAATTCCTCGCTCGCGGGCGCGTATGCCATGACGCTCTCCGACGCGGCGGATGAAAAAATTCACGAGCTGGCGCAGGGCATGACGTATCTGGAGCTGTCCACCCATCCGGGGTATATGGACGAGTTCGTGGCGGCGTGCTTCCTGCCGCATACCGACGCGGGGCTGTTCCCGTCGAGCGTACAGGAGTGAGCGATGGAAGTTCAGAACAACAAGGAACAGGTGCCGTTTGAGCACTATCTGGCGCGCTACCGCGTGCTCGACCCCGGCGAGGTATCGCGCCGCACCGGCGCGGAATTTGACGAACAGGCGGGCGTATTCACGCTGTGCCTGCTCGGCACGACCTACCGCCTGCACTGGCCGGAATACGCCATTGAAGCGGACCGCGAGCGGGCGCTCGCGCTCGGCAGCCTGCCGTGCCAGACGTTTCTGCTGCGCTTTCTGCTGGAGGGCAGCGCGGCGCAGCCGTCGAATCATTTCGTCACGTTCCGCGAAATGCCGTGGGGCGAGATGTACATCCAGCCCTACACCGGCAGATGCCTGACCCGCGCGGCGTTCTCGTTCGGTACGCGCGTGGCGGCATTCTCCGCCGCGTGCGAAAAGCTGGGCGCGGCGCGCCTTTCGCACGGCGACGCGGGGTATGAGTTTACCCTCCTGCCGGGCTATCGGATGCAGCTCATGGTCTGGGCGGGGGACGATGAGTTCCCGCCGAACAGCCAAATTCTCTATACCGATAATTTCGCCTCCGGCTTTGCCGCCGAGGACCGCGTGGTGGCGGGCGATCTGCTCATCACCGCCATCAAGATGCAGATGTAAAAGGAGAGACCGCTTTGGAACTGATCTATAAAAATCTCAAGGGCACGCTGGAAAAGCTCACCGTCACGGACGAGGAGGTCGATCGCCAGCTTACGAAATTACAGCAGCAGACGCCGCGCGTGCGCCCGGTCACGGATCGCGCCGCGCAGTCCGGCGACGAGATCGTGCTCGACTACGCCGGGAGCGTGGACGGCGTGCCGTTTGAGGGCGGCACGGCGCAGGGGCAGACGCTCGTGCTCGGCAGCGGGATGTTCATCCCCGGCTTTGAGGACCAGCTCATCGGGCACAGCGTGGGCGACCATGTGACTGTGCGCGTGACGTTCCCCAAGGACTACCGCGCGACGGAGCTTGCCGGTAAGGACGCCGAGTTTGCCTGCACCATCCACGAAATTCACGAGCGTTCGAGCTACGCGCTGGACGATACGTTTGCAAAAGAGGTCGGACAGTGCGAAAATTACGCCGAAATGCGCGAAAAAATGCGCCGGAGCTTGCAGGAATTTTATGACGAGCGGGCGGAGCTGGATCTTCAGGACCGCCTGATGCGCCAGGCGGCGGCAACGCTCACCTACACACCGACCGACGCGGAGCTCTCCGACGCGGTGGACGCGCAGCTTCGCACCGTCGAGGCGCAGCTTGCCCAGCGCGGGCTGACGCTGGAGCAGTACTGCCAGTTTACCGGCAGCACCATGGACGCGCTCCGCGCCGATGCAAAGCCGGAGGCGGAGATAAGTCTGCGCATTCAGAAAACTGCCGAGCTCATCGCCGCGCTCGAGGGGCTGCGCGAGACCGAGGCGGAGCTGGCGCAGGAGTACGCCGTGGTCTGCCGCCAGAACGGCATGACGATGGAGCAGCTCAAGCCCTACGTCAACGACGAATTTGAGCAGGCGGTGCGCCAGAACGCCCGCCTCAAAAAAGCCATCCGCTTCGTCCGCGACCACGCCGAAGTGACCGAAAAACCCGACCAGCCGAGCAAAGAATAACGCAAAATGACCTCCCGACCGCAGTCAGGAGGTCATTTTTTGTTTCACTTCGTCGAAGCAAGCGGAAAATTGCATCGAATATAGACGTCGAAGCCTGTATGCTCTGTTTCGCCGCTCTCGTCGGGGGCGGTGAACCAGTGGGTGGCTAGGAGGAGGACGTCGGGATCATCGGGTGCATAATACACATCCGCGGGGGCGGCGTTGGTGGCGAGGTCGCCGGTGGGGATGGTGTCGTTGCCGGTAAAGTCCGCCGTGCCTGCGAGGACGAAGCCCTCCGGCGCGCTGCCCTCGATGCGGTTTCCGTAGCGCGCATCCGCTGCGTCATGCGCTTGCTCCGGGATGTCCGTGCCGACGCTTGCCGTCCACATGGAAATGTAGTATTCGCCATGATAACAGATGAGGTTTCTGCCGCGCAGGCGCGCGTCTACATAGCGGGCGTAGGCGTTGTGCGGAGGCGTTGCGGTGAGCGTCCCGGTCTCGTCCACCGTGCCGTCGGTGCGCACCTCCTGATAGACGTAGATCCACTCCGGCACGTCCGGGTTTTCGTAATACGGGCAGTTTTCAAAGCCGCCCTCGACGTCGGTCGTCCCTGCGAGGGTAAAACCGTCCGGCAGCGTGTCGGAGACGGACAGGTGCGGGGAGATGATATACGTCCTGCCATCGACCGTAAAATGCTGCGGTCCGTCGGCATCGGCGCTGCGCGGCGTTTGCGCTGTGCGGTGCAAAAACGGGATCGTCAGCGCGGCAGCAAGGCACAGGCAGGCGGCAAGCGCGAGCCATTTGCCGCGCGCGCGGCGGGGCTTGCGCTGCTCCGCCTCTTCGACGTAATCCTCTCGAATCTCACCCAAAACCTCATAAAATTGTTCGCTTTTCATATCGAAAACCCCCGTTTCAAGAGCTCTTTACGCAGCACCTTGCGCAGGCGGCTGAGCGTCATCGTGACCGCGCCGGGCGTCATGCCGCAGCGGGCGGCGATGTCCGCGACGCTGTCCGTGCGCCAGTAGCGGCAGATGAACATGCTGCGCTTTTCGGGCGAAAGCTGCGACAAAAAGTCGTTAATGGCAGAGATCAGCGCGGCTTCTTCAACCTTTCGTTCCACGTCCTCCGCGCCGGACACGACCTCCGCCAGCTCGTCCAGCACTGCCGGGAGCACCCCGCCGCCGCGCTTTTCAGCGGTATTCTGCCGCCAGCGGTTCAGCGACAGATTGCGGACGATTTTGCCCAAAAATGTCGATAAAATGCGCGGTTTGTGCGGCGGCATGGCGTTCCACGCGCGAAGATAGGTGTCGTTGACGCACTCCTCCGCGTCTGCCCGGTCGCCGAGAATATTCGCGGCGATGGCAGCGCAGTAGCCGCCGTATTTTTCCGATGTAGCCGAGATCGCGCGCTCGTCCCGATCCCAGTAGAGCTGCACGATCGCTGTGTCCTCCATGGCTCTGTCACCATCCTTTCACCCTTGTACACCGTGTTTGGGGAGAAATCTCACGAAAATTTCAGAAAAAACGCGCCTGTAGGGAATTTTTCCGTACAGGCGCAGGGTTTACTGCAAATTGCCGTTGCCGGTGAGCGTCAGGCAGCTCACGTCGTCGCGCAGGACGAGCACGACCTCGGGCTGGTAGTCTTGCAAATACTCCGTGAGCGTTTTTTCGGAATAGTGCCGGAAGTCGAGGCTGCGCGTCTCGTCAAAGCTCTGGTAGATCAGCGCCTCGACGGGATTCGTGAACGAATCGCCCACGAGGAGCAGGCTCGGCAGCGCCGGGCGGTCGGTTTTCAGGATGGTCTCACCGATGTCGCCGCCCATGTAAGCTGCATAAAAAACTGTTTTCTGTGAATTTTCATCCACATCGATGAGCGGCACGTCCGACGGCGTGCCGTTGTCGAAGCGTGTATAAGGAATACTGGGCGTGTAGAATGCAAGCGATTCGTGCAGGCGCGACTGCCCGAAAAGCTCGCGTCCGTAGGTGCCTAAAAACGCGTTTTTTGCGTCCGAAATGGTGTTTTTCATGTGCAAAACGCCCCATTTTTGAACGCTCGGTTGCACGCAGACGGATTCGTAAACAAAATCTGCGCCGTACAGGTTAAAATGATGGTCGGTCGAAAAATAGAGTTTTTCGGCGCGCGCGGTCAGCTCACTCGTCAGGTCGAGTGCGGGGACGTCTGCGTCTTGCAGCGCGGCGAGGAGCGCGGACGATGCCGCGTCCAGATACGCGCCGTCGTCCGTCATCCAATCCGGGTAGCGGTCACGCAGGACGGAGCGCTGCTCCGGGACGTGGATGTAGAGGAACGTGCCGCCGTAGCCCTCGACCGCGTTCTGCACGGCGGACAGGCGCGCGGCGATGGTCTGCGCGTCGGTTTCCAGCTGCGCCTTGCCGATGGTTTTTCCCAGCGGTTCGGGCAGGAGCGCGGTTTCGGTGGACACGACGCCATTCACGACCGGCTGCTTTCGCAGCAGCGACAGGCGCGTGGAGAGCATCAAAAGCCGGTCGCGCCCGACGAAGTGGTCGCGCAGGCAATCCTCCAAATCGGACGCGGCGCTGCCGGACAGGACGGACTGCGCCGTGACCTCCGGCGCGCCCGCGAGGGCGCGGTTTTCGTACAGCGACCAGCCGGAGGCGCTGCGGTAGCGCGCGAGCGTCAACACGCCGCCGCCGAGCAGCGCCAGCAGGAGGACGGCGAGGAAGGCTTTTTTGAGTTTCATCGGCGACCCTCCATACTCAGAACTGCGCATAGATAAATGCGTTCACGCCGCTGCGCACCAGCGCCAGCAGCGCCAGCGCGAAAATGGCAAGCAGCAGGACATATTTGACCATGCGTCCGAAGCGGGTGCGGTCGAGCGCCTCCAAAAGTCGCTTGCCGAGCGGCGTGCAGAGCAGCGCGCCGAGCAGCAGCTCGATGCCATACTGCCGCAGGACGAACACGAACGGCTCGGCGGTCACGGCTGTGCCGCCGGTAAAGAGCGTGCGCAGGAGGGCGGCGAGCTGCGAAAAATCCTCCGTGCGGAACAGCACCCAGCCGAGCAGGATGAAAAACAGCGCATAAACATGGCGGAAAAAGGCGGGCAGGCGGTCAAGTAATTTTGCCAGCACGAACTTTTCCACGATGAGCAGCGCGGCGAAATACAACCCCCAGAGGGCAAAGCTCCAGCTCGCGCCGTGCCACAGACCCGTGAGCGCCCAGACGATGAGCAGGTTGACGATCTGGCGCGGCCTTCCGCGGCGGCTGCCGCCGAGGGGGATGTAGATATAATCCCGAAACCACTGCGAGAGCGTCATGTGCCAGCGCCGCCAGAAGTCGGTGATGGACTGCGCGCAGTAGGGGTCGTTGAAATTTTCGGGCAGGTTTAAGCCAAACAGCGCGCCGAGTCCGATCGCCATGTCGGTGTAGCCGGAAAAATCAAAGTAAATTTGCAGCGCGTAGCACGCCGCGCCCAGCCACGCGGCGGGGCAGGAGACGGCGCTGGTGTCCAGCAGTTTTTCTGCCGCGCCCTGTGCGGCAGTGGCGAGCAGCAGCTTTTTGCCAAGTCCTACACAGACGCGCTCTGCGCCGCGCGCCGCAGTGTCCCAGCCCGGGCGGGCGGGGGAGAGGTCGGCTTGCAGCGCGCCGTAGCGCGTGAGCGGCCCTTGCAGGAATTTGGGGAAGGCGGTAAAATACAGCGCTAATTTCGCGGGGTTTTGCTCCGCCGCGCACGCGCCGCGCGCTACATCGACCAGATACGACACGGCGAGGAATGTGAAAAACGACACGCCCGCCGGCGCGCCCGGCGGCGTGATGGTCACGCCAAACACGGACGCGAGCAGCGCCGCGTATTTATAGACGCACAGCGCGCCCACGCACAAAACGATGCCGCTCACGCACCACGCGCGCCGCGCCGCCTGCGTTTTGGCGCGCGAAATGCCCGCGCCGCACGCATAGCAGACGGCGCAGGTCAAAAGCGCCGCAGCGAGCGCCTTTGGCTGCACGAGAAAGACGAACAGCAGGCTAAGCGCCAGCAGGCTAGCTCCGCGCAGGGCGTTTTTTCCCGCCGGGACGGCGTAAAAGCAGACGAGCGCCGCCGGGAGCAGGAAGAACAGAAACGAAATACTGACGAGCGACATCAGCTTTTCTTCTCCGGGGCTTTGGGTGCGAGCTTACGCTTGTTGCCCTGCTCGTCCACGACCCAGGTGTTATCCAGATGCGCGCGGAGCGACAGCTTGACGCTGTCAATATACTCGCGGCGCAGCGCGTCACGTTCGGCGAGCTCTTCGTCGGTGAGTGCTTCTGCCTTTGCCTTGCGGGCAAGCTCATTGATACGGTCGATCTTTTCCTGTTTCATAGCGTTAGATGAACCGGCTGACGGTGATGCCGATCCTGCCTTTCTTTGTGGTGCCGTCCACGGAGTCGAGCCGCGCACGGCCGAGCCCCCGGACGGAGAGAATACTGCCCTCGGAAACGGGCTTATCGGGCTTTTGACACAGCGCATGGTCCAGCTCCGCGCGCCCGGATTCGATGATGGCGGCAGCCTTGCCGCGGGCAAGATTAAAGGCGCTGGCGAGCACGCTGTCAAAGCGAAGGGAGCTGACCGTGTCGTGCCGCGTTTTCACGGCGGCGGCGGGAGCGGACAACTCCGCGAGGTCCAGCGGCGCAAGCGTGAGCTTGGTGCGCCCGGCGGAGGGGAGGTTTTGGAGAAAAAAGTCCCGCAGCTCCCGCAGAACGACAAAATCACACCGCCCGGGGGTGACGTAAATATCGCCGACGGTCTCGCGCTTGATGCCCGCGCCCATCAGTGCGCCGAGAAAATCGCGGTGCGTGAGCGTGTCCTCTTCAAAAAAGGTCGCGCGCACGGCGGCGACGGGGGCGTCGTCGCTAAGAAGCCAATCCTCGTCCAGATAGTCCGGCAGAAACACCGCAACCCTGCGCTCCGCGCCGTCGCAGCCGCCGAAGAACACGGGCGGATCATGCGGAAAAAGCTGCGCGAGCAGCATCTGCTCCCGCGCGGCGAGAAACGCCGTGGCGGCGGGGATATTGCGCTGCTGCGCGGCGGTGAGCCGCTCGGCGGCGCGGATGAGGAGCATCTGCTCGTCTTTGTCCTGCGCAAGGTGCGCAATGGTCTGGCGAATGTCCATAGGAAAACCTCACGGAATAGTTGAGGATATTATAGCACGGCGGCGGGGGGTGGTGCAAGAGATAGGTAAGAGGTATTATTTCGTCGTAACGTAGGGGAGGGGCTCGCCCCTCCCGTGCAGGACGCACGGACAAATTTGCACAACGGATGGCGAATACGAAAAATGCCTGTAGGGGTCGATGCCCACATCGACCCGGCGGTACGCGATCGCAAAATTGCACAAACCATCGGCGAAAACGCACACCCTCTTGTAGGGGCGGACGACCCTGTCCGCCCGTTGGGCAACAACAAATTTGCCGTAACGTATCGTAAAAAACGTAACATCCCCCGCCCCTACGCAAATTTGGCGGTTGTTGCAAATCACCCAAATTGTGCGATTTTGCGGGTGTCTCGTGCGGGTCGATGTGGGCATCGACCCCTACAAACATGGTGCGTGTTTGCCGGGGTGCATTCGTTTTTGTGGGTGCGTCCTGCCGGGCGGACAGAGTCGTCCGCCCCTACGGCTCGATCGGGAATGCAATCGAAATTTGCGGCAGCGGGAGGGGCAAGCCCCTCGCCTACGTTACGACGAAGCGGGGCTCAATTGCGATTTCTTCTTGAGAAATGGGCGGAAATTCGGTATACTGGCGGTAGAAACGGACGGGAGGAAGCTATGAAGGTTTTGATCATCGGCGGCGGCGCGAGCGGGATGATGGCGGCGCTGGTCGCCGCGCAGGACGCAAATAATCGCGTGACGCTGCTCGAGCGGCAGGCGCGCGTGGGCAGGAAGCTGCTGGCAAGCGGCAACGGGCGGTGCAATCTGTCGAATCTCGCGGCGGACGAGACGCATTATTACGGCGCGGCGGCGTTTGTAAAGCCCGCGCTGGCGCGCTTTCCCATGCAGAAAACGCTGGACTTTTTCCATGCGCTGGGGCTGCTCACGACGGCGCAGGCGGACGGGCGCGTGTATCCGCTGAGCGACCAGGCGAACAGCGTGGTGGATGTGCTGCGCTTTGCGCTGGCGGCGCGGGGCGTGGACGTGCAGTGCGGGTGCGAGGTGCGCGCTGTGCGCAAAAAGGCGCGCGGCTGGCAGGCGGAATGCGCCGACGGGCGGTCGTTTTTCGGAGATAAGCTCATCGTGTCGGCGGGCGGCTGCGCCGGGCGGAAGCTCGGCGGGACGGAGGACGGCTACCGTATTTTGGAGGCGCTGGGGCATTCGTGCACGGCACTGCGTCCGAGCCTGACGCAGATCCGCACAGAGCCGGAGCTTGTGCGCGCGCTCAAGGGCGTGCGCGCGGATGCGGCACTGGAATTAAAGGTCGCGGGGCGGCGCGCGGCGCACGGCGCGGGCGAGGTACAGTTTACGGAGTACGGCGTGAGCGGTCCGGCAGCGTTTGAGCTTTCGCGCGCGGTGGCGACCGGCGAGGGCGAGATGGTGCTGCTGCTCGATCTGCTGCGGAAATTGGACCGCGCGGCGGTTTTGGAAATTTTAAGAGCGCGGCGGGCGCAGTTTCCACAGCTTGCGGCGGAGGAGCTGCTGGCGGGGATGCTGCACAGCCGGTTGGGAAAAACGATCGTGAAGCGCGCGGGGCTGGACGCTGCATCGGCGCTGGAAGCGCTCACGGACGCGGAACTGGACGCGGCGGCGGCGCAGGTCAAGTGCCTTGCACTGCCGGTGATCGGCGTGATGGGCATGGACAGCGCGCAGGTGACGGCGGGCGGCATCCGCACGGCGGAATTTGACCCCGTGACGCTGGAAAGCCGCCTTGCGCCGGGCGTATTCGCCACCGGCGAGGTGCTGGACGTGGACGGCGAATGCGGCGGGTTCAACCTGCAATGGGCGTGGTCATCGGGCTGCGTCGCGGGAAAACTGGGAAAACGCGAGGACGAGGTATGATCCGGATCCGGGATATTGCGCTGCCGCCGGAGGCGGATATGGCGGCGCTGTCACGCGCGGCGGCGCGGCTGCTGCGCATCAAGGAGAGCGAAATTCGCCGCATCGACCTCAAAAAGCGGTCGATCGACGCACGGAAAAAGAGCGATGTGCGCGTCATCTACACGGTGGATGTGCTCATTTCCGGGCGGGAGGACAAAATTCTCAAGCAGGCGCGGTGCGACAAGGCATCCATCGCGCGGGATGTGCCGTATGCGCCGCCGGTGTGCGCGCGGGCGCTGCCGGAGCGCCCGGTAGTGATCGGGTTCGGTCCTGCCGGGATGTTCGCGGCGCTGGTGCTGGCGATGGCGGGCGCGCGTCCGATCGTCTTGGAGCGCGGGCAGGACGCGCGCACGCGGCACGAAAAGGTGCAGAAATTCTGGAACGGCGGCGCGCTCGACCCGGAGTGCAATGTGCAGTTCGGCGAGGGCGGCGCGGGCACGTTTTCGGACGGGAAGCTCACGACGGGCACGAAAAATGAACGCATCGGCTGGGTGCTGGAGCAGTTCGCCGACGCGGGCGCAGGGGCGGATATTTTATTCGATGCCAAGCCGCACATCGGCACGGACGTGCTGGTGGAGGTCGTGCAGAATCTGCGCGAACGGATCCTCCACTACGGCGGCGAGGTGCGCTTCGGCGCGCGCGTGACGGGGCTTTTGCAGGAAAACGGGGCGCTGACCGGCGTGCAGTATGAGCAGGACGGGCAGACGCACGCGCTTGCGTGCACGCGGGCAGTGCTCTCGATCGGGCACAGCGCGCGCGATACGTTTGAGATGCTGCTGGACGCGGGCGTGCGGATGGAGGCGAAGCCGTTTTCTATGGGTGTGCGCATCGAGCACCGGCAGGCGGCTATCAACGCGGCGCAGTACGGCGCGTCGGCGGGGCGGCAGGGGCTGCCGCCGGCGGATTACAAGCTGAACGTGCATCTGCCGGACGGCGCGTCGGCGTATACGTTTTGTATGTGCCCCGGCGGGAGCGTGGTCGCGGCGGCATCGGAGGACGGCGGCGTGGTGACGAACGGGATGAGCAATGCCGCGCGGGACGGCGAAAATGCGAACGCGGCGCTGCTGGTGACGCTCAGCCCGGAGGATTTTCCGGGTACGGACGCGCTGGCGGGGATGCGCTGGCAGCGCGAGATCGAACAGGCGGCGTTCTGCGCGGGCGGCGGGGACTATCGCGCCCCGGCGCAGCTTGCGGGCGATTTTCTGGCGCACAGGGCGAGCACAAGGCTCGGCGGCGTGCAGCCGACATACCGCCCCGGCGTGCGTCTGTGTGAGCTGCACGACGTGCTGCCCGCGCGCATTACGGATGTTCTGGAGCGGGCACTGCCGGAGCTCGGAAAGCGCCTGCACGGCTTTGACGCGCCTGACGCGGTACTGACCGCGCCCGAAACGCGCAGCTCGTCGCCGGTGCGTATCGTGCGGGACGCGGCGCGGCAGGCGAGTCTGCAAGGTCTCTACCCCTGCGGCGAAGGCGCGGGGTACGCTGGGGGCATCATGTCCGCCGCTGTGGACGGGATCTTGACGGCGGAGGAAATATTGAAGGAAGATTAAAACGCGGGGGGGTGCGCCCCGACGGGCGCGCGCGTATTTGCACCAGTGCGGGCAAGCTTGCAGCGTTGTACCGCGCGGGCGCAGGCGCTCTGGAACGGACAAGCTAGAAGACCTTTGCCCTTGGATGCGCGGGATCAGCTACCCCGCGCCATATCACGGAAGGTCCAAATATCGGTATCACGGCCGACAAAATAGCGGGTGATGCCCATGGGGTCCCGGTCGGTGTAAAAGCACCAGCCGTCCATGAGGATGCCAAAATCATAGTATTCGGCGGCGATCTGCCGCACCAGCGGCGATTCGTGCCCGACGGGATAGGACAGCGCGGTGGGAACGCGCCCGGTCAGGCGGGCAATGGCAAGCTGCGACTCGGATAGCTCCCGGCGCAGCGCCTCCTCGCTCAGCGTGTCGAGCAGGGGATGGGTGACGGTGTGGCTCTGGATGCTGACCAGCCCGGAATCCGCCAGCTCGCGGAGCTGCTCAGCGGTGAGATAGCGCGGCGCGCCGATCTTGTCGGTGATGATGAAAATGGTGGCCTTGATGCCGTAACGCTCCAGCAGCGGCAGTAGCTCGGTATAGTTATCGGCGTAGCCGTCGTCAAAGGTCAGAATGACCGGCTTTTCATACTGCGCAAGCATCGGAAGCTCCGTGATCCAAATGGGGGTATAGCCATTTTCCAGCAGGAAAATGAGCTGCTCCTCCAGCGCGGCGGGAGAGACGAACAGCGAGCGCTCGCCCCAACAATCGTCGCTGACAGCGTGATACATGAGAACAGGTACGGCATATCCCGGCGACAGGACACCGCGCGGGGCGGTGCTGCAATACAGCGCGTCCTGCTCCGGGTCGGCAAGATACCAGCCGTCCGTCCACGAAAGAACCGTATCCAGCGGCAGATATGCGCTTTCACCGTCACACAGGAGACTGCCGTCGGTGGAGACGGTGCGGTGCGCACCGTTTGCGAGCTGAACGGTGCAGACGGCAGCCTGACCGGTCTGTACAGGCAGTGTGAGCGTACAGCTTCCGCCGGTCAGAGCGACGTAATCATGCAGACGGACATAGATCGCCTGCCCCTGCCAAAAGGCGGGCAGAACGCTCCCGTCCAGATAGACCGCAGTATCGGCGAGGTCGGGCGTGGGAGCAAAAACGGCAGGCGCAGGCTCGTGAACGGCAGGCGCAGGCTCGTGAACGGCAGGCGCGGGTTCACAAACGGCGGGCGCGGAGCGCTCCGGCTCGACCGCGACCGCCTCCGCCGGAGGCACGGGCAGCGGTCGTGAGCCTATTCGCACGGGCTGCAGAAAACCGGCGCAGCCGGCAAGCAGCAGCGAGAAAAGCAGGAGGAGCGGAAAGAGTTTTTTCATATTTGTTCATTTTATAAAAGTCGGACAGGTGTTTTGCACCTGTCCGGCGTTTTGTTCTGTTTCAAAATGTGGCGACTTCCTGCTCGGCAGGGTCGGCGGGTTCTACGGTTTTAGCAGTTAAGATCGGACCGACGCCTTTATAGAGACTGTGGTATTTTGCCTCGACGGTGGCGGTGACACGCACCCAGGAGCGGGTCTTGAGCCCCTCGCTGCCGACGAATTTACACGGCAGACCCATGAACGTAATATCCGCCTCGCAGCAGGTCATCACAAAGCGCCCGGGGGCAAACATCCCCTCGCGCTGGCTGCGCAGGCGCGCGACCTGCCCCTTGAACTGCACCGTTTTGCCGGCGTATTTTTTCGGCTCTTCCGTAATGTCGCGGTAGAACAGGGCGTAGTCCTCGTCGTTTATGACGATGGGGTCTTTTGTAATGTCGAACGGCAGCGGGTCTTCGATCTCGTCAAACTGCGTCGTGCCGTCGGTGTAGTCGTAGACGATGTCCACACGGCGGTTGACGGCGCGGGCGATCTTGTGGAACGGCATCACGTCCGCGCCCGGCTGCATCCTGTTAAAGACGACCATCTGCGCGCCGGTGAGCTTATCCACGACGAGCTGGCGCATATTGGCGTTGTACTGCAAAAACGTGCTTGCGTCGGCAAACATGACCTCCTGCGCGATCTGCCAGTGCTCCGGCGTCTTGAGGTAAAAGTCGGCGGCGAGGTGCATCCCGTTCAGCTCCACCACGACGCGCTCAGCGGCGTGCTTTTCCGCGAGCTTTTCGAGAAATTCGGGGCTGAGCTGGTCATAGTCCGCCGTTTCGAGCCAGACAGTCTTGTGCGGGTAGGCGGAGAGGTCGTATTCCTCCTCGCCCTCCTCCAGCACGAGCAGCAGCGTCCGCTCCCCGGCGTTAAAGCGCGGGTCTTCAAGCGTCTGCTGGATGAATTTTGTTTTGCCGGACTCCAGAAAGCCGGTAAAAACGTACATCGGCAGCGGCGTCGGTTCGTTTTTCTTCATGGTATCAGACTCCAAACAGGGCGGCGAGCGCCGATTCGTTCAGCTTCGAGCCGATGACGCACAGGCGGCCCGTGACCATTGCGCCGCCGTCACGGATCTCCGGCTCGCCGGGGACGTAGTCAAAGTGCAGCCATGTGCCGTCCGCGGGGACGTAGCCCTTGGCGCGCAGGATGACGCCGTATTTTTCGGCATTTTCGAGGCTGGAGAGGATGGCGGACAGCTCGTCCTTCGTGAATTTCTTGTGCGTTTCGACGCCCCAGCTCGTAAAGACCTCGTCGGCGTCGTGGTCGTGATGATGGTGATGGTGGTGGCAGGAGCACTCGGGATCGTCGCACTCGCCGTCGTGATGGTGGTGATGATGGTGCTCGTGCTCATCTTCATCGTCGTGGTGATGGTGGTGATGCTCGTGCTCGTCCTCGTCCTCGTCCTCATCACCGTCATGATGGTGGTGATGGTGGCAGCACTCGTGGTCGTGGTCATCGTCATCATCGTCATGGTGATGATGGTGATGGCAGCCGCATTCTTCGCCGTCCTCGTCATCGTCGTCATCATGGTCGTGATGGTGATGGTGCGCTTCCTCTTCCAGACGCTCCAGCTCCAGCGCAATGCTGCTGCGCTGCTCCATCGCCTCCATGATCTGCGCGCCGGTCAGCTCGTCCCACGGGGTGGTGACGAGGATGGCGTTGGGGTTGTGCTCGCGGATGAGCTTGACACACGCGTCCAGCTTGTCCTCCGCCATGCCGCCGGTGCGGGAGAGAAGGATGGTGTTGGCGGTCTCGATCTGGTCGTTATAGAACTCGCCGAAGTTTTTCATATACATCTTGCACTTCGTGGCATCCGCAACGGCGACGAAATTGCCGAGCTGGACCTCGTCGGACGTGACCTTGCGCACGGCGGCGATGACGTCGGAGAGCTTGCCGACGCCCGACGGCTCGATGAGGATGCGGTCGGGGTGGTAGTCGGCGATGACCTGGCGCAGCGCCTTGCCAAAGTCGCCCATGAGCGAGCAGCAGATGCAGCCGGAGTTCATCTCGGTGATGCGCACGCCCGCTTCAGACAGGAAGCCCGCGTCGATGCCGATCTCGCCGAACTCGTTCTCAATGAGCACGAGCTGCTGACCCTGATACGCCTCGCGGATCATTTTGCGGATGAGGGTCGTCTTGCCGGCGCCGAGAAAGCCGGAATAAATATCAATTTTTGTCATAAAAACACCTTCTGTAATTGTTATTCGCTATTCCCCAGTATAGCACGCTGCTGCGGGAACATCAAGCGCCCGCGGGAGGAAAAGTTCCGCTTTTGCAGGAAATTTCATTGACAAAGGCAAGCGGCTATGATAAAATACATATCGTCTTTGGAGAAGTCATTCGGAGAGATGTCCGAGCGGTTTAAGGAGCCGGTCTTGAAAACCGGTGACGCAGCGATGCGCCGTGGGTTCGAATCCCACTCTCTCCGCCATTCTTTCCCGATTTTCCAAGGATATACCGGCTTGCGGAAGTACCCAAGTGGCCGAAGGGGCTCCCCTGCTAAGGGAGTAGGCGTCTAAAAAGCGCGCGAGAGTTCAAATCTCTCCTTCCGCGCCAAAGTACCGCATTTCGTAGATTTTTCTGCGAAATGCGGTACTTTTTTATATGCTTTATGCGTGCTCAAAATATTTGACGGTTTCTGCGCGGTCGTGGGCGATCTGGGCTGCCAGAGCGTCCATGGAGGTGAAGGTGCGCTCGGGGCGGAGGTGGTGGTATAGCCAGACGGCGAGTTTTTTGCCGTACAGGTCGCCGTCATAGCCGCAGAGGTGCGCCTCCAGAATGGGGGCGGGCAGACTGCCCGCCGTGGGGTGGACGCCGATGTTTACGACTGACGGGTAAAGCGTCCCATCCTCCAACTGCGCCTGCGCGCAGTACACGCCGCGCGGCGGTACGAGCACGCCTGCGGGGAAGGGGAGGTTCGCCGTCGGGAAGCCGATCGCGCCGCCCCGGTGTGCGCCGTGCGCGACCATGCCGGAGAGAAGCTGCGCGTGCCCCAAAAGCCGCCGCGCCGCGTCCAGGTCGCCCGCCTGCAGCAGCGCGCGGATGCGCGTGGAGCTGACGGGCGCACCGTCCAGCTCGACTTTTTCCACAATATCGCAGCCGACGCCGCGCGCCGCGCAAAATTCGCGCAGGCGCTCCGCCGTGCCCGCGCCGTGAAAGCCGAAGCGGTGATCCGCGCCGCACACGACGTGCACCGCGCCGAGCTCCGCGAGCAGGAGCGATTCAATATAGTCCTGCCACGAAAGCTGCATGAGGTCGCGGTCAAAATGGCGGACGAGCACCTCGTCGATGCCGTAAAGCTGCCGCATGAGCCGCGCGCGGTCCTGTGCCGAGCTGATGAGCGCGACGGGCGTGCCGGAGATGACCTGCGCCGGGGGCGCGTCAAACGTCAGCGCCGCCGCCGTGCAGCCGAGACGGTCCGCCACCTGCCGCGTGCGGCGCAGAAGCGCGCCGTGCCCGATGTGCACGCCGTCAAAAAAGCCGAGCGCGATGACGCGTTTTGTCTGCAACCTACTTCACCTCAAAAAAGCTCTTGACCGTGTGCAGCACGCCGCCCTCGCAGCGCGCCAGCGCGAGAAATTCGCCCGTTTCCGTATATACGCGGCACAGACCGCTTGCGAACGAGCGGTCGGTCACGTCCGCGCCGTTGCGGATGCGCGCCGCCTGCCCCAGCGTGACGATGCACGCCGGATGCGCCGCGAACAGCGCGTCCACGGGCATTAAAAGCTCCTGCGGGTCGTGCTCCTGCGCGTAGGCAAGCAGCGCCTGCATCGTGACCGCCTGCGAGAGGTCAAACGCGCCCGCGCGCGTGCGCCGCAGGCTCTCCATGCAGCCGCCGCAGCCAAGCAGCGCGCCGATGTCGTGACAGAGCGTGCGCACATAGGTGCCCTTGGAGCAGTGCACGCGCAGCGTCCACAGGTCGTCCGCGCCGTCCAGAAGTTCCAGCGCGTGGATGGTGATCCGGCGCGCGGGGCGCTCGACCTCCTTGCCGCGCCGCGCCAGCTCATAGAGCTTGCGCCCGCCGATCTTCACGGCGGAGTACATGGGCGGGATCTGGTCGATCTCGCCCGTAAAGTGCGCCAGCGCGGCTTCCAGCTCCTCGCGCGTAACGTGTGCCGCCTGCTGCGACAGGACGTTACCGCAAATATCCTGCGTGTCGGTCACGACGCCCAGGCGCAGCCCGGCGACGTATTCCTTATCCGCCGATTCCAGAAACTGCGCCGCGCGCGTCGCTCTGCCCACAAAAATGGGCAAAACGCCCGTCGCCATGGGGTCGAGCGTGCCGCCGTGCCCGACGCGGCGTTCCTGAAACACGCCGCGCAGCTTCGCCGCCACGTCCTGACTCGTCCAGCCGGCGGGCTTGTCCACTACAAAAATGCCGTTTGCCATATCATCCTCAAAGCTGGACGCCGCTGCGGCGCAGCACGTCCAAAATCGCCGCCCTTGCCGCGTCGATGCCGCCCGCGACCGAGCAGCCCGCCGCCGCCGCGTGACCGCCGCCGCCAAGCTCGCGGCAGAGCGCCGCCGCGTCGTAATTCGGGCTGGTGCGGAGCGAGATTTTGCCCATGCCGCCCTCGACCTCGCGGATCATGATGCCGATCTCCACGCCCTCGATGGAGCGGGCGAAGCCGGAGATGGAGTCAATATCGTCCTCGCTGATGTGCAGCTCCGTGAGCCACGCCTTCGGCAGTGTGCAGATGCCGACCTTGCCGCCGGCGTACAGCTCGACGCTGCCGGTCAGCCGCGCCTCGAGCTTGAGGCGGGCGAAGCTCTTGGTGTCAAAAAAGAGTTTGTTGATGGGCGCGATGTTCGCGCCGCAGTCGATGAGCTCCGCCGCCACGCGCAGGGTGTTGCCGGTGACGTTGGAGTAGCGGAAGCAGCCGGTGTCGGTGGCAATGGCGATGTACAGCGCGTCCGCCGTCTCGCGGTCAGGCTGCATGCCGAGCTCCGACAAAAGCCCGTAGATGATCTCGCCGCACGCGGCGCGGTCCGCCTCCAAAAGGCAGCAGTCCGCCGTGAGCGAGTGGCTGCCGTGGTGGTCGATGGCGAGCCGGATGCGCCCGGGCGCGTCCTCCGCGCCGAAGGGCAGCAGATTGTCCGCCGCCAGATCGACGCTGATGAGCGTATCGTCCGGGAGAATGCCGCCGCGCGTCAGACCCGCGAGATAGGGGGCGAAGCGGGCGGTAAACTGCGGGTTCTCATAAATGACCGCCGATTTACCGAGCCTGCGCAGCGTGCGGCAGAGCGCGATCGCGCAGCCGCAGGTATCGCCGTCGGGACGGCGGTGCGTGAGAATGACGTAGTTGTCGTGCGCCTTTAAAAACGCGGCAGCCTCACTGCGCGTCATCGTTCTCACCGTCCTGACTGTTCTCCTCGCGGCTGAGCTTGCTCAAAAGGTCGTACATATGCGCGCCGTATTTGAGCGAGTCGTCCTCCTCCAGCACGAGCTCCGGCGTATAGCGGAGCTGCAAACGGCTGCCGAGCTCGCGCCGCAGCCAGCCGCTCGCGGAGCGAAGCCCGCGCATGGCGTCCTTGCTGCGCGCCTCGTCGAGCACGCTGATATAGACCTTGGCATAGCGCAGGTCGGGCGTGGTATCCACGCGCGTGATGGAGATGAGCGTCTGCACGCGCGGGTCCTTGAGCTGCCGGATCAGCTCCGCCAGCTCCCGCTGGATCTCCTCATTGATCCTGCCGATTCTGTTGGATGGCATAAAACGCCTCCTTCGGAAAAGTAAAAGTAATTATAAAACCGCACAAAGGCGACCGAGGGGCAAAAATGCGCGCCGCGCCGGCGGGCTTGCAAAAGTCCAAGGCTTCCCCCTGGGGGGAAGCTGTCGCCGCAGGCGACTGATGAGGGGAAGGACCCTTGTTTTTGAGCTGCATCGCGTTTTTGAGCCAAAACGCGGCAGCATCTCATAACGTACCACCCTTCTCCTCATCCGTCTCGCTGCGCGAGCCACCTTCCCCACATGGGGAAGGCTTTGGTTGGTGCGTGCTGTCCCGCATTGGTGCGGTCGAATTATCCGATGCTGCACCGCCGGGAGGGGCAAGCCCCTCCCCTACGTTACGACGAAACGCGGCAGCAACTCAGAACGTACACCTTCGCGTCCCTTCTGGGGCGGTTTAGTTTTTGATCTGTTCCATGACGAAGCACTCGAAGACGTCGCCTTCCTTGATGTCGTTGAACTTGTCGATGGACATACCGCATTCGTAGTTCTGCGCGACTTCCTTGACGGAGTCCTTGAAGCGCTGGAGCGAGCCGAGCACGCCCTCGTGGATGACGACGTTATCACGCAGCACGCGCACCTGCGCGTCTCTTGTGATCTTGCCGTCCTTGACGTAGCAGCCCGCGACCGTGCCGACGGACGAGACTTTGTAGGTCTGGCGCACCTCGGCGTGACCGATGATGACCTCGTGGAACTTCGGCGCGAGCATACCCTTCATGGCGTCGCCGATCTCGTTGATGGCGTCGTAGATGACGCGGTACATCCGCATATCGACCTTGTCGCGCTTGGCGGCCGCCTGCGCCTGATCGTTCGGGCGGACGTTGAAGCCGACCACGATGGCGTTGGACGTAGAGGCGAGCAGAATATCGGACTCGTTGATCGCGCCGACACCCGCGTGGATGACCTTGACGCGGACTTCTTCGTTCGACAGCTTTTCGAGCGATGCCTTGACCGCCTCGGCAGAGCCCTGCACGTCCGCCTTGACGATGAGGTTCAGCTCCTTCATCTCGCCCTCCTTGAGCTTGGAGAACAGGCTTTCGAGCGTGACCTTCTGGTTGAGCTTGTTGAGATCGTCCTTGATCTTCTGCTTGCGCTGCTCCACGAGCTGGCGCGCCATGCGCTCGTCGGCGACAACGTTAAATTCATCGCCCGGCGCGGGCACTTCCGTCAGACCCGTGATCTCCACCGGGATGGACGGACCGGCGGTCTTGACCTGCTGACCCTTGTCGTTCGTCATCACACGCACACGGCCGACCGCCGTGCCCGCGATGATGAGGTCGCTCTGGCGCAGCGTGCCGTTCTGCACGAGCAGCGTTGCGATCGGGCCGCGGGTCTTATCCAGCCGCGCCTCGATGACCGTGCCCTTACCGGCGCGGTTGGGGTTAGCCTTGAGCTCCTGCATTTCGGCGGTGAGCAGGACGGTCTCGAGGAGGTCGTCGATGCCGTCGCCGGTCTTGGCGGAAATTTTGCACACCTCGGTCTCACCGCCCCATTCGGCGGGGGTCAGACCGTGCTCGGTGAGCTGGGTGAGGATGCGGTCGGGGTTCGCGCCGTGCTTATCCATCTTGTTGACGGCGACGATGATGGGGATCTCCGCCGCCTTGGCGTGGTTGATGGCTTCGATGGTCTGCGGCATGATGCCGTCATCCGCCGCCACGACCAGGATGGCGATGTCGGTGCACATCGCGCCGCGCGCGCGCATTTCGGTGAACGCGGCGTGGCCCGGGGTGTCGAGGAAGGTGATGGGCTGGTCGTTTACCTTCACGGTATACGCGCCGATGTGCTGCGTGATGCCGCCCGCTTCGCCCGCGGCGACCTTGGCGTGGCGCACATAGTCCAGCAGCGACGTTTTGCCGTGGTCAACGTGACCCATGACCACCACGACCGGCGGACGGGCGACGAGCTCGTCGGCGGTATCCTGATGATCGTCAAACAGCTTTTCCTCGATCGTCACCACGACCTCGCGCTCGACCTTGCAGCCAAGCTCGGTGGCGACAAATTCGGCGGTGTCAAAGTCGATGGTCTGGTTGACCGACGCCATCACGCCGTTGCGCATGAGGCACTTGATGACCTCGACCGCCGTCTTTTTCATGCGGGAGGCAAGCTCGCCGACGGTGATCTCGTCGGGAATTTTGACGAGCGTGGGCGCTTTTTTGGCGATCTCAAGCTGCAAACGGCGCATCTTCTCCTGCTCCTCGGAGCGGGACTTGCTGCCGAAACGGCGCGCCTGCTGCTGCTTTTTGTTTTTGTTGCCGATCTTCTGCTTGCCGCTCTGATAGTTCTGCACGCGCTCGGAGACGAGCGAATCGACGCGGTCGTCATAGCGGTCGGCATTGACCGTGACGGCACTGGTGTCGATGACGCGGCGCTCACGCTTGCGCTCCGGCTGCGCCGGGGCGGCGGGCTTTGCGGAGGGCTGCTGCGCGGCAGGCTTCTGCTGTGCGGGTGCAGGCTTCGCGGCGTCCGATGCCTTGGGCGCGGATGCCTGCGCGGGCGCTGCCGCAGGAGCGGTCTTAGGCGCTTCCGCCGCCTTTTCCGGCGCTTTGGGCGCGGGCGCGACGGCAAAGACCTCCTCCAGCGAGGCGATCTGGTGCGTCTGCGTCAGATAGTCGAACACCACGTTGAGCTGCTCCTCCGAAAGATTCTGCGAGCTGCTCTTGGGCTTCGGGAAAAACTTCCCCACGACCTCGATGACGTCCTTTGCCGGCATGGCAAAATCGTCCGCGACTTCTTTGATCTTATACTTCACTTCTATACTCATACAGCCACCTCCGTTACTTTTTTCCGTGTTTGACGTTGTTGCGGTGCGCGCGCGCTTCGTCGCGCCGCCTGCGCATCCGCCCGTCGAGCTGCTGCATCTGCGGCAGCAGCGCCGCCGCGTCCGGGCAGTCCTCCATCGCCTGCAGGAGCGAGACGGCAAAGCCCGTGTCGCTCAGCGCGCACAGCGCGCAGGCGTTGCAGCCCAGGGCGCTTCCCAGCTCGTCCTTTGTGACCGGCGCGACGAGCAGCGGCGTATTTTTGCCGCGGCAGAGATTTTCCGCCCGCCGCAGCGTGTGCTCGCCGGCGTCGCTCGCCAGCAGCACCAGCCGCGCCTTGCCGCTGCGGCAGAGGATCACGACCGGCTCTTCACCGGCTTCCAACCGCCGCGCGTGCCGCGCCAGACCCAAAAGCCGCAGCGCTTTTTCGTTATTTGCCATCCGCTCCGCCCTCCATCTGCGCCTCCAGCGCGTCGTAAATCTCCGGCGGGATGGCGCAGTCGAGACTGCGCTCCAGCGCGCGCGATTTGCGCGCCTGCTTCAGGCACTGCGCGTCGGGGCAGACATACGCGCCGCGCCCGGGCGCTTTGCCGCGAAAGTCCAGCGAAAGCACGCCCTCCGGCGAGCGCACCACGCGCACCAGCTCTTTTTTCGGCTTCATCGCGCGGCAGCCGGCGCATTGCCGCATGGGGATCTTCTTCTGCATCCGAACGCCTCCCTCTTCTAACCCGGGGCTTATTCCTCAGCGCCCGCGTCCCCGGCGGTCTCTTCCTCCGCCGCTTCCTCTTCGATCGCGGGCAGATCCTTTGCCTGCGAAACAGACTTGATGTCGATCTTATAGCCGGTCAGGCGCGCGGCGAGACGGGCATTCTGTCCCTCCTTGCCGATGGCAAGCGAGAGCTGATCGTCGGGCACGACCACGCGGCAGGCTTTGAGCGCGCCGGGCAGCACCGTGACGGACACGACGTCCGACGGGCTGAGCGCCGAGGCGATGAACTTGCACGGGTCTTCCGACCAGACGACGATGTCCATCTTTTCGCCGTGCAGCTCGTCCACGACCGCGCCCACACGCGCGCCGCGCGGGCCGACGCACGCGCCCACGGGGTCGATATTCTCTTCCGTTGCCGCTACGGCGAGCTTCGTGCGGGAGCCTGCCTCGCGGGCGATGGACTTGACCTCCACCAGACCGTCGGCGATCTCGGGCACTTCCAGCTCAAACAGCCGCTTGACCAGACCCGGATGCGTGCGCGAGACGATGACCTGCGGACCGCGCGTGGAGCGGCGGACCTCCACCACATACACGCGGATGATGTCGCCTTCTTTATAATGTTCGCCGCGCACCTGCTCGGACGCAGCCAGCATGGCGTCGGTCTTATCCTGCCCGCCGCCGATGCGCACGATCATGTCGCCCGTCGCGGGCTCGATGCGCAGGACCGTTGCGGTGAGGATCTCATGCTCCTTGGACGCGAACGCGTCAAAGACCATGCCGCGCTCGGCTTCGCGGATGCCCTGGATGATGACCTGCTTGGCGGTCTGCGCGGCGATGCGCCCGAACGCCTGCGTTTTGATCTCGGTGTTCACAAGGTCGCCGAGCTGGGCGTGGGGGCTGACTTTCCGCGCCGCGTCGAGCGAGATCTCGGTGGCGGGGGAGATGACGTCGTCCACGACCTCCTTCTGGACGTAGAGCTTCATATCGCCGTCGGAAACATCGACAAACACATTGTCGGTGTAGCCTTCCTTATCCTTTTTATACGCGGCGACCAGCGCCTGCGAGATCTTGTCGATCATATATGCCTGCGGAATGCCCCGCTCCTTTTCGAGCTGCGCCAGTGCGGAAAAAATTTCGGCGTTCATTTTTCCAGTATCCTCCTCGTTAAAAATCCACATGAAGCCGCACCATGGCGACCTCGTTTTTTTCAAATCGCTGCATCCCCGCCGGGGTCTCGATGCTCACCGCGCCGTCTTCATAGCCGCGCAGCGTGCCCGTGTGCTCCTTTGCGCCGTTTTTGGCGGAATAGAGCCGCACCGTGACGCTTGCGCCCATGAACTGCGCAAAATCGGAGGGGCGCTTGAGCTGCCGCTCCAGACCCGCCGAGCAGACCTCAAAGCTGTAGCTGTCGGGGATGGGGTCTTTTTCATCCAGGATGGGATCGACCGCGCGCGAGATCGCCTCGCAGTCGGCGATGTCCACGCCGCCCTCCTTGTCGATATACAGCCGCAGAAACCACTCGCCGCCCTCGCGGACGTACTCTACGTCCCACAAAGAGCATCCGTGCTCACGCACGATGGGCTCGGCAAATTCCGCGACCTGCTGTGTGATCTTCACAAAACCATCCTTTCTCACAAAAAAGAGTGGGGATCAAATCCCCACTCTCCAGTAAACTACGATCAGAACGATTGGATTATATCATCTATATATGGAAATTGCAAGAGATTTATGAAAAAAAGCGCGGCAAATGTCCAAAATTTTTCCCGTTTTTCGGAAAACGGCGCTTAGAACGCAGGAGATTCAAAAATTTCCGCCCGCGGGCTGTAAAAATCCGGCGCGGTATGCTATACTGAATATCGAGAATATGGCGTGGAGGCAGAAGTATGAAGCAGCGCAGATCGGCGCGTTTTTTCCTGATTCTTATTGCAGCATTTGCGGCGGCGGGATTTTTCCTGCGGCGCTTTGAGCGCGCGGGTGCGGGTGCGGGCTGGCTCATCGGTATTTCGGTCGCGGCGGCGCTGGCGTGCCTTGCGGTGAGCGTGACGCGCAAGCCGTGTGGCAAGTTCGCGGCGATGTTCCAGCCGTCGAAGATCGACGGCGCGGCGGGCGTGGCTGGCAGCGTGCTGCTGGCTGTGGGCGGTTTTCTTATGCTGGTGCAGAGCGCGGGCTTTGCGCGGCTCATCGGCGGGGTCGCCATTCTCGCGGGCGCGTGTCTGGCGCTGGCGTCGCTCACGCGGGCGCGCGGCAACATGCCCAAGGTCGGGCTGTATGTTGCGGTGGTGCTGTTTTATGTGGTGAAGCTGTTTTACGACTTCCGCCACTGGACGGTCGATCCGGCGGTGCTGGATTACTGCTTCTGGCTGTTTGCGGCGATCTGCTTCATGCTGGCGACGTTCCACGCGGCGCAGTTCTGCTTTGACTTGGGTCGCCGCCGGGTGCTGACGTTTTTTGCCCTGATGGGCATCTATTTTGGCGCGGTGTCGCTTGCCGACCTGCGGGGCGGCGAGGCGCTGCTCTGCGGCGGCGGCACGCTGTGGATGCTGGCGTGCGCGTGGCAGGCGCTGCGCGCGGATGAATATGGAAAGGATGGAGACGAATGAACGAGTTTGCAAAACAGGAATACGCGCGCTGGCTGCAAAACTGCACCGGCGAGACGCTGGACGAGCTGCGCGCCATGGACGGCAATGACGCGCTCATCGAGCAGCGCTTCGGACACCGCCAGACCTTCGGCACGGCGGGCATCCGCAGCATCATGGGCGCGGGCATCGCATGCCTGAACGACTATACCGTCCGGCAGGCGGCGCGCGGACTTGCCGCGTACCTGACCGAAACGCCGGGCAAAAAGACCTGCGCCATCGGCTATGACTGCCGCCATAACTCTCGGCGCTACGCCGAGATCTGCGCGGCGGCGCTGGCGGAGGCGGGCGTTCATGTGTATGTGTACGACCGGCTGTGCCCCACGCCGATGCTGTCGTTTGCCGTGCGCTATCTGCACTGCGACGCGGGCATCGTTATTTCCGCAAGCCACAATACAAAAGAATATAACGGACTCAAGTGCTACGGCGCGGACGGCGGGCAGATGACGGAAATTCCGGCGGGCAAGGTCTCCGCCGCGATCGAGACGATCGACCTGTTTCAGCCTGTTGCCCTGACGTTTGAGCAGGCGCTGGCGCAGGGGACGGTCGAGTTCATCGCCGAGAGCGTCTGGCAGGCGTACTATGACCGCATTTATCAGGAAGCCGTCGCGCCGCAGCGCGTCCGCGAGGCGGGGCTGCGCGTGGTGTATTCGCCGCTGTGCGGCGCGGGCGGCGAGCCGGTGGCGCATATGCTGGAAAGGCTCGGCGCGGAATATCACATCCCGCAGTCGCAGAAAACGCCCTCCGGCGAGTTTGCCACCTGCCCCAGCCCGAACCCCGAAAATGACGCGTCGTTCGCCGCGTGCTACAAGCTGGCGGACGAGGTGAAGCCCGATCTCATCATGGCGACCGACCCGGATTCCGACCGCATCGCCGTCGCCATTCCGGCAGCGGGCGGCTACCGTAAATTCTCCGGCAACGAGATGGGCTGCCTGCTGCTGCAATACATCCTGCGCGCGATGAAGGATGAAGGCAAGCTCCCGCACGACCCCGTCGCGGTCAAGAGCGTCGTCTCCACCCCGCTTGCCGACCGTGTCGCCGCCGCCTACGGCTGCAAAATGCGCACCGTGCTCACGGGCTTCAAGTATATCGGCGGCGTGATCCTGGAGCTGGAGCAGGCAGGGCACGCGGACGATTTTGTGCTCGGCTTTGAGGAGAGCTGCGGCTATCTCAAGGGCGACTACGCGCGCGATAAGGACGCGGTCGTGACCGCCATGCTCATTGCCGAGATGGCGGCGAGCAGCAAGCTCGCGGGCAGAACGCTCGCCGATGAGATGGACGCGCTGTACGCGCAGTACGGCTGCTTTGCCGCCGGGCAGACGAATATCGTCTTTACCTCCGACGAGCAGAAGGCCGCCTGTATGGCGCTGCTGGAGGAGCTTCGCAAGCAGCCGCCCAGGGCGGTGGCGGACTACCCGGTCACGAGCGTGACGGACTTCCGCGCGGGCGTTGAGACCGACGCCGCCACCGGCGCGCAGACGCCCACAGGGCTGCCGCACGAGAATATGCTCCGCCTGACGCTCGGTGAGCACGGCACCGTCATCCTCCGTCCGTCCGGCACCGAGCCGAAGATCAAATTCTACTACGCCACCCGCGCAGGTTCTATGCCGGAAGCGCAGGCGATGATCAAAAACCTGGAAGCGGCAATGAAAGCGCTGCTGAAATAAAACCGTCCCGGGAAGAACAGCAGTTCTTCCCGGGTTTTATATGTCTGCGTATTTCGTCGTAATGTAGAGGCGGGGCAAGCCCCGCCCGCGCGGTAAAATGTTGTGGATTTGGATGCACCAATGCGGAACGGTATGCACCCGTAGGGGCGGACGCCTCTGCCCGCCCGTTGGGTAATCGCGGGGTTGCCGCAACGTTTCATAAAAACGGTTGTGCCTACCGTGCGGGTCGATGTGGGCATCGACCCCTACGGACGTTTTACGTTGTCGCCGTTCGTTGTGCGTTTTCGATTATGCGTCCTGCGCGGGAGGGGCAGAGCCCCTCCCCTACGTTACGACGAAACGCGGGGCAGCTCAAAACATATAACCCTCCTTCTCATCCGTCAGTCTTCGGCTGACAGTTTCCGCTCACGGGGAAACGTTTGGCACACTGCAATACGCAAAATCGCCCGGAATGCATCTGCATTCCGGGCGACCTTTTTATTTTTTACTTCTGCTCCTGCGCGGCGAGCTCTTTGAGGGCGTCTTTGCGGGAGAGGTTGACGCGGCCCTTCTCGTCGATCTCGGTGACCTTGACCCAGGTCATATCGCCGATATTCAGCACGTCCTCGACCTTCTCCACGCGGCGGTTTTCCAGCTTGGAGATGTGGATCATGCCGTCCTTGCCCGGGGCAAGCTCGACGAACGCGCCGATCGGCAGGATGCGGACGACTTTGCCGTAGTACAGCTTGCCGACCTCGGGGACAAAGCAAATATCGTCGATCATCTTCTTCGCGGCGTCGCAGGAAGCGGCGTCGGGCGAGGCGATGTGGATCGTGCCGTCGTCCTCGATATCGACCTGCGCGCCGGACTCGGCGACGATCTTCTGGATCATGGAGCCGCCCTTGCCGATGACCTCGCGGATCTTATCCACGTCGATCTTCATGGTGAGCATCTTGGGCGCGAACTCGGAGACCTCCTTGCGCGGCTCGGCGATGCAGGGGATCATGACCTCGTTGAGGATCTCAAGACGTGCCTTGCGGCAGCGCTCAAGCGCGTCGGCGATGATCTCCATCGTCAGACCGTCGTTCTTCAGGTCCATCTGGATGGCGGTGAC
>CAKUED010000024.1 GCA_934646005.1 uncultured Oscillospiraceae bacterium
AGCTTTTCCAGCTCCTGACGAATTTTCTTTTCAAGATTTGCCGCCATGAACTTGAGCTGGCGGTCATGCTGGAGCATTTCACGCGAGATATTCAGGCTCAGATCCTGCGAATCGACCACGCCGCGCACAAAACGGAAGCAGTCCGGCAGCAGATCCTCGCAGTGCTCCATGATCATCACGCCGGAGGAATAGAGCTGCAAGCCCTTCTTGAAGTCCTTGGTGTAGAAATCATACGGTGCCTTCGACGGGATGTACAGCAGCGCCTTGTAGGTCACCGCGCCCTCCACGCTCACATGGATGACGGCGGCGGGGTCTTCAAAGTCGTAGAACTTGTCTTTGTAGAACTGGTTGTACTCCGCCTCGGTCACATCCTGCTTCGGCTTCTGCCACAGCGGGATCATGGAGTTGAGCGTTTCGACCTCTTCATACGTCTCGTATTCGGGCTTATCTTTGTCGCAGCCCTCCTTCATGCGCGATTTTTCCACGCGCATTTTGATCGGGTAGCGGATGTAGTCCGAGTATTTTTTCACCAAGCGCTCCAGCTCATAGGTTTGCAGGAAGCGGGAGTATTTTTCGTCGTCGGTATCGTCCTTCAGGTGCATAATGACGTCCGTGCCCGCGCCGTCGCGCTCACAGGGGGTCATGGTATAGCCGTCCGCGCCGCTCGACTGCCACATCCACGCCTCGTCCGAGCCGTATTTCTTGGAGATGACGGTCACGTCTGCCGCGACCATAAACGCCGAGTAGAAGCCGACACCAAACTGCCCGATGATGTCCAGATCCGGCTGCTTTTCCATGTCCTGCTTGAATTGCAGGCTGCCGGAGCGGCAGATCGTGCCGAGGTTATTTTCCATCTCGTCCTTATCCATGCCGATGCCGTTATCGGAAACAGTCAGCACGCGCTTTTCCGTGTCCGGCGCAAGGCGGATGGCAAAGTCACTGCGGGACAGCCCGACCTTTTCGTCCGTCAGTGCCAGATACGCCAGCTTATCAATGGCGTCGGAGGCGTTGGAAATGATCTCACGCAGGAAGATCTCCTGATGTGTGTAGATGGAATTGATCATCAGGTCCAGCAGTCGCTTGGACTCCGCCTTGAATTGTTTTTTCGCCATAGTTTCACGTCCAGTTCGTTTGTATTAGCACTCGGCTTCTCTGAGTGCTAACTGTATTATAGACCAAATGCGCAAAAATGCAAGCCTTGCGGCAAAAATTCTTAAATCGTTCACAACTTCCCTTTTCTATCCGGGAAAAATATGATAGAATACAGGCGTTAAGTACCTAAAAGGAGCACGATATGATCACCATTTCCAATCTTGCCATGCAATTTGGCAGCGATGTTCTGTTTAAGAATGTAGACCTGCAATTCACGTCCGGCAACTGCTACGGCGTGATCGGCGCGAACGGCGCGGGCAAGTCCACATTCCTCAAGATCCTCTCCGGCGAGCTCGAGCCTACCGCCGGGACGATCACCTTCCCGCCCGAGGCACGGATGTCGGTCCTGAAGCAGGACCAGTTCCAGTACGACGAGTATACCATCCTCGACACCGTCATCATGGGCAATCAGCGGCTGTATGACGTGATGAAGGAAAAGGACGCGCTGTATGAAAAGCCGGACTTTACCGAGGAGGACGGGATGCGCGCGAGCGAACTCGAAGCGGAGTTTGCCGAGATGGACGGCTGGGAGGCAGAGTCCGACGCGAGCCGCCTGCTGCAAGGTCTGGGCATCCCCGTTTCGATGCACGGCGACCTGATGGCGAATACCGACGGGCGCGTGAAGGTGAAGGTGCTGCTTGCGCAGGCGCTGTTCGGCAAGCCCGACATCATCATGCTTGACGAGCCGACGAACAACCTTGATATTGACGCCATCGACTGGCTGGAAAACTTCATCATGGACTATGAGGACACGGGTCTTGTGATCGTGGTCAGCCACGACCGTCACTTCCTCAACACAGTCTGTACGCACATCGTGGACATCGACTACGGCAAGATCCGCCAGTATGTGGGCAACTACGACTTCTGGTATGAGTCCTCGCAGCTCATTCAGGCGATGATCCGCAACAAGAATAAGCGCAATGAGGAAAAGATCGCGGAATTGCAGGCGTTTATCTCCCGGTTTGCCGCAAACAAGAGTAAGAGCAAACAGGCGACGGCGCGCCGGCGCTTGCTGGACAAGCTGTCCGTGGAGGAAATGCCCGCGTCCTCGCGGCGCTATCCGTTCGTCGGCTTTGAGCGAGAGCGCGAGGTCGGCAAGGATATTCTGTTCGTCACTGAGGTCAGCAAGACCGTGGACGGCGTGAAGCTGCTGGACAAGGTCAGCTTCATCGTCGGCAAAAACGACAAGATCGCATTCGTGGGCGAAAATGAGCTGGCGCAGACGACGATGTTCAAGCTCCTCATGGGTGAGCTTGAGCCGGACGAGGGCAGCGTCAAGTGGGGCCAGACCGTCACAAAGAGCTACCTGCCGAAGGACAACAGCGAGTATTTTGATGGCTGCACCGACACGCTGGTCGATTGGATCAGGCAGTATTCGGCAAAGAAGGATGACGTGTACCTGCGCGGCTTCCTCGGACGGATGCTGTTTTCTGGCGAGGACGCGTTCAAGCCCGTGAACGTCCTGTCCGGCGGCGAAAAGGTGCGCTGTATGCTGTCCAAGATGATGCTCTCCGGCGCGAATGTGATTTTGCTCGACCAGCCGACGAACCATCTGGACATGGAAGCCATTCAGGCGGTCAACAAGGGTCTGTGCGCATTCCCGGGCAACATCCTGCTTGCCTCGCACGATCACGAGCTGCTGGAAACGACGTGCAACCGTGTCATTGAGTTCCTGCCGGACGGCAAAATTCTGGACTACACCGGCACATACGACGAATATCTGGACTGGAAACGCGCGCGCAGCGCGGCAGAATAATTGGGAGGAAACAGACTATGAAGGTTATCGCAACGAAAAACGCCCCGGCGGCGGTCGGACCGTACTCGCAGGCGATCGACTGCGGCGACACCGTGTACTGCTCCGGGCAGATCCCGCTTGACCCGCAGACCGGCGCGGTCGTGGAGGGCGGTCTGGAGGCGCAGGCGCACCAGATGTTCCGCAATGTGAAGGCGGTGCTGGCAGAAGCCGGTCTTTCGCTTCAAAATGTCGTGAAAACGACGGTATTCATGACCGATCTCGGTCAGTTCGGCGCGCTCAACGCCATCTACGCCGAATATTTTGCAGAGCCGTACCCCGCGCGCTCCTGCGTGGAGGTCTCGGCACTGCCGAAGGGCGTGCTCGTCGAGTGCGAGGTCATCGCCCGCCGCTGAAGTTCAATCAAAATAGTTTGGCAAAGCCCACCGACGAAACGTCGGTGGGCTTTGCTGTTGGAGATATGAAAGAAGATCATTCTGCGGAAATTTGCAGGCTGTGGCTCAAAATCAGCGGCACGCCTGCCTTGAACGGCAGCGAGGTGCAAACGCCCTTGCGGCGCAGCGGGTTCTCCCCTGCCGAGACGCACTCACCAAGGTCAAATGCCGCCGCGATCGGCTCAATGCCAAGGCAGAGATTCTGCCCGTTCCACGGCGCAAACGTTCTGCCGCGATTGCTCAGCCACAGCAGGCAGTTCGGCAGCAGCCGCGCGTCCCACGAGAGCGTGACGCGGTAGCCCTGCGGGCGGTTTCGCAGCGTGACCGAGCCGTCTGCCACATTGCAGAGCATCAGCAGCTCCTCCGTATCGCGCGCCAGCGGCAGGCGCGTCACGTCGCACGTTGTGCCGTCCAGGCACGCCACGGCGCGCGCATCCGTCTGCGCGTTTTGCACGAAGATGGACGAAGCGTCCACTGCCGCCGGAAACGTTGCGGCAAAAGCGCACTCCGGCAGGACCAGCTCCGCCTGCTCCGCGTGCTCCGGGAGCGCGAAGATCGGATGCAGCCCCAGCGGCATTTCAAAATCCGCCGCCGGGATGAGCGTATCCGTCACCTGTATGCTTCCGTCCGGCGCGCAGCCGACGCGCCGCGTGATGGAGGAAAAGCGCGGATGGGTCGTGAGGCGCAGCGCTGCCTCCTGCTCGCGCGCGTTGGCGACGTCCCACACATGGTGTGCGGGATAGCCGTGCGCAAAGGCATCCGGCGCGGCTTGTTCGATGCACGGCTTCCACTCGTCTGCAAACGCCCCGGCACTTTCCGGGCGCGCTCCGAACGGGGCGCAGAGGAAATCGCCCTGTAAGCCGTTGAGGAACGCATCGTCCGCGAAATTTCCATGCCACGCGGGACGGAACAGCGGACTGAGGCGCTGTCCGTTCGCCGTGAACTCTGCCGTAAACATCGCGCCGAAGCGGTCAAGCTGCACCCGCGTGCCGCCGCAGCGAAGTTCGAGCGTATCCATATCTTAGCCCTGCTTGAGACGGATGATAACGACCATCGCGTGCGAGCCGTCCTCGTTGATGTACTCGTGGCGACCGAAGCCCGCCGGAATGATGCACGCCTGCAGGCGGTCGATGGTGGTGCTGTACTCAGGGTGATCGATGGAGCGGATGGTGACGCGCTTGCCCTCAGTCAGCGTGACCATGTGCATGAACTTGCCTTCTGTGTCGTTCTCGGCGCGCTTTTCCATGAACACGCGCTCGATGTGGAACGGCATTTCGGAAATGGTCGTGTACTGATCCTTGCGGAACTGACCGTTGCCGTCCTGCGTGATCGGGCGGGCGCGATGCACATCCTTGACACGCGTCTCGCGGATCCATTTCTGGTTGTCAAAGCTGTGCTTTAAGTGCATGGTCATGGGCTTTGCCGTCATGGTCTTGCTCTTATCATCCCAGGTGTTGCGGGCAAAGTCATAGGTAAAGAAGGAATATTCCGTGCCGGCGACGCTCGGGCCAGTGTCCATCTCCAAAATCATCTGGTTGCCGCCGTGACCGTGCGTCGTGCCGGGCGGGATGAGGAACAGATCGCCGACATTCGTATCCCAGCGCTTGACAAAGTCCTGCCAGTTCGGGATGACCTTTTTGTTCTCGGACTCGCGGCACAGGCGCTCCCACTCTTCGAGGTCGGCACTTTCCTTGTAGCCCATCCATGCGGAAGAGCCCTTGTAGGATTCAACAATGTAATACGTCTCATAACGTCCGAGCGGCTCGTTGAAGTTGCGGCGGACATACTGCGTAGACGGATGGTCATGCATGGGCATACTGCCGCGCTCATAGGGTACTTCCTCATCAAAGTAGCCGTCGTCCAGCCACACCTGCAGCGGCAGGAGGTCGGGCCACGTTTTGGTGGCATACGGACCGACAAGCTGCTCCGGGCGCTGCATGATGTCCTGCGAGGGGATGTTGATGTACGCGCCCGCGCCCACGTCCACGAGCACCGACAGCTCAATGCCCGCCAGCTCGTTCCAGGCGTTGCACTCGAGTCCATCGACCTTCCAGAGCTGCTTGTAGCGATACGCGCCCCA
This sequence comes from uncultured Oscillospiraceae bacterium, assembly GCA_934646005.1. Lineage (GTDB taxonomy): Bacteria > Bacillota > Clostridia > Oscillospirales > Oscillospiraceae > CAG-170. Next base: position 5,420 of record CAKUED010000024.1, read on the forward strand.
AGGACCGGGCTGGAGAATTTTGACCTGCTTGATGGGCTGCTTGACCAGCTCGTCGATCATGTGCTGATATACCGCGTTCGGCAGGAGCTTGAGATCGTCGGGCTTTACCGCGTCGAGGAAGTAATCCATCTTGGAGAATGCCGCCTTCTTGTTGCGGTACAGCAGATAGAAATCGTTATAATAGTAAGCCTTCCAGTTGTAGCCGTCGCCGGACAGGCGCTTTCCGAACGTGACGAGCTCGCCGTCCCACATCTGCCAGAGCATGGGCTGCATGGTATAGTCGGCGTAGACGATAACGTCTGCATTCACTTCGTCAATACTCGCGCCCTGACCGCAGACGAACGTGGTCACGCCCACAGTCTTGTTCGCCTGTGCGTCTGCTGCGACCTTGGCGACCTTGTCCATGTCGATGAGGTCGGTTAGCGTGCCGTCGGTGTTGACCCAGCCGAAGGACGGGTCGTCGGTGATGTAGCGGGCACGGTAGTCATCGATCTTGTCCAGCGGCAGATAGCAGTCGCAGAAGTCTGCGAACGCGACCTTTACGCCGAGCGCGTCGGCTTCCTGCTTCAGCGCATCGACGAGCGCTGGGAATTTGACGCCGTACCAGCCATCGATGGCGACGACCTTGCCTGCGGTTTTCTCCACCAGCGTGCGGCAGGCTGCCGCCGTGCCGGTGACGATCTGGGAAAGCTCCGCCTGCGGCAGCTTCACCTTGTTTTCTGCATTCTCATAATACTCGTACAGAGGCATAGTGTTCTTCCTTTCTATTTGAAAATGGGTAATTCAACGCGTCCTTGCGGCCTGCTTTTTCGCCTGCTCCTCCTGAATGGCGTTCACAAGGACCGCCAGCAGGATGACCGCGCCGCGCACGATGTACTTTACATAGTCGTCCACGCCCAGCAGCGTCATGCCGTTGAGCAGCACGCCCAAAAAGACGATGCCGACGAGCGTGCCCGTGACCTTGCCGATGCCGCCGTTCATGGACGCGCCGCCGATGATGACCGGCGCGATAACGTCCATTTCGTAGCCGCGCCCGAAGGAGAAGTTGCCGGAATAGACCTGCGAGGAGAGGATGATGCCGGCAAACGCGGAGAGCACCTGCACGATCATCATGACCGAAATTTTAATTTTGCGGACGTTGATGCCCGACAAACGCGCCGACTCGGGGTTGCCGCCAACGGCGTATATCTCGCGCCCAAAGCGTGTATAGTTCATCAGAACCAGCGACACGGCAAAGATGAGCAGCAGCCAGATCGCGGGAACAGGCACGCGCCCGATGACGCCCGCGCCGATGAAGCTGTACCACGTCGGCAGCGTCGTGACCGGGAAGCCCTTGCAGATGACCGCCGCGAGACCGTACAGTGCGTTCAGCATGGCGAGCGTGATGATAAACGTGGGGATGTTGAACCGCACGCGGATCACACCGATCACAAAACCGATGATGAGCGACAGCACGACCGCCACGATCATACCCACGACTGCCGCAGCGCCCATGGACATCGAGCCGCTTGCCGACAGCGTTCCTGCGAGCTTTGCAACGATCACGCCCGTCAGACCGATCGTCGAGCCGACGGACAGGTCAATTTCGCCCGCGATGATCGTCATCGTCATGCCGAAGGCGATGACGCCCGTGATGGCGACGCTGCGCAGGATGCCCAGCAGATTCGTCACGCTCAAAAAGCCCTTTGCCACGATGGCAAATACAATGACCATGACCAGCAGGACGCACAGCATGACATTCTGCCCTGCTGCGTCCGCAAGCGTTTTCTTCTTTCTCTGATTCATACCAAACTTCCTCCCATGCAGGCAGAATAAAGCTGTTCAATGGAAACGTCATCCGCCATGACCTGCGCGGTGATCTTGCCGTCCTTCATAATAAGAATGCGGTTGCAGACCTCGATGAGCTCTTCCAGCTCCGACGAGACGACGATGCTCGATACGCCCTCGCGCGAGAGCTTCCAGATGATCTCAAAGATCTGCTGCTTGGCAGCCACGTCAATGCCGCGCGACGGCTCGTCAAAGAACATGATCTGCGGCGCGGTGTTCAGCCAGTTGCCGACCACGACCTTCTGCTGGTTGCCGCCGGACAGGCTCATGACCGGCTGCTCGAGGTCCGCGATCTTGATCTGCAATTCGCGCACCTGCTTTTCCGCCGCCGCGTCCTCCTGCCCGCGCTTCATAAATACGCGCCCGGAGAGCTTTTCAAGGCTGGCGTTGCAGAGGTTGCTTTTGATAGACTGAATTTGAATAAGCCCCTCGTTTTTGCGGTCCTCCGGCGTGAGGGCAAGACCGCGGCGCTTCATGGAAACGGGATCGATCTTGCGTACCGCCTCCCCTGCCACGGTGATCTTGCCGCTGTCAATGGGGTCGATGCCGAACATGGCGCGCAGCAGCTCCGTGCGCCCCGCGCCGAGCATTCCGGCGATGCCGAGAATTTCGCCCTTTTTGAGCTCGAACGAAACGTCCTCAAACGCGCCCTCGCGCGTGAGCCCTTCGACCGCCAATACCGTCTCTTCCTGCGGCTTCAGGTCGCCGGGGCGGGTCTTGGTCTCGGTCTGACCGAACATCAGGCTCAGCAGCTCCTTGTGCGTGGCAGTGTGCATATCCAGCGTGCCGGTGCAAACGCCGTCGCGCAGGACGCAGCAGGTATCGCAGATCTCCCACAATTCCTGCAATCTATGTGAAATATAGATGATGATGACATCTTTTTTCTTTAATTCCCGAATTAGTTCAAACAGAATTTTGGTTTCGTGCTGCGCGAGCGACGACGTCGGCTCGTCCAGCAGCAGCACCTTCGGCTGGCGGCTCATCGCCTTGGCGATCTCCACCATCTGGCACTGCCACATACTCAGGTGTGACACCTGCGTGCGCGGGTCGATCTGGATGTTCATGCTGCGCAGAATTTCTTCCGCTGCGGCATACGTCTTTTTCCAATCGACCAGCTTGCCCTTCATGCTGTACTGACCCATGAGGATATTTTCGGCAACGCTCAGACCCGGGATCAGGGACAGCTCCTGATACACCATGGCAATGCCGCGCTGCTGCGCCTCGGCGGGCGAATCGTAATCCAGCTCGTCGCCGTCCAGATAGACCTTGCCGCTGGTGGCGCGGTGCGCGCCGTTGATGATCTTCAGCAGCGTGGATTTGCCCGAGCCGTTTTTGCCGACCAGCGCGTTGACCTTGCCGCTTTCAAACTGGCAGGAGACATTGTCAAGCGCCAGCGTGCCCGGAAACGCCTTGCTGACGTTTTCCACTCTTAAAACGCTCATCTCGTCCTTCCTTTCTTGGAGAGTGCAATGGAGAGTGCAATGCAGAGCGGAATGCTCCGCGAAACAGGTGCTTCGCGGAGCATCCCGGAAAAGGTGATATTACTGGATCTTCGCCTGCAGGTCTGCAAGGAATGCGTCCAGACCGTCGGGATCGTCACGGGTGAGCAGGATGCCGGGGACGATGATGGCTTCATGCGTCGGCTCGGCTTTGCCTTCGAGGACGTTGATGACGGAGGTCATCGTCTGCACGCCGATGGAGTACGGGTCCTGACCGGTGACAGCCTGCAGGATGTTGTTGCTGTCCTTCAGCAGAGCAACCATCTGCTCGGAAGCGTCCGTGCCGAACACAACGACCTTGCCGGCGTTGCCGGTGTTCTGGACCGCCATGGTCGTACCGATCGTGCCGCCGTCGTTTGCAGCGAAGATGAGGTCGATCTCGGGATGGGCGGTGAGCATATCGGTCACAACCGTGATCGCCTTATCCTGCACCCACGCGTCCTGATCGTCCACGATGGTCACGCCAGGCAGATCGGAGATCTGATCCAGGAAGCCGGAGCTGCGCGCCGAGCTCTGCTCGGACAGAAGGCTCTTGTACTGGAGGATGGCGACGTTCGCCTTGCCGTCCATCTTCTCTTCGATGTACTTTCTGGCGGCGATGCCGGTGGACTTGCCGACCTCGTAGTTGTCGGAGGTGTAGCATTCGGTGAAGAAGTCGCCGTCATAGATCGTGTTGGACAGACCGACCACGATGCCGGCATTCGCAGCCTGCTTCAGACCTGCCTCGGATGCGACCTCGCTGATCGGGGAGATGGCGAGACCGGCGATCTTCTGGTCGCAGTAGGTGTTGATGAGTTCGGCTTCCTTGCCCTGGTCGTTGTTGGTGTTGCCGGGGATAAATTCATAACCGGCAGCCTCGGCGGTATCCTTGTAGCCGAGCTGGAGCAGCTTCATGAACTGGTCCTCGAGGAACACAACACCGGCGATCTTGCCCTTTTCGGCAGTTGCGTCGGCGGCGGGAGCTTCGGTGGAAGCGTCCGCAGCGGGCGCGTCGGTGGACTTTGCGGGGGTCTCAGTCTGTGCGGGCTGATCGGCAGTCTTACCGGCGCAGGCGCTGAGAACGCCAAGCAGCATCATGACCGCGAGCAGCAATGCGATGGTCTTTTTCATGTTTCATTCCTCCAATTTTTTATCCCGTTTCCGGGTGATTTACTTTATTTTGCGGCGGGGTATTCGTTGCACAGATAGTGCAGCGGTGCTTCGTCCTCTTCGATCTGCGGGAAACGCCCGACCTTGTCGTAGAAGTTGTTGTCGATGTTGTCGTCATTGCACATCGAAACCTCCACGACCAGCACAGTCCCCTTGCCCGGCTCGCCCCAGAAGCGGTGGAACAGCCCCTGTGTCAGCGTGATCGACTGACCGGGATGCAGAACGACCTCCGCGCCTGCCGGGAAAACCTTGCGCACGCCGTCCAGCGTGACACGAACGTCCGACTCCGTATCCAGCTCGTTTTCGTGGATGGAATTATAGAGCTTGATGACGAGGTTGCCGCCGCCGCGGTTGATGATGTCCTCCATCTTTGACCAGTGGTAGTGCATCGGCGTGACCTGATTCTCGCGCACGATCATGATCTTTTCGGCATAGGGCTTGGGGTAGCGCTTCGACTGCTTCTGGTTGCCGTTGCGCGTGGTGATGAGCAGCAGACCGACCTTGGAAAAATCGCCCTGACCGAAATCGGTGATATCCCAGCCGAGCATATTGTCGCGGATCTCATCGCATTCATGTCCCTTCGCCGCCCAGTCCTCCGGCGTCCAGAGTGCAAACGGCGGCAGGGTGATTTTTCGTTCCTCTAAAAAAGTCTTAGCATCCCGCAGGATCGCGTTGATCTCCGATCTCTTCATTTCTTCAAGCCTCCCAATGAAAAATCGCGGCAACGGTTCTCTTCTGCCGTCGCCGCGATTCTACCATGGGAAAAATTTTATTTCAAGCCTTTAATTTATGCGATTAGATAACGAAAGTCGCTTAAATAATTTTAGAATATACATATAATGTGTGAAATACGAAATATTTCACGAAATATACACTGAAAAAATAATGATTTATGCGTCGTGTACAAAATCCAGCGGTGATTTTTGTAATTAGCAAAGATGCACATATATTATGTTCTGTAAGCAGTTCTATTATAGAACTATTCAACATATATTATTTATTTTGTTTAATTTAGTTCTGAAAATAATACTTGTATTTTTCGAAAATCCATGCTATCATCTGGAACAGGAACGGAAAACAAGGAGCTGTCATGATGAAGCACATCAATAATCAGACAATGCGGGAGAACAATATCCGCATCATTTTGAATACGATCCGCAAAAACGGCGAAATTTCGCGCACGGACCTGGCGCACCAGCTTGGTCTCACGTCCCCCGCGGTCACGAACATCGTTGCTGCGCTCATTCAGGACGGGCTGGTGCTGGAAACGGGGCGCAGCGACTCCGCGCTCGGGCGCAAGCCGGTGCTGCTGTCCATCAACCCCGCCGTCTGCTACCTGCTCGGCATGGTGCTCACAACGGAGGGCATCACGGTCGTGATCTCGGATTTTTCTGCGAATATCCTGCACACAGTCCACCGCGCCATCGACCCGCTGGCAGGCAGCGAGCTTATCATCGCCCTGATGGTGGACGGCGCAAAGCGCTGCATGACGGAGGTCGGCGCAAAAACGCAGCAGATCCTTGCCTGCGGCATCGCCGCGCCCGGTCCGCTCGACGTGCGCAGCGGGATGCTCCTCAATCCGCCGAACTTCCCGTCGTGGCGTAATGTGCCCATCTGCAAAATGATCGAGGACGCGCTCGGCGTTCCGGCGGTGCTTGATAAAGAGACAAACGCCGCCGCGATGGCGGAATATTATTTCGGACTCACGGAGGAATATAAAACGATGTTCCTCATGCTCATCTGGCAGGACAGCATCGGCGGCAGCATCCTCTATAACGGCAACGTCCTGCATGGCTATGCCGACGGCGCGGGCGACATCGGGCATTCGCTTGTGGACATCAACGGTCCGCTCTGCTCCTGCGGGCAGTATGGGTGTTTGGAGCGCGTGGCGAGTGGTCGCGCACTCGTGCAGGAGGCGCAGGCGAAGCTCAAATCCATGCGGAACATGAATCTGCCGCTCCCCTGCTCGGTTGACGACCTGACGATGGAGGACATCGTGCGCTTTGCCAATATGGGCACGCCGCTGTTTGAGGAAGTGATGAACCACTTCGCGCAGATGGTCGCCGTCGCCATCGGCAACGTCATTTCCCTTCTCAGCCCGTCGCTGTTTATCATCGGCGGGTCGGAGACGTTCGTGGACCGGCGGCTGGTCAATAAGATCGCCGACTATGTACACAGCCGCTCCTACCCGCAGTGTGTCAAGGATATTCGCATTGAGTGCTCGCGCCTCGGCGATTCCGGCTGCGCACGCGGCGCGGTCATGCTGGCGCTCGACCAGTTCCAAACATCCCTTTGCAGCCACTCCATCCTCCGCCGCGCAGCGGCTGAGGTCTGATCGAATACAGAAGCACCCCCGGCTGATGCTCAGCCGGGGGTGAATTTGTGCATATTACTTCTTCTTCCGCTTGGGGATGAGGTCGAATGCAACAGCGATCAGGATAACGAGACCTTTCACGACCTGCTGCCAGTCGGCGGAGATGCCCATCATGGACATACCGTTGTTCAGGATGCCGATGACGAAGCAGCCGACCAGCGCGCCTGCGATCGTACCCGCGCCACCTGTGACGGACGCACCGCCCACGAAGCACGCCGCGATGGCGTCCAGCTCAAAGTTCACGCCTGCCTTCGGCGTCGCCGCGTTCAGACGGGCGGCATAAACCAGAGCCGCGACCGCGCACATGAAGCCCATGTTTGTATACGCCATGAAGAAGTACAGCCGATCCTTGACGCCGGACAGAGCCGCCGCCTTGCGGTTGCCGCCGATGGCGTACAGGCCGCGACCAAAGATCGTGCGGCTGCAAATGAACGAATAGATGAGGGACAAAACGAGCATGATGACCAGCACCGTCGGATAGCCCTTGTACTGACCCATCAGATAGCTCAGCGCCAGGATCACTGCGGACAGCAGCACGCAGCGGATGATCATGCCCACGGGGCTGCCCACCGGCACGCCATGCGCGACCTTGTTGCGGCGCGCAAGCACCTGTGAAAGGACGACCAGCACGCACGCGATGACTGCAATGATCATCGTGATGCTCATGACTGTACCGGCGGAGACCTCATCCGGGATGAGGAAGCTGGATGCCATCGTGCGGAATGCAGGAGAGAACGGACCGATGGATGCGCCGTCGAGCACGACCTGCGTCAGTCCGCGGAACACCAGCTCGCCGGACAGGGTGACCAGGAACGCCGGGATGTCAAAATACGCGATCCACATACCCTGCCATGCGCCGATGGCGATGCCGACTATCAGGGAGATGAGCAGCGTGGGCACAACGCCCATGCCGTAGTTGACCTGCAAAATCGCCGCGACCGCGCCGACGAATGCCAGCACCGAGCCGACGGAGAGGTCAACGTTGCCGGTCAGGATAACGGGCAGCATACCCAAAATCAGCAGGACAACGTAAGAGTTTTGCAGAATGAGGTTCGTCAGGTTCATCGCCGTGAAGATCAGCCCGTCGGTCAGGAAATGGAACAGAACGGCGATCACGACCAGAGCGATGACCATGCTGTAGGCGCGGAGCGTCTTGCCGACGTTGGCGTGCTCCGACCCAGCGGGTTTCAGGACTGTTTTCTGTGTGTTATTCATGGTTCGCTCTCCTCACTAAATAAGCAGTTTCATAATGTTTTCCTGCGTCGCCTCGCTGCGCAGCTTTTCGCCCTTGATCTGCCCCTCATTCATGATATAAATGCGGTCGCAGACGCCGAGCAGCTCCGGCAGCTCCGAGGAAATGACGAGCACGCACTTCCCCGCCGCAGCAAGCTCATTGATGATGCAATAAATATCGTATTTCGCGCCGACATCGATGCCGCGCGTCGGTTCGTCCAAAATCAGCACGTCCGGGAGGTTGAACATCCACTTTGCCAGCACGACCTTCTGCTGGTTGCCGCCGGAGAGGTTGCCCGCCGCCTGGAAGATGCTCGAGCACTTTACGCCGAAGCGCTTCGCATTCTCGCCGGTCTCGGCGATCTCCTGGTTCGGGTTCACAACGCCGCCCTTGGACACGCGCTTGAGGTTCGCCATGGAGATATTGCGGCTGATCGTCTCGCCCAGCACCAGACCGCAGGACTTGCGATCCTCCGGCAGGTAGGCAAGACCGTTCTCAATTGCCTTGGGGACGGTGGATGTGTCGATCTCCTTGCCACCCTTGCGGACCTTGCCGCTGATATGGCAGCCGTAGCTCTTTCCAAACAGGCTCATGGCAAATTCCGTTCTGCCGGCGCCCATCAGACCTGCCAGTCCGACGACCTCGCCCTTGCGCAGTTTGATATTTGCATGGTCGATGACGACGCGCTCCGGGAACTCGGGATGGTGGACGCACCAGTCCTCCACCTCAAAGAACACCTCGCCGATCTTCACGCCCTCGCGGACGGGATAGCGGTTCGAGAGCTCGCGTCCGACCATCTGCCTGATGATCTCATCCTCGGTGATGTCCTTTGCCGACGGGAAGTCGGCGACGGTCTGCCCGTCACGCAGGACGGTGACCGAATCGGCAATATAGCAGATCTCGTTCAGCTTGTGCGAGATCATGATGCAGGTGATGCCGTCCGCCTGCAAGGTCTTGAGCAGGTCCAGCAGGTTTTTGCTGTCCTTCTCGTTGAGGGAAGCCGTGGGCTCGTCCAGAATGAGAATTTTACAATTCTTACTCAGCGCCTTGGCGATCTCCACGAGCTGCTGCTTGCCGACGCCGATCTGGTTGATGGGCGTATCGGGATCTTCGTGCAGACCGACGCGCTCCAAAAGCGGGATGGTGGCGGCGCGGATCTTGTTCCAGTCGATGATGCCGTTTTTGCTCAGCGATTTGCCGATGAACACATTCTCGGCGATGGAGAGCTGCGGGATCATAGCCAGCTCCTGATGGATGATGGCGATACCGGCAGCCTCAGACTGGGCGATGCCCTTAAAGCGGCACACCTCGCCGTTTACGACGATGTCGCCAGTGTAGCTACCGTAGGGGTAGATGCCGGACAGGACGTTCATCAGCGTGGATTTTCCCGCGCCGTTCTCGCCCACCAGCGCCTTGATCTCGCCTCGCTTTACCTGAAACGTGACGTTGTCCAGCGCCTTTACACCCGGAAATTCTTTGGTGATGCCTCGCATCTCCAGAATATTATCTTGCATTTGCTCATCTCCTCAAAAGACGCGCAGAGTGCTGCGCATCGGGGTCGTTGCTCTGCCGCGTGCGCGGCTGTTTATAGTGTGACCGCCGGACTTTGCCGGCGGTCACGTTCATACGTTAGCCGTTCACTTCGGCGTCGGTGTAGAAGCCGACGTCCACGAGGTACTGCACGTTGTCCTTATCGATCAGATACGGATCATAGGTGCTGGCGGGAACGTCCTTCACGCCGTTGTTGTAGGTGGTGGTGGAAGCGGGCTCCTTGCCGGCGAACACGTCATTGACGATGGGGACAATGATGTCGCACAGAGCGTTGGCGTCCAGGAACGCGGTCATGGACTGCTTGCCAGACTTGATGTTCTTCACGGCCGCGAGCTCGGCGTCCTGACCGGTGATGATGGGATAGGGGTTGTCGGACGTGCCGTAGCCCATGGTCTCCAGAGAGGAGATAACGCCCAGCGCGAGGCAGTCAGCCGCAACGAGGACAGCGTCCAGATGGTCGTTTGCGTAGTAGCCGGACAGCAGGTTATCCATACGAGACTGAGCCTTGGAGGAGTCCCAGGACTGGATGGCGGTCTGGGTGTAGCTGGTCTGACCCGACTTGACAACGAGCTTGCCGTTATCAATGTAGGGCTGCAGCTTGTTCATAGCGCCCTGATAGAAGAAGGTGGCGTTGGTGTCGTCCTGCGAGCCGGAGAAGATCTCGAGGGTGAACGGACCGCTCTGGTTCTCGAGGTCCAGCGTATCGACGATGTACTGACCCTGCAGCTCGCCCATGCGGGTGAGGTCGAAGGTGATGTAGTAGTCAACAGCCTCGGTGTTGGTGATGAGGCGGTCTTCCGCGATGACGTAGATGCCGGCGTCCTTCGCCTTTTCGCAGGCGTCGGTCAGAGCGGCGCAGTCAACGGCAACGATGACCAGAGCGTCAACGCCCTTGGTGATCATGTTTTCGATCTGCATCGCCTGCTTGGCGGAATCGTCCTCAGCGTATTCGATCGCGGTGGCGTAGCCGGCGTTCTCAAAAGCGGCGGTCAGACGTTCGCCCTGGATGGACCAGATGGTCTGCTCCTTGGTGGGCATCAGGATGCCGATGGTCTTTTTGCCGTCCGTGGAAGCGGCGGGTTCATCGTTGGTTTTCTTGTCGCCGGAGGCGGCACAGGCGCACAGCCCGAGCAGCATGACGAGTGCAAGCGCGATTGCGATGACTTTTTTCATTGTTCGTTCCTCCTGATTTTTTGATGGCGTGCTTTTCTGCCAAGCTGCCTGCCGGACGGACTGCGCAGCGCCGCGCGTAACGATTTCTTGCCATCCCCCGCCCTGACCCCTGAAAATTCAGAAGAGCTCTGCTCTTCGGCAACGCCAAAGAGCAGCGGGATGACCCGCTGTGCATGGTTTTGCAATCACAGATCGCAGGATGCAGGAAAACGCAATCGTGCAGACTGCACAACAAAAAAGCCTTGTGGGCTTCTCTGACCGGCAGAATCACTAAAACAGTAAAGCTAACCTATGCGTTCAGTTTAAGCGCAGTTTGCCCGATTGTCAAGAATTTTCAGTAACCTTCTGCTTTTCAAACTGAATTTTGTGTAAACTATCCAAAATAAAAGCACTAAACCTGCCAATTTTCAACGAGACAATGTTGCGGACAATCTTGCGATTTAGTAAGTTTTCAGCCACTGCGCTAAAATAAAGAAAGGAGGCAGCCTGCGGCTGCCTCCTTGAAAATAGCGATTATTCGGCATCTTCCTCGACCGGCTCTTCGTCCGCAGACGGGGCGAGCAGGGCGCGGATGGACAGAGAGATACGCTTGTGCTCCTCGTCGATGTCGATGATCTTCGCTTCGACTTCCTGACCCTCGGACAGCACGTCCTCGGGCTTGCCGATGCGGCGGTCAGCGATCTGGGAGATGTGGATCAGACCGTCAACGCCGGGGATGATCTCGGCAAACGCGCCGAAGGTCATGAGCTTGACGACCTTGACCTTCACAACGTCGCCAACGTGATAGTTGGTGGTGAAGATCTTCCAGGGGTTGGTGTCCTCGGTCTTGTAGCCGAGAGAGATCTTCTTCTTTTCCGGGTCAAAGGACAGCACGAACACATCGACCTCGTCGCCGACCTTGACGACCTCGGACGGATTCTTGATGCGGTTCCAGGACAGCTCGGAAACATGGACCATGCCGTCCACGCCGCCGATGTCCACAAACGCGCCGTAGGACGTGAGGGACTTGACAACGCCATGATAGTGCTTGCCGACCTCGATCTCGCTCCAGATCTTCTCCTGAGCTGCCTTGCGCTGCTCAGAGGCGACGGCACGGATCGAGCCGACCACACGGTGACGCGCGCGGTTGACCTCGGTCAGGCGGAGCTGGACGGTCTTCTTGACCAGCTCGCCCAGATCGCCGCCCTTGGGAACGCCGGTCTGCGAGGCGGGCACGAACACACGGATGCCCTTGACATTGACGACAACGCCGCCCTTGTTCTCTTCGGTGACAACGCCTTCAAACACGTCCTTGGATTCGACCGCGTTCTCGATCTCTTCCCAAGCCTTGCCGGCTTCCAGACGCTTCTTGGACAGGCGGACGACGCCTTCGCCGTCGTTGACGTGCACGACAACAGCCTCGACCTCGTCGCCGACCTTGACCAGATCCTCGATCTTGGCGTTGGGGTCGGACGAGAAGTCTTCGATCGGGATGTAAGCGGTGTGCTTCGTGCCCAGATCGACTTCGATCTCCGTAGAGCCGATCGCCATGACGGTGCCCGTGACCTTATCTCCATTATTTAAAGTTTTGAGGGACTGCTCGAGAAGCTCGGCAAAATTCTCCTCCATTGCAGTTTCAACCTTGATTTCTTCGCTCATTTTTTTGTTTACCTCCTTAATTATCCACGCCGGTGTGGACGCACCCGCGGTGATGCCAACAGTATTCGCGTTTTGGAAGAGATGCAGGTCCAGTTCCTCCGCATGATCGACCAGCGACACACTGCTGCAATATTGTTTGCAGATCATGGCAAGCCGCCCGGTGTTGGAGCTTCTGGCGTCACCTACGACGACCATGGCGTCGCTCCGCTGAGCGAGCGCGGTCGCTTCTTTTTGACGCATTTCCGTAGCTTTGCATATTGTATCAAAGATTTCGCAATTTGTACACACTTTTTTTGCGATTTCGCAGCAAGTTTTCCACAAAATCTGCGTGCTGGTCGTCTGGCAGACCATGCGCATCGGAAGATTTTTCCGATTTTCGTCCGCGTCGAGCCAATTTTGCAGCTCTTCGGGGGTCTCGAAGATCACGGGATGCTCACACCAGCCCGCGATGGCGAGCACCTCGGGGTGCGTGCGCGTGCCGATGATGACGGGCTGCTGCCCGTTTTTGGCGGCTTCGGAGATGATCTTGTGTATCTTTTTGACAAACGGGCAGGTCGCGTCCACGATGCGTGCGCCGGTCGCCTGTAAGCGCTCATACTCCGCGCGCGACACGCCGTGGGAGCGGATGACGACGCACTCCCCTGCCTGCGCCTGTTCGGGAGCTGACAGCTCGCGCACGCCGAGCGCTTCAAAATGCGCAACCACATGGCGGTTGTGGATGATCGGACCGAGCGTGGCAACGCGCCCGCCAGCCTTGACCGCTTCCTCCACCAGCTCGACCGCGCGGCTGACGCCAAAGCAGAATCCCGCCGTTTCGGCGACGATGACGGTGCGCGCCATTATGCCAGCTTCTCCCGGATGATCTCCAGAATGCGCTGCGCCGACTGCTCCACATCGAGCTCCGACGTGTCGAGCAGCACCGCGTCGCGCGCGGGTTTGAGCGGTGCACAGGCGCGGGTGGAATCCTGCTTGTCGCGCTTCTGCATCTCATCCAGCACCTTGGCGAGCGTCGTCTGTTCGCCCTTCTGCGTCAGCTCCAGATACCGCCGCTGCGCGCGCTGCTCCGCCGAGGCGGTGAGGAAGATTTTCACGTCCGCGTCCGGCAGCACGACCGTGCCGATGTCGCGCCCGTCCATGACCACGCTATTCTCACGCGCGAGCTGACGCTGCATATCCAGCAGAAACGCCCGCACGACCGGCAGTGACGAAACGCCGGAGGCATAGCGCGACATTTCGGGCGTGCGCAGCTCGTCCGTCACGTCCTTGCCGTTCAGGATCATGTGCTGCACGCCGTCCGGCTGGTGCTCGATCTGGATATTCACATCGTCCAGCAGCCGTGTCACGCCGTCCACGTCCTTCGGACCGATACCGTACAGCCACATATGATAGCCGACCGTGCGATAGATCGCGCCGGTATCGACATACAAAATGCCAAGCTCCCGCGCCACGCGGCGCGCCATGGTGCTTTTGCCCGCGCCGGCAGGACCGTCGATGGCAACGCTGAATCTCGATTTTTTCATACTGCTTCCTCCTGAAGCTGCTCCGCCGCCGCCAGCGCCGCTGCGCGCGCGGTGGACCATGCGATCTGCAAATTAAAGCCGCCCGTGTAGGCGTCCACATCCAGAATCTCGCCCGCAAAATAGAGCCCCGTGACGAGCTTGGAGCGCATCGTGCCCGGCTCGACCTCCGACACCTTCACGCCTCCGGAGGTAACGATCGCCTCCTCCACGGGCGCTTTGCAGGCGATCTCAATGGTAAAATCCTTGAACACCTGCAAAAGCTGCCGCCGCTGCTCGCGCGTGACGGCGTTGACCTTCTGATCGGGTGCGATGCCGCTGCGGCGGATCACGACCGGGATCATCAGCCGCGGCAGCAGCGCGCCGAGGACGTTGTCAAAATCGCGGTTGGGATTTTCGGAAAATTCCCGCAGCAGCCGCGCGTCGAGCGTTGGCTCGTCCAGCGCCGGTTTGAGGTCAATGTGCAGCGTGTACGCCTCGCCGTCCTTCATATGCGCGCTCGCGCTGAGGACAACAGGACCTGACACGCCGAAATGCGTAAATAACAGCTCGCCAAAGTCGGTGAACACGGACTTTTTGCGTCCGTTTTCCAGCCGGACGGCGATGTTTCGCAGCGAAAGCCCCTGCATCTGCGCGCAGTCGTGCCCTTTTTCGACCAGCGGGACGAGCGACCCGGTGGGCGGCACGATGGTGTGCCCCAGCGCCTGCGCCATGCGGTAGCCGTCGCCGGTCGAGCCGGTGAGCGGATAGGAGCAGCCGCCGGCGGCAAGGATGACCGCGCGCGCCGCGATGTCTCCGGCATCGGTCCTTACGCCCGTTACCGCGCCGTTTTCCGTCAGAATTTCTTCCGCGCGGCAGTGCTTTATCTGCACGCCGCCCGCGCGAAGATACGCGCGCAGCGCGTCAATGACGCTGGCGGAGCGGTCGGACTGCGGAAACACCCGCGCGCCGCGCTCGGTTTTGAGCGGACAGCCGAGGCGTTCCAGCAGCTCCATCATGCTGCTCGGCGGGAAGGCGTAAATGCTGCTGTACAGAAAGCGCGGATTGCGCGGAACGTTTTTGAAAAAATCCTCCGGCGGGCAGTTGTTCGTGACGTTGCAGCGCCCCTTGCCGGTGATGTAGAGCTTTTTGCCCAGGCGGTCGTTCGGCTCGAGCAGCAGGACGTGCGCGCCCTGCTCTGCCGCCGTCGCAGCGGCAAGCATCCCTGCCGCGCCGCCGCCGATGACGATCAGCTCATTCAACATATTCGTTGACATCGTATTCCTCCCACAAACGCTCCAGATCCTGATACGTCCGCGAGAGCGACTGCTCCTGCCGGCGGCTGATCATGGCGATGAGGGCGTTCACAACGCTCATCGGTGCGACGAGCGAGTCCACGACCGACACCATGTCGCTCTTAGCGACAAGCACGCAGTCGGACACGCGCCCCGCGGGCGCGTCTACTTTATCGGTGATGGCGGCGGTCGTTGCGCCGCGTGCGCGGGCGTATTGCAGGAGCTTGACCGTGCGCACCGAGTAGCGCGGCAGGCTGATGCCGAGCACCACATCCTCGTGCGTCACATGGATCATCTGCTCAAACATCTCGCTGGTGGACGCCGACGTAATGAGCTGCACATTATCAAACGCGCTGCGCAGGTGAAAGTTCAGAAACACCGCGATGGCGGCGGACGAGCGCACGCCTACAATATAAATACGCCGCGCGTGCAAAATCGCGTCCACGCACTTTTCCATCTGCTCACGGTCCAGCAGCTCCCCCGTGCGGCGCAGCGCGTCAATATCCGCCTGCAAGACCGCGCCCGCCACATCGCCCGCAATGCGGCTGTTGGAGACCTCAATGCGCTGGACGCTGGTGAGCTTGGTGCGCACAAGCGCCTGAAGCGTTTTCTGCATACTGGGGTAGCCGTCAAAGCCCAGCTCCACGGCAAAGCGCACGACCGTCGATTCCGAAACGCCCACGGTCTTGCCCAATCGGCTGGCGGTCATGAACGCCGCCTTGTCGTAGGAATCCATAATATAGTTGGCGATGAGCTTCTGCCCCTTGGAAAAGGTGCGGAAGCGTTCCTGCAAAAGGGAAAGAATATCGTCCGACACGCACGATACCTCCTAAATCATCAAATCCTGTTTATGATACAGGTTTCGCGGAAATTTTGCAAGTAAAACTGCAAAATTTCCGCGATGGGATGTCGTTTATTTTGTAAGAGATTCAAGCTCTTCGTCCGTTAGCTTCCGCCACGCGCCCGCGGCGAGCTGACCGAGCTTCAGATCCCCCTCCGCTACGCGCAGAAGCCTCGTCACGCGCAGTTCGGCGCGCTCGCAGAGCCTGCGGATCTGGCGGTTGCGCCCCTCGGAGATCACAAACTCCAAAAGCGCCCGGTCCTCCTGCCGCCGCACAACGCGCACCTGTGCGGGCGCGGTCGCGCGTCCGTCAATTTCGATCGGCTCGCGCAGCGACACCTCCGCGCCGTCCCGGTAGCCCGTCACCCAGACGAGATACGTTTTCGTAAAGCCCGCGCGCGGGTGCATGAGCCGGTTTGCCAGCGTGCCGTCATTCGTCATCAGCAGCAGACCCTCAGAATTGAGGTCGAGCCTGCCGATGGGATAGACGCGCGCGCCGCAGTCCTGCACCAGCTCTGCCACGGTCCTGCGCCCCTTTTCGTCGGAAAGCGTGGTGACATAGCCGCGCGGCTTGTTGAGCATAAGCACCAGGCGCGGCTGCGAAAAACGCAGGCGCTTGCCGTCCAGCTCGATCACGTCCTCGGCAGCGTCGGCACTGTCGCCCAGGTGCGCGGTGTTGCCGTTGACGCGCACGCGCCCGGCGAGGATCAGCTCCTCCGCCTTCCGCCGCGCCGCCGCGCCGCTGCGCGAGAGGAGCTTTTGCAGACGTTCTTCCATAGGGCTTCCTTTCTGTTTACCGGCGGCGCGTTTTCGCGGCGACCGGGGTCTCATAATAAAGTGGGACGGAGCACAAAAGTTCGCCGTCCACCAGCACATCCGCCCGCCCGGCAAAGCCCGGCAGGGCGGGGGCAAAGGCATAGTGCGGCGCAAAGACGCGCACCTCCGCGCGCTCCCCTGCCGAAAGCGGCAGCGTGACGGGCGACGCGGTGCACAGCCAGACATATTCCTGCGCGCCGCCGAACACCGGCACGCGCGTAAGACGCTCTCCAGCCCGCAGCAGCGGGCACGGCGTGTACGCTGCAAACGCAAAATCGAGCAGCGCCGCGTGGTCGCGCCAGTCGTCCGGGTCGCCGATGGTGACGCAAACGACCTCCCAGCCATCCCGCTGCGCGCTGCTGACGAGCACGCGCCCGGCTTTTTTTGTGTAGCCGGTCTTGACGCCCGTCGCGCCGGGATAGCGCCAGAGCAGCTTATTGTGATTGGTCAGCGCGCGCCCGCCCGCCGTGATGGTTTTTGTGCCGGCGATGCGGCGAAAATCATCGTTTTTGAGCGCCGCGCACGCAAGGCGCGCAAGGTCGCGGGCGGTCGAATAGTGCGTGTCCGCATCCAGCCCATGCGGGTTTTCAAAATGCGTCCTGTCCAGACCGAGCTCCGCTGCGCGGCGGTTCATCTGTTCGGCAAACGCCGGGATGCTGCCCGCCGCCCAGATGGCGAGCGCAGCGGCGGCGTCGTTGCCGGAGCGCAGCATCATGCCATACAGCAGCGCCTCGACCGTGAGCTTCTCCCCGGCGGTCAGCGCCAGAGACGAGCCTTCGACCCCGACCGCCTCCGCCGGAACGGTGACAACGTCATGAAGGTCGCACTGTTCACAGATAATCAGCGCGGTCATGATCTTGGTCGTGCTGGCGATGAGGCTGCACGCGTCAGCGTTTTTCTCGTACAAAACGCGCCCCGTTGCGGCGTCCATCAGCACGGCGCTGCGCGCGGAGTTATCCGGCGCGGCGGCATGGCAAGCGCCGCAAAGAAGCAGCGCGGCAGCGGCGGCTGCCGCTGCCGTTTGTAAAACCGTTCGTTTCAAATCCATCACCCGGCGTAGCTTTTGCCGGGTGCGGGCGGATTATTCCGCAGACGTCTCCTGCTGCTTTGCCGTCTTGCGGGAGGCGAGGAAATCGTCCGCCTTGTCGAGAATATCCGGCAGCAGCTCGATGAGGCGGTCTACCGACGTGGAGGCGGGCTCTGCAATGGGCAGCATCCGCACATTTTCGCCCCGGATGACGAGAAACGCCACCGGCGTGATGGTCACGCCCGCGCCCGCGCCGCCGCCAAAGGCATTGTCACGTCCCGCGGGGTAATTTTTGGTCGCGAAATCGCTCCCGCCGCCGCCATAGCCGATGGAGACCTTGGTCACGGGGATAATGGTCACACCGTCCGGCGTAGTGATGGGCGCGCCGACAACGGTGTTGACGTCGATCATTTCGCGAATTTTGCTCATGGTATCGCCGAGCATTTCAGACAGAGGGTGGTTCATGTTCTGCATCGCCTTTCTTTTTATTGGATACAATTCTCAAAAATCCGAGTCCCGCGCGGATGCCGAGAGCAAGCGCGCGCCCGATGGTGATCGTGAGTATCATGCGCCCTTCTACGCGCATTTTGCCCGCCTGTGGGTCAAATTGCGGTGCGATCTGGCGCTTTTTGATGATGAAAAGTTTGTCCAGCAGCGGTGTGATGCCACCGATGACTGCCCACGCGCGCCCGTAGGCGATGGCGATTTTTGCAGGGTCGTCGCCGCCGCCGAAATAGACAAACAGCGTGAGGACCTCCACGCGCAGCTTGCGCCGCAGGTCGCCGAGCGTCTGCACGCCAAGCTGCAATAGCGCCCGCAGCTCCTGCGGGTCGCCGGAGAACAGCGGCTTTTTCGGCGCTGCTGCCGGTTTTTGTGCCAGTTTTTTCGCGGCGGGCTGCTTCTTTTTCTGCTTTTTGGGCTTTTTCGGTTTGGACGGCAGAATGCGCATGCGGAGGAAGCCGATCTTGATCGCCAAGCGCACCTCGCCGTCAAAGCCCGCGTCCACACCGACCGGGATGCAGCCGATGAGGACGAACACTGCCAGCACGAGCAGTACGATCATCCACCAGCTCATTCGGCAGCCTCTCCCTCCTGCGCGGCGGGCGCTTCACTCATGTCAAGCTGAAGCTGCTGGCGGCTGCGCAGATCGGTCAGCTCGACCTCCGGCAGCTCATCCAGCGACGAAAGCCCGAACACGCGCAGAAAATCCGGCGTGGTGCGATATAAGATCGGGCGGCCGGGCACATTCAATCGCCCGTCCTCGCAGATGAGCTTTTTCGTCAGCAGCGCGCTGACGGAATACGCGCTGTCCACGCCGCGAATTTGTTCGATGTACGCCTTTGTGGTGGGCTGATAATACGCGACGATCGTCAGCGTTTCAAGCTGCGACTGCGAGAGCTTGGGCGGCTTGCGCGTCTCGAGCGTTTTGGTGACGAACGCCGCCTGCTCCGAGGCGGAGCACATCTGATACGCATCCTCCAGCCGGACGATGCGGATGCCGCTGCGGTTGTAAGAAAGACTGTCCATGAGCGCCTTTGCTTCGCGCTCGATCTCGTCGGCATCGACCTCCAGCGACTGGGCAAGGCGCGCGATGCTCACAGGCTCTCCCGCGGCGAAGAGCACCGCCATGAGCGTCCGCTGCAATTCAGTTTGTTCCACGCCGCCGCCTCCTATTCGTGCGCGACCGTCTCCTCCGGCATTTGCAGGTAGGTCACATCGACCTCGCCGCCGTCGGATTGCTCGACCGCGATGGATTTAAGTTTACATAATTCAAGAACTGCCAGAAACGTCGCCACGATCTCCGACCGGCTCTTGCTGCCGCGAAACAGCGACAGGAATTTGCATACGCCGTGCGAAATGAGCCGCTTTAAGAGCTGCGCCGCCTTCTGCGTGACGGAATACGGCTCAGAGCCGACAATGCCCGCGAAATTCGACACCGGCGGGGGCAGCAGCCGCTCGCTGCGCTCCTGCATGGCGGCAAACGCGTCCAGCAGGTCCTGCGGCTCGTGGCGGTAGCGGTAGGTATTGTCACGCGAGTACGGCTCAGGCTGCTTGCAGAACAGACCCGCGCCCACGCCGTTGCGCTCCGAAATCCACGAAAACGCGGGCGCGAGCGCCTCGTACGCCTGCTTACGCTGGCGCTGCTCGAGGGATTGGATGAGCAGCTCCATTTCGCTCATCGCCTCCTCCTGCTCGGCGGCGGAAAGCAGCATTTTGGTTTTGATGAGCATGAGGTGCGACGCCATGGCGGTAAATTCGCTGGCGATCTCCACGTCCATGCGCTTCATTTCGTCCAGATACGCCAGATACTGCTCCAGAATCGCGGAAATGCTGACATCCTGAATTTCGATCTTGTTCTTGCTCAGCAGCAGAAAGATGACGTCCAGCGGGCCGTCAAAATCCTCCGGCGTTTCGGCGCGCGTGTGGACGATGCCATCCAGATGGTAGCGCGGTTGTTCCATGAAATGATCCTACATCAGGCACTTGAGCGTCAGTGTAAACGCCCAACTGCCGCCTTTCGTCAAGAGATCCAGCAGCCCCTCGCGTAAAAACGTCAGCGGAGCGTCCAGAACATTGGTCAGAAGCAAAATCGCCAGCAGCGCCATGCCGTAGCGCTCGTAGCGCATGAGCTTGTCATAGGCGCGCGCGGGCAGCAGCGCAAAGAGCACCTTCGAGCCGTCCAGCGGCGGGATGGGAAAAATATTGAACACCGCCAGACCCGCGCTGATGAGCTGCACACAATATAAAAATGTGAGCACATACGAAAGCCACGCCGCCGCCTTCACATAATACACGGCGGCAAGCGCCATGTACAGCACCACCGCGATATACGCCAGCAGCACATTGGCAAGCGGACCTGCCAGAGCCGTGATCGCCATGCCGGCTTTCGGGTTTTTGAAGTTGCGCATATCCACCGGCACAGGCTTTGCCCAGCCAAAATGGACGATCGCCATCATCACAAGACCGACAAGGTCGATATGCCGCAGCGGGTTGAGCGTCAGCCGCCCCGCGCGCTTCGCGGTAGGGTCGCCGAGCAGGTACGCGGCATAGCCGTGGCACGTCTCGTGGAACGTGATGCACAAAAGCGAGGCGCAGACGATCAGCGCCGTCTGGATGACGGAGTCAAAATCAAGCTGCTGCGCCCAGGTGATGAATTTATCCAAGCGTTGTTCCCTCTTTGACCATTTTGGTTATTTTAGCACAAAATATCCGGCTTGGCAATGTAGAAAAAGGGAGCGGCGCACCGCTCCCCTATTTCGTTTATACGTCTTGCGTAATAAACCCAAGCAGCGCGTCGCGCCCTGTGCCGTTCTGCGCCGAAAACGGGATGAGCTCCACGGTATCGGGCAGTCCCAGCGTCTGGCGGATGCAGGCAAGATTGGGCTCGACCTCGCTCTTTTTGAGCTTGTCCATCTTGTTTGCCACCACGGCAAAGGGCTTGCCGCTGCCGAGAAACCAGTTTGCCATGATGACGTCGTTTTCCGTGGGCTTATGGCGCGCATCCACGAGCAGCACGCCGCGCGTGAGCGTGTCGTCGGCGGCAAAATACCGTTCCATCAGCTTTGCCCAGCGCTCTTTTTCACGCAGGGGCACTTTGGCGTAGCCATAGCCCGGCAGATCGACAAGATAGAGCGTCTTATCGATGCAAAAAAAGTTGATATGCGTCGTTTTCCCGGGCGATTCGCCCACGCGCGCGAAATTTTTGCGCCGAAGCAGGCAGTTGATGACCGAGGATTTGCCGACGTTGGACTTGCCCGCAAAGGCGATCTGCGGCAGAGCGTCCTTGGGGCACTCCGCGACCGAGACGCAGGAGCGGATAAATTCCGCGTTGTGCAGATTCATACGCGCGCCCTCACTGGCGGATGCCCGGCTTCTGGCGGGACGGCTTTTTCGGCGGGAGGAACGCGGGCGCTTCCGGCTTGTCCTCCGGCTGCGCCGCCGACAGGACCGACAGATCCAGCGCCGTTTCGATCACCGTGTCCACATGGCGCACGGGGATGAAATTGAGCGCCTGCCGCACCGTCGGGTCGATCTCCGCGAGATCCTTTTCGTTCGCTGCCGGGATGATGACGGTATGCACGCCGTGGCGCAGCGCCGCCATCGTCTTTTCGCGCAGCCCGCCGATGGGCAGCACTCTGCCGCGGATGGAAATTTCGCCCGTCATGGCGACATCGCGCCGCACGGGCGCGCCGGTGAGCGCCGAGACGATCGCCGTGCAGACCGTGATACCGGCGGACGGTCCGTCCTTGGGGATCGCGCCCTCCGGGAAGTGGACGTGGATGTCCTTCGTCTTATAAAAGTCGGGCGCGAGGTGGTACTGCGCCGTGCGCGAACGGATATAGCTCATGGCGGCATAGACGGATTCCTTCATCACATCGCCGAGGTTGCCGGTCAGCTCGAGCTTTCCCGTGCCGTCCACCACGTTGACCTCGACCTCCAGCGTCTCGCCGCCGACCGCTGTCCAGGCAAGCCCGGTGACAAGACCGACGGTGTCGCCCGCGGGCAGCTCGTCCGGCAGGAATTTGCGAGGACCGAGAAGCTGATCGAGATTTGCGCCGTTTATGCGGATGCGCTTGGGCGCGTCATCCTCCACGAGGCGCATGGCGCACTTGCGGCAGACCGCCGCCAGTTCGCGCTCCAGATTGCGCACGCCGGATTCGCGGGTGTAGCAGGCGATAATTTCGCGGATGGCATCGTCCGACAGATGCACCACGCCCTTCGGGATGCCGTGGCGCGCGAGCTGCTTGGGCAGCAGGTGGCGCTTGGCAATTTGCAGCTTTTCTTCGTCGGTGTACGAGCCGAGCTCGATGACCTCCATGCGGTCCAGGAGCGCGCGCGGGACGGTGTCCAGCGTGTTGGCGGTGGCGATGAACATACACTCGTGCAGGTCAAACGGTACTTCCAGATAGTGGTCGCGGAACGTGGCGTTCTGCTCCGAATCGAGCACTTCGAGCAGCGCGGACGCGGGGTCGCCGCGATAGTCGCCGCCGAGCTTATCGATCTCGTCGAGCACGAGCAGGGCGTTTTTGGACTTTGCCTGCGCGATGCCGGACAGGATACGACCGGGCATTGCGCCGATATACGTCTTGCGGTGACCGCGAATCTCCGCCTCATCGTGCACGCCGCCGAGCGAAATGCGGGCGTAATTGCGCCGCAGCGCGCGGGCGATGCTCAGGGCGATGGACGTTTTGCCGACACCCGGAGGGCCGACGAGGCACAAAATTTGCCCTGGCAGCTTCGGCGCGAGCTGGCACACGGCAAGCGTTTCGAGAATGCGCTGCTTGACCTTTTCAAGCCCGAAATGGTCGGCGTCCAGAATACGCGCGGCGGCGCGGACATTCAGCCGCTCCTGCGTGCGCTTGTTCCACGGCAGCTCCAGCACGAAATCGAGATAATTGCGCAGCAGCGCCGCCTCCGGCGAGGTAGACGGCTGTTTTGAAAGTCTGCGGCATTCGCCCAGCAGCTTTTCCTCCGTTTCTTCCGGCAGCTTCAGCGCGCGAATGCGGCGGCTGTAATCATCGCCGGTCTCGTCCGCGTCGCCGTCGCCCAGCTCCTCGTGGATGGCGTGGAGCTGTTCGCGCAGGTAATATTCGCGCTGGTTCTTGTCCACGCGCTGCTGCACCTTTTCGGAAATTTCGTTTTCAAGATTCAGAATATCCAGCTCTTTGGCAAGATACACCGACGCCTGCTCCAGGCGGCGCACGGGATGGAGCTGCTCCAGCAGCTTCTGCTTTTCCTGATAGGAAAACGAGGCGTTCTGCCCGACAAAATCGGCAAGATAGCCCGGTCTTGTATCCTCAAACAGATCAGGCAGCGCGTCCGAGAGGTTTTTCGCCGCCAGATCGACGAACTGGTCGAGCTGCGCGAGCGTCTGGCGCATGAGCGCCTGTGTTTTCGGCAGATTCGCGTTTGCGGGCTGCTCCGGCAGCGCGATGACGCGCGCAAACAGATACGGCTCGGTGTGCACAACATCCAGCAGCCGCGCGCGAGTCACGCCCTCGACGAGAATGCGCATATTGCTGCCCGGCAGGCGCAGCACCTGCCGAATGATCGCCACCGTGCCGACCTCGTAAAGGTCGCTGCGCGCGGGATCGTCCTTCTGCGCGTCCTTCTGCGCAACGAGGAAAATGCGCTGATCCTCGCGCATGGCTTCCTCCACGGCGCGGGCAGACTTTTTGCGTCCCACGTCAAAGTGCGTCAGCATATTCGGGAACACACACAGCCCCCGCAGCGCCAGCACCGGCAGCACGGACGGTCGTTCAAAATCGTACATTTTATAACACTCCCTTCAAGGAGATTCGGGATTTTCTGATAGTATAACAGGTAAATATGACAAAAGTAATAAGCAACGGTGAAAAACACACGGCTGCTTATTACTTTTGAGACTGGTTTACAGCGTCACGCCCGCGTTGCGGATGGGCGCGCGCAGCTTTGCCGGGTCGCGCGTGATGATGGGCTCTGCCTCGCCGCGGACGCTCGCCGCGGTGATCTGCACGCTCTGGATCGACGGATCGGACGGAATATCGTACATGATCTTCTGCATGACGCGCTCCATAATGGCGCGCAGTCCGCGCGCGCCGATCTGGCGGTCCAGCGCCTGCTGCGCGATCGCGTCGAGCGCGGCGGTTTCAAAGCTGAGCTTGACGCCGTCGTACTCCAGCAGCTTCGTGTACTGCTTGCACAGAGCGTTCTTCGGCTCGGTCAGAATGCGCACAAGATCCTCTTTCGTGAGGCTGCTGAGCGACGTGATGACCGGCAGACGACCGACCAGCTCCGGGATGATGCCGAATTTCAGCAGATCGTGCGGCTGCACGAGCTGGAAGAGCTGACCCACATCCTGCCCCTTCTTGCTGGTGACGGGCGCGTCAAAGCCGATGGACGACTGCTCCGTGCGCTTGCCGATGATCTTATCCAGACCGTCGAACGCGCCGCCGCAGATGAAGAGGATGTTCGTGGTGTCGATCTGAATGAACTCCTGCTGCGGGTGCTTGCGCCCGCCCTGCGGCGGGACGTTTGCGACCGTGCCCTCGAGGATCTTCAGCAGCGCCTGCTGCACACCCTCGCCGGAGACGTCGCGCGTGATGGACGTATTTTCGGACTTGCGTGCGATCTTGTCCATCTCGTCGATGTAGATGATGCCGCGCTGCGCCAGCTCCACGTCAAAATCCGCCGCCTGCAAGAGGCGCAGGAGGATGTTTTCCACATCCTCGCCGACGTAGCCAGCCTCGGTGAGCGTGGTAGCGTCGGCAATGGCGAACGGGACGTTCAGAATTTTGGCAAGCGTCTGGGCAAAGAGCGTTTTGCCAGAACCCGTCGGACCGATGAGAAGGATGTTGCTTTTTTGCAGCTCCACGTCCGACTTGTTCTCAAAGTAAATGCGTTTATAGTGATTGTAGACCGCGACGGACAGGGCGATCTTTGCCGCGTCCTGACCGATGATATAGCGGTCCATATAGGTTCGGATCTCCTGCGGGGTCGGGAGCGTATCGGGGAGCTCCAGCTCCGAGGTCGCGTTGGGATGCATCTCATCGCGCAGAATGCTCGAACAGAGCTGCACGCATTCATCGCAGATGAAAACGTTCGGACCTGCGATGATGCGGTTGACCTGCTCCTGACGTTTGCCGCAGAATGAGCAGCGGATGCTGTCTTTTGCCATACCGCCGTCTCCTTTCGTGCTGTGTTAACGGGTATAGATGACCTTATCGACCAGACCGTATTCCTTTGCCTGTTCGGCGGTCATGAAATTGTCGCGCTCAGTATCCTGCCGGATCGTCTCGATGGGCTTGCCGGTGTTGTGCGCAAGGATCTCGTTGAGGTGCTCTTTGATCTTCAGCATCCGCGCCACATGGATCTGCATATCCGTGGTCTGACCCTGCGTGCCGCCGAGCGGCTGGTGGATCATGATCTCGGCGTTCGGCAGCGCGATGCGCTTGCCCTTCGCGCCGGACGACAGCAAAAACGCGCCCATGGACGCCGCCATGCCGATGCAGATGGTGGAAACGTCGCACTTGATATACTGCATGGTGTCATAGATCGCCATGCCGTCGGTGACGCTGCCGCCGGGGCTGTTGATGTAGAACTGGATGTCCTTATCGGGATCTTGCGCCTCCAGATAGAGCATCTGGGCGACGATCAGGCTGGCTGTGGTGGAGTTGACCTCCTCCGAGAGCATAATGATGCGGTCATTGAGCAGGCGGGAAAAAATATCATACGACCGCTCTCCCCGGCTGGTCTGCTCAACAACATACGGTACTAAACTCATAAACGGATCTCCTTTCTTCGGATGAAACATTCTAACCATCCGGCAGGACCATTATTCCTCCGTCTTCTCCTCTGCCTTTTCCGCAGCCTTCTTAGAGGTACGCTTCGCGGGCTTCTTTTCCGCCGCTTCGTCCTCACCCTCTGCCTTTTCGGCAGCCTTCTTGGTGGTACGCTTGGCAGCGGGCTTCTTCTCTTCCTTCTTCTCGACGGCAACGGCGCTATCCACGATCAGCTTGATTGCCTTCTTCGCGGCGAGGTCCGCTTCCACGGATTCCTTCTTCACAAGCTCCTTGACCTTGTCCAGCTCCATCTGGTACTGCTCCGCCATCTTCTTGAGCTCTTCTTCGATCTCTTCGTCGGTCACGGACAGCTTCTCTTCGTCCACGATCTGGCTGAGGAGGATGTTGGAGCGGACGGTGGTCTCCGCCATCGGGCGCATGGACTCGCGCATCGCCTTCAAGTCGCCGCCCATCATCTTGGCGTAGTCCTCGAGCTTCATGCCCTGCATCTGAAGCTGATAGGCAAACTGCTCCAGGTGCTTGTCGAGCTGATCCTCGATCATGCAGTTCGGGATGTCGCAGGTCATGTTCTTGCCCGCGATCTCGACTGCCTCGTTTTCAAACGCGCGGTCAGCCTCTTCCTGACGGGACTTCGTGAAGCGCGCCTTGATGTCCTTGCGCAGTGCCGCGAGGGTCTCAAACTCGGACACGTCCTTCGCAAACTCGTCGTCGAGCTCGGGGAGGGTCGTCTCCTTGACCTCGTGGATCTTGCACTGGAAGGTGGCTTCCTTACCGGCAAGCTCCGGGGTATATTCGGTCGGGAACGTCACGACGACGTCCTTCTCATCGCCAGCCTTGCAGCCGGCGAGCTGATCCTCAAAGCCGGGGATGAACGAGCCGCTGCCGAGCTTCAGGGAGTAGCCCTCCGCCTTGCCGCCGTCAAACGGCTTGCCGTCCACAAAGCCCTCAAAATCCAGAACAACGGTGTCGCCGGTCTTTGCCTCGCGGTCAACGGTCTCGATACGGGCGTTGCGCTCCGCCATGCGGTTCAGCTCCGCATCGACCTCCGCCTTGGAGACGGAAACGGCAGCCTTGGGCACTTCGATGCCCTTGTACGCGCCGAGGGTGACCTCGGGGTACAGCTCGGTGGAAACGGTCAGCACGACGTTGCCGTTCTCATCGGTATCCATATCGGCGACGGACGGCGTGCCAACAGCCTTGAGCTGCTGCGCCTCGATCGCCTGCGCGTAGATCTCGGGGAAGATCTCATTGATGGCATCCTCGTAGAAAACGGTCGCGCCGTACATACTCTCCACGACCTTGCGGGGCGCTTTGCCCTTGCGGAAGCCGGGGATCATGATGTTCTTCCTGCACTTGGCATACGCCTTGCCCAGTGCATCGTTGAACTCTGCCTTGTCGATCTCGACGACAACTTTAGCGCTGCCCTTTTCTTTTTCTACGCTCTTAACATTCATATCGGTTTTTCCTCCTACCATGGTGCGGCATAACGCCCTAGTGCACCAATTTTGAATCCGCTATATTCTAACAGACTTCTTTGAATTTTTCCACAGTTATTTTCTAATTTTCATCAATTTCTGATTTTTACGGGGGTAAAGTTTACATAATCCGCTGATACGAGGTGGAAATCAACGTCGTGGCTGCGCCCGAGGAAGGCAAGCCGCAGGCTTTCGGCGTGCAGATGCCCGTAATAGCAGTCGCGCACGCCGTATTTTTGCAGCAGCTCCAGGATCGGCGCACACTCGTAGCCCTGATATTTGGGCGGGTAGTGCAGAAAACAGAGCTTTTCGCGCTCCCCTGCCGCGCGCAGCGATGTTTCGAGGCGCGAAAGCTCGCGCAGAAAGACCTTTTCATCGTGCGTGCCGTGCTTTTCCTCCTCATAAAACCAGCCGCGTGTGCCGCACAGCGCCACGTCGCCGTAGAGAAGGCAGTTATTGTGCAGGACCTCCATCTGCGAAAAGCCATGCTCTGCGCAGAAGCGGTAGAATTTTGCCGCCGTCGTCCACCAGTAGTCGTGATTGCCCTTGAGGATGATCTTGCGCCCCGGGATGGCGGAGATGAACGCGAAATCCGGCTGCGCCGCCTCCATGGACATTGCCCAGCTCAGATCGCCGAGCAGGACGGTGGTGTCCTCCTCCGTGATGCAGGAAAGCCCTGCCCGCAGCTTGTCAACATAGCCGTCCCAGCGCCCGCCGAACACGTCCATGGGCTTGTCCGCACCAAACGACAGGTGCAGATCACCGATCGCATACAGCGCCATCAGCCGAGCAGCTCCAGAACGGTCTGCGCCATATGCTCCTTGGTGGTGCAGGCGGTAAAGCGGACGCTCTTGCCCTCAAGCTGCGCCAGCGGCGCGGGCGCGGGGCGGCCGCTCACCTCGGCAAGCTGCCGGATGACCTGTACGCCCGGTCGGTGCGTGTGCACGCCCAGCGCGTCAAGAACGCTCGTGCAGAACTTAAAGGGGCTGGCGGTCGAAACAAGAATAGCAGGGCGGTCGTCGCCGCTCTGTGCGCGCCACGCACGCAGCACGTTCCACGCGACGGCGGTGTGTGTATCGGGCAGATAGTCCCAGTCGGCAAACACATCGCCGATGGTCTTTTCCGTGCCGGTGTCGCCGCAGAAGCCGCAGTCAAAATGCGCCTGAATTTGCGCGAGCACATCGGCGGATACCTCATAGCGCCCGGTCTCATTAAGCTGCCGCATATAGCCGCACACGATCTCGTCCGAGCCCGTGAGCAGATACAAAAGCCGCTCCAGATTTGACGAGATGAGAATGTCCATCGACGGCGAGGATGTGCAGTAGAACGGGCGGTTGCGGTCATACACGCCGGTGCGGATGAAGTCCGTGAGGACGTTGTTGGCGTTGGACGCGCAGATGAGCTTGCCGAACGGGACGCCCATCATCTTGGCGTAATACGCCGCGAGGATGTTGCCGAAGTTGCCGGTGGGCACGCAGACGTTCACGATCTGCCCCGAAGCTAACTGCCCGGACGCGACCAGGTCGAAGTACGCCGAAACGTAATACGCGATCTGCGGCAGCACGCGCCCCCAGTTGATGGAGTTCGCGGACGAGAAGAAGCAGCCGCGCTCGTTCATCGCCTCGCGCACGGCGGGGTCGGAGAAAATTTTCTTTACGCCCGTCTGCGCGTCGTCAAAGTTGCCTTCCACGGCGCACACGCCGACGTTACTGCCCTCCTGCGTGACCATCTGGAGCTTCTGCACGTCCGAAACGCCGTCCTTCGGGTAGAACACAAGAATTTTCGTGTGCGGCACATCGCGGAAGCCCTCCAGCGCCGCTTTGCCGGTGTCGCCGGATGTAGCGACGAGGATGCACGCCGTGCGCGTCTCGCCCGTTTTGCGCAGCGACGCCGTGAGCAGATACGGCAGCATTTGCAGCGCCATGTCCTTAAAGGCGCACGTCGGACCGTGCCACAGCTCCAGAACGTGCGTGCGCTCGCCGACCTTCACCAGCGGCGCGACGGCGGGCGTGTCGAACTTGTTCGGTCCATACGCCTTTTCAGCGTAACCGCGCAGCTCGTCCGCCGTAAATTCGTCGAGATACATCGCCATCACTTCCGCTGCGCGTGCCGGATACGGCAGCCGCGCCAGCGCCTCGATCGCGTCGGGGGCGAGCTGCGGGATGGTCTCCGGCAGGAGCAGACCGCCGTCGCGGCTGAGCCCCTGTACGATCGCCTGCGCGCCGGTCAGGCGGAGGGAGGAATCTCTGGTACTCACATAATACATTGTTTCACGACCTTCATCAGGGATTGATAAGACAGGCTTGCCAGCGTCTCATCCGAGTAGCCGCGCGCCTGCAAATATGTCAGCAGCTTTGTGTAATCGTCCAGACCCGAAAAGCCGTCCGGCAGCGTCTCGCAGCCGTCCAGATCGCCGCCGAGGCAGACGTGCCCGTCGCCGCCCAGCTCCATCATATGGTCCAGGTGGCGGTACGCGTCGTCCAGCGTCGCGTGGTCTGTGCCGGTGAGGAAGCCTGTGTACAGATTCAGCCCGACCGCGCCGCCGCGCTGGAAGATCGCGCAAAGCTGCTCGTCGGTCAGGCTGCGCGGGTGCGCGCACACCGCGCGGCAGCAGGAATGGCTGGCGAGGAACGGCGCGTCACTGCGCTCGCAGAGCTGCCAGAAGCCGCGGTCGGACAGATGGCTCACGTCCAGCAGAATGCCGAGCCGGCGCGCTTCGTCGCAGAACGCGAAGCCCTGATCGGTAAAGCCCTCGCCGGTCATGCAGCTTCCCGCCAGCGCGTTTTTAAGACTCCAAACGGGGTTTACCATGCGCACGCCCTGTTCATAAACTGCCGCGAGCCGGTCCGGGTCGCAGTCCAGCGCCTCCGCGCCCTCGATGGACAAAACCGCGCCGCACACGCCGTCCCGCAGCGCCGCCTCGGCGTCCGCGCCAGTGCGGCACAGGCGGATGGTGTCCTCATTCTCCCGAAGCTGCGCCAAAAAGTTTTCATACGCCGCCGCGTAGCGCTGCGGGCACGTCAGCCCGTCATTCATCCACGGCGTACAGAAGGAGAAAAACTGTACCCATCCGTCCAGCCTTTTCGCGCGGCGCAGGCTCACCTGCCCGGAATTGTCCCGCAGGCGCTCCCCTTTTCGCCACAGCTCCACCGGCGTGTCGCAGTGGGCGTCAAATACAATGGTTTTCACGAAAATGCGTCCTCCAGATGCCGGATCTCCGGCTTTATGGTCTCCTCGCCCTCCGGGGCGTAAATTTCGATCACGTCAAAGCGCGGCTGAAGCGCTGTTTCGTGGCTTTGCAGCCACAGTGCCGCCGTGGTGCGCAGGCGCTCCTGCTTGCGCGTATCCACAAATTCTGCCGCACTGCCGTAGCGCCCGGATTTTCGCAGCTTGACCTCGACAAACACGACATAGCGCCGGTTCTGCGCGATCACATCGATCTCGCCGAAACGGCAGCGGTAGTTGCAGGCGACGACCGCGTAGCGCTTTTTACGCAGGTACTCGGCGGCGAGCGCCTCGCCCCAAGCGCCGCGCAGGCTTTTATTCTCCATAGAACTTGCGCAGAAACGTCTGCCGATGGATGGGGCACGCGCCAAATTCGCGCAGCGCGGCATAGTGCCGCTGCGTGCCGTAGCCCTTGTGCACGGCAAAGCCGTACTGCGGGTACTGCGCGTCGTATTCCTCCATCAGCCGGTCACGCGTGACCTTGGCGAGGATGGACGCCGCCGCGATGGACGCCGACAGCGCGTCGCCGTGCACGACCGTGCGCTCGCGGCACGAAAGCCCCGGCGCGCGGTTGCCGTCGATCAGAGCGATGTCAGGCGTGACGGTCAGCTTTTCAAACGCGCGGCGCATGGCGAGAAACGTCGCCTGCAAAATATTGACCTCGTCGATCTCCTGTTCATCGGCAAAGGCGATGCCGTAGCTGACCGCCTGCTCGGTGATGACGTCATACAGCGCGCGGCGCTTTTTGTCGGTGAGCTTTTTCGAGTCGTTCAGACCTTCAATTTGAATATCCGGCGGCAGAATGACCGCCGCGGCGCACACAGGTCCTGCCAGAGGACCGCGCCCGGCTTCATCCACGCCGCAGATGCAGGCAAAGCCCTCCCGCGCCGCCTCGTGCTCATACAGCCAAAGATCAGGTGCTTCTGTTTTCATGTCTCCATCTCCTGCGGGTCTTCCAGCGTGAATGTGCCGAGCTTGCAGCTTCGGTATTCTTCCAAAAGCACCTTTGCCATGCGCTCGGTGTTGATCTCGCCGCCGCTCATCAAAAAACCACGGCGCTTGCCCGCCGCTTGCAGCAGCTCATAGCCGTCCGGCTCTTCGGGAATTTCAATGCCGTAGCGCGCGCGCAGCGCGTCGGGATAGCGCACGGCGAGCATCTGCATCAGGCTGCACGCCAGACTCTCCACGTCCATCACGTCGTCTTTGACCGCGCCCGTAAAGGCAAGGTGCAGCCCGACCTGCGGGTCGTCAAATTTCGGCCAGAGGATGCCGGGCGTGTCGAGCAGCAGCAGCGACGTGTCCACATTCACCCATTGCTTGCCGCGCGTGACGCCGGGGCGGTTTTCGGCTTTTGCGCCCTTACGCCCGGCGATCTGATTGATAAAGGTCGATTTTCCGACATTCGGAATGCCGACCACCATAATTTTAAGAGGTCTGCCCACCTGCCCTTTTTCGGCATAGCGCGCGAGCTTTTCGGAAAGCAGCGCACGCACAGCGGGCGCAAACGATGAAATACCGCGCCGCGTCTTACAGTCGGTCTGGATGACCGCCATGCCGCGGTTCTTAAAGTAGTCCGCCCAGCGGCGGGTCATGGCGGGGTCTGCCATGTCGATGCGGTTGAGCACGACCATGCGCGGCTTTTTGCCGCAGAGCGTGTCAATATCGGGGTTACGGCTGGAAATGGGGATGCGCGCGTCCAGAATTTCGCACACGGCGTCCACCAGACGAATATCTTCCTCCATCTGCCGCCGCGTTTTGGTCATGTGACCGGGATACCATTGGATATTCAGGCTGTTTTCCTGCATCATTCTGCCGCTCCGATCCTGGAAAATTGACGCCCGCCGGTGACTGTCCCGTACTGGTCGGTCTGCTTGCCCGGGAAGAGGATGAGCAGCACCTTGCCGAGCACGCAGCTCTCGTCCACACAGCCGACGGGCGCAAAGCGGCTGTCGGCAGAGTGATTGCGGTTGTCGCCCATCACAAAGATCGAGCCCTCCGGCACGGTGACGGGATAGTCCAGCGACATCCCGTAGGCGGCGTAGCTCTCATACGTCGGCTCGAACGTATACGGCTCGTCAAGCCGCGCGCCGTCCACATACACCTCGCCGCTGTCAAAGTCAATATCGACTGTCTGACCGCCGGTCGCGATGACGCGTTTTACGATCGGACCTTCATTTTCGAAATACGGCACGTTCATCACAACAATGTCGCCCGCCTGCACGTCGCGGTACAGCACGTTGCTTTCCAGCACCAGAAAGTCCCGATCGACGAACGTGGGATACATCGAGCTGCCGTCCACGCCAACAAGGCGGAAAAAGAATACGAACAGGATGGTGATGACCGAAAGCATATACACCAGATCCTGCAGCATCGAAAACGTCTCATAGCCCTTGGACGCTTTGGCTTCGGGCTGCTGTGCGGCGGGCTTATTATCGTCTTGAAGCATAGTACGCTCCCCTGTCTGTTCCAAACTCAGGCGGCAGCAAGGCGCATACCACCCCATACTGACCACATTATACACAATTTCCCGCCATAAGAAAAGGGGGCGGTGAAAATTTTGCTCATATACGCAGAAAAAGCGGAGTCTTTCGACTCCGCTCTTACTGCACAGATTTGGTTCAGACTTTTTCCTTGACCTTGGCAGCCTTGCCGAGACGATCACGCAGGTAGTAGAGCTTCGCTCTGCGGACCTTGCCGTGACGGACAGTCTCCACGTCCACAACGTTGGGCGCGTGCACGGGGAACACCTTCTCGCAGCCGACACCGTAGGAAATACGGCGCACGGTGATGCTCTCTTCGATGCCGCCATGCTTCTTGGCAATGATCGTACCCTCGAATGCCTGCACTCTCTCGCGCGAGCCTTCTTTAATCTTGACATGAACACGAACCGTATCGCCGACGTTCATTTCGGGCAGTTCCTTCTTCATGTACTGGCTGGTCAGAGCCTTCATCAGATCCATAACTTTGTCCTCCTTCAAATTAAGACGTTCATGCCGCAGGAAATGCCGCTGTACACTCGTACCGGCTGCGACAGAGGACCACCTTTTCAACAGACTATGGGATTTTATCATATTCTGCCCATAAAATCAAGAGGTATTTTGAATTATTTTGCAGCATCCGCACAGAGCGCGACGGCAACGTCGTTGACGTTCGTGCCGGTCGGTCCTGTGATGAGCAGAGCGTCCGCGAGCGCAAGCGCATGGTAGGCATTGTTCTCTTCCAGAGCGCGGCGGATGGGATAGCCAGCAGCGTCCAGCCGTGCGGCGGTCTCGCCGTCGCAGATGCCGCCGGCGGCGTCGGTCGGGCCGTCCGTGCCGTCGCTCCCGACGCTGAAAATGACGATGTCCCGCGCACCGCGGATGCCCTCCGCCGCCGCGAGCGCCAGCTCCTGATTGCGTCCGCCCTTGCCCTGCCCCGTCACATGGACAACGGTCTCGCCGCCCGCGATGAGCGCGCAGGGACGCTTCGTCTGCGCGAGCGCACGCTTTGCCAGCGCCGCGCCCGCCTCGCGCGCCTCACAGTCTAAGCTGTCGGTCAAGATCTCCGGCACATAACCAAGCTGCACGCAGCGCTCTGCCGCCGCCGCGCATAAAAGGCGCACGCTGCCGATGATCTGCGTTTGCACATTGTCCGCGCGCTTGGGCGTTTCCTCCGCGAGGCAGCGGCGCGCCGCGTCCGACAGGCGCAGATGGTATTTTTCCGCGATCGCCTGCGCCTCGGCGCAGGTGCTCGAATCGGGGTACGCCGGGCCGGAGGCGATCATATCCAGTCGGTCGCCGACCACGTCGGACAGCACGATGCTCAGCACCCGCGCGGGCGCGCAGAGCTCAGCAAACCGCCCGCCCTTGACACACGACAGCCGCTTGCGGATGGTGTTGACCTCCACAATATCCGCACCGCAGGCAAGAAGCTGCTGTGTGATGTCCTGAAGCTCCTCCGGCGGAATTTTCGGCAGCTCAAACAGCGCGCTGCCGCCGCCGGAGAGCAGGAACAGCACCGTATCGTCCGCTTTCAGGTCGGATACCAGCTCCAGCGCGCGCCGCGTGGCGGCAAAGCCGTTTTCATCCGGGATGGGATGCGCCGCCTCCATGCAGCAAACGCCCGGAATTTTACCGCGCACATGGTCGTATTTTGTGATGACCAGCCCCGTTGTGACCGCGCCCGGCAGCGTCTGCACGGCGGTGTTTGCCATCTGCCACGCCGCCTTGCCGACGGCGATCAGAATGACCCGTCCGGGGAACGTGCGCCCCGTAAGCGCGGCGCGGACGGCGCTGTCCGGCTGGACGGCGCGGATGGCGTACTCTAAAATGTCGCGCGCATCGGCGCGCAGGTCTCTTTGCATACTCTTTCCCTCGCAAATTCTCAATTTTCCTATTATTGTACTTACCGCGTTGCGGCTTGCAAACTGGCATAATCGCCAAAAATGCACGTCTAACTTTGTAGCGGTCACCAAGACGGACGGGTACGCGCGTAAGGTGATTGACGGCGCACGGCGGGGCGTATATACTTAAAATATAAATATCGCGCCTGATTGGAGGGTCCTATATGAAAACCGAACTGATGGACGTTTTGCGGCAGTTTGCGCTGGACGCAGAGCCGATCTCCTGCTCGCCCTACGGCTGCGGGCACATCAACGTCACCTACCTCGCCCAAACGGCGAGCGGGCGGCGCTACATCCTGCAAAAGATCAATGACTGCACGTTTCGCGACGTTCCGGCACTGATGCACAACATCGTGCTCGTCACCGAGCACCTGCAAAAGAAGGTCCAGCCGCCGATGCAGGCGCTCCAGCTCGTGCGCACGCTGAATGGCGGCGCGTATCTGGAGCACAGCGGCTTCTGGCGCGTGTATGATTATGTAGAAAACTCGCTGTGCCTCCAGCAGCCGGAGTCGGATCTGGATTTTTATGAGGCGGCAAGCGGCTTTGGCGCGTTCCGCCAGATGCTCACCGACTTCCCGGCGGAGCAGCTCCACGAGACCATCCCGAATTTCCACAACACCCCGCTGCGCCTCGCGGCGCTGCGCGAAAAGGCTGCGGAAGACCCGATGCACCGCGCGGGAGCGGTCACGGCGGAGATCGGCTTCGCCCTGTCGCGCGCGGACGAGATGGGCAAAATTCAGGCGCTTCTGGACGCGGGTGCGCTGCCGCTGTGCGTTACGCACAACGACACAAAGCTCAATAACGTCCTTTTTGACGCCACCACGCGGCACGCGCTGTGCGTGATCGACCTCGATACGGTCATGCCCGGGACGAGCCTGTTTGACTTTGGCGATGCCATCCGCTTCGGCGCAGCGACGGCTGCCGAGGACGTGACCGACCTGTCGCGGATGCACCTGAGTCTGGACCGCTTCCGCGCGTTCACGAAAGGCTACCTCACCGCCTGCCCCGGCATGAGCGCGCAGGAGCTGGAGCTGCTGCCGCTGGCGTCCAAGATCATGACGATCGAATGCGGCGCGCGCTTCCTGACCGACCATCTCGACGGCGACCATTACTTCTCCATCCACCGCAGCGGGCACAATCTCGACCGCTGCCGCACGCAGTTCAAGCTCGCCGCCGACATGGAGCAGCACTGGGACGAAATGCACGCCATCGTGCAGGAGGAAGCGGCAAAGCTCCGATACTAAAAAAACGCATAAATGCGCGGATCGCCGGCAGTTTTCAAAACTGCCGGCGATCCGCTTATGGGAATATGGGAAGGAAAAAGAGAGGGGCAAAGTTACGAAAGAAGCATCTTGTCGTTTGCTTCCTCGCTGCCGCTGGCATGGCTGAACAGCGCCAGCAGATCCGGCACGGTGAGCTT
>CAKUED010000025.1 GCA_934646005.1 uncultured Oscillospiraceae bacterium
GCCGGTCTGCTCTTTCACATCTTCTCCGCCCTCGCCTTCGCCGCTTTACTTTTGCAGTTCAACTATTGATTCGCATCCAGGGGAAGCCATTGGGACTCCTGCAAATCGGCACTGCTTCAGAAAAAACGGCGGTGTGCACCAGCGGGCGGGGCAAGCCCCTCCCCTACATTACGACGAAATATGCAAACAAACGGGTCTGTGCCGTATGGCACAGACCCGTTTGCCAGCCCCGCGCTTACTGCCTTTGGTTCAGGTCGGCAGCGCGCGGGGGCTTTGGATGATCCCGTACCGTCGCGCACGGTACGTTCAAGAGGAATCAGCGGTAGTAGGCGTCGTAGAACTCGGTGATGTTTTCCGCCGTGACCGGGATGAGGTCGTAGCCGGTGAAGGCGGGGATGGGCGTGCCGTTTTCCACGAGGTCGATGATGAGATTGCCCATGCCCACGCCGGACGGCGCGGAGGCGAGACCGACGAGGACGCAGCGGTCGGCGAAGTCGGGGTTATTTTCCAGCAGCTCGCAGACGTCGGACATACCGCAGGTCTCGGAGATGATGACCTTCTCCATGGGAATGCCGTTTTCTTTAATGAGCGTGAACGCCGGGATGTTCAGC
The DNA here is from genome assembly GCA_934646005.1 of uncultured Oscillospiraceae bacterium. Classification (GTDB taxonomy): domain Bacteria; phylum Bacillota; class Clostridia; order Oscillospirales; family Oscillospiraceae; genus CAG-170. Next base: position 612 of record CAKUED010000025.1, read on the forward strand.
GAGCCTGTGCCGGAGGCGATGATCCACTTATCGACGGTGCCCTTGTTCGCCTGAAGCGTCGGGGCGAGCTTGTTTTCGATGTCGTCCGTCAGACCTGCGCCACAGTCCAGCCACAGGATGCGGTCATCGGGGATGCCGGGCAGCACCTCGGTGATGGCGTCGTAATACGCCTGCGAGCGTTTATGGATGGCTTCCACGGCGGGAGAGTCGGCAATGACGAACAGGAAGTTGCTGTAGTCGTCGTTCACGCCGTCCAGGAAGTTTTCGTCCTGAATTTTCTGCGCGGCGAGCTTGCCGGTCTCGTAGAACAGATAGTAGTCATCCAGACCGTAGTGCGGGGAATAGAAGCCGTAGGCGTCAGCGCCGGGGTCGTCCGTGGTCAGGTACGCGATGCCCGCGTCCTGAAGCATCGCCATCGCGTCGGGCAGGAGGGCGGTGTTGACCGGCGTCATGACCACGATGTCAAAGTCCTGATTGATGACGTTCTGGATGCCGTCAAGCCACGCCTGCTCATCGGAGTTTGCGTCGATGAACAGGTACTCATAGCCTGCCGCCTTGACGGTCTCGCCGAGGGAGTTCGCCTTGGGCGTGAACCAGCCGCCGGAGAACTTGCAGACGAACGCGACCTTTACCGCGCCGTCGGCGTTAAAGTCCTTGTAGTTGGGGTAGTTGCTGTAATACCACAGCTCGGAAGCGTCGCTGTACTCGTAGCCGGTCAGGGGGTCGGACGCGAGCGTGCCCGCCTCGCGGGCGGCTTCGGCATCCTCTTCACTGAGTGCTTCGCCCTCAGCGGGGGCGGCGGGGGTCTCCGCTGCCGGGGTCTCGGCGGCGGGTGCTTCTGCTGCGGCGGGCGCTTCGTCGGTCGCGGCAGCGGGCGTGCTGGCGTTGTTGGCGCACGCGGTCACTGCGAATACCATGACCAGCGCCAGAAGCAATGCGATCCATTTTTTCATGTTCGTAACCTCCTCAGTAATTTTTTGAACGGGCTGCGGGTTGATCTGGCTGACCTAAAACATCTAAAAGATTTTACATCAAACTCAAATCATCTAAAAACATTATATTCGCTTTTACGTCGTAGTGCAATGGCACAAATGCGCAAAAATTTCGGGAATTTCTTGGTGAATCTGACGGATTTTCGAGGGAAATCAAAAAATTACCACCTTTGCGGGCGGTTTGTCTTGACATTGCGTTCGGATTTTCGTATCCTATATATACTGAACGCACGAAAATGATAAAAGTATTTACTTTATCTAAAATATTTCAGGAGGCATCTATGCAGATCCGACACGTCAGCATCTTCACCGGCGACGCGGTGCTGCCCGCAACGCTCCGTCTGCCCGACTGCGCCGCGCCCGCGCCCGCCGTCGTGTTCCACAACGGCTACGCCGCCTATCAGGAAATGTACGACGGCATGGCGGCGGAGCTCTGCCGGAACGGCTACCTCACGCTGCAATTCGACCCGCGCGGGACGGACGGCGAGAGCCGCGGGCGCTTTTTGTGCGGCACGCAGTGGCTGGAGGATGCCTGCGCCGCCGTGAGCTATGTCTGCGGGCTGCCGCAGGCGGACGCGTCGCGCGTCGCGTTTTCCGGCGTGAGCATGGGCGGCGGCATGACGATCCTGCAAGGCGCGGCAGACCCGCGCCTCAAGTGCCTGTTTGCGATGGCGCCGCCCGCGAATTTTGGCGAGCAGATGCACGAGGCGTGGGTCAAAAATCAGGGCGAAGCGGCGTGGCAGGCGCATCTGGAGCATCTGCTGCGCGACGCGGCGCGTGTGGCGCACGGGTATCCGTCCGAGCGGATGGAGGGCGCTTACGCCTGCTGGGGCTTGGAACTGAGCAAGGAAGAAAAGGCGGAAAACCGCCGCGCGCAGCCGCGTGTGGCGCACGAGCTGACGCTTTCGTCCGTGCTTAACAGCTACCTCTATTATGATGTGCGCGCCGCGGCGGCGCGCCTGCGCGTGCCGCTCTGCCTCGTCCACGGCACAGCCGACACGACCATTGCCTATCGCTGCTCTGAGGAGCTGTACGCCGTGACGAGCGCGCCGGTCAGGGAGCTGCATCTCATCCCCGGCAAGGGACACGTCCTGCCGGAGGAAGCCTGCGACGAGGTCACGCGCCTTGCGTTAGACTGGTTTAGCAAGTATCTATAAAAGGGAGAATCTCAATATGCGGAAACTGAACGCCGAAAAACTGAACAGGACGCTCCGCGCCCGACTGGACGAAAACCTTGCCGCGTGCCGCATTTCCGGCGCGCAGCTCCTTGTGCGGCAGGGCGGCGAGACGCTGTGCGAGCTCAAAGCCGGGTATCAGGACGTGCGCACGCGCGAGCCGCTGCTCGATGACGCGATCTACCGTCTCGCGTCCATGACCAAGCCCATCACCGGCATCGCCGCGCTCATCGCCGTGCAGAACGGCTGGTTCGACGTGTACGACAATGTTGCCGACTATCTGCCGGAGTTCGCGGACAGGCAGGTCGCCGTGCTGAAGGACGGCGAGCCGGTCGTGGATCACCCCGCAAAATCACCGCTGAAGATCTATCAGATGCTCTCGCACTGCAACGGCATTATGAGCGAATCGCCCGTCGGCGAGGCGCTGTTCCGCAAGACGCCCGCCGCCGCGTTTTCGTCCATCGAGACGACGCTTGCGTACTGCGCGGCGCAGCCGCTGGCGTTCGATCCCGGCACCTACACCGCCTACACGGGCTACGCCTCGTTTGACGCCATCGCGCGCATCATTGAGCTGAAAAGCGGACTTTCCTACGCGGAATTTCTGCAAAAACACCTGTTTTCGCCGCTCGGGCTGCACGATCTGACCTTTACGCCGGATGAGGCGCAGTGGGCGCGCATGATCGTCATGAGCGACCGCACGGAAAATCCCGCCCACATCGCCGTGGACATGGGGCGGCACATTTTTGAGGGCTTCCCGCTGACGTACACCTGCGCCGGCGCGAGTCTTTGCAGCAGCCTTCATGACTACGGCGTGATCGCCGAGCTGCTGCGCGGCGCGGGCAGCTTCTGCGGCGTGCGCATTTTTGACAGCGCGCTGCTGGAGCGCCTGACCACGCCCTACGTCCCGCCGGAGACGCCGAACCGCGACCCTATCTCCAGCTGGGGGCTCGGCGTGCGCGTGGTCGATCAGCCGGGCGTGCTGCCCATCGGCTCGTTCGGCTGGAGCGGCGCATACGGCACGCATTTCTGGGTCGATCCCGAAAACAACGTCACGGCGGTCTACCTGCGCAACAGCCGCTGGTACGACAGCCACGGCGGCGGCGAGCTGGGGATGCAGTTCGAGCGCGATGTCATGAGCTGCCTTGAATAACGCTTCAAAAAAGAGGAACGCCGCACGGCGTTCCTCTTCTGTTTTTATGCTAAATGTGGGCGGTACTTTCGCGCACGATGAGCCTTGGCGCGCTGAGCATTCGGTTCTCGCACCCGTGCCCCGCGAGGAGCTGCTCGAGCATCTCGATGCCGCACTGGATCATCTCGCGCCGGTCGATGTGCATCGTCGTCAGCGGCGGCGAGACAAACTGCGAGATCAGAACGTCGTCAATGCTCACCACGGAAATATCCTCCGGCACGCGCAGCCCGCACGAGCGCAGGTAGCGCATCATGTTGATCGCGTAAATGTCCACCGTGCAGAAGATCGCCGTCGGGCGCTGCGGACCGTCCAGCGCCTTGTCCACGCACGCGCGCAGCGACGGCGTGTCCTCCACGTCGATCTGGAAGCGGTTCGGGTACAGCGCGATGCCCGCTTCGGTCGTGGCGCGCTGAAAGCCCGCCAGCGTCAGGGTGTTGAAATCGTGCAGCGTGCCGTTGCTGAGGTATGCGATGTCGCGGTGACCCAGCTCGATCAGATGGCGCGTGACCTGATACGCCGCCTCGGCGTAGTCCACGCTGACCGCGTGCTGCCCGGGCATGCCGCGGCTGCTGTCGAGCACCACGAACGGCACGCCCACGCGGTCGAGCTCCGCGTAAATACCCGCCTCCTGATCGCCGAATACCAGCACGCCGTCCACCTCGCCGTTTCGGATGGCGGGCGGCAGCTCGATCACGCCGTCCTCGCCGGTGATGTACGTCATCACGAGCGTGTAGCCCTTTTCGCGGCAGGCGACCATCGCATTCATGCCCATTTCCGCGTAAAACGTCTGATCCTCCAGATTTGCATCCGTGCGGAACAGCGCCGCGATATAGCGCGAGCGCCCGTCCAGAATGTGCCGGTTCGCGCCGTTCGGGCAGTAATGATACTGCCGCGCGATGCTGAGAATGCGCTTGCGCGTCTCCTCGCTGATGCCGTCCTTGCCGTTGACCGCAATGGACACCGCCGCCGGTGACACCCCCGCCATCCGCGCAATATCCCGATTTGTGATCTTCGCCACAACGATCCCTCACTTTCTGCCATCAGTATACTAAAACTTTTAGAATATTTCAATCCGTTTCACAGAGAAAATTCCATTTTTTTAAAGAATACTGAAAAATGCGGAAAGGGGATCGGAAAGGGAGCTTCTGCTTCGCGCGTCAATTCACCACATTCGTCGGCGTTCCGTTCAGGAACGCCTTTGCATTTTCCACGGAACAATCCATGATCCTCCGGCGGCTTTCGATGGGCGCCCAGGAGATGTGGGGCGTTAAAATGCAGTTTTTCGCGTGCAGCAGAGGATTATCGCCGCGGATCGGCTCGGTGGAGACCACGTCCAGCGCCGCACCGGCGACCTTGCCGGCCTCCAGCGCGGCGGCGAGGTCCGCTTCGTTCACGAGCTGCCCGCGCGCGTTGTTGACGATCAGCACGCCGTCTTTCATTTTCTCGATGCTCGCCGCGCAGATCATCCCTGTGTTCTCCGGCGTCAGATTGCAGTGCAGCGAGATGACGTCCGCGCGGGCGTAGAGCGTATCCAGATCGACGTACTCCGCGAGCTCGCGCCCGGCGTCGGTGGGGTGGAGGTCGTGCGCCAGCACGCGCATTCCCAGCGCCCGTGCCACGTGCCCCTCTGCCTGCCCAATGCGCCCGAAGCCGATGATGCCCATCGTCTTGCCCGCCAGCTCGATGAGCGGATAATCCCAGAAGCACCAGTCGGCGCAGCGCTCCCAGCGCCCCTCGTGCACGGCACGGTCGTGATGCCCGATGTGATGGCACAGCTCCAGCAGCAGCGCGATGGAGAACTGACTGACGGACGCCGTGCCGTAGGCGGGCACGTTCGACACCGGGATGCCCTTTTCGCGCGCATACGCGCAGTCCACCACGTTGTAGCCCGTCGCCAGAATGCCGATGAAGCGCAGGCGCGGGCACGCGTCGATCGCGGCGCGCGTGATGGGCGTTTTGTTGGTGAACACCAGCTCCGCCCCCGCCATGCGCGCGATGATGAGCGCCTCGTCCTGCGGGTCGGTGCGGTCATAGACCGTCAGCTCGCCGAGCTGCGCAAGCGCGTCCCAGCTCAAATCGCCCGGATTTTCGGTATAGCCGTCCAAAACAACGATCTTCATGGAAAAGCCTCCTATATTTCGTCAGGAAAATTCAGATCTTACCGCCCTTGGCGGCTCGGAAAAGAGCTTGCGGTACGCGCGGGCAAACGTCGAATAATCGCGGAAGCCGCACGCGAAGCATACCTCCGTCGCGGGCTGCCCGGCGGCGATGCGCTCGCGCGCCAGCATCAGGCGCTTGCTCGTCAGATAGCTGTGGATGGTGTAGCCGGTCTCCGCCTTGAAGCGGCGCATCATGTGGTATTTGCTCACATAAAAGCGTGCCGCGAGCGCGTCGATGCTGACCGGCTGCGTCAGATTTTCGGCGAGATATTGCAGCATCGCCGCCACCTTTTCGTCACGCACGCTCGCGTGTACCGGCTGCGCGGGCTGCTCGGCGGCGCGGCTGGCGGTGATAAGAAGCTGCAAAAACAGCGCGTCTTGCAGCAGCGCCTGCCCAAAGCCGTCCTCATGCCCCGTGCGCTCCAGCGCCGCCAGCAGGCGTGAAAGCTCCGTTCTGCCGCCGCGCGGACGCACCACAAACTCGAATCGCTCCCGCGCGCGCGCAAAGCAGCGCTCCAGATCACAGTCCGCCGTGCTGCGCCGCCGCAGAAATTCAGGCGAGATGTACACGATCACGCGTTCATATGCCGCGCCGGGCGTAAGCTCCGGGCGGTGGATGCACCCCTTGGGCACGAGCACGACGTCCCCCGCCTCCAGCGGGTAGCTGCGCCCCTCCACGCCGTAGCCCGCCTGCCCGCCGAGAAAGACGATGAGCTTGTGGAACGTATGATAGTGCCAGTCGAGCGGCTCGGGCACAGCGCCGCTTAAGTGAAACAGCCGCCAGTCCTCGTGCAGGTATCCCCGCTGCTCATACGTCTGCTCCATGCCGCACCTCCCCGCACTTTTTGCGATCAGTATAGCATAAACTGCGCGTTTTGTGTAGCGGTTTTTGACACACGGCGAAAACTGCCGCCTGCAACGCGGCTGTTTTTTGCATTTCAGGCAGAAAAAACGACATTTCAGGCAGATCGCTTCCACAAACCGCCGCGGTATGCTACAATAGGGACGATAAAATAACAGAGCTGACCGCCGGGGACGTCCCCGGCTCGCAGGAGCGCGCTCCTGCGAGGATAACGACCTGCCGTCGGCGGGGAAATTTTGAGGAGGGTACTATGAAAAAACGACTGTTGAGCTGGCTGCTGATTTTGGCGCTTTGCCTGTCGCTGCTGCCTGCGGCGGCACTGGCGGAGGACGCGCCGGAGCAGACCGAAGCGCCCGTAGTCCGGGAGCAGACCGAAGCGCCAACCGTTCAGGAGCGGATGGAGTCTGTCCAGACGGTGAACGATACCGCTACGCAGGCGACCTATCAGGTTTTTGTAAGACCGCTCGCTGGAATGAAAAATATTACGCTGACCGTCAGTTCGACGGACACGGTTCTTTCCTTGAAGAAGCAGGTCGAGAACAAGGAAAGAATCCCCGTTGACCAGCAGCGTTTGATCTTCGCTGACAAGCAGTTGGAAGATGATAAAACGCTTGGGGAGTATAATATTCAAAAGGAAGCCACGATCCATCTGGCGATACGGCTGGCTACCCATGACGACAGCCACCCCATCTGCGGCGCGGCGCACACCGACATCGGCGACCATACCGCAGATAAGTGCGCCAATGTGACGTGGACGGCATGGAACGGCGTGGACGCGATCCCGTATGATTCCAACAACACCGCCTACGTCTATCTGTCGGGTAACGCGAAGCGGACGGAGATCCTGACTGTGGCAGCGGGCTATAAGCTCTATCTCTGCCTCAACGGGTACAGCCTCACGAAAACCACCGAGGACAGCAACCCGGGTTTTGAGGGCGTCATCACGATTTATCAAGGTGCGCAATTTACGCTGTGCGATTGCAAGGGCGGCGGCAAGATCACCCACGCGGAAGGTATGCTCGGCAGGGGCGTGCGGTGCGGTGGTCCCAGCAGTAACAGAGCCACCTTTGCCATGTTCGGCGGTGAGATCAGCGGCAACCGTGCGGGCACCTCCGACGCAGGACAGGACGGCGCCGGTGTTGAGGTACACAACGCAATTTTTAACATGTACGGCGGCAGGATCATCCATAACGAGGTCGCTGTGCCGTCAAGCTACGACGGCGGCGGTGTGTGTGCGCATACCGGCGGCAGCTTTACCATGTACGGCGGCGAGATCAGCGGCAACACGTCGGCGAGAGATGGCGGCGGCGTATCGGTAGTAGGCGTGCCCTTCACCATGAAGGGCGGCAGCATCACCAACAACACCGCCAGCGCTGGCGATGGCGGCGGCGCAGCCCTTTATAATGGTACATTCGAGCTGTCCGGCGGCACGATCACCGGCAACAGCGCGACCAAAAACGGCGGCGGCGTGTATATGAATAAATATTCGGACAACAGGCTCACCGTCTCCGGCGACGTGACCATCACTGGCAACAGGAATGCGAGTGGGGCGGATAATAACGTCTATCTGTCGAGCGGCATGTACATGATCGTCACCGGCGAACTGAAAAATGTCATCGGCGTGACCACGGAAAGCGTGCCCTCGGCGAGCAATGCGGTGATGATCGCCGCCAACGGCGGCTACATGACCGAGGCGATGAAAGACCACTTTGTCTACGATCTGGCGGGCGACTGCAAGAGCGTATATGACAACCGGGCGATCTATCTGAAAGTCATCCCCCACGAGCACCCCATTTGCGGCGCTACTCACACGAACATCAACGGTCACACGGGTGAGTGCAGCTATGTGAAATGGACGGCATGGGACGGCGTGAGCGACATCACCTATTATGAGAACAACACCGCCTACGTCTATCTGACGACCAACGCAGAGCGGACGTCCGCCCTTGAGATCGCGCAGGGCAACACGCTCTATCTCTGTCTCAACGGGCACAGCCTCACAAAGAACGCGGACTTCAAGTCTGCCATCAAAATCGGAAACAACGCGACATTCTCTCTCTGTGACTGCTCAGAAGCACAGTCTGGCAAGATCACCCACGGGACAGGTACTTACGGTAAGTACACTGGTCACGGCGTGAACCTCGGCTACCAAAGCACGTTCAATATGTACGGCGGCAGCATCACCGGCAACCGCGCCGACACGGGCGGCGGTGTGGAGCTTAATTACGGAAATAATAATTCCAAATTCAATATGTACGGCGGCAGCATCACCAACAACGCTGCCACAAACGGCGACGGTGGCGGCGGCGTGCACATTCTGGCGGGCACGTTCACCATGTACGGCGGCAGCATCACCGGGAACACGGCGGACACCAACTATGGCGGCGGCGGTGTGTATCTGGGCGGCTCAGGAAAATTTCACATGAAGGGCGGCAGCATCACCGACAACACCGCCAAAAACGGCGGCGGTGTGTATATGTATGCAAACGGAGTTAGCGTCTCCGGCAGCGTGACCATCACCGGCAACAAGAATGCAGATGGCAAGGATGAAAACGTCTATCTGAATAGCAACGTGTACTTCTACATCAACACGGACGGGCTGAACGCGGACAGCGAAATCGGCGTGACCGCTGCCAATGACATCGCCTCCGGCGAATATGTCAACGTCACCTATTGCGCCGACCGCAGCTACACCGAAGGCAGCATCTTCAGCGACAAGCCCGAATATGACACCCTGCGGTGGAAAACAGATGTGCGGCTCTACAACGGTCTGCCCCATGTGCACCCCGAATGCGGCGACAAGACCTGCACAAGTGACTCCCATGCCGTCAGCACCATGTGGATGCCTGTCAGCACGGAAGAGGACCTGAAGAAGGTCACGCGGCAGGGCACGTACTACCTGACGAATGACATTGAGCTGACCAGCTCCTTTACGATCAACGAGTTCGGCGTCCACCTCTGCCTCAACGGCTACAGCCTTATTGCCAAGGGGAATTTTGACGTCATCACCCTCCCGGACGCCTGGGGTCTGTACACCCCTTCCCTCACCGTTTGCGACTGCAACGCCAGCGGCAGCGGAAACGCCAAGATCACCCACGCGGAGGGTAAGACCGGGCGCGGTGTGTGTATGGGCTTCGGCGCGAATTTTGACCTGTATGGCGGCAGCATCACCGGCAACCATGTCAATGGTGACGGCGGCGGCATTTATGCAAGAGGCGGCAACTCCCTCGATCTGCACGGCGGCAGCATCACTGGCAACTCAGCCACTGGCAACGGCGGCGGCGTGATGTTGACCGGCAGAACCTATAACAATGGTAATGAAACGATCAGCGCCGCGAGCTACTTCGACCTGCTCGACGGCACGATCTCCGATAACGAAGCTGGCGGCTACGGCGGCGGCGTGTATGTATCGGGCTTGACGAGACCGACCAGCGTGCTTTACGCACTTGGCGGCACGATCACCGAAAATAAAGCCGCAAAGGGCGGCGGCGGTGTATATGTGTCCTCCACCGGCAGAATGGTCGTGCGCGGCACGCCGAAGATCACCGGCAACGAGAGTGCGGCTGGCGCGGCTGACAACGTCTATCTGACAGACGGCAAGACCATCACGTTCTACGGAGCGCTGACCGAAGGCGCGACCGTCGGCGTGACCACGGAGAAGAAACTTGCCAATGGCGGCTATGCCGTTGTCGCTACGGATAACAACTACACGCTGGTGGACGGCGACCTGAACGCCTTCACCAGCGACGCCGGATACAGCAAGCTGCTCAAGGACAACAAGATCTTCTTCACGACCGGCGCGCTGCACGAGCACGCCCTCTGCGGCGCGTCCTGCGACCATGAAACGACCCACGGCGACGAACTCTGGCAGCCGCTGACCTATGACGCGGAAACGATGACGCTGTATTGCGGCGGAGAGGCTGTTAAGAGCTATGACCATCGGATTCTTGCCGGTGAGACGTATATATACTATATGGAGTATAGGCTCCCGGCGGGCAACTATTATCTGGCGGACAACATCGCGCTGAACGGCGGCACGGCGAATGGAAAGACGTATGTGGGCGGCGAGATTCGCGTTACCGCACGGGACGCGAAGGTGAATCTCTGCCTGAACGGCTTCAACCTCTCCACGACGAATCCCAACACCCCCTTTGTTGCTATTACAAATGTTGCCGAGCTGACCCTGAGTGACTGCCAGGGCGGCGGCAAGCTCCAGACTGCCCCCGGCGGTTATAACGTTGTGGAAACCTATGGCATTAACGCTGGCGGCATATTCACCATGTATGGCGGCACAATCTCCGGCGCATACACCGGTGTATGGACGATCTACGGCGCATTTAATATGTTCGGCGGTACGATCACCGGCAACGAAGTCGGCGTGCAGATCAGATTTGGCGACTCTGTCACAGTTGGCGGCACGGTGAACATCACCGGCAACACAAAGGAAAACCTTCATCTGGGCACAGACGGCAAAACGAGCGAGATCCTCAACATTGATTCCACCCTGACGCAGGCGTCGCGCATCGGCATCAGCTCCGCCCTGACGAAGGACGGGACGTCGCCCATTCAGGTCGCCACCGGCGCGAATAGCGACGCGCTGAAATACACCGATATTTTCACGGCGGACGCGAAGAGCGACGGCTACGTTGTTGTCAAAGAAGGCACGGAGCTGCACCTCAAGAAGCACACGCACAAGTGGTCCACCACACTGAGCGAGGACAAGGCGACCATCACGCTCACCTGCTCCAATGACGACGGCAACTGCCCGCTGAACAGCAAGGGCGGCAGCGTGACGCTGAAAGCGCCCGCGCATACGGTCTATGGCGACGGCAAGGCTGCGAACGTCACGTTTGAAGAAACGGACTGGGCAGTTGTGCCCAATGACTCCAGGGATGTACGCTATTGGAAGGGCGCGATCTCGGACGAGACCTATCTTGGCGTTGGTGATGAAAGCGCGCCTACCGATGCGGGCACTTACATTGCGACATATGCCTTCGGCACTGTCGAGGCGCAGATCACCTACACCATCGCAAAAGCGCCTCTGACCATCAAGGCAAACGACGCCAGCACCGTTTACGGTGAGGCGGCTGTCACCAACGGCGTGACGTGCACGGGCTTTGTGAACAGCGAGGATGAAAATGCCTTCCTTGCCTCGCTGACTTATTCCTTCAGCTACACTCTGGGCAGCGACGCTGGTCTCTACATCATCACGCCGGCAGGACAGATCTCCGATAACTATAACGTTACGTTCACCCCCGGCACGCTGACAGTCGAGCCGCGCGAGGTCACGCTGACCTGGCACAACTATGAAAACCGCACCTACGGCGACGGCAAGTATGTGGGCGCCACGGCGGGCAACCTGCTGGCAGCGGACGTGGGCAAGGTTCAGGTCAATGTGATAGGCAACGGCGCACAGGTGTCCGGCAAATACACCGCCACTGCCAGCAAGCTGATCGGCTACGGGGCACACAACTACAAGCTGCCCACAACGGGTCTCGAGCAGGAATACACCATCGGTCTGGCGGCGCAGACGCTGACGTTTGAAAAGACCGGCGACCAGTCTGTGACCTATGGCGAATCCCTCGCCAACCCGGCGACGAATAACCGCGCGGACGGCAGCGCTGTGACCTACACCAGCAGCGCCCCGAACGTTGCTACCGTGGACGAAAACGGCACAGTCACCGCCAAAAACGTCGGCACGACGACCATCACCGCGACTGCCGCCGCTGTGGACGGCAAGTATACCGAAGCCACGGCGAGCTATGAGCTGGAAGTCACCGCGCGCGCTGTCACCGTCACGGTGAAGGAAGCAAGCCGCGTCTACGGCGACCCGAACCCGGACTTTACGGCGGAGCTGACCGAGGGAACATATGCGCCCGGCGACGACTTCCAGTCGCTCGACCTGACCCTGACCACGGACGCGACTGTGAAATCCAATGTCGGCAGCTACGACGTGACCGGCACGGCGAAAAACACGAATTACAAGGTGACGGTCCTCGGCGAAAAGAAGCTGACCATCACCCAGAGACCCATCACCGTCGAGGTGGACGCGGACAGCCGCGCCTATGGCGAGAGAAATCCCAACTTTAGAGCCAACACGGTAACGTCCGGCTCGCTGGTCAACGGCGATACGCTCGTCCTGACCCTGACCACGACGGCGGACAGGACCTCGCCCGTCGGCTCTTATGACGTGACTCTCCTGTCGTCGGACAGCCCGAACTACGACATCACCGTCGAGGGCACAGGCAAGCTGACCATCACCAAGAAGTCCATCACCGTCACGGTAGAACCGGCAAGCCGCCCCTACGGCGAAGCGAACCCGACGTTCACCGCCACCGCCCCGTCCGGCGCGCTGGTCGGCGAAGATACCATCGCATCGCTGGACCTGACCCTGAGCACCACCGCGACCACGACCTCCGACGTCAGAAGCTACGATGTGACCGGCTCGGCGAACAACAGGAATTACGAGGTCACCATCGACGGCGCGAACAAGCTGACCGTCACCAAGAAGGAACTGACCGCGAACGATCTTGAGTTCACCGACACCCCGATCACCAAGGTCTATGACGGCAAGACCGACGCGACGGTCACGGTGCAGATCAACGACAGCGCCAAGGTGAAGGCAGAAGACGTGCTGCCCACTGTGACCGGCACTGCCACCTATAACAGCAAGGACGTCAAGGACGCGAGCATGGTGACGTTCGTCACTGCCAAAACGGAAAGCGCGAACTACATCCTCCCCGCGGGTCTGACCATTGCGCACGCAGGCAATATCACCAAGCGCGTGATCTCCATCAAGTCCGTCACGACTGCGCCCAAGCAGTATGACCGTGACACCAACGCATGGAGCTGCATCACGGACGTCAGCTTCGATAACCTCGTAAGCGGCGAAACGCTGACCAAGAGCGGGATTTATAACGGAAGCTATGTCGTTGGAGATTATGGCATTAACGAGGCTAGTTTCAACAGTGCCGACGTTGAGCTGGCGAACACGATCACGGGCGTGGTCGGGATCACCAACCCGAACCTGAACTACACCTTTGCGGATGAAATGGGCAGCGAGACCTCTCGCGCCAGCTTCACAACATCGGGCAAGATCAACAAGGCAAACGGCGGCACGCTCGACCCCGTGGAGCTGACCATCCGCTGCACGAACCGCGACGAGCAGATCTATACCATCGATCAGTCGAAGCTGCCCGGCGGTCAGATCTGGACGTTCAGCACGAGCGCGGCTATGACCGGCAAGGCGGCGCTGTCCACAAACACGATCGGTGCAAACACCGGCGTGCTGACCTATCAGCTCTCCAACGGCGCGGCGGGCGACACCGTCACCTGGACGGTCACGATCACCTGCGGCAACTATGATGACTACACCCTGACCATCACGCTGAAGCTCATCGCGCTGGACAAGCAGGAAAACTTCAAGTTCGAGAACACGACCCTGACCAAGACCTACGGCGATGCCGACTTTACCGTCGCCGCCACCGGCGCGGAGACGGGCAGCAATGTGACCTACGCGCTCGATCCGAGCAGTGACAGCAGCATCGCCGAAGTCGCCCCCGACGGCACGGTCACGATCAAAAAGGCGGGCACGGTCACCATCACCGCCACGGCGGCGGCGACCCGCGACTACGACGAAGCCACGGCGAGCTGCACGCTCACCATCGAGCGCGCAAAGCTCACCGTTACGGCGCTGGATAAGAAGATCACCGTCCACCAGTCCGCGCCCGATCTTTCGCACCCGGTCGAGGGCGAGGATTATCGGATCGATGGCACGCTCTTCGGCACGGACACGCTGACGGCGGTCACGCTGACCTACAGCGAAACGCCCGATACCTCCAAGCCGGGCGAGTACACCATCAACGTTACGGCGACGCTTGCAAACTACGACATTACGGTCGTTCCCGGCACGCTGACCATCGAGCCGTCGAAGAGCACGCAGCGCCTCGGCATCCTTGACGGCACGCGGACAGTGCCCGGCGGCACGATCGAGACCAGCCCGAAGAACGCCCTGCCCGGGCAGACCGTCACCATCACCGTCACGCCCAAGAAGGGCTATGAGCTGGGCGACCTGATCGTGCGCGACATTCACGGCGACAAGATCGACCTCGTCCGCGTGAGCGACAGCGAGTACACCTTCGTCATGCCGGGGAGCAGCGTCAGCATTGACGCCCGCTTCCTCGGCGCAGGCGAGACGGGCGATGCGTTGTTCCGCGATGTCCCCGCCAGCGCGTACTACTACGACGCGGTCGCGTGGGCGGCGGAGAACGACATCACCGGCGGCGTGGGCAATGGGCTCTTCGCGCCGGACGGCGACTGCACCAGAGCGCAGATCGTCACGTTCCTCTGGCGCGCGGCGGGCAGACCCGAGCCGGAAAGCAAGGCGAACTTTGTCGATGTCCCCGCCAAGGCATACTACGCCAAGGCAGTCGCGTGGGCGCTGGAAAACGGCATCACGAAGGGCACGAGCGCCACAACGTTCAGCCCCGACGATCCCTGCACACGCGCGCAGGCGGTCACGTTCCTCGCCCGCGCCCTGAGCGCGAAGGCGGAGGGCACGGCGGGCTTCATCGACGTCGCCGAGACCGCGTACTACGCCAAGGCAGTCGCCTGGGCATCTGAAAACGGCGTCACCTCCGGCGTCGGCGGCAAGCGCTTTGCCCCCGACCAGACCTGCACCAGAGCGCAGATCGTGACGTTCCTGTACAGAGCCTACAGCAAATAATTTACGGCAAAAGCCCGGCAGCAAACGCTGCCGGGCTTTTTCTGGGAATTTATCCACAAAATCCTAATATGCACTTCCATGATTCTTGTGCATTTGGTATAATACCCACGCAACCACAACAAAAGCGGGAGGGGTTCTTATGGCATTGACAGCAGGCGGGCGCGTGCACGCGGGATTCGCGGCGGTGGAGATCACGCCGCCGATGGGGACGCATCTGGCGGGCAGCGGCGCGGGCATCCATCGCCCGGCGCAGACGGTGCTCGATCCGCTTTACGCGCGCGCCGCCGACTGGTGCGGCATCTGGGCAAAGGCGGCGGGCGAGGGGCTGCATACAAAGCACCTGCCGCTCGTCATCAACGGCTGCTGCGGCAACTCCAATCCGATCAACCCCTATCAGCCGGATCAGGTGCTCGAGCCCGAAAAAATGGGCGGAAAGCTCGCGGACCTCACCCAAAAGCTGGTGCACCTCATGCGCTTTGACGGGGCGGGGGAGGCGAAGCTCGCCTGCCGCATGGAGTATCTGCCGCTGGGCTACCGCGAGATCCCGCAGTGGCGCCGGGAGCAGTGCGCGGAGATTCTGGGCGACCACCCGGAGCGCCCCAAATACGCGCCCGACGGGTCGATCGACGTGGAGTGGTTCTACGCCGCCAGCACGCGCAGCGTGGAGCTTCAGCAAAAGCGCGAGCCGGCGTTCCAGTACCCGGTGCAGGTGTTCCGCATCGGCGGGCTGGCGATCGCCGCCCTGCCCGGCGAGCCGTTCGCGGAGGGGCAGTTAGATATTAAGCTCCGCTCGCCCGCGCCGCTGACCATCGTCGGACATATGGCGAATAAATACGTCGGCTACATCCCCACCGCCCCCGCCTGCGCCGCCGGCGGCCTGGAATCCCACCCCATGCACGTCTATTGGAGCAAACTCGAACCCACAGCCCTCCAGAAAATCGCCGATAAGAGCGTAGAGCTCCTGAACGAACTCTACCGCGATTGAGGAAAATAGCAAAAGAAAACCACCGTATTTCAATCGAAATACGGTGGTTTTATGGTTGCGGGAGAGGGACTTGAACCCCCGACCTCCGGGTTATGAGCCCGACGAGCTACCAACTGCTCTATCCCGCGATATTACTGTCAGCCAGATTATAATAGCATACGCGCCGCCGGTTGTCAAGCGCGGCGGCGCGTTTTTTATTTTGCAGGGTTCGACGTCACCCGCGCGTAAAGCCGAGGTAGCGCGTGCCCTGAAAGCGGAGCGTCCCGTGGTCGCCCTCGCAGAGCATCCCATACTCCTGCCCGCTGACGGAAAACTCCGAGCGGTCGCCGCTGGCAAACTCAAACGTCACAAAATACGTTGTGTTGTAGTGCATATCATCAAAACCGTTCTGGTTGTGATGATGGTGCGAATCGACCTGCGTGCGGCGCGAGCGCACCGTCGCGGCGACGTCCAGCCGGGGCGAGGCGTCATTTTTGCGGTTTTGCTTTGCCGAGCGGACGAGCGAGGCGATGATCGCGCCGAATATCAGGCAGAACACCAATATGAACAAAACGGGGAACACCGCGCCCATCAGATCGAAGCCCATGCCAAAGCCCATCCTTGCGCCCTCCCTTTGCCGCTCAGCTCAAATATTCCTGCTCCAGCGCGCGCACCATGCGCACATAGCGATTCTTGCAGTCCTCCAGCCGCCCGGCTTGCAGGTCGCGGTAGCAGGGGTCGAGGTAGTCGGCGCGGATGGCGTCATAGCGCGCGTCGCGGTCGCCGCAGATGTCGATGCAGGCGACGATGCCGGGCGCGATGTTGTAGTATTCGTCGATGAGCGCCGCGCCGTCGGGGCAGGCGCGCAGATACCCGTCGCGGAAGGCGCGGAACGCGGTGAGCTCCGCGCAGTCGTCCGGCAGACCGCGCGACTGGCACACGGCGGTGGTGATGAAGCACAGACCGAGGAACTTTTTGCGGAAGCCGCTTGCGATGGTGTCGTATGTGCCGAGGTAGAACGGGTCTTTGGGGTAGCGCGCGCACCATTTTTCCTGAAGCGCCTTGCAGAACGGCTCACTCACGGGCAGCTCCATCGCGCGCACCATCGGCACAAGGAAAATGGCAACGATGATCTTGTCATCCGTCATGCGGCGCTGGCGGGCGGTCTTGCTCTTCTCGCCGTCCCACGCGGCGGCGAGATCGTCCAGCAGCCGGTCTGCGGCGGCGGCGATCTGTTCGTCGGTGCGCGCGGCGGCGTTCAGCCGCTCAAAAACGGGCGCGCAGCCCGCGCGGTAAGTATCAAACGACGGCGCGTACAGGTCGCGCGTGATCTTCTGGTTGTAATCGGGATAGTCCTTCACGCAGGAGATGAGCGCCGCGTACACAGCCCCCAGCTCCTCCGCCGAAGCCTCGTCCAGCGGCTGCGGGACGCTGTCACTCAGCCGCGCGCCGCAGTACATACACGAATATTCTGTGAGCTGCTGCGGAATTTGCAGCTCCGCGCCGCATTCCGGGCAGACGACTGTCTTGAAATTCTGTTCACTCATAAGGTCGTTCCATTCCTTTCATAGTCCTATTTCAAATCGCGTTTAATGCCATTTACGATATTGTATACTTCGTCCATGGTGGAGATGGCGGAAATTTTCTCTTTATAATAGCCGCTGTACGCAACGCCGCGCAGATACCACGCCAGATGCTTGCGCGCCTCCAGACACGCGATGTGCTCGCCCTTGTCCTCCGCCGCCAGCTCGATCTGCCGCAGCGCCGTGTCCATCCGGGCATCCAGCGGCAGCCGCTCCGGCGCACTCTCGCCGCGCAGCGCCGCCTGCACGCGGGTAAAGATCCACGGGTCGCCGAACGCGGCGCGCCCGATCATGTATCCCGCCGCGCCGGTGCGGGCTTTGCAGCGCAGGGCGGCGGTCTCGTCAAACACGTCGCCGTTGGCGACGACGGGGATCTTGACCGCCTCCACCACGGCGCGGATGGCGTCCCAGTCGGCAACGCCGGAGTAGAGCATCGTTTTCGTCCGCCCATGCACGGTCACGGCGCTCGCCCCGGCGGCTTCCACCGCCTGCGCCAGACGCACGCAGTTGACGCTGCCCTTGTCCCAGCCTGTGCGCATCTTGACCGTCACGGGGACGGACACCGCGCCGCACACCGCCTCGACGATCCTCGCGGCAAGCGTCTCGTCGCGCATGAGCGCGCAGCCGTCGCCATTGCCGACGATCTTCGGCATGGGGCAGCCCATGTTGAGGTCGATGAAATCCGCGCGGCTCTCTTCCAGCGCCAGCGCCGCCGCCTCCGCCATCACGGCGGGGTCATTGCCGAAGAGCTGCGCGCCGCAGAGACCCGCAGGCGTTTTGCGCAGCAGGCGCAGGCTTTTTTTATCGTGATACACCAGCGCGCGGGACGAAACCATTTCCGTCACCGTGACCGCCGCGCCCAGCTCCGCGCAGACGCTGCGGAACGCCCAGTCCGTCACGCCCGCCATGGGCGCGAGCACCAGGTCGCCCGCGATATTCAGAGGTCCAATTTGCATTTTACATACTCCGGCTGTTTATTAAATGTACTATACCACATTTCTTTTCCGCGCACAAGAAAAACCGGGAATTTGTCAAAGCATGACAAATTCCCGGTCACCTTCCGCTTAAAAAACCGCCGTCAGCAGCCACAAAAGCCCCACGCCGCCCGCACCGAACAGCGCGTACAGCAGCTTTGCGCGCCATCCGCCCGCGAGGCAGCCGCCCGTGTAGCGCTCCGCCGCCTGCTTCGCCTGCCGCAGGAGCGTCTGCTCCGTCACGCCGCTCTTCTCCGCCGCGTCCGCGCGGATGAGAAAGATCGCCTGTTCAAACAGGTCGCTGTCCACCGCGCGCACCATGACCACCTGCCGCGTCACGCCCTTGACCATAAACGCACCTCCCCAAGAAATTTTGCGTATTCATGGGAAGTATCGCCAGCGGGGCAGGGGAGTATACCTTATTTCTGCGGGATATACTCGAGGTCGGCAATGGAATCATCTTCCTCGATCCACTGCTGCACGGGAACAACGGAAAATTCCGTCTCCGTCTTGCGGATGACCACACGCTCGATGCCGGCGTTGATAATCATGCGACGGCACATGGAGCACGACGTCGCGTCGCCGAGAATTTTGCCCGTGGATGCCTCCTTGCCGACGAGATAGATCGTCGCGCCGATGCACTCGCGCCGCGAGGCGGAGATGATGGCGTTCGCCTCGGCGTGCACGCTGCGGCAGAGCTCATAGCGCTCCCCGCGCGGTATTTGCAGCTTTTCGCGCATACAATAGCCGAGGTCGCAGCAGTTTTTGCGCCCGCGCGGCGCGCCGTTGTAGCCGGTAGCGACGATCTCGTCGTTCTGCACGATGATCGCGCCGTAGCAGCGCCGCAGGCACGTCGAGCGCTCCAGAACGGTCTGCGCGATGTCCAGATAGTAATTTTCCTTTTCGATCCTCTGCATGATGCACCTCCGAAAAGACTTTCTGTCAGTATATCACACGCCGCGCCGTGCGGCAACTTGCCGGGAGCGATTTTTTGTGATAGAATGGGTAAAAAGTTTGGAAGGGGGAGGGGATAGCATGAAAAAACGGCTGCTTGCCTGTGTGCTGGCGCTGGCGCTGCTGCTGGGGCTGACGACGGGCGCGGCAGGCGCGGCGGACGATCTGTTTTTCGTCGCCGTCAACGACTCCATCCCCCTCACCATCGTGGGTGCAAAGCCGCACTATGCCGCGACGGGGCTGTATGTGCCCTACACCGTCTTTGACGCCGCGCCGGGCGGCGTTGCGCAGGCGTATAACGCCTCGGAGCAGACGCTCGTGCTCTTCACGCGCGCCAAGCGCCTCGTCTTTGACATCGGCAAAGACGAGGTGACCGACGAAAACGGCAACACCAGCAGCGTGCTCACGATTTACAAGAGCGGGCTGCTATACATCCCGCTGTCGGTCTGCGCGGGCTATTTCGGGCTCAGCTACAGTATGCTCACCAGCCAGAGCGGCTGCCCCGTGCTGCGCTTTACCACGGGCAGCGAGATCTATGACGACGATATGTTCCTGCAAAAGGCGGAAAATCTGATCGCCTACCGCATCCAGACGCATGAGCAGGAGCAGACGCCAAGCACTCCGCAGCCCAACACGCGCCCGCAGACGCCGGAGGAGGACGAGCCGCAGGAGCTTGTGCCGGTGTATCTGGCGGTCACGAACGCGGCGCAGATGGCGGACGCGCTGGATGCCTTGCAGGCAAAGAACCTGCACGCGGCGTTTTTCCTCACGGCGGCGGAGCTGAAGGCTGACCCGCTGCTTGCCTGCCGCATCCTCGCGGCGGGGCACACGCTGGGCTTGACGGTCACGGAGGATGAGGCGGACGTGCAGCACGCGCTGCACGCGGCAAATGACGCGCTTGGCGCGGTGGTGCATACGAAAACCGTTCTCGCGCTGCTCACGGCGGAGCAGGCACAGACGGTCGAGGGCTTCCGCGTGTTCACGCGCCCCGAGGGCGAGACGAGCGCGCAGGAGGCGATCCAAAAAAGCGAGGCGGAGCGCCTGCTCATCTGCTCCGGCGACCTCGCCGGCACGCTGGACGACCTCGACTACGTCGGCGCGTCCCCCCAGCTCCTGCGCGAAACGTCGCCAATTGCATAAAATTCGCAAAAAGGTGGAGTTTTCTTTGGAAAACTCCACCTTTTATTACAGTTATGTTACAATCCTGCCCAAAGCCTTGCATTCGCCGCGCGCTGCCCGTATACTGATAGTAACCTATTTCGGAAGGGGGGCTGCGCCACGAAACGCACCGTCAGTATCCTTTTGCTCGCCTGTATGCTGCTGCTTGCGGCGCTGCCTGTGGGCGCGGCAAGCGCCGAGAATTTTACCGATTCCGCCGAGATCACCCATGTGGAGGCGGTGCGGATGCTCACGGACCTGGGGCTGATCTCCGGGTATTCCGACGGCTCGTTCCGCCCCGACGTCCCCGTCACCCGCGCGCAGATCGCCAAGCTCATCGCCCTGCTCAGCACGGAAGATCCGGCGGCAGCGCAAGCGGCGGGCTTTGCCGACGTCGCGGAGAGCAGCTGGGCGCTTTCCTACATTGATTACTGTGCCGCGCAGGGCATCGTCTCCGGCAGCGGCGGGCTGTTCCGCCCGGATGACCCCGTCACGGCGCTGGAGCTGTGCAAAATGCTGCTGGTCGTGCTCGGCAACGATGCCGCGCGCTACACCGGCGCGGGCTGGGCGGAAAACGTCCGCACCGACGCGGATAGCAGCCATCTGCTGCGCGATTTTTCCGGCAGCGTGAGCGCCGCCGTCACGCGCGAAAATGCGTGCCTGCTCATCCTCAACGCTCTGCAAAATCCCGCCATCCACGGCTTTGACGAGGACGGGAACGCGCTGTATGTGCTCGATGAGCTGAGAAATCCGCGCACTTACCTCGAAATTCGCTTTGATGCCGTGCGCTACAGCGGTGTGGTTGCCGCGAACGACGCCGGCAACCTGACCGACGGCGCAGCGCCCGACGCGGGTACGACCCGTCTGGCGGGCTATAACCGCGACTTTGCCATCGCCACCGACCGCGCGCTTCTGGGACGGATGGTGAATATCTACGTCCGGAACGGACAGGTCCTCGGCGTCCCGTGTGAGGCGCTGGAAGAGACGAGCGACGTGTTCACCCGCGCCGATAATCTCCGCCAGCTCCTGCAGGTTTCGGATTACACCCTCTCCGACACTGCCGCTTACTACTATAACGGCGCGCGCGCTGACAGCTCCCTCCTGCTGACTCTCACCGGCAGCTACACGGTCACGGTGCTGGACTACACCGGCGATTTCGTGATCGACGCCGTGCTGATCTACAGCGAATAAAAAGATGATAAAAATCCCGCCCCGAGGGGCGGGATTTTTTGCGTATTTACGCGAAGACATCATGATTATGCGTAGGGGCGGACGCCTCTGTCCGCCCGGCAGGACGCGCCGACGAACACGGACGCGCCAATGCGAATACGTTTTACGTTTGTAGGGGTCGATGCCCACATCGACCCGCACGGGGTACGTCCGTTTTTTTACGAAACGTTGCGGCAAATATGCCGTTGCCCAACGGGCGGACAGGGTCGTCCGCCCCTACAGGACGTTGTGCGTGGTCGCCGATGGCGCGGTGCAATTTTGTAATTGCACCCTGCCGGGGAGAGCGCGGCATCGACCCCTACGGACGTATTACGATGTTGCCGTTCGTTGCACGATTTTGCAGATGCACCGTGCGCGGGAGGGGCAAGCCCCTCCCCTACGTTACGACGAAACGCGATACAGCTCAAAAATAACTACCCTTCTCCTCATCAGTCACCTTCGGTGACAGCTTCCCCTCAAGGGGAAGCCTTGGACTCTTGCAAACGCGGCAGTGCAGCGCAATTTATTTTGCCCAATCAATGACCTGCTCGTTATTTTCCCGCAAAAACGTGTTGATCTTGGAAAATGGCTGGCTGCCGAAGAAGCCTCGGTAGGCGCTGAGGGGGCTTGGGTGGGGGGCTTGGAGGATGAGGCGAGGGTGGGGAGAATCCGCAGCGATGGCGGCTTTTTTCTGCGCCTGCGCGCCCCAGAGGACGAACGCGACCGGCTGCGGCAGGCTGCGCAGGCGCGCGGTCACGGCGTCGGTAAACGTCTGCCAGCCGTAATTTGCATGGCTGTTCGCCCTGCCGCTCTCCACGCTCAGCACGGTGTTGAGCAGGAACACGCCCTGCTCCGCCCAGCCTGTGAGGTCGCCGCTCTCGCGCGGCGGCACGCCGCAGTCGCTTTCCAGCTCGCGGAAAATATTCCGCAGCGACGGCGGCAGCTTCACGCCCGCGCGCACCGAAAACGCCAGCCCGTGCGCCTGCCCCGGCTCGTGATAGGGGTCCTGCCCCAGAATGACCGCGCGCACGCGCTCCGGCGGGGTCAGGCGAAACGCCGCGAACAGTTCGCCCCGCGGCGGAAATACCGCGCCGCGCGCATACGCCGCCTCCACACGCTCCATCAGCGCCGCAAAATACGGCTTTGCCAGTTCCTCCGCGAGCAGCCCGTTCCATCCGCCAAGGTCGATCATACCGTCACGCTCCTTTTTTGAGTAGTATACCATCTCGGTGGGACACGCACAAGCCCCTGGCGGGCGGCATAGAATACGCTGAGGAGTTGATGCTTTTTGCACCTGCATATTGTCACATCCGGGCAGACGCTCTATTCTGTCGCCCGGCAGTACGGCGTCCACCCGGGGCTGATCGCGCGGCAGAACGGGCTGCGCGAGCCGTACCGCCTTGCCGTGGGGCAGTGTTTGCTCATTTTGCAGCCGCGCGCGGTCTATACTGTCCGTGCGGGCGACACGCTCTACGCCATCGCGCAGCGCTTCGGCACGGACGTCAAAACGCTTTGGCGCAACAATCCCAACCTCTCCGGCGGCACGACGCTCTACCCGGGGCAGACGCTCGTGCTCAGTCAGGAGTCGATGCGAACGCAGTCCGCGTCGGTGCTGGGCTACGCGTATCCGAACGTGCAGGAGACGGTGCTGCGCGGCATTCTGCCGTATGCCTCGGCGCTGTGCCCGTTCACCTACGGCATCGCGGAGGACGGCGGGCTGCTCCCGCCGGCGGACGGGAATTTGACAGCGCTGGCGCTGGAATACGGCGTGCAGACGCTGCTGCATCTGTCCACGCTCGCGGAAGGCGGCGGATTTTCGAGCCTGCGGGCGCAGGCGGTCTTGGAGAGCGATGCGCTGCGCGCGCGGCTCATCGCGGAGACGGTGGCGCAAATGCGGCGCGGCGGCTATGGCGGCGTGGATGTGGATTTTGAATTTCTGGGCGCGGGGCTGGCGGACGCGTTTGCCGGCTTCCTCGGCGAGCTGCGCGCGGCGGTGCACGCGGCGGGCGGCACAGTCGTGTGCGCGCTTGCGCCGAAAACGTCCGCCGAGCAGCGGGGCGTCCTCTACGAGGGGCACGATTACCGCCGCATCGGCGAGAATGCCGACGCGGTGCTGCTGATGACCTATGAATGGGGCTACACCTACGGTCCGCCGATGGCGGTCGCGCCGATCGGGGCGGTGCGGCGCGTGGTGGAGTACGCGCTGACGCAGATCCCGGCAAGCAAAATTCTGCTGGGCTTTCCGAACTACGCCTACGACTGGACGCTGCCCTACGCCGCGGGCGAGAGCCGCGCGCGGTCGCTCGGCAACGAGGCCGCCGCAGCGCTGGCGGTGCAGGTGGGCGCGGAGATCTGCTTTGACGAGGCGGCGCAGACGCCGTATTTTTCCTATACCGACCGCACCGGCGCGGCGCACGAGGTCTGGTTTGAGGATGCGCGAAGCTGCGCGGCAAAGTACGATCTGGCGCAGGAATATTCTCTGCGCGGCTTCGGCTTCTGGAATTTCATGCGCCCGTTCACCGCTGCCTTCGCGCTGCTGAATGCCCGCTTTACCATCCTGCCGGGCGTTTAGCGAAAGCCTTGACAAACCGCGCTGTCTGCGTATAATAAAAGTAGGGTATCACAGCGAACGGTTGTGACCCTATGCAATCAAACAGTCAAGGATGGACAGATATGTCCACCAAAGCCGTCACTTGCCAGAGTGGCGGCTTTGGCTTTTAATGCGGATCGTTACCGTAAATCCAAAGATATGGAATGTCAGTGTGATCGGCATCGTACCACCTCCATTACAGGAGATGAGCCACAACCGCCCGCCGTATGTGTGATACCCTACCCGGGCTTACACCCTGCTTGTATCATAGCAGCGGCGTCAGAATTTGTCAATCCGTGCCGGTATTTGGGAGGCTTGACACACTGCGGGGTGCGGTGTAAGATAATATTATATAAAACGTTACAAAAGAGCAGGAGGTAGCGTAATGTCCGTTTCCGATGTGTATTTTACCGATTTTCGCTGCAAGATCGGTCTGAATCAGCAAAAAAAGCTCGAGCGGCTGTGCATCGCGGCTGGGCTGGACAGCATTGATTTTGAAGGCAAATTTGTCGCCATCAAGCTCCACTTTGGCGAGCTGGGCAATCTTGCATACCTGCGCCCGAACTACGCCAAGACCGTCGCCGATCTGGTGCGTGCGCGGGGCGGGCTGCCGTTCCTCACCGACTGCAACACGCTCTACGTCGGCAGCCGCAAAAATGCGCTGGAGCATATGGACACCGCCTATACCAACGGCTTTTCGCCGTTCTCCACCGGCTGTCACGTCATCATCGCCGACGGTCTGAAGGGCTCGGACGATGTGGAGGTGCCGGTCGCGGGCGGCGAATACTGCAAGACCGCCAGGATCGGTCGGGCGCTGATGGACGCCGACATCGTCATCTCGCTCACGCACTTCAAGGGGCATGAGGAGGCAGGCTTCGGCGGCACGCTCAAGAACCTCGGGATGGGCGGCGGCTCGCGCGCGGGCAAAATGGAGCAGCACTCCGACGGCAAGCCCTACGTCGATCAGGATGCCTGCATCGGCTGCGGCGCGTGCGCCCGGATCTGCGCCCATGACGCGCCGCAGATCGCAGACCACAGGTGTACCATCGACCATGCAAAATGCGTCGGCTGCGGGCGCTGCCTCGCCGTCTGCCCGAAGGACGCCGTCAAGCCGACGTTCGGCACATCGTTTGACCTTCTCAACTACAAGATCGCCGAGTATGCCAAGGCGGTGGTTGACGGCAGACCGTCGTTCCATATCTCCATCGTGCGCGACATCTCGCCCAACTGCGACTGCCACGCCGAAAACGACGTGCCCATCGTGCCGGACGTGGGGATGTTCGCCTCGTTTGACCCGGTGGCGCTGGATCTTGCCTGCGCCGAGGCGGTCAACCGCCAGCCCGTGCTGCCCGGCAGCGCGATCGACACGCCACACGGCGCACACGACTGCGACCGCCTGCACGCCGCGCACCCCGACACCCACTGGCATACTGCCATCGCCCACGGCGTCAAAATCGGTCTCGGCAGCGACCAATACACCTTGCACACTGTCTGATTTCGCTTTCCAAGCCCCGCGCCATATGGCGCGGGGCTTTATATTTTGACGATTTTTTGGATGTGAGAAAGAAAAGATTTGTGCAAGCGCACGAGATTTTAAAATTGAGAAATTATGCTATTGCAATTCGCAGCCTGCGGTGCTATCATTCGGTCAACACTTCGGAAAGGATGACGCATGATGATGACTCGCAGCTTCGCTCAGAATATGAACGCATCCGCGCAGTCTGCCTGTGCGCCGTCTTTCTGCGCCGAAAACAACTCCATTATGATTATTCTGGACGCCGCTCTGCTGGCGTCCATTTTTGTTGTACTGCTTTCCAGCCTGCTGCTGGGGAAAGAAAAAGTTGATACCGTTCCGGCGCGCTGTATGGCGTCCGTCCCCGCATAAGCGGAGCAGACACAAAAAAGTCCCCTCAGCGGCTTCGCCGGACGGCGAAGCCGCTTTTTTTGTTCTCCCCGCGCCCGCTGACGCGCCGCGCGTGCAGAAATAAATCAGAGAAAGCGAGAAACAACATGGAAGTCTTAAATTTTGTCATGGCACTCACACCGATCCTCTTCGTCCTGGTCGGGATCCTCTGCTTCAAGCAGCCCGCCAAACGGGTCGCGCCGCTGGCGCTGGTGTGGACGCTCATTCTGGCATTTACCTACTTTAACGTCACCGGCGCGACGTTTGCGGAAAACGTCGCCGCGTTCGACCCGCTCGTCTGGAAGGGCGTCAAGGAGGGCTTTAAGATCGTGCTGATGGTGTTCGGCGCGTTCGTGATCCTGAATCTTCTGCGCGAGACCGGCGCGATCGAGGATGTGAAGGCGACCATCGCCCGTATCAGCGACGACCGCCGCGTGCAGGTCATCGTGATCGGCATGATGATGCCCATCTTCCTCGAGGGCGCGGCGGGCGCAGGCGCACCGGCTGCCATCGCGGCGCCGTTTCTGGTGGCGCTCGGCTTTGACCCGGTCACGGCGGTCGCCATCGCGCTGCTGGGCGACGCAACGCCCGCCTCGTGGGGCGGCGCGGGTCTGACCACCATCAACGGCGGCGCGGCGCTGGTGGATGCAGGGCTCGCCACCGTCGCGCAGAACGCCGCGATGGTCGGACGCTTCCATATGTTCGGCGTGCTCATCATCCCGTTCATCATGACCTTCATGGCGTTCGGCAAAAAGGGCTTCAAGGGCGCTGTGCCGTACCTCACCTTTGCGGGCGTGAGCACCTGCCTTGTGATGTTTGCGCTGTCGAATTTCGTCGGCGCGGAGGTCACGTCGATGGGCACGGGTCTGATCTCGATGCTCCTGTCCGTTGCGTATGTGCGCGTCGTCGGCATCAAAACGCCGGAGGAATACCGCAACCGCAGTGAAAACACGGTCCGGCATTACAGCTCGTTCCGCGCGATGTCGCCGTACATCTATATGCTCGTGCTCCTGCCCGTCATCCGCTACGGCTTCCCGGCGGTGGTGGAAAACGGCTTCGCCGTGATGTGCACGTTCGGCTACATCGTCTGGGTGGACGTGGTCATTCTGCTTTGCGGTGTGCTCGGCGCGGTAACGCTGAAAGTGAAAAGCCGGACATATTTTGACGTCTGCCGCCGCACCATCTCGAATGTCGCCCCGGTCATGATCACCATGGGCAGCCTCCTGATCGTTGCGTACATCATGCAGTCGTCCAACACCGGCATGATGAATTTGCTGGCGACCGACATCGCCAGGGTCGTCGGGCGCTTCTATCCGGCGGCGGCGGTGCTCATCGGCTCGAGCGGCGCGTTCATCACCGGCACGGGGCTTGGCTCGAACATCATGTTCGCGCAGATGCACATCGACGCAGCCGCGTCGCTCGGCATGAACCCCATCACCATCTTTGCCGGTCAGAACGCGGGCGCGTCGCTCGGCAACCTCATCTGCCCGAACAATACCGTCGCCGCCTGCGCAACGGTCGATGAGGTCGGCAACGAGGGCGCGGTCATGAAAAAGACGCTCAAGGCATTTGCAATCATCCTCGTTCTTTACATGGTGCTCGCCATGCTCTACACCTGCGTGCTGTTCCCGCACTTTGGTGCTTAAAGCTTGATAAAATTGTAATTTTCGGTTGGAAAGGACTGTTTTGTTATGACGAAAAAACGAGTTTTGGGTGTGATCGGTCTGGGTCATGTGGGCGCGCACGTCGCCTACAGTCTGGCGGTGCAGGGCATCGCCGACGAGCTGGTGCTCGTCGATCAGAACGAGCAGAAGCTCAAAAGCGAGGTGCAGGATCTGCGTGACGCGGCGGCGTATCTGCCGCACCGCGTAACGGTCCGCGCGGGCGATTTTGCAGATCTCGGCGACTGCGACGTCATCGTCAACAGCGTGGGCAAAATTGAGCTGCTGCGCGGCACGCACGACCGCCTGACGGAGATGGATTTCACCGTCCCCGCCGTGCGCGGCTACGCCGAAAAGATCAAACGCAGCGGCTTTGACGGCGTGCTCATCAACATCACGAACCCCTGTGACATCGTCACGCGCGAGCTGGCGCTCGGTCTGGGGCTGCCGCGCGGGCGCGTGTTCGGCACGGGCACGGGGCTGGACACCTCGCGGCTTCTCAGCGCGCTTGCCCGTCAGACCGGCATCGACCACAAGTCCATCACCTGCTATATGCTCGGCGAGCACGGCAACCTCCAATTTGCGCCGTGGTCGTGCGTGAGCTTCCGCGGCGTGCCGCTGGACGTGTGGGCAGAGCGCGACGAGCGCTTCCGCTTTGACCGCCCGGCGCTGCAAAAGGAGTCGATCGGCGGCGGCTGGGTGACGTTCTCCGGCAAGTACTGCACCGAATACGGCATCGCCACCACCGCCGCGCGCATGGCGCACATCGTGCTGCACGATGAAAAGGCGATCATGCCCGCCAGCGCCGAGCTGTGCGGCGAATACGGCGAGACGGGTCTGTTCGCGGGCGTGCCGTGCGTCCTCGGCGCAAACGGCGTGGAGCAGGTCGTGGAGCTGCCGCTGACGGCGGAGGAACAGCAGACCTTCCACGACTGCTGCGACGGCATCCGCAAGAATATGGAACATCTGAAGGACCTTTAATAAACAGGAGGCGTTTTTATGAACATCACTGTGACCAAAAATCCGCATCCCGGCAAGCTGCCGCCCGCCGATCAGCTCGGCTTCGGCACAGTTTTTACGGATCATATGTTTGTTATGGACTACACCGAGGGGCAGGGCTGGCATGACGCGCGCATCGTACCCTACGGTCCGATCAGCGTCTCGCCCGCCGCGAGCGTGCTGCATTACGGCACGGAGGTCTTTGAGGGGCTCAAGGCGTACCGCACGCCGGACGGCGGCGTGCAGCTCTTCCGCCCGTGGGAGAATGTGGCGCGCCTGAACCGCTCGTGCGACCGTCTGGGCTTGCCGCAGATCGACCCCGACGACGGCTTGCAGGCGATCAAGCGCCTCGTGGACGTGGACCGCGACTGGGTCCCGAACGACCCCGGCACGTCGCTCTACATCCGCCCCTTCCTCTTCTCGACCGACCCGACGCTTGCCCTGCACGGCGTGCATGAAGCGATGTTCGTCGTCATCCTCTCGCCGTCCGGCAGCTACTTTAAGGACGGTCTCACGCCCGTTCCCATCATGGTGGAGACGGAGGACGTGCGCGCCGTACGCGGCGGCACGGGCGAGGCAAAGTGCGGCGGCAACTACGCGGCGGCAAACCGCGCGGGCGACAAGGCGATCGAAAAGGGCTTTTCGCAGGTGCTGTGGCTCGACGGCGTGGAGCGCAAATATGTCGAAGAGGGCGGCGGCATGAACGTCATGTTTAAGATAAACGGCACGGTCGTCACGCCGATGCTCACCGGCTCTATTCTGCGCGGCGTGACGCGCAAGTCCTGCATCGAGCTGCTGAAAAGCTGGGGTGTCCCGGTGGAGGAGCGGCTGCTCAGCGTGGACGAGCTGTTTGACGCGGCGCAAAGCGGCGCGCTGGAGGAAGCCTGGTGCGTCGGCACGGCGGCGGTCATCTCGCCCATCGGCGAGCTCGCCTGGGGCAAGCGCGACTACAAGGTAAACGAAGGCAGGATCGGCGCGCTCTCGCAAAAGCTCTACGACGAGCTGACCGGCATCCAGTGGGGCACAAAGCCCGACCCGTTCGGATGGACGTGCAAAGTGTAAGCAAAGCAAAAACACGCGGGAGGGGCAAGCCCCTCCCGCGCGGTACGATGTTGCAAATCCAGATGCACCAATGCAAACACGCGCGCACCCGTAGGGGCGGACGACCCTGTCCGCCCGGCGGCACAGACCCGCAAACACGGATGCACCAATGCGAATCCGCACAACGTTTGTAGGGGTCGATGCCGCGCTCTCCCCGCACGGGGCATGTCCGATTTGACGAAACGTTGCGGCAAACCCGTAATTGCCCAACGGGCGGACAGGGTCGTCCGCCCCTACAGGGTGTTGTGCGGTTTTGCCGATGGTACGGTGCAATTTTGCAATTGCATTCTGCCGGGTCGATGTGGGCATCGACCCCTACGGACATTTTGCATTGTCGCCGTCTGTTGTGCGTTTTCGATTGTGCATCCTGCGCGGGCGGGGCAAGCCCTGCCCCTACGTTACGGTTAAGGACGGCATTTTAGCTGCTTTTAGTCGAATATCACAGAAATCTAACAAAATTTTTGGATTTCTTGGGCAAAATAAACGCTTGCAATTTGCGGGGCGTGCCTTTATAATGGGGCAAGCAAATGCGAGGGAGGTACGCGCCATGAAATTTGTCTGCATGAGCAAGCTCAAGTCCATGACGGCGTATCTGTTCCTTTTTGAGGATACTGTTTCCATTTGACCGATGTTTTTTCATCGGTCTTTTTTTTCGGGCAAAAGCAGCCCGAAGCTGAATGCGTTGGTAAGTAAATTTTATAATATGTCACGAAAGAGAGGAAAATGTCATGAAGAAAGAACTCGGACATGATGCCATCTACGACGCGCGAACGCTGGGCGTTCCGCGGATGCTGCTGCTGGGTCTGCAGCACCTGTTCGCCATGTTCGGCGCGACCGTCCTTGTCCCCATCCTGGTGCAGGGCTACGGGCTGCCGCTGAGCATCCAGACCACGCTCCTGTTCGCCGGCCTCGGCACGCTGCTGTTCCATGTGTGCACCAAGCTCAAGGTCCCCGCGTTCCTCGGCTCATCCTTCGCCTTCCTCGGCGGCTTCTCCACCGTCGCCACCATGCCCGCCTACGAGGGGCTTGACCCGCAGGTCAAGCTCTCCTACGCACTCGGCGGCGTTGTAGTCGCGGGTCTGCTGTACCTCGTGCTGGCGCTCCTCTTCAAGGTCCTGGGCGCAAAGAAAGTCATGCGCTTCTTCCCGCCGATCGTCACCGGCCCGATGATCATCCTCATCGGTCTGAACCTCTCCGGCTCTGCCATCCAGAACGCACAGACCTGCTGGTGGCTGGCTCTGGTCGCCATCGCCATCATCGTGGTCGCCAACATCTGGGGCAAGGGCATGATCAAGATCATCCCGATCCTGCTCGGCGTCGTCGGCAGCTACATCGTGGCAGTCATCGCCGGCAAGGTGGACTTCACCGGCGTCAAGGACGCGAGCTTCTTCGGTATTCAGCAGTTCGTCATCGCAAAGTTTGACATCTCCGCCATCCTCGTCATGGCGCCCATCGCCATCGCCGCCATGATGGAGCACATCGGCGACATCTCCGCTATCTCCTCCACCACCGGCAAGAACTTCATCGAAGACCCGGGTCTGCATCGCACGCTCGTCGGCGACGGTCTGGCAACGGCGCTCGCCGGTATGTTCGGCGGTCCTGCCAACACGACCTACGGCGAAAACACCGGCGTCCTCGCCCTCTCCAAGGTCTACGATCCGCGTGTGGTGCGCCTGGCTGCCATCTACGCCATCGTCCTCTCCTTCTCCCCGAAGTTTGACGCACTGGTCGGCTCGATCCCCTCGGCAGTCGTCGGCGGCGTGAGCTTCATCCTCTACGGCATGATCTCCGCAGTCGGTGTGCGCAACGTGGTCGAGAACAAGGTCGATCTCACCAAGTCCCGCAACCTCATCATCGCGGCTGTCATCTTCGTCAGCGGTCTGGGCTTCAGCTCGGTCGGCGGCATCACCTTCGCCATCGGCAGCGCGACGGTCACCCTGTCGGGTCTGGCTATCGCGGCGCTGTGCGGCGTCATCCTCAACGCCATCCTGCCCGGCAACGACTACGAGTTCGGCAAGAGCGTCGAGGCGGACAAGAGCGCCGACTTCGGCACCTACTAATTGATCGGGATCGCAAAATAAGGATCGTAACCCCGCCCTTCAGTCGAAGGGCGGGGTCTTACAACTTTCGTGAGCTTGCTTTTTTTCGGGATGTTGTGTATTATGGAGATAACAACAAAAGGGGAGAGGTGCGCGTTATGGCACAGAAAGAGCCGATCCTGGTCATTCTGGCGGCGGGCATGGGCAGCCGCTTCGGTGGGCTGAAGCAGATGACGCCGGTGGACGACGAGGGCGATTTTATTCTCGATTTTTCGCTGTTTGACGCATACCGCGCCGGCTTCCGGCGGGTGGCGTTCATCATCAAGCCCGAGATGGAGGCGGAGCTGCGCGCTCTGCGCGGCGACCGCATCGCGCCGTATTTTTCCGTGCAGTATGTGCACCAGACGCTGGACGTCCTGCCGGAGGGCTTTCCCGTGCCGGAGGGGCGCGCAAAGCCGTGGGGCACGGCGCACGCCGTGGCGTGCTGCCGCGATGTGATCGACGCGCCGTTCGCGGTCATCAACGCCGACGACTACTACGGCACGGAGGCGTTCGCGCTCATCTATCAGTTCCTCACGCAGAATACCGACCCGCACGAGTACGCGCTCGTGGGCTACCATCTGGGCAACACCGTTTCCGAGCACGGCTCGGTCGCGCGCGGCGTGTGCGAGGTGGAGGACGGCTGCCTGCGGTCGATCGTAGAGCGCACGAAAATTTTCAAGCGCGGCGACGACGCCGAATTTACCGAGGACGGCGAGCATTTCCAGCCGCTTCCGGGCAGTACGCCGGTGTCGATGAACCTCTGGGGCTTTACACCTGTGTTTGTGGACTCTGTGTGGCAGCAGCTCCCGTCGTTCCTG
Organism: uncultured Oscillospiraceae bacterium; assembly: GCA_934646005.1. Classification (GTDB taxonomy): domain Bacteria; phylum Bacillota; class Clostridia; order Oscillospirales; family Oscillospiraceae; genus CAG-170. The sequence goes on from CAKUED010000025.1 coordinate 33,709, forward strand.
CGCCAGACGCTCCGGCAGAACCCGCAAAAGAGCGAGTTTTACCTGCCGAACGCGGTAGAGTATCAGCTTGAGCGCGGCGAGGTGCGCGTCAGGGTGCTCACCTGCGGCGAAAAATGGTACGGTGTGACGTATCGCGAGGATCTGGAAACAGTCCAAAGCGCGATGCGCGCCATGAAGGAAAGCGGAAAATATCCCCGCACGCTCTGGAAATGAGCCGCGGGCGCGAAAACAGGAGGACACGCTATGTATGATGTTGTTGCTCTGGGCGAGCTGCTCATTGACTTTACCTGCACCGCGACCGACGCGGACGGCTACCCCACCATGGCGGCGCACCCCGGCGGCGCGCCGGCGAATTTTCTCGCCGCGCTGGCGAAATTCGGCGCAAAAACGGCGATGCTCGGCAAGGTCGGCGCGGACGCGTTCGGCAGGCTTCTCTGCGGCACGCTCGCGCAGGCGGGCATCGGCACGGAGGGCATGGTCATGGCGGACGACGTGTTCACCACGCTCGCCTTTGTCACGCTCGACGCCTCCGGCGACCGCGAATTTTCCTTCAGCCGCAAGCCCGGCGCGGACACGCAGCTCCGCTGGGAGGAAGTCAATAAAAAGCTGCTCGACGAGACAAAGATCCTGCACTTCGGCACGCTCTCGCTGACGGACGAACCGGCGCGCGGCGCGACCTACGCGGCGGTGGACTACGCCAAACAGGCGGGCAAGCTCGTGACGTTCGACCCGAACCTGCGCAAGCCCCTCTGGCGTGACCTCGCGGACGCGAAGCGCGAAATGCTCTGGGGGCTGTCGGTCGCGGACGTCGTGAAGATCAGCGACGAAGAGGTCGAGTTCCTCTGGGGCATCACCCCACAGGAAGGCGCGGAGAAGATCCTGTGCGAGACGGGTGTGCAGCTCGTGTTCGTCACCTGCGGCAAGGACGGCTGCTGGTATCAGAACCGGCAGGCGGCGGGTCATGCCGACAGCCTCGCGGGCGTGCAGGTCAAGGACACGACCGGCGCGGGCGATATTTTCGGCGGCTCGGCGGTGTATCAGCTTTTGCAGACCGGCAAAGCGCCGGAGGACCTGACGGACGCGGAGCTTGCGCACATCACGCGCTTTGCCTGCGTGAGCGCGGGGCTTTCCACCACGCGCGCGGGCGGCATCTCCAGCGTGCCGGAGCTTGCGGATGTGCTGGCTGCCATGTAAATCATAACAAACAGGCTGGGCGTCCGACTTCGGACGCCCAGCGTTTTATCATGCGGTTTAGACGATCTTTTCAAACACCATCGTCGCCTGAATGCGGTCGCCGCCCATGAGACCCTTGCTGCCGCCGTTGGAGGTCGTGATCGTGTGCAGGCGGTAGCCCTTGCTCGCCTGATCGTTGATGCACTTTTCCAGCTCCGTGAGGTTGCCAGAGCCCGTGCCGAGGAATTTTTCCTTCAGCGTGACCTGCAGCACGACATATTGCAGCCCGTGTGCGCCCGAGGCGGTCGAGAACGTCGAGGAATCGCTGTAATCCATGATTTTTTTCTCCCTTTTCTTCTATTTTGCCGGATGCCGCGCACCCGGCTATCTCTAATTTACCATAGTCCGTCAGTTTTTGCAACAATTTGCGGAAAAGCGCCATCTCTTGGCTCTCCCAGAGGGAGAGCCAAGTGCCTGTTGGCATGAGAAATGGAGTGGATCGGTATTATTCCGCAAACAGGGGAACGAACTGGAACGTGCGGCAATCGACGAGCCCGCGATTGGTCAGCCGCAGCTCCGGCAGGCACGCCAGCGGCACGAGCGCCATCGTCATATACGGCGAATTGATGATGCAGCCCATCTGCTTCCACGCCGCGTCGAGCTTGGCGACCTTGTCCGCCATCTCCGCCACGGGCAGATCGTTCATCAGACCCGCGATCGGCAGCGGCACGACCGCCAGCACCTTGCCATCCGCCACGGCACACAGACCGCCGCCGCATTCGATGAGCGTGTTCGCCGCCAGCGCCATATCGGCGTCGTTCGTGCCCGCGACGAGCAGATTGTGCGCGTCGTGCGAGACCGTCTGCGCCATCGCGCCTTTCTTAAAGCCGAAGCCCTTCAGGAAGCCCATGCCCTTCGTGCCCGTCTCATGGTGGCGCTCAAACACGACCATTTTCATCACGTCCTGTCCGGCGTCCGGCTGCACAGAGCCGTCCTTGACCGGCAGATCGACCAGCCGCTCGTAGTTGCCCACGCGGTTGGGGATGATCTCGATGACACGCGTTTTGACCGTGCTGCCCGCGCCCGCGGGCGCGGCGATGCGGAAGCTCTCCTCCGTGATCGCGTGTCCGACGTGCATCGTATGGCAGACGCTCGCGGGGAAGTTTGCGGGCGGGATGTCGATGCACATTTTGCCGTTTTCCGCCACCACGTCGCCGTCGATGATCGTGCGCGTGACGCGGATGTCCTGAAGATCGTCAAAGAACACGATGTCCGCGCACTTGCCCGGCGTGATGCTGCCCATCTCGTGATCCATGCGGAAGCAGGTGGCGACGTTGATCGTCACATACTGGATCGCCTTGATGGGGTCGAGCCCTTCCTTGACGGCGCAGCGGATGATGTAGTCCAGATGCCCTTCGTTCACGAGCGTGTCGGGATGCGTGTCGTCGGAGATGAGGCAGGCGAAGCGGTCGTCAATTTTGTTGTCGAGCACGGCGTGGATGATGACCGGCATATCGTGCCACGCGCTGCCGTAGCGCATGAGTGCGTACATTCCGTGCCGCATTTTTTCCAGCGCGTCCTCTGCGCGGGTGGATTCGTGGCAGCAGCGGATGCCGGAGGCGATGTAGGCGCTCAGCGCGGCGCCGGTATCGGGGATGGAAAAATGCCCGGTGATGATGTTGTCGGACTTGAGCGTTTCGGCAAGCTCGGCGTGGATATGCTCCTCCGCGCCGATCACGTTCGGGAAGCTCATCATTTCGCCGAGACCCATGATGCCGTCCCACGTCATCATTTCGCGGATGTCGTCCGCCCCGATCGCCGCGCCGGTGTCCTCAAAGCCCGCGACCGCCGGGACGCACGACGGCGCGTTGGACATCGCCTTGAGCGGGGCGCGCTTCGCGTCCTCGATCATGAGCTTCACGCCGTCCTTACCGCAGACGTTGCAGATCTCGTGCGGGTCCATGAAAATGCCGGTCGTGCCGCAGGGGACGACCGCCTTGGCGTACTCGCCCACGGTGAGCATGGACGACTCCACATGGATGTGCCCGTCCATAAAGCCGGGCGCGATGTACTGCCCCGCCGCGTCGATGACCCGCGTGTCAGGACCGATGCAGTGCGTGGCGCCCCCCACGAGGGCGATGCGCCCCTCGGCGACGGCGACGTCGATGCCCTCCTGAATTTCCGCCGTGCAGACGTTGACGAGCCGGGCGTTGCGGATGACCAGCTCCGCCGGCTGCGCCCCCATAGCCACCCGCGCCAAAGTCCGCGTCACGGCATACAGCGGCTTTTTGCAAAACTTGTTCAGCATAATATCCTCCTTAACTCAGAACCGCGAAAACAGTTGTGATCCGCCGGGGAATGTATGCTATTACAGTACCATACGCCGTGGACAAATGCAACCGATAAACTGCCGCGCCCAACCGCCAAACCCGCACAACAACCGGCGACAACGCAAAATCTCCGTAGGGGTCGATGCCCACATCGACCCGCGCAGAATGCAATCGTAAAATTGCACACGCTATCGGCGAAAGCGAAAAACGTCCTGTAGGGGCGGAGACCTCTGTCCGCCCGCTGGGCAATTGCGGGTTTGTTACAACGTTTCGCTAAATCGGTCGTACCCCGTGCGGGTCGATGTGGGCATCGACCCCTACAAACGTTGTACGGATTTGCATTGGTGCGTCTGTGTTTGCAGGTGCGTACCGTTTTGCATTGGCGCATCCCGATTTGCCGGTGCGGCACGCACCCTCTTTTATTTCCCCTCTCTCAGCAGCCTCTCCATCAGCCCGGTGCGGCGCATGGCGATGACCAGCGGGACGCCGAGGGCGTAGAGGACGACCGCCTCGCCGAGGGCGACTTCGCCGCCCATGACGGCAAAGCCCTGCCAGAACTCACTCGGCGGCATGAGCACCCACGAGAGCATCGCGCCGACCAAAATCGCGTTCGACAGGATCGTCGGGATGGGCAGCAGCCATGTCTTTTTGATGTGCACCGTCAGCAGGCAGCCGAGCAGCGTCCCCGCTGTGCCGATGATAATATCCAGCGCCGAGACGGTAGAAAACAGGTTGGCGATCAGGCAGCCCAGCGTCAGCCCGACGGTGAGCGACGGCTCGATGCACACGAGCAGGCACATCGCGTCCGCGATGCGGAACTGGATGCTGCCGTAGGCAAAGGATGCCGTGAGCACCGTCACGGCGACGTACAGCCCGGCGGCGATGCCGCTGAGCGCGATCTGTCTGGGGGTGATTTTTTTCATGAGTTCCTCCTTGCGGAAACGAAAAACGGACGCCGGAAGCGTCCGTTGGAGACAGCCCCGCAAAGGGAGCAGCCCCGGCTTCCTGGTTTTGTTTAGAGACAGGATGGATCGCGCCTTGCGGCGCTGCGAACTGTCTTATGCTGTTTGCGCGGTTATTTTACATACATGAGAGGCGCTTGTCAAGCCTGTATAATTGACAAACGCCGCGCTGTCTGGTATGATAACCCATAGAAATCGCAGAACGATCAGGTACGGCGCGTACCTGTTTTTTTATCGTTGGAGGGATTTTTATGAGCTTGCTGGAGCTGTTCATACTCGCCGTAGGGCTGTCGATGGACGCGTTCGCCGTGTCCATCTGCAAGGGGCTCTCCACGCAGCATCTGCGCCCGCAGCATTACCTGTGCGTCGGGCTGTGGTTCGGCGGCTTTCAGGCACTCATGCCCACGATCGGCTATCTGCTCGGCTCAACGTTTGAGCGCTACATCACGCGCTATGACCACTGGATCGCGTTCGTGCTGCTGCTCATCATCGGCGGCAACATGATAAAAGAAGCGCTCGGCGGCGAGACGGAGGCGGAGAAGGACAGCTCATTCGGCTTTAAGTCCATGCTGCTGCTCGCCGTCGCCACGAGCATCGACGCGCTCGCCGTGGGCATCACGTTTGCGCTGCTGCCGGACGTGCCCATTCTCCCCGCGGTGAGCTTCATCGGCGTGACCACGTTCGTATTTTCCGCCGCCGGGCTGCGGGTGGGCAGCCTCTTCGGGCTGCGCTTCAAGAAAAAGGCGGAGCTGGTGGGCGGCGCGATCTTGATTTTGATCGGGCTTAAAATTCTGCTGGAACATCTGGGCGTTATTTCGTTCTAAGTCCAGCGGAACGGTTTAGGAAAGGCAGGCAGGGCATGAAACAGGAATTTCTGGAGGTCGGGCAGATCGTCTCCACGCACGGCGTGCGCGGCGAGGTCAAGGTCATGCCGTGGGCGGACGAGCCTGAGTTTCTTCTGGAGTTTGACACGCTGTACCTCGGCGGCAGACCCGTGCGCGTGCGCACGGCGCGCGTGCAGAAAACGTGTGTGCTGCTGAAGCTGGAGGGCGTGGACGATCTCGACGCGGCGGCGGCGCTGCGCGGGCAGGTGCTGAGCATCCGCCGCGCGGACGCAAGGCTGCCGGAGGGGGCGGTGTTCATCGCCGATCTCATCGGGCTGCCGGTGCTGGCGGACGGCGAAACGGTCGGCACGCTTACCGACATCCTCTGCCGCCCCGGAAACGACGTGTACGTCGTCACGGCGGCGGACAAAAAGCGCGAATACCTCATCCCCGCCGTGCCGGAGTTCATTCTGGAGCGCAACGTGGACGAGGGCTTTATCCGCGTGCGGCTCATTGAGGGTATGGCAAGCGATGAGATTTGACATTCTGACGCTCTTCCCCGCCGCGGTGGACGCGATGATGCAGGAGAGCATCCTCGGCCGCGGGCAGAAAAAGGGGCTCATCGACATCCGCACGCACCAGATCCGGGACTACACCGCGAACAAGCAGAATCAGGTGGACGACTACCCCTACGGCGGCGGGCGCGGCGCGGTGATGCAGGCAGACCCGCTCTGGCGCTGCTGGAGCGCGGTGTGCGACGAGCTGGGCGCACCTGTGCATACGATCTACCTTTCGCCGTGCGGCAGCGTCTTTACACAGGAAAGGGCGAGGCAGCTTCTGAGTTACGACAACATCATCCTCGTCTGCGGGCACTATGAGGGCATCGACCAGCGCTTTATCGACGAATGCGTGGACGAGGAAATTTCCATCGGCGACTTTGTGCTCACCGGCGGCGAGCTGCCGGCAATGATGGTGGCGGATGCGGTGTGCCGGCTCGTTCCGGGCGTGCTCGGCGACGATGTGTGCTTCACCGACGAGAGCCACTGGGACGGGCTGCTGGAATATCCGCAGTACTCCCGCCCCGACGAGTGGCACGGGCTGCGCGTGCCGGAAGTTTTACTTTCCGGCGACCACGCGAAGATCGCGCGCTGGCGCAGAAAGCAGTCCATCCTGCGCACACTCCACTGCCGCCCGGACCTGTTTTACAAGCTGAAATTCCCGTATAAAACGCGCGCGGAGCGCAAATTTATCGCGGAGCTGGAGGAAGAGGACGATGGATTCAAAAATCGAGACCCTAAAAACCTGGATCGAAGCAAGTGACAACATCGTGTTTTTCGGCGGCGCAGGCGTGTCCACCGAGTCCGGCATCCCGGATTTTCGCAGCGTGGACGGGCTGTATCACCAGCAGTTCGACTACCCGCCGGAGACCATCCTGAGCCACACGTTTTTCTATCAGCATCCCGAATATTTTTACCGCTTTTACCGCCAGAAAATGCTCCC
>CAKUED010000026.1 GCA_934646005.1 uncultured Oscillospiraceae bacterium
CGGTCAAGGACTACTTCCCACTACCGAAGGAGATTTTCTCGCTGGGTCTGAGCGCAGCAGAAATCGCAATCTATGCCTACCTGCTGTTCTGCGAAGATCGGCAGACATTCCAATGCTGGCCAAGCTACCGAAAAATCGGTGATGCGGTTGGGTTGAGTCCGAACACGATTTGCAAACACATCCGGTCGCTCGAAGAACGCGGTCTGCTCGTCACAGAACCGACGATGGTTACGACGAAGGATGGCTGCAAACGCAATGGCAACCTGCTGTTCACAATCCGACCGATTCAAGCGGCGCTCCAGCAGGACTATGACCGGCAGATGCAGAAGCTGGATGAGGACATGGCAAAGAGGAAATATGCCGATTTTATTGAAAACACAGATTGAACGCACAGCCCAAATGCCAATTCCAGCCCGTCGCGCCTGTGTCGGCGGCTTGTGCGGCTTTTGCGGTACAGCCGAGCGCGCGTACCCGCTAAGCACCAGAAAACCGGACGTTGCGCCGACGTACGGGAGCGTTGGCGAAAAATGCTCGTATTGGCAAGAACGGCAGTGGGAAAAGCCGCTTGCGGCAAATGCGGGAACACGCCGAAACGGGCAAGATCGAGGGATTTTGGACGCCGCGGCGAGAAAGCAGGACAAAGCCGCGGGGTCGTGCGCGCCCCGCAGCGGTCACATCTGCCCGCGGTGCGGGCAGTTTCGGGGATTTACGAGGGCGTTCCAAAAGGCGCAAAAATCAGCCATGGGGTGTTGCAGAATGAAAAAAGCCCGCCGTTTCAAGGAATACAGCGGGGTTCCAACGAAAGACACGAGGTGAATACAGAAAAATGGTAAAAGGAAAAGAAAAATTTGCACTCTGGATCACACCGGAGTGTAAGCAACTCGTCGATGACTGCTATGCAGACGATCAATGCCAGAGCCGCAGCGAGTACATTGAAAAGGCAATCTTGTTTTATACCGGTTTTTTATACGCCGAAAAAGCAGATCGTTATTTGCCAAAAGCCTTGCAGCAAATCTTATCTGGAACGCTGGATCGATTTGCAGAGCGCATTGGACGGCAGCTTTTCAAGCTGGCGGTTGAGCAGAATGTCAGCAATCATATTCTCGCTTCGGATACAGACATTGATGCCCGCAGCTATCAGAAAATGCGCGGACTTAGTATGGATGAAGTCAAAAGAACGAACGGGAAAATCGATTTTGAGGACGCATTGTTGCAGGAAAGAGGTATATAAGAAATGTCAAAATTGATTCAAAAAGCTGGATTCCTGAGTCCAAAACGTGCCGGTCGTTATATGAATTACATCGCCACTCGCGACGGCGTGGAGCTTTTAGACGAAAACGCGGACAGCATCTATATGCGCTATATTGCCACACGGCCTCGTGTAGAAAAGCACGGGGAACACGGCCTGTTTGGAGCCGAAGATGCTGTTGATCTGGAAAAAGCGATGCAGGAACTTCAGGCACATGAGGGCAATGTCTGGACGATCATTTATTCCCTGCGACGCGAGGATGCTGCGCGGCTTGGCTACGACAACGCCGCAAGTTGGCGGGCGCTGCTGCGTTCCAGACAGGCGGATTTTGCGGAAGCCATGCAGATTCCGCCGTCGCAGCTTCAGTGGTATGCCGCGTTTCATGACGAAGGCGATCATCCGCACATTCACATGATGCTCTGGTCAGATGGCCCGAAATACGGCTTCCTGCGCAAAGATAAGCTGCTGCATTTGCAGTCTGCTTTGACGAACATGATCTATGCGGATGAGTTGAAAGAGGTCTATGTTCAGAAAAATATTGCCTACAAAGATGTGACCGAAGCAGCGCGGGAAACTATGCGCAGAATTGTTGGCAAGGTAGAATCTGTTGAAAATCCGCCGGAATCGATTCGGCAAAAGCTGCTGGAGCTTGCTCTGGAATTGCGCACAGTCAGCGGCAAAAAGCAGTATGGCTATCTCAAAAAGCCGCTGAAAGACAAAGTAGATTCTATCGTGGACGAACTTGAAAAGCTGCCGGAGGTTGCTGAGTATTATGCCGTTTGGAATGACCTGCGCGATACGCTGGAGGGCTACTACAAAAGCAAACCGAGACAACACAATCCACTCTCGCAGCAGAAAGAATTCCACGCAATCAAGAACGCCATTATTCAGGAAGCGGAGCGTTTGCGTCTTCAACTCGAAGAATCTTCTGAACAGACTTCTACAAATCTAACAGTTCCATCCGAATATCTTTTGTACGCAACTGTTAAGCTATTCCACCAACTCGGTCAAATCTTCCGCGAGAATGCCACGCCGCCCAGCAACCCAATGGGTATCCGCATCGACTCCAAGCGCCGCAAAAAGCTGATGCAAAAGCGGTTGATCATGGGACATAAGCAGGATGACCATGAGCAGACGCAAGACTATGAGCAAGGGCTATAAATTTAGAATGCCTGGTGGCGAAATACAAATGGAATTGAAAGTTTACATAATCCTGATTGTGCGAGAACAGTAAGGGATGCTGATGGAGGATTTGACAGCGCAAAAATTGCGTCGCAGTAAACAAAGAATAGGCTTTTTTCCTGAAATGGAAACCCCTGAAAAATGTCCGAAATTTTCAAAAATTTGCTAGACTTTATCGCTCTTCTGTGGTAGTTGTTTGTGTTACCAAAAACGGAAAGGGGAACACAGATGGCGAAAAAACGGGCAAATGGCGAGGGCAACATCCGCAAGCGGAAAGACGGACGCTGGGAAGGGCGCTACACGGCGGGTATCGATCCGGAGACGGGGAAACCAATCGCGAAAAGTGTCCTTGCGCGGACGCAGCGCGAATGCAAAGAGAAGCTGCAAAAGGCGATGGAGGAGCTTGAGAAGATTGACGTGACGAAGCGCCGAGATTACACGGTTGGGGAATGGGCGCAGCTCTGGTACGAAAACTACGCGAAGCCGTCCGTCCGCGCGTCCACGGCGGCATATTACAAGAACTACATTGACCAGCATATCGTGCCGCGTATCGGAGACATCAAGCTGACAGCGCTCACGACGCTGCAAATCCAGAAATTTTACAATGAAACGAAAGCGCACGGCAGAGTGCGGCGGTACGAAAACATGGGCGATCTGAGTCTCAGCAACAAGACGATTCGCGGACTGCACACGATGCTGCGGCAGTGCTTGGAGCAGGCTGTGACGGAGCGGCTGATTCCCTACAATCCGGCAAACGGCTGCCGCCTGCCGAAGAAAGAAAAGAAGAAAATGCAGATCATTCCGCCGGATAAAATTCGAGATTACCTGAAAGAGGCGGAGGAATGGGGCGTCCTGCCGATGTTCTATCTGGAACTCAGCACGGGCTTGCGGCGCGGCGAACTGGTAGCGCTGCTATGGAGCGACCTGAACTTGCAGACAAAAACTTTGACAGTGTCCAAATCCGTGTCGCGCGGCAAAGGCGAGCTGGTCGTGACAGAACCGAAAACGGAAAATTCGGTTCGTGAAATCTATCTCAGCGACGAAGCAATCCGGCTGCTGGTCGAAGATCGAAAAAATCACCCGTTCAGCCCGTATATGTTCCCATCGCCCAAGACTGGCGGGATGTATGGCCCGGACTGCGTTGGAAGAATACACAAAAAACTGCTCGAGAAAGCTGGGATCGAGGAGCACGTCAGATTTCATGATCTCAGACACATTCTCGACGCTGGCAATCCAGAGCGGAATCGACCCGAAAACGGTCGCGGAGATCCTCGGTCACGCCTCGGCGGAATTCTCGCTGGACGTTTACACACACGTCACAGCAGGCATGAAAAAAGAAGCCGCGCAGAAGATCAGCGGCTTCATGGCGAGTGTCGGATAAAGGCAAAAGATGAACAGAAAAGCGCACACCGCCTGCCGGAACTGCTCCGGCAGGCGGTGTTTTCTAGCTTCCGGTGCTTTCCGCTCCGAATTCCCGTTTGGGACACGTTTGCGTCAGATGGGAATAGTTCGGAAAACACGAATATATCAATGGCTTATTCTTGATGGCAGTTGGCAAGAGGTATTATGCTAAAAATCTAAAATGATGAGAACAACACTGCCCAATAGGACAATGGGCGATGTTTCGCATAAATTGCGGAGAGAGTGTGATTAACAATTTAATCACGCTCTTTTAGTACAGCTGCATACTACTTTGAGTAAGTCATCAATTTTTTAAAGTCATCGGTTTCGTCTTTGAGACGCTTTGTTTCGAAGTCAACCCTATTAAGGAACTCCTCATTTATGGTTGCAAACTCCGATTCAAAGAACACATTGATAAACATAAGGCCAAGGGGCACTAAGGAAACTGCATTATTGAAAGGCTCTGAGGTTTGAATAATACTGTGCGGCATAATGGCGAACAGAACTACTAACGCTACGGGAGCAGCAACATTAAGCATTAAAGAAATAGAACTTGTTTTGTGGAGGTTTTCAAGCTGTCTACGCAGAGTTCGAGAAAAATGGTTGGCAATACACTTGTTGTACCAGTAAAAGTACAGTTCAAAGTTGAATCGCAGGTTATTTTTCTGTGATTTCTTTAAGTAAGCCTTTTCTACATATGTTTTGAATTTTTTAAATCGTGTGAAAGCCATCATAGCGAAAAAACGAAAAGCTAATTGTCGAAGCGAAAGAATGATCAGTCTCACTCCAACATTCCAAAATTCTGCAAGAGAAAAAATTAAGGACGCAATGCTCAAAGGTAATATATCTTGTGAAGATAATGATATAAAGTCAATGGCTACTAAAATTGAAATAATAACATAGCCTAATCCATAGCCTAAGAGTATGATGCTGCTTTTTTTCATCAATATACCTCGATATACTTTCATTATAGATATTTTATCAAATGTAAGCGACTAATTCTAGTTAAAAATTATAATTTATTGTATAACGGAAGAACAGACGGTGTTTTTAATATAACATCATGAAGTGGAGGTTACTATCATCCGGGCAGTCTGTGAACAGGTTTTTTTCATACCTCGAAAAAGAGATTCGCAAATGGCAGATGATAAGAAGAAAACTTCTGAGGCAGCCATACCTACAGAACTCCAGCTCCCACAGGAGAAAATGTTACCGAGTCTGTGTTCACGCACGTCACGGCAGGCATGAAAAAAGAAGCCGCGCAGAAAATCAGCGGCTTCATGGCGAGTGTCGGATAACGGCAAAAATGAACACGCCGCCTGTCGGAATTGCTCCGGCAGGCGGTGAATTTTCTTGTCCGACGCTTTCCGCTCCAAATTCCCGTTTGGGTCGGGTTTGGGTCAAACGGAAAAGTTGCAAAATTCTCCATCGGAAAAAGTTCGGAAAATGCAAAAAATTCGGTTGAAACCTGACGGTTTCAACCGAATTTGGTCGGAGTGTCGGGATTTGAACCCGAGGCCTCTTGGTCCCGAACCAAGCGCGATACCAAACTTCGCCACACCCCGTGACCTTGGTATTATAGTGAATCGAAACGGGTTTGTCAAGTGCCCAGCGGAGTTTTTTACACTTTCCGCTACGCCAGCAGCAGGCGCGTGGTGAGCGCGGCGGCGAGAAAGCCGGCGAGGTCGGCGCAGAGCGCGGCAGGGACGGCGTAGCGCGTCTTTTTGATCCCCGCCGCGCCGAAGTAGACGGCGATGGTATAAAACGTCGTCTCGGTGCTGCCGAGCATGACAGCGGCGGTGCGCCCGACGAGGGAGTCTACCCCGTGCGCCTGCATCAGCTCCAGCCCGACGGCAAGCGCGGCGCTGCCGCTGAGCGGGCGGACGAGCATGAGCGGCACGAGCTCCGGCGGGATGCCCACGGCACGGCAGACGGGCGCGAGCCAGCTGGACAGCGCGTCCAGAAAGCCGCTTGCGCGCAGCATGGATACGGCGCTGAGCAGCACGATGAGCGCCGGGGCGATGGAGACGAGCAGACGCAGCCCGTCCTGCGCGCCGAGCAGGAGCTGCGCGTACACGTCCTGCTTTTTATAAAGCGCCCAGAGCGACACGAACAGCAGCAGCAGCGGGACGAGCAGGTCGGTCATCGCCGCCCTCCGCGCGCAAACAGCGCCGCCGCGCCCAGCCCCGCGCCGACCGACAGCAGCGACGAGAGCCACACGGCGGGGAGTATCTGCATGGGCTTCGGCGCGCCCAATCCCGCGCGCAGCGCGGCGACGGTGGCGGGCAGGAGCTGGACGGAGGCGGTATTCAGGACGACGAGGCGGCACAGCTCGTCGCTTGCATACTCCGAGCCGGAGAGCGCCTGCATCCGCCGCGCGGCGGCGACGCCCATGGGCGTGGCGGCGTTGCCGAGCCCGAGCAGGTTCGCGGCAAAATTGGCGCTGAGCGCCGCGGCAGCAGCCGGGTCACGAAACGCGCGCGGAAAGAGCCTGCGCAGCAGCGGCGCGAGCAGGCGGGTGAGGCGCTCGCTCAGCCCGGAGCGCTCCAGAACCTTGCCCAGTCCGCTCCACAGGCAGAGCGCGCCTGCGATGGCGAGCGTCGCCTCCACGCCGCTGCGCGCGCCGGTGAGCGCGGCAGCCCCAACGGCGGAAGCGGAGTCGTTCAAAATGCCGAATGAAACGGACAAAGTTAGCATCGCTATCCAGACAATGGACATTGCCACGGCGTTTCACCTCATACTTTTCATGTAATACTCTTGAAAAAATCGAATCGCGTAAAAATTTGCAAAATCTGCTGAGAAAAAATTGAATCGTTCAAATTTTAGACATATCTTGGTGATACTGTGATGTCGATAAGCTACAAAATATAGGAAATGCCGTCTGTTCCTGTAACAGGGCGACCCTACCCAAAAAGGAGGAAACTTATTATGAAATCTACTGGTATCGTTCGCAAGGTCGATGAGCTCGGGCGCATCGTGCTGCCGATCGAGCTGCGCCGCACGCTGGACATCGCGGAGAAGGACACGATCGAAATTTATGTGGACGGGTCCTCAATCATTCTGAAAAAGTATGAGCCGTCCTGCATTTTCTGCGGCAACGCCAGAAATGTGACGAATTACAAGGGCAAGAACATCTGCGCCGCCTGCATGAAAGAATTGCAGAAAGGTGTCTGAGATTTTCAAAAACAATATTAAGATGGAAAAACCGCCGACAGATCAGTCTGTCGGCGGTTTTTGCGTATATTAGAGATTCTCGGCTTTGAGAACGGCGTCGTAGAGGGCGTTTTTGGCGCAGCCGGTTTGTTTGCTGACTGCCTTGACGGCGTCCTTGCGGGAAAGCCCCTGCGCCATCTGCTCGCGCACGAGGGCGAGAAGCTGCTCCTCCGTGGGCGCTTCCGGGGCTTCCGGCGCCGCGCCCGCGACGATGAGGACGTACTCGCCGCGCGGCTCTTGCTCACTGTACAGCGCCCGCGCGCCGGAGATCGTGGTGCGGATGACCTCCTCGTGGAGCTTTGTCAGCTCGCGGCAGAGGGAGATGGCGCGCTCCGCGCCGAACGCGGCTTCCAGATCGCCGAGCGTCTGGCGCAGCTTGTGCGGTGCTTCGTAAAAGATCATCGTGCGGCTCTCACTGCGCAGACCGTCCAGGTGCTGCTGGCGGTTCTTTTTGTTTGTGGACAAAAAGCCCTCAAAGCAGAAGCGCCCCGTGGGCAGACTCGAAATACTCAGCGCGGTGATGGCGGCGCACGGACCGGGGATGGCGCAGACCGTTACGCCCGCGTCCGCGCACAGGCGTACCAAATCCTCGCCGGGGTCGGAGATGGCGGGCGAACCCGCGTCAGAGACGAGCGCGCAGGTCTGCCCTTCCAGCAGGCGCTCGACGATCTTCGGCCCGCTTTCGTGCTTGTTGTGCTCGTAATAGCTCACGAGCGGCTTTTTAAGCTCCAGATAGTTTAATAGCTTGCGCGTCACGCGCGTATCCTCGGCGGCGATGAAATCGGCGCTTGCGAGCGCGGCGCGGGCGCGGGGAGAAATATCGCCCAGATTCCCGATGGGCGTGGGGACAAGGCAGAGCATTCCGGGCATGGATCAGTCCTCCTGATGGTAGATGCGCCGCCCGCCCGGCGTGAGCGCGCCGTCGGGGGCGTAAAGGATCAGGTCCGGCGCAAGACGCAGACCGGGGCTGCCGCCGCGCACGGCTTCGAGCAGCACGAGATTCGCGGGCGCGTCCGCGCGGTGGCGGACAAGCTGAAGCCGCTTCGGCTCGAGCGCGCTCTCGCGCAGGCAGCAGATGAGGTCCGCCAGCCGCTCGGGCTTGTGGACCAGAAAAAACCGCCCGCCGGTGCGCAGCAGGCGCGCCGCGGCGCGGCACAGATCAAGAAGCGAGCAGTGCTCCTCCGTCCGGGCGGCGCGCAGCGCGGGGTCTTGCGCGGCATAGCCGGAGGCAAGCGGGTAATACGGCGGATTGGAAACGGCGCAGTCAAAGCCGCCCGCGCGCAGAAGCGCCGCGTCGCGGAGGTCGCCCTCGACGACGGTAAAGCGCCCGCCGAGCGCCTCCTGCGCGGCGTTTTCGCGCGCGACGGCGGCAGCGTCCGGCTGAATTTCGATGCCGGTGACGCGAAGATCGGGTCGCGCGGCGAGAAGCAGCAGAGCCAGCGTCCCGCAGCCGCAGCCGAGGTCGCAGACATGGGCATTTTTCGCGGGCACGGCAAAATCGGCGAGCACCATCGAGTCGGTGCTGGGGCGGAACTGTGCGCCGCTCCAAGTGAGCGTGACGCCGTTCGGAAGTTGTTCAGTCATAGGGCTTGGATCTGTTCGGAATAGTACAGAGACCTGTGCAGCACACAGGTCCGTTCAGACTGTCAAAAAGCCTCGCAGAGTTTTGCGCCCGCAGGCGCAAAAGCGATTCAGATCATTTTTGCCGGCGGCGTGTACGTCGGCAAAAATTCTGCTCACGGAGCGGAGTGTGGAATTTTGCGCTTGCGCAAAATTATGCGCGCAGCGCAGTGTGAGCCTTTTCAAACGCGAACCCAGCGCAGCGGTTCGCGTTTGAGTATGTGTCAAAAACATTTGACACATACAAACGACCTGTGCATTGCACAGGTCGTTTGTGATGTACGAGCTTACTCCTCCACGATCGCGTCGTTCGGGCACTCTGCTGCGCAGGTACCGCAGTCAACGCACTGATCGGCGTCGATGACGTACTTGTCTTCGCCCTCGGTGATGATGCCGAGCGGGCAAGCGTCCGCACAAGCGCCGCACTTGACGCAGGCGTCGGTAATGACATGAGCCATGATTGCACCTCCATAGTTTTGTAATCCACGACAATTCTATCATGCTTTTTGAAAAATGCAAATGGTATTTCTGAGAATTGCGGAAAAATGCGCAAATTGTTCGGCAGGAGCGTATAATCCCGCCGCACGGCGGTGAAAATTACCGGCAGAAGGCGAGGTGCGGGCATGAGAAGGGCGGGATTTTCGCCGCAGACAGAGCAGATCATCCGGCAGGCGGGCGCGCTTGCGCGGGAGCTGGGGCACAGCTATGTGGGCACAGAGCATCTGCTGCTGGCGATCTTGCAGCAGCGGGAGCTGGCGTGCTGCCGCATTCTCGCGCGCGGCGGATGGGACGCGCCGGTGCTGCGCGGATTTCTGACGCTGCGCACCGGGTACGGCTGCGCGCGGCTGCCGATGCCGCAGGGGCTTACGCCCGGGGCGCGGCAGGTGCTGCGTCAGGCGCGGGCGGACGCGGCGCGGCTGCGGATGCGGCGCATCGAGCCGGAGCATCTGCTGCTTGCCATCAGCCGTCAGGCGCAGTGTACGGCGGCGCGCCTGCTGGTGAGCGGCGGCGCGGACTTGAACTGCGTATTTTCCGACGCCTACGACAGCCTGCGCTGCCCGGCGGCGACGGAGGACAGGGGGAACACGGACACGAGACTTTTGGAGCTTTATTGCGAAAATATGCTGGAAAAGGCGGAGCGGGCAGAGCCCGTGATCGGGCGCGAGGCGGAGATCGGCGCGCTGATGCAAATTCTCAGCCGCAAAAACAAGAACAATCCCGCGCTCATCGGCGAGCCGGGCGTGGGCAAGACCGCCATCGTGGAGGGCTTTGCCCAGCGGCTGGCGGCGGGCGCAGTGCCGGAGGTACTGCGCGGCAAGCGTCTGTACGCGCTGGACATGGCAAGCGTAGTGGCGGGGACAAAATACCGCGGCGAATTTGAAGAGCGTATCCGCGACATTTTGGTCGAGATCCGCCGCTGCGGAAACGTCATTTTGTTTGTGGACGAGATGCACACGATCGTGGGCGCGGGCAGCGCCGAGGGTGCGATCGACGCGGCGAACCTCTTAAAGCCCGCGCTGGGGCGCAGCGAGCTGCAAATGATCGGCGCGACGACGCTGGAGGAATACCGCAAGTATATCGAAAAGGATGCGGCGCTGGAGCGGCGCTTTCGCCCGGTGATCGTGCGCGAGCCGACGCACGAGGCGGCGGAGGAGATTCTGCTCGGGCTGCGCCCGGGGCTGGAGCGCCACCACGGGCTGCGCATCACGCAGGAGGCGATCGGCGCGGCGGTGGAATTATCGTGCCGCTACATCACCGACCGTTTTCTGCCGGACAAGGCGCTCGACCTTTTGGACGAGAGTGCGGCGCGGGTGCTGCTGCGCGAAAAGGGCGCGCCGCGCGGGCTGGACCGCAAAAAGCAGGCGCTGACGCAGGAGCTGGAGCAGGCGGTCGCCGCTGGGCAGTATGAACAGGCGGCGGTACTGCGCGACCAGCTTCAGGGGATGCTGCGCAAACAGCATTCCGCGGCACAGCATCTGCGCGGACGGGCGCTGGACGCCGAGGACGTGGCGCAGACCGTCGCGGAGCGGACGGGCATCCCGGCGGGGCGGCTGACGCAGGGCGAGCGCGAGCAGCTTCTGGGACTGTACGACGCGCTGCGCGGGCGTATCATCGGGCAGGAGCGCGCGGTGCGCGCGGCGGCGCGGGCGGTGCTGCGCGGCAGGACGGGGCTTGCCGACGCGCGGCGTCCCGTGGCGTCGATGCTGTTTACAGGACCGTCGGGCGTTGGCAAAACGGAGCTTTGCAAGGCGCTGGCGGAGTGCGTGTACGGCAGCGCGGACGCGCTGGTGCGCATTGATATGACGGAGTATATGGAGGCAAATTCCGTCTCGCGCCTCATCGGCGCGCCGCCGGGCTATGTGGGGCATGACGAGGGCGGCGTGCTGACGGAAAAGGTGCGGCGCAGACCCTACTGCGTGGTGCTGCTGGACGAGATCGAAAAGGCACACCGCGATGTGACGGGACTGCTGCTGCAAATCCTGGACGACGGCATCCTGACGGACTGCGTGGGACGGCAGGTGGATTTCAAGCACGCGATGATCGTGATGACCTCGAATGCAGGCAGCGGACAGGTCGGAAAGCCGGGGCTCGGCTTTACGCCGCCGGACGCGCAGACGGCGAACGAGCGCGTGCTGCGCGAGCATTTCAGCGTGGAGCTTCTGGGGCGCATCGACTGCATCGCGCAGTTTGAGCGCTTGGGCGAGGGTGAACTGGAAGCGATCGCGGGTCAGCAGCTGGATGAGGTCGTGCGCCGCGCGGCGGGACAGGGACTGCGGCTCAGCATCGAGCCGGGTGCGGCGGCGCTGCTGGCACAGCAGTGCCTGCGCTCGGACGGCGGAGCGCGCACGCTGCGCCACCGCATCCAGACACAGGTGGAGGAGGCGGCGGCGGAGCTGCTGCTGCGCGGCGGCAGGTGCGCATCCGTCCTTCCGAAGGACGGAAAACTGGCTGTGGAAGAAATTTCGGGCGAGGATGCGTGAAAAATTTTTTCGGGGTGTGCCGGATCGTGAAAAACGACCCGGCACACTACATATTGGGGTGCGGCTCAGACACACAAACAAGAAGATTATGTGAACCTAGAACAGGCGTTCTAAAATTGCAAAATCAAGGGAATTTGCCGGAAAAACAGCCAAAAAATCCACGCGGTTTTTTTGAAAAAGGGCTTGCAATTTTTTGAGGCAAAGGATATTATAGAAACGAAGTGGAGCAAAGTGGTGCTCTTGTGCACTAAAGTGGAGCGAAAGCGGGGTGAGAGGGAATGTTCGGCAAGTACAAGCACACAGTCGATCCGAAGGGTCGTCTGTTCGTTCCCTCCAAGCTGCGCGAAGAGCTCGGCGACGCGTTTTATGTCACGTTGGGGCTGGATCACTGCCTGTCCGTCTACACCGAAAGCGGCTGGCAAAGCATTCTCGACCGCTACAACGCGCTGCCCATTTCACAGGCACGCAAAATGCGTTTCCTGTTTGCCAACGCCGCGAAATGCGAGCCGGACAAGCAGGGGCGTTTTCTCATCCCCGCGGAGCTGCGGCAGTACGCCGGGCTTCAGCAGGAGGTCACATTCATCGGGCAGGGCGGTCACGCCGAGATCTGGGACAGCGAGGCGTATGACGAGCTTGAGCGCCAGACGCTCACGCCGGAGAATCTGACGGCGGCGATGGAGGAGCTGGGCTTCTGATGGGCTTTGAACATACCTCCGTGCTGCTGCACGAGTGCATCGAGGCGCTGAACATCCAGCCGGACGGCATTTATCTGGACGGGACGCTGGGCGGAGCGGGGCACTCGCTGGAAATTTGCAAGCGGCTGTCGCCCCACGGGCGGCTGATCGGCATCGACCGCGACGACGTCGCGTTACACGCGGCGGGCGAGCGCCTGCGGCTGTACCGCGAGCGCGTGACGCTGGTGCACGATAATTTTGAAAATCTGGCGTCCGTCCTCGACCGTCTGGGCATCCCGGCGGTGGACGGAATGCTGTTTGATCTGGGTGTATCGTCTCCACAGCTTGACGATGCGGAGCGCGGCTTTTCGTATATGGCGGACGCGCCGCTCGATATGCGCATGGACCGCACGAGCGCGCTGACGGCGCACGATGTGGTGAACCAGTATCCGCGCGAGGAGCTGCGGCGCATTCTCGCGGTCTACGGCGAGGAGCGCTACGCGGCGCGCATCGCGGCGGCAATTGAACGGGCGCGCTCCGATCACTCCATCGACACGACGGGCGAGCTGGTGCAGATCATCAAAAGCGCCATGCCCGCTGCGGCGCTGCGCGAAAAGCAGCACCCGGCAAAGCGCAGCTTTCAGGCGATCCGTATCGCGGTCAACGATGAGCTGGGCGCGGTGGAGCGGATGATGCAGGCGGCGGTCGATCGGTTAAACCCCGGCGGGCGGCTGGCGGTCATCACATTCCACTCGCTGGAGGATCGTATCGTCAAAAACGCGATGAACGAGGCGGCGCAGGGCTGCACCTGCCCAAAGGAATTTCCCGTGTGCGTCTGCGGCAAAACGCCGCGCGTGCGCATTTTAAGCCGGAAACCTATCCTGTCCACGGCGCAGGAGCTGGCGGAAAATCCCCGCGCGCGCAGCGCAAAGCTCCGCGTGGCGGAAAAAATTTGAGCCTGATTTTTGAGAAGGGAGGAAACGCATATGGCTGACGAGCGCTATTACAGAACGAGCGGCGCGGCGGCGTATGACGTCTACTCTCCGTACAATACCAACACCGCGCGTCCCCTTCCACGGCAGCCGCAGGGTCTGCCGGAGGAGCGTCCGCTTCCGCAGCGCGAGCAGCGCGTCAAGGCGAAAACCGCCGTTGCGCCGTTTACGCTTTTGGGCGTGGTGACGGTGGTGTGTATGCTGGTGCTGGTCATTTTCGGCTACGTTCAGCTTTTTGAAGCGACCGACAATGTGTCCAAGCTCGAAACAAAGCTCCAGTCGCTCCAGCAGGAGCACGCGATGCTGGAGAGCAAGTACGAAGGGCGCATCGATCTGGAGCAGATCGAAAAGCGCGCCGGGGAGCTGGGGCTGCGACTGCCGACGTCGGAGCAGACCGTGTACCTGAATCTGTCCGGGAATGACCGGGCGGAAATTTATCACGAGGAAAAAACAAGTGTACTGGGCGAGATCATCGGCGCGGTGGAGCAGAGCATTTCCGATCTCATCGCATATCTGCGTCCGGCGGCAGCATAAATTCTACGGGTGGACCGGCTGCACAAATAGAGTTTGGCAAGGACGGTCGGATCAGAGTTGACCGTCCTTGTTTTTCTCATCGGGAAAGGTTTTTCTATGGCATTGAGAGTGATCCGTCCGGGCGACCGGGCTGAAAAAAAGAAGCGTCCGGCGCGCACGGACGTAAAGCTGATGAACCGCAAGGTCCAGAAGCGCATGAAAATTCTGGCGATCATCTGTCTGGCGCTGGGCTTTCTGCCTGTGTCGCTGCGGCTTTATAAGCTGATGGTCATCGACCACGATGAGTACGAGGAGATGGCGATCCGCAACCAGACGCGCAATATGTCACTGCCCGCGCAGCGCGGGCTGATCTACGACCGCAATATGAATATCCTCGCCGCGTCCACCACGGTGGAGACGGTGTTCATTGACCCCAACATGATCGCCAAAAAAATGAGCGATAAAAATAATCCCGATCCCGACCTGCTCAATAAAATTGCGACGGGGCTGTCGGAAATCCTGGAGGATGTGACGCCAGAGTTCGTCTACAAGCAGGCGGAGGACACGAAGTATCAGTACAAGGTCATCGCCAAAAAGGTGTCGGAGGACACGGCGGACGAGGTGCGCAGGTTTGTAAACGACAATAATATCGTGGGCGTGAATCTGGAATCGGACGCGCAGCGGTACTATCCGTATTCGTCTCTGGCGGCGCAGGTGCTGGGCTTTATCAGTGAGGATAACCGCGGCACGGAGGGCATTGAGTCGTATTACGACAGCGACTTGCAGGGCACGAGCGGCAAGATCGTGACCACGCGCGGCAACGGCGGCTCGGAAATGCTCTACACCTACGAAAAATATTACGACGCGTCCGACGGCGACAGTTTGGTCCTGACGCTCGACACGTCGGTGCAGTATATGCTGGAAAAGAATCTCGAAAATGCCATTGAGCGCTACGAAATTCAAAACGGCGCGTTCGGCATCGTGATGGATGTAAACACCGGCGACATCGTCGCCATGGCGACGCTCGGCAGCTACGATCCCAATCACTATCTGGAAATTTACGACCCCGCGCAGGAGGCGGAGCTGGAACGGCAGTATCAGAATCTGCTGGCGATGAAAAAGGGCACGGAGGCGTATGAGGAAGAGCGCACGGCGTATAACAATGCCGTGGCGGCGGCGCGCCTCAAGCAGTGGCGCAACCGCTGCGTGTCCGACGGCTATGAGCCCGGCTCGACCTTCAAGCTCATCACGCTGGCAGCGGGGCTGGACTGCGGCGCGTTTACGACGCAGTCGAGCTACTACTGCGGCGGGCACGAGGACTTCCAGGGGCGCGACCAGACGCTTTCGTGCTGGAAGACCATCGGTCACGGCACGCAGACCACCGGCGAGGCGCTGGGCAATTCCTGCAACATCGCGCTGGCGCATATGGGCTTGCAGATCGGTGGCAATCGGTTTTATGACTATGTGGCGTCGTTCGGCTTCCTCGAAAAATCGGATGTAGACCTCCCCGGTGAGGCGAGCGGCTATTTCTTCGGGCGCGACCAGTTAAACGGTGCGAGCACCGCGTCGCTTATCTCCGCGTCGTTCGGTCAGACGTTCCGTATCACGCCCATGCAGCTCGTGCGGGCGGTGGCGGCGATCGTAAACGGCGGGTATCTGCTTGAGCCGCACGTTGTTTCGCAGGTCGTGAACGCCGACGGCAGCGTCGTGGAAGAAAACGGGCGCACCGTCATCCGGCAGGTCATCAGCGAGCAAACCTCTGCGACGATGCGCGACCTCATGGAAAAGGTCGTCACCGAAGGCACCGCCAAGGGCGCGCGCACGCCGGGCTACCGCGTGGGCGGCAAGACGGGTACGTCCGAAAAGATCGACACCTACGACGAAAACGGCGATCCCGTGGAGGATAAGATCGTCTCGTTCATCGGCGTTGCGCCGATCAACGACCCCAAATATGTGGTGCTCGTGGCGCTGGATACGCCGAAGGCGATCCCCGGCACGAGCTACACGCCGAATAACTACTATATTTCCGGCGGTCTGATGGCAGCGCCGACCGTGCGCGATATTTTCTCCGACATTCTGCCGTATCTCGGCATTGAGCCGGACTACACGTCCGAGGACATCCGCGGCGTGAACGTGGCGATGCCGGAGCTGGTCGGCATGACCGAGCAGGAGGCGTCGGAAGCGCTTAGTAAGAAGAGCCTGCGCTACCGCGTCATCGGCGACGGCGCGCTCGTGACCGATCAGATCCCGGCGGCAGACGCCGAAGTTCCGGGCGATTCCGAGGCCATCCTCTACATGGGCGCGGAAAAATCGACCGAGCTCGTGGAAGTGCCCGACTTTGTGGGCTACGCTCCGGCGGACGTGAACTGGCTGGCGAACAATGCGGGCATTTATGTGCAGGCAAAGGGCACAGATCTGACGGAGAATTACGTCACGGTGACGTATCAGGATATTCCCGCGGGCACAATGGTCGAGCGCGGCACGACGGTAACGGTCGAATTTACCGACCATACGGCGCTTGACTGATCTGCAAAGAAAGGATAGAATCATGAAGCTACGGGCACTTTTGCAGGACATCTCCATTCTGGACGCCGCTGCCGACTTGGAGCAGGACATCAGCGGCATCAGCTACGATTCGCGGGCGGTCGCGCCCGGGCAGGCATTCGTGGCGGTGAGCGGGTTTACCGCCGACGGGCACAAATTCATCCCCATGGCGCGCGAGCAGGGCGCGGCGGTCGTGATCTGCGAGAAAAAGCCAGCGGACGGCAAGAATTATGTGCGCGTGGGATCGACGCGCGCAGCGCTGGCGCGGATGGCGGCGAACTGGTACGGACACCCGACCGAGCAGATGACCATGATCGGCGTGACCGGCACGAACGGCAAAACGAGCATCACCTATCTTTTCAAGGACGTGCTCGAAAAGGCGCTGGGCGCAAAGGTCGGGCTCATCGGCACGATCCAGAACATGATCGGCGATGAGGTACTCGAAACGGAGCGCACGACGCCGGAGAGCCTCGAACTTCAGGAGCTGTTCGCCAAAATGCGCATTGCCGGCTGCACACACGTTGTGATGGAGGTCTCCTCCCACGCGCTGACGCTGCACCGCGTGGACGGCATCCACTTTGCCGTGGGCACGTTCACGAATCTGACGGAGGACCATCTGGACTTCCACAAGACGATGCTCGACTACTGCGACGCGAAGGCGAAGCTGTTTTCGATGTGCGACACGGGCGTTCTCAATCTGGACGATCTGTACTGCGACCGCATCCGGCGGCAGGCAAACTGCAAAATTCTGACGTATTCCGTCAAGGATAACGCCGCCGACCTTGTTGCGAAAAATATCCGCCTGTACCCGGACCGGGTGGAGACGGACGTGGTGACGGGCAACGACATTTGCAGGCTCGAGCTGAAAATTCCGGGCGCGTTCAGCGTGTATAACGCGCTGGCGGTGACGCTCTCGGCGATGGCGCTGGGCATCCCACTGCCCAGGATCGCCGACGCGCTCAAAACGGCGCAGGGTGTGAAGGGGCGCGCCGAGGTCGTGCCCACGCCGGGAAAAGAGTACACGGTGCTCATCGACTATTCGCACACGCCGGACAGTCTGGAGAATATTTTGCAGACCGTGAACGGCTTCTGCACGGGCAGGACCATCGCGGTGTTCGGCTGCGGCGGCGACCGCGACCCGTTTAAGCGCCCCGTCATGGGCAGGATTGCGGCGGAAAACGCGGATGTGAGCATCGTAACGTCCGATAATCCGCGCACCGAAGACCCCAACGAGATCATCCGGCAGATCGTTGCCGGGATGCAGGGCACGGGCGCAAAATATGAGGTCATCGAAAACCGCGAGCAGGCGATCTGCCGGGCGATGGACATCGCCAAGCCCGGCGACGTGATCGTGCTGTGCGGCAAGGGGCACGAGACGTATCAGGAGATCAACCATCACAAACGGCATCTGGACGAACGGGAAGTCGTTGCGGAACATTTGGAGAGACAAAAATGAAGGAATTGACGCTCAATCAGATCGCGCTGTGGTGCGGCGCGCCGACGGCGCAGGAATATAACAGCGTGCGCGTGACCGGGGTCTGCTCCGACTCGCGCGAGGTGCGCGCAGGAGACCTCTTCATCGCGCTGCCGGGTGAACGCACCGACGGGCACGCATATGTTGCCAAAGCCGCCGAGGCGGGCGCCGCCGCGGCGCTGGTGACGCATAAGGTGGATGCGCCCATTTTGCAGCTCTGCGTTGCCGACACGCTGCGCGCTTATGGCGCGCTGGCGGCAAATTACCGCAAGCTGCTGCGCACGCGCGTGATCGGCATCACCGGCAGCGTGGGCAAAACCACCACGAAGGAAATGATGGCGTGCGCGCTGCAAGGGACGTTCCGCACCGCCAAGAGCGAAGGCAACCACAATAACGACCTCGGTCTTCCGATGAGCATCATGGCGCTGGAGGAGGACGTGGAGGTCGCGGTGCTGGAAATGGGCATGAACCATTTCGGCGAGATGGCGTACCTCACGAGCGTTGCGCAGCCAAACATCGCCATCATCACGAACATCGGCACGATGCACATCGAGCATCTGGGCAGCCGCGAGGGCATCCTGCGCGCGAAGCTGGAGATTTTGCAGGGCGTGCCGCGTGACGGCGTGGGCGTTTTTAACGGCGACGAGCCGCTTCTCTGGAACGTGCGCAGCGACGGCGGACACAAAAAATTCTACTACGGCATTGAAAACACGGCGTGCGACGTCATCGCCGAGGATATTGAAGAGCTGGAGGACGGGATGCGCTTCCGCGTGCGCGGGATGCGGCAGAGCTTTGAAATGTACATCCCGGCGGCGGGGCGGCACATGGTGTATAACGCGCTGGCGGTCATCACCACGGCGCTGCTGCTGGATGTGAAGCCCGAGGCGCTGCAGCGGCAGCTCGGGCAGTTCCATAACACCGGGATGCGGCAGAAGATTTATGAGCATAACGGCGTGACCATCATCGAGGACTGCTACAACGCCGGCCCTGAGTCGATGCAGGCGGCGCTGAACGTGCTGGAAAACTACCGCGCCAAGGGGCGCAGGATCGCGGTGCTCGGCGATATGCTGGAGCTTGGAAACCGCAGCAGCGCGGAGCACTACCGCATCGGGCGCTTGGTGGCGCAGAAGGCGGATATGCTGTTTGTGTACGGTGAGCACTCGGTGCGCACGGTGACGGGCGCGATCACGGGCGGCATGAACCCCAAAAATACGGAGCATTTTGATACGCACGAGGATCTTGCGCGGATGCTCAAAATGCGCGTGAGCGAGGGCGACGTGGTGCTCATCAAGGGCAGCCGCGGCATGAAGATGGAACGCGTGCTGGAGCTGTTTCTGAAGGACGAAAAGAAATAATCGGAGGAAGACCCATGCAACTGTGCATCATCGCCGTCTGCGCGTTCGTGCTTTCGGCTATTTTCGGAAAACTGGTGATCCCCGCGCTGCGTGCGCTCAAGGCGGGGCAGTCGATCCGCGAGGTCGGACCGAGCTGGCATGAGGGCAAAAGCGGCACGCCGACCATGGGCGGCATCATGTTCATCCTCGCGGCGGCGCTGTGCACCGTGGCGGGCGGATGGCACGCCATGCGCGGCGGCTATTATACGCATCTGATCGTGCTCGCTTTCGCGGTGGTGTACGGTCTGATCGGCTTTCTGGATGATTACTGCAAAGTAAAGCGCAAGCAGAACGAAGGGCTGACGGCGCTGCAAAAGCTCGTTTTGCAGCTTGCGGCGGCGGCGGCGTATCTGGCGCTGCTGCGCTATACGGGCAGCCTCACGTGCGACCTGTATATCCCGTTTTTCCAGGTGACGTTCCAGGTCAACTGGATCGTGTACATGATCTTTGCAATGTTCGTGCTGGTGGGCTGCGTGAACGCGGTGAACCTGACGGACGGGCTGGACGGGCTGGCGACGGGCGTGACGATGCCGGTGATGGCGTTTTTTGCGATCACGGCGTGGCTCTGGAAGCAGACGACGCTGGCAATTTTCCCGGCGGCGCTGTTCGGCGCGCTCGGCGGCTTCCTCATCTACAATTTCCACCCCGCCAAGGTCTTTATGGGCGACACCGGGTCTCTGTTCCTCGGCGGCGCGGTGTGCGGGCTTGCCTTTGCGCTGGATATGCCGCTGGTGCTGATCCTCGTGGGGCTGGTGTATTTGCTTGAGACGCTGTCGGTCATCCTGCAGGTGACGTATTTTAAGCTGACGCACGGCAAGCGCATTTTCAAAATGACGCCCATCCATCATCATTTTGAGCTGTGCGGCTGGAGCGAGGAGAAAATTTTCATCGTATTTGTGGGCATCACGATCGTGATGTGCGTGCTGGCGTATGTGGGCGTTTCGCCGCGCGCGATGTAGGAAGGATGTTTCATGATGCAGCAAACGGTCTACCCGGACAGCCCCGCGCAGCAGCCGACGGGTGAGCGGCTGCCTGACCCGCAGGCGGGCAGGCGGCGCGTCATTCTCGACGAGCGCGGGCTGCTGGACGTGCCGTTTCTGGTGCTGACGGTGCTGCTGGTGCTCATCGGCGTTTTGATGATGTTTTCCGCAAGCTACGCCCGCGCGTACTCCACCGAGGGCAAGGCGACGTATTACTTTGCCCGGCAGGCGGTGTTTGCCATCGTGGGCATCGGCATCATGCTGTTTTTCAGCACCTGGAACTATCAGATCTGGCGCAGCGTCTCGTTTTTTATTCTGGCGGCGGCGATCGTATTCCTGCTGCTCGTGCCGCTCATCGGTATTGAAGAAAACGGCGCGAAGCGCTGGATCTATCTTGGCTTTACGAGCTTTCAGCCCTCGGAGGTCGCAAAGCTCGGCATCGTGCTCACGTTCGCGTCCATGATCTCCTATTACCGCGAGCGGATGCAGTCGTTCCGCGAGGGCATTCTGCCGTTCGTAGTGATCCTGGCTGTTGTATGCGGGCTGCTGGTGTTAGAGCCGCACCTGTCCGCCATCATCATCATCCTCGGCGTGAGCGCGGCGATGCTGTTTCTCGGCGGCGTCAAGCTGCGCTGGTTCGCGCTGGGGCTTGGCGTGGTGGGCGCATTCGTCGCCATCTACCTTGCGACAAAGGGCTACGCGGGCGACCGCATTCAGGCGTGGCTGCACCCGTTTGAGGACGAGTCGGACAGCGGCTACCAGATCGTCCAGTCGCTCTACGCCATCGGCTCCGGCGGGCTGATGGGGCTGGGGCTGGGGCGCAGCCGGCAGAAGTATCTGTATCTGCCGGAGGAGCACAACGACTATATTTTTCCCATCGTGTGCGAGGAGCTGGGCTTTGTGGGCGCGATGGTGGTGCTGCTGCTGTTTTTGCTGCTGATCCTGCGCGGCTACTGGATCGCGCTGCACGCGCGCGACCGCTTTGGGATGCTGGTCGTGGGGGGACTCACGACGCTTTTGGCGCTTCAGGTGTTCCTCAACATCGGCGTTGTGACGAATCTGCTGCCCGCAACGGGTATTTCGCTGCCGTTCTTCTCGTACGGCGGTACGGCGCTGCTCATCCAGCTGTTTGAGATGGGCGTCATATTAAGTGTTTCGAGGCAGAACGACAATAAACTCATTTAAGACTAATTTCGTGGAGGATTTCAGGATGAACGTCATCTTCACCTGCGGCGGCACGGGCGGGCATATCTATCCGGCGATCGCCGTGGCGAAGCTGCTGCGCAGCCGGAAGCCGGACTGCAGCATCCTGTTTATCGGCGCGGAGGACGGCATGGAGACAAAGCTCGTCCCGCGCGAGGGCTTCCGCCTGGAGACCCTGAAGATCTCCAACTATCAGCGAAAGCTCACCCCCGCCGCCATGTGGCACAACGTCACGACGCTGCTGCATATGCGCGCGTCGCTGCGCCGGGCGGGGCGGCTCATCGACGAATTTCAGCCCGACGTCATCGTGGGCACGGGCGGCTATGCGAGCTTCCCGGCGCTCAAAATGGGCGCGCGGAAGAATATCCCCACGGCGGTGCATGAATCGAACGCCGTGCCGGGGCTCACGACGCGCATGGTCGAGCGCAGCGCGCAGGCGATCCTGGTGAGCTTTGAGGAGAGTCGCGCACAGTATTCCGCGCCGGAGCGCGTGCGCGTGGTGGGCACGCCCGTGCGGGAGGAGTTTTTGTACACCGACCGCGCAAAGGCGCGCCGCGCACTGGGCATCGACGACGACAAGCCCCTCATCGTTTCGTACTGGGGCAGTTTAGGTGCGCGCGAAATGAACAAAAAGATCGCGCAGTTTTTTGCCTGCGAGGTTCAGGACGGTCTGCCGTTCCGGCACATCCACGCCTGCGGCTCGTTCGGTTGGCGCTGGATGCCGGAGTATGTGAAGGAGCAGGGCGTGGAGCTGGCGGGGCAGGATAAGATCGAGCTGCGCGAATTTATCTACGATATGCCGCAGGTCATGGCGGCGGCAGATTTAGTGATCTGCCGCGCGGGCGCGGCGACGATCGCGGAGGTGGCGGCATCGGGCACGCCGTGCATCATGGTCCCGTCGCCGAACGTGACGGACAATCATCAGGAAAAAAACGCCCGGGTGTTGGAAGCACGCGGCGCGGCAGCGGTCCTGCGCGAGGCGCAGTGCAGCGGGCAGGTGCTGTATGACACGGCAAAGTCGATTTTAAGTGACCCGGAGCGCCGGCACGCGATGGCGATGGCGGCGGCGCAGATGGCGGTGGTCGATTCCGCCGAGCAAATTTACGAAACGGTGCTGGAACTGACGCAGACACGGTAATTTTGTCCTTCGCATAGGATGGGGAAAATCCCAGATCATGCGGAGGAATGACTATGCAGATCCTGTCCGTGCGCGGCGGAGCGCCGCTGCGGGGAAGCATCCCGGTCAGCGGCGCGAAAAACAGCGTGCTGCCGATCCTGGCCGCGTGCGCCATATGCCGCGGCGTGAGCGTATTACATAACTGCCCGGACATCAGCGATGTGGGTGATACTCTGGAAATGCTGCGCTGCCTCGGCTGCCGTGCCGAACGGCGCGGCGGGTCGCTGATCGTGGACGCGCGGACGCTTTGCGGCTGGCAAGTCCCGGCGCAGTATGCCGGACGGCTGCGGTCGTCCGTTTTGTTTCTCGGCGCGCTGCTGGCGCGCATGGGGCGCGCGCGCATCGCGCTGCCGGGCGGCTGCCCGCTGGGAAAGCGCCCGATCGACCTGCACATCCTCGCCCTGCAAACGCTGGGCGCGCAGGTGGCGGTGGGGCGGCACTTTGCCGAGTGCCGCGCGGAAACGCTTACCGGCGGGCGCATCCGTCTGCCGTTTGCCAGCGTCGGCGCGACGGAAAACGCCATTCTGGCGGCGGTGGGGTGCGATGGCGAGACGGTGATCGAAAACGCCGCGCGCGAGCCGGAGATCGGCGATCTTGTGCGGTTTTTACGCGCCGCCGGAGCGCAGATTGAGCAAAACGGCGGCGAAATTCACATTCAGGGCGGCGCGCCGCTGCACGGCGCGACGTTCACCATCCTGCCCGACCGCATCGAAACGGCGACGTATCTGTGCGCCGCGGCGGCGTGCGGCGGCGATGTGACGCTGCGGCGGACCGATGGGCGGACGCTTGAGCCGGTTTTGGACGTTTTGCGGGCGAGCGGGTGCGAGGTCGCGCAGAGCGGCGACACGCTGCGGCTTTGCGGCGACGGCAGTCTCCGTGCGCCCGGCGCGATCGAGACCGCACCCTATCCCGGCTTTCCGACCGACGCGCAGGCGATCGTCATGGCGGCGCTGCTGCGCGCGCGGGGACGGACGGAGTTTACGGAGACGATCTTTGAAAACCGCTTCCGCCACATCGCCGAGCTGCGCAAATTCGGCGCGGCGGTCACATTTTCGGGGCGGCAGGCGTGGCTGGACGGCGTTTCGGCGCTGCACGGCGCAAGCGTGCGCGCGGAGGATCTGCGCGGC
This sequence comes from uncultured Oscillospiraceae bacterium, assembly GCA_934646005.1. Taxonomy (GTDB): domain Bacteria; phylum Bacillota; class Clostridia; order Oscillospirales; family Oscillospiraceae; genus CAG-170. Next base: position 23,725 of record CAKUED010000026.1, read on the forward strand.
GGCGCGGCGCTGGTCATCGCGGCGCTGAGTGCGCACGGCGCGTCGCAGATCGCGGGAGTAAAGCACATCCTGCGTGGGTATGATAATCTGGCGGGAAAGCTGCAAATTCTGGGCGGCGACATAAAATATGTGGAAATCCCCGGCGAAATGATGTATAATACTCAATAAGTTTCCGCAAGCGCGCGTGCTCTTGTCAACTGACGCTTACAAAGGAGAAGCAGACATATGGCGCAGCCAAAACGCAAAACTGAATCGCGGCGTGCCGCCAGACGGCAGGCTGGGCGGCGCGTGCCGGTGAGCAACGTCGCCGGGCGGCTGGTCATCATGCTGGCGCTCGTGGCGGCGGTGGTGTTCGGCGTGGCGGTCTTTTTCAAGGTCAGCCGCGTGGAGGTGCAGGGCAACAGCCTGTACTCCGCCGAGCAGGTCGTGCAGGCGTCGGGCATCGAGGTTGGCGACAATCTGCTCACGCTCAACAAGGCGACCGTGGCGGGCAATATCATCACGCAGCTTCCGTATGTGGAAAAGGTCAGCGTGGGCAGAAGTATGCCGGACGCGGTGATTTTAGAGGTACAGGAGAGCACGGCGCGCTTTGCGGTGATGAGCGATACGAACGTCATCTGGCTCATCAACAGCAGCGGCAAGGCGCTCGAGCGCTATGACGGTCTGACGGACATCACGGCGGCGCAAACGCCGACGGACGAAACGCCGGTCGAGACACCGGCGGAGGAAGCGGCGGTGGAAGCACCCGCCGAGGAAACGCCCGCCGATACCGCTCAGCCGGAAGAGACTGCGGCAGACGCTCCGGCGGATGCGACCCCGGCAGATGCTCCGGCGGACACGGCGGCGGACGGTGCGGACACCGACCCGGTGCGGACCGCGACGCGCGAGACCGGCGACGCGGCAAGTCCCCTCGCGCAGACGGGCGTGCCGTATATCCTCGGCGTGACGGTGCAGAACCCGACTGCCGGGACGCAGGTGACGGCGGTGAACCAGCAGGCGCTCGACGCGGCGCTGGCGGTGCTGGCGGAATTTGACGGGACGGGGCTTCTGGGGCACGTCGCGTCGATCAACGTGGAAAAGGATTACAACATCGTCGTCTGGTACGACGATCAATATGAAATTCAGCTCGGCGGCACGGAAAAGCTGGACTACAAGGTGCAGTACCTGCTGGCGATTTTGGAGCAGCTCAGTGAGTATCAGGCGGGTACGATCGACCTGACGCTCACGGGCGATGATGTGGCGCGCTTCCATCCGCGCGCGTAGCTTTGCGGCGGAACTGGCATAAAAAGAAAGAATTTCCGCGATATTTGCACAATCCTATTGACCGCGGGCGCATTTCAGTATAAAATATATGAAATACTATGCAGAGAAGTGCGCGCTGCGACCGAAGAGCGCTTACATAGGAGGAAGTTACATGGCTGATTTTGCAGAAAAGGTCGTATCCATTAAGGTGATCGGCGTTGGCGGCGCCGGCAATAACGTTATCAACCGTATGATCGCGTCCGGCATTCAGGGCGTGGATTTCATCGCCGTCAATACGGACAAGCAGGACCTCAACAAGTCCAAGTGCAAGAACAAAATTCAGATCGGCGAAAAGCTGACCGGCGGTATGGGCGCAGGCTCGAAGCCGGAGATCGGCGAAAAGTCCGCCGAGGAATCGAAAAACTCCATCTCCGAGGTCCTCGAGGGCACGGACATGGTGTTCATCACCGCCGGTATGGGCGGCGGCACGGGCACGGGCGCAGCGCCCATCATCGCGCAGCTCGCGCATGACAAGGGCATCCTGACCGTGGGCGTCGTGACCAAGCCCTTCCGCTTTGAGGGCGCGAACCGTATGCGTCAGGCGGAAATGGGCATCAAGAATCTTGAGGGCAAGGTCGATTCGCTCATCATCATCCCGAATGACCGGCTGAAATTCGTCACTGACCAGAAGATCACCTTTGCCAATGCCTTCGGCATTGCCGACGATGTGCTCAAGCAGGCGGTCAAGTCCATCTCCGAGCTGGTCGGCTACTCTGAGAACGTCATCATCAACCTCGATTTTGCCGATGTGTCCGCCATCATGAAGGACGCCGGTCACGCACACATGGGCGTGGGCGCGGCGACCGGGCGCGACAAGGCAGAGCAGGCGGCGATGGCGGCTGTGTCCAGCCCGCTGCTGGAAACGTCCATCAACGGTGCGAGCGGCGTGCTCATCAACGTCACCGGCTCGAGCGAGCTGGGTCTGGACGATGTGGAGACCGCGGCGAACATCGTCATGGAAGCCGTCAACCCCGAGGCAAACATCATCTTCGGCGCGGCGTTCGACGATTCGTTTGACGACGAAATGCGCGTGACGGTCATCGCCACCGGCTTTGAGGACACCAAGAAGCCCGCGCAGCCCGCCAACCGCATCGGCGCGTACACGGCAGCAGGCGAAAAGGCAAAGCCCGTGGTCAATGAGGACATTGACGACATTGACGAGATCTTCAAGATCTTTAATAAGGACTGAGTATAAAATCCCGCCCTGCCAAGGGCGGGATTTTTTGCGCTTCCAGTCGTGCCGTAGGGGCGGGGCCCTGCCCCGCCCGGCAGGATGCAAAAACAAATTTGCACAACAAACGGCGACCACGCAAAACGTCCGTAGGGGTCGATGCCCACATCGACCCGGCAATGTGCAATTACAAAATTGCACGATGTTCGGCGAAAACGTAAAACGTTCTGTAGGGGCGGACGCCTCTGTCCGCCCGTGGGGCAATCGCGGGTTTGCCGTAACGTACCGTAAAAACGGACGTGCCTCATGCGGGTCGATGTGGGCATCGACCCCTACAAACATTTTACGGATTCGCCGGGGCGCGTCCATATTTGCAGGTACGTCCTGCCGGGCGGACAGAGGCGTCCGCCCCTACGGGTGCGTACCGTTTCGCATTGGTGCATCCAAATTTATGACGGCGTACCGCGCGGGCGGGGCAAGCCCCGCCCCTACGTTACGACTAAGTGTGGGAGATGGCAAAACCCCGGAGGCGTGTGCCTCCGGGGAACTTTTTTATTTCTCCGCATTCAGTGCGGCTTCTACGAAGCCCTGGAAGAGGGGGTGGGGGCGATTGGGGCGGCTTTTGAACTCGGGGTGGAACTGCGCGCCGACAAACCACGGGTGCTGCGGATTCTCCACGATCTCGACGAGCGAGCCGTCGGGCGACAGACCTGCCAGCCGCAGCCCAGCCTGCTCGAAGTCTGCGCGGAAGGCGTTATTGAACTCGTAGCGGTGGCGGTGGCGCTCGGAAATTTCGCGCGCGCCGTAGAGCTGGTACGATCTGGAGTCCTCGCGCAGAACGCACGGGTATTTACCGAGGCGCATCGTGCCGCCCTTGGCGTGCACGCCGACCTGATCGAGCATGAGGTCGATGACCGGGTGCGGGGTCGTTTCGGAAAATTCGGAGCTGTGCGCGTCGGTCCATCCGATGACGTGGCGGGCAAATTCAATGACGGCGATCTGCATCCCAAGGCAGATGCCGAGGTACGGCACGCCGTGCTCGCGCGCGTACTGCGCGGCGACAATCATGCCCTCGATGCCGCGGTCGCCGAAGCCGCCGGGGATGAGGATACCCGCGCAGCCGGAGAGGATGCCGGCGGCGGTGTCGGGTGTGAGCATTTCGGACTCGACCCACTCGATCTCGACCTGCGCGCCGAGCGCCGTTCCGGCGTGGAAGAGCGATTCGACGACGCTGAGATACGCGTCGTGCAGACCCGTATATTTGCCGACGAGCGCGATCTTAACGGGGCGGCGCGCCTCGTGGATGCGCTCCACAAGCGCCTGCCACTCGGTGAGGTCCGGCTCGCCGCAGTCAAGCCCCAGCTTGCGGCAGACCACGCGGCGCAGACCCTCGCGCTCGAGCAGCAACGGGACTTCATAGAGCGTGGAGGCGGTGAGGTTTGCGATGACGCAGTCGGGCTCGACGTTGCAGAACAGCGCCAGCTTCTGGCGAATATCGTCGGGAATGGGGCTGTCGGTGCGGCAGACAAGCACGTCCGGCTGGATGCCGACGGACAGCAGCTCCTTGACCGAGTGCTGCGTGGGCTTGCTCTTGAGCTCGCCGCTGCCGGGGATGGAGACGATGAGCGGAACGTGGATATACAGCACGTTTTCGCGCCCCTTATCCGTTGCGACCTGACGGATAGCTTCCAGGAAGGGCTGGCTCTCAATATCGCCGACCGTGCCGCCGATCTCGGTGATGACCACGTCCGCCGTGCCGTCGTCCATGGCATAGATGCGGTGCTTGATCTCATTGGTGATGTGCGGGATGATCTGGACGGTCTTACCGAGGTAGCCGCCCTCGCGCTCACGGTTGAGGACGCTCCAGTAGATCTTGCCGGAGGAGACGGAGCACTTGCCGTCGAGCGTTTCATCGACAAAGCGCTCGTAGTGCCCGAGGTCGAGGTCGGTCTCCGCGCCGTCGTCGGTGACGAACACCTCGCCGTGCTGATAGGGGCTCATCGTGCCGGGGTCTACATTAAAATAGGGGTCGAATTTCTGGTTTTTGACGCGCAGCCCGCACTGGCGCAGCAGCCGTCCGAGCGATGCCGCGCAGATGCCCTTGCCGAGTCCCGACACCACGCCGCCGGTGACAAAAATATACTTCATAGTCCGCTTGCAGCTCCTTCCGTTCAGTCCAAATTCCGTGCCGATATAAAAAATACGCTCCGTATTGTACTGCGATGGAGTGCGGCACGTCAATTATTCAGAATTACAGATATTTTTCGGGGTATTTTCCGCCGAAACTGTGCGCTGCTACGAAATTTCGGAAGAAAACGAAATAGTTCTTGCGTTTTCTTCCTGAAAGTGGTACAGTTAATTCGTACCCACCTCCAGAGAAAGCGTGTCGATGAGACAGTTTCGGGGGTGCGGCGGCGCGATGCCACACCGGGACAGAAGTCTGCGGCGTGGTTTTTTCTCGCTGCTGCGGACGAGTGTCTTTGTGGAAAATGACAAGAGCGCGTTTTGCCTGTGTTTGCAGGAAAAACGGAAAATTTTCTTTGCCAAATCGACAATTCCTGTTGACTGTGTTCGTCGATTCTGCTATAATTCAAATCTGTGTGGGTATACCCGCAGTCTGCGCGGAGGGAATACGATGCTGGAAGAACTGAGGCAGGGCAATACGGTCGTCGGCATCAAACAGCTCCGCCGCGCACTGGACGGCGGCAAGGTCAAAAAGGTCTTTCTGGCGGAGGACGCCGACCCGGTCCTGACCGACCCCATCGCGCAGCTCTGTGCCGAAACCGGCGTGGAGTGCGAAGCAGTTCAGACCATGCGCGCGCTCGGCGCGGCGTGCGGCATCAGCGTCGGCGCGGCGGCTGCCGCGATCCTCGTCTGAGCCGCCCAATTTTCGGTCCCAACGGAATATCTTTGATATTTCGGGATATGATAAACGCTGTGTATGCAGCAACCACTTGAGAAAGGAGGAACCAGTTTTTATGCCTACTTTTAACCAGCTCGTGAGAAAGGGCAGAGAGCAGCTCACTTCCAAGTCGACCGCTCCGGCTCTGCAGAAGGGTATCAACACGCTGAAGAATCGCGCGACGGACCTGTCGTCCCCGCAGAAGAGAGGCGTGTGCACCGCCGTTCGTACCACGACCCCGAAGAAGCCGAACTCCGCTCTGCGTAAGATCGCCCGTGTGCGTCTGACCAACGGCTACGAGGTTTCCGCTTACATTCCCGGCGTCGGTCACAACCTGCAGGAGCACTCTGTCGTGCTGATCCGCGGCGGTCGTGTCAAGGACCTGCCTGGCGTTCGTTACCACATCATCCGTGGTACGCTCGATACGCAGGGCGTTCAGGGTCGTATGCAGGCTCGCTCGAAGTACGGTGCGAAGAGACCCAAGGCCGGCAAGAAGTAAGTTCTGCCGCAAATTTCAACAGCATTTTGCCTTTTGCAAGGCAGCGCCTTGCTAAGAGTTTTTTATATATAAAACCTCTTGGCAGGCACACAACGGAAACGCACTTTCCGAAGTACCTATGAAATCATTCTATGAAGGAGGGAAGCAAAGTGCCCAGAAGAGGTAATGTTCCCAAAAGAGAAGTATTGCCGGATCCGATCTACGGCTCTGTTCTGGTGACCAAGCTCGTCAACAGCATCATGCTCGACGGCAAAAAGGGCGTGGCACAGAAGGTCGTGTACGGTGCATTCCAGATCGTGGAAGAAAAAACCGGCAAATCCGGGCTGGAGGCTTTCCAGCAGGCGATGGAAAACATCATGCCTGCCGTGGAGGTCAAGACCCGCCGTGTCGGCGGCGCAAACTACCAGGTCCCGATCGAGGTCCGTCCGGCAAGACGGCAGACCCTCGGTCTGCGCTGGCTGACCAACTACAGCCGCAACAGAAGCGAGAAAACCATGAAAGAGCGCCTCGCCGGCGAGATCATGGATGCCTGCAACAACACCGGCTCTGCCGTCAAGAAGCGTGAAGACACGCACAAGATGGCTGAGGCGAACAAGGCGTTCTCGCACTTCCGCTGGTAATCAAAAAAGGAGTGCGCAATGCCTAGACAATTTTCACTTGAGAATACGAGAAACATCGGGATCATGGCGCATATTGACGCCGGCAAGACCACAACATCCGAACGGATCTTGTTCTATACCGGCGTGAATTACCGCCTGGGTGAAACGCATGACGGCACCGCCACGATGGACTGGATGGAGCAGGAACAGGAGCGCGGCATCACCATTACGTCCGCGGCAACGACCTGCCACTGGAAGGGGACTCGTATCAACATCATCGACACCCCGGGTCACGTTGACTTTACGGTGGAGGTGGAACGCTCGCTGCGTGTGCTTGATGGCGCCGTGACTGTGCTGTGCGCAAAGGGCGGCGTAGAACCGCAGACCGAAACGGTCTGGCGGCAGGCTGACAAGTATCATGTGCCGCGTCTGGTGTACGTCAATAAGATGGACATGATGGGCGCGAATTTCTTCAATGTCCTGAAGATGATGGACGAGCGGCTCAAGTGTACGTCCGTCCCCCTGCAGCTCCCCATCGGCGCTGAGGATACGTTCCGCGGCGTCGTGGACCTCATCAAAATGAAGGCGTATGTCTTCTACGATGACCTGGGCAAGGATATGCGGGAGGAAGAGATCCCCGCGGATCTCGATGAGCTGGCAAAACAGTACCGCGACCATCTGCTCGAGCAGGTCTCCGACCAGGACGAAGAGATCATGATGATGTACCTGGAAGGCGAACAGATCCCCGACGCGATGATCCGCGCAGCCATCCGCAAGGCGACGATCAGCAACAAGATCATCCCCGTCGTCTGCGGCTCGTCCTACAAAAACAAGGGCGTGCAGGAGCTGCTGGACGCGATCGTGGATTACCTGCCCTCGCCGCTGGACAAGCCCGCCGTGGAGGGTGTGAACCCGAAAACGGACGAGACTGAAACGCGCGAGGTGAGCGACGAAGCGCCGTTTGCGGCGCTGGCGTTCAAGATCGCGACCGACCCGTATGTCGGCAAGCTCGCGTTCTTCCGCGTGTATTCCGGCACGCTCGAGCCGGGCGATACGGTGCTCAATGCCAACAAAAATACGCGCGAGCGTATGGGACGCATCCTGCTGATGCACGCCAACCACCGTGAAGAGCTCAAGCACGTTTACGCGGGCGACATCGCCGCGGCGGTCGGGCTGAAGAACACCACGACGGGCGACACGCTCTGCGACCAGTCGCATCCCATCGTGCTGGAGAACATGGAGTTCCCCGAGCCGGTCATTCGTGTGGCGATCGAGCCGAAAACGAAGGCGGGTCAGGAGAAGATGGGTCTGGCGCTGGCAAAGCTGGCAGAAGAAGATCCCACATTCAAAACTTACACAGATGAAGAAACCGGTCAGACCATCATCGCCGGCATGGGTGAACTTCATCTGGAGATCATTGTTGACCGCCTGCTGAGGGAGTTCAAGGTGGAGGCGAATGTCGGTGCGCCGCAGGTCGCCTACAAGGAGACCATCCGCAAGAAGGTCAATCAGGAAACCAAGTATGCCCGTCAGTCCGGCGGTAAGGGTCAGTACGGTCACGTCAAGATCACCGTCGAACCGAACGAAAGCGGCAAGGGCTTCGAGTTCATCAACGCCACCGTTGGCGGCTCTGTGCCCAAGGAATACATTCCTGCCGTGGAAGCGGGCGTGCGCGGCGCGATGGAAGCGGGCGTTCTCGCCGGTTTCCCGGTCGTGGACGTCAAGGTCACGCTTTACGACGGCTCGTACCACGAAGTGGACTCCTCCGAGATGGCGTTCAAGATCGCCGGCTCGATGGCGTTCAAGGAAGCCTGCCAGAAGGCAGACCCCGTGGTGCTCGAACCGATCATGAAGGTGTGCATCATCGTCCCGGACGAATATATGGGCGACGTGATCGGCGATATTTCGTCCCGCCGCGGCAGCGTGCAGCAGCTCACCCAGCGCAGCGGTGCACAGCAGATCGACTGCTTCGTGCCGCTGTCCGAGATGTTCGGCTATGCGACCAACCTGCGCTCGAGAACGCAGGGACGCGGTCAGTTCACCATGGAACCGAGCCACTATGTCGAGCTCGCCAAGAATTTGACCGAAGAAGTCGTCCGCAAACGCAGAGGCTGACGAAAAAACTCTTGTCAAACGCGAAAAGTTCGTGTATGATGGAGAGGCTACGAAATTGTTTGAATACCACCCAAATTAAGGAGGATTTTATCAATGGCTAAGCAGAAGTTTGTCAAAGACAAGCCCCATGTAAACATCGGCACCATCGGTCATATCGACCATGGCAAGACTACCCTGACCGCTGCCATCACCAAGTTCCTGGCTATGCAGGGCGGCGCTGAGTACACCGACTACTCTTCCATCGACAAGGCGCCGGAAGAGCGCGAGCGTGGTATCACCATCAACACCGCGCACGTTGAATATCAGACCAACAACCGCAAGGGTCACAACTACAAGACGGGCGAAGATAATGTCGAGATCATGGGTCGTCATTACGCGCACGTTGACTGCCCGGGCCACGCCGACTATATCAAGAACATGATCACCGGCGCTGCTCAGATGGACGGCGCGATCCTCGTTATCGCGGCTTCCGATGGTCCTATGGCTCAGACCAAGGAGCATCTGCTGCTTGCCCGTCAGGTGAACGTGCCCTCCGTGCTCGTGTTCCTGAACAAGTGCGATCAGGTTGACGACGAAGAGCTGCTCGAGCTGGTCGAGATGGAAGTCCGCGAGACTCTGGACTTCTACGGCTTCCCCGGCGACGACACCCCCATCATCCGCGGCTC
>CAKUED010000027.1 GCA_934646005.1 uncultured Oscillospiraceae bacterium
GCCGGGCGGACAGGGTCGTCCGCCCCTACGGGTGCGTTCGGGTTTGCATCGGTGCACGCGAATTTACGGCATTGTACGGCGCGGGCGGGGCAAGCCCCGCCCTTACGTTACGACGAATTTTGGGGGATCGTGCAAACCCTCCCTTGGTATTGAAAATGTCACAATTCTATGCTAAACTATACGCAAATCACCCTTTGGGGGAATATTGGCGGCATTTGCCGCGGAAAGTGTGAATTTTATGGATTGTAAGTTCTGCGGGATGCCGCTGGAGGACGAAAACGCGGCGTTTTGCCCGCATTGCGGCAAGCCGCTGACGGAAGACACCGCCGCCGAAGAAACGGCTGCGGAAGCCACCGAAGAGGCGGCGGAAGCGGCAGCCGAAGAGACTGCCCCGGCAGCGCCTGTCTCCGATGAGACCGCGCCCGGCGCGCCGAAGAAGCCGAACGGCAAGCTGATCGGCATTGTGGCGGCGGCGATCGCGGTGATCGCGGTGGCGCTCATCCTCCTCATCCCGCGCCTGAAGCACAGCGCACAGGGCGAGACGCCTGTGCCGTCTGACGAGCCCGCGGCGACCGAGACCCAGCCGTCCGACGAGCCCGCCGAGGACACGTCTGACGATACGTCCGATGCCGCTACGCCGGCCGTCAGCTATTCCGCCACGGCGGAGGAGCTGACCGACGAGGTGCTCGCGCGCGTGGTGGCGGTGTGCGGCAGCGAGGAGCTGACGAACCGCGATCTGGCGTACTACTACTGGAATCAGTACTACTCCTTCCAGAACGCCTACGGGATGTATATGTCCTACCTGATGGACCAGACGAAGGCGCTGGAGGATCAGATGTCCCCCGACGGCGAGAACACCTGGCAGCAGATGCTGCTGAACAGCGGCGTGGAGATGTTCCAGTCCATCGCGGCGCTGAACCAGAAGGCGCAGGCGGCGGATTTCCAGCTCAGTGCGGACTCCGAGCAGCAGCTCACTGATCTCAAGGACACCTGCGAGCAGAGCGCGGCGTATTTCGGCTATGACTCCGGCGACGCGTATATCCAGTCGGTGTTCGGTCCGTCGGCGAGCGTGGACGGCTATGTGGAGTTCTGCCGCAAGCTGCTGCTGACGACGGAGTATCTCCAGTCGCTCGTGGACGCGGAAGCGATCTCCGACGCGGATGTCGCCGCGTATTATGACGAGCACGCGGAGGAGTACGCCGCGCAGCGCGTGGAAAAGATCGACAAGCCCATGGTGAGCATCCGCCACATCCTCATCCAGCCCGAGGGCGAACAGGACGAGGACGGCAACTACTCCGACGAGGCGTGGGCAGCCGCCGAGCAGAAGGCGAACGAGGTTTTGCAGGAGTGGGAGTCCGGCGACCAGACCGAGGACCGCTTCGGCGAGCTGGCGCAGGAATATTCCGCCGACGGCAGCGCGACCTCCGGCGGGCTGTATGAAAATGTGTATCCGGGGCAGATGGTCACGGAGTTCAACGACTGGTGCTTTGCCGACGGGCGCGGCGTGGGCGACTACGGTCTGGTCAAGACCGTGTACGGCTACCACATCATCTATTTCTGCGCCGCGTCGGAGCAGGTGTACTGGTATGAGACCGCGAAGGCGGACCTGCAGCGCGAGCGCGCGTCGCAGCTCGAGCAGGACGCGATGGACGAATTTGACTTCAGCGAAGATCTGACGCAGGCGGCGATCTTTGACGTGCTGGCGGAGAGCCGCGCGCAGTACGCCGAGGCGCAGGCGCAGGCGGAAGCCGAAGCCGCGCAGAGCGAAACAAGCGATACGACCGACGATACGGACGCGTCCGCCACGGACGAGCCGTAAAAAACTGCACAGGAGGCACTTTTATGAGACGCAAACTGCTGTTTTTCGTCAATCCCAACGCCGGGCACGCCGAGATCCGCAGCAGCCTCATGGAGGTTTTGCAGGTGTTCACCATCGGCGGCTACGACGTGACGGTGCACCCCACGCGCGCCCCGCGCGACCTGACCGAGAGTATTAAAGAAATGGGCGCGGACTATGACCTCATCGTCTGCACCGGCGGCGACGGGACGCTCAACGAAGCCGTGAACGGCATGATGGCGCTGGAAAAGCGTCCGCCGCTCGGCTATATCCCCGGCGGCACGGTCAACGACGTCGCCTCCACGCTGGGGCTCTCGCGCGATCCCGTGACGGCGGCGCAGGATATTATGCACGGAAAATCGTTTCATATGGACATCGGGCAGCTCGGCAAGCGCTATTTTGCCTATGTTGCGGCGTTCGGGCTGTTTACGGGCGTGCCGTATGAGACCCCGCAGGAGGATAAGCGCGTGCTGGGGCGGCTTGCGTATTTCTTCAACGGCGTGAAGGCGCTGGGCGATGTGCACGCGGTGCACGCGCACTGCGAGGTAAACGGTGAGGAGCTTGAGGCGGACATTCTCGACGGGCTGGTTTGCAGCACGATGAGCGTGGGCGGCTTCAAGGCGCCGAGCGGCACGCTCGGCATCGCGCTGGACGACGGGCAGGCGGAGGTCGTGCTCATCCGCGACATTAAGAATCTGCTGGATTTTCACAGCGTGGCGACGCATCTGCTGCGCTATGAGTTCCAGAATGAGAAGGAATTTATCTTCCGCCGCACCGACCGCATCCGCTTCCGCTTTGACGAGCCGGTCGCGTGGACGGTGGACGGCGAATACGGCGGAGAATACAACGAGGTCGAGGTCAGGATGCACCAGCAGGCACTGGAAATTATTGTTCCCAACTGATGAAGGAGACGACCATGAAAACATCCCGCGCCGTCCGGCGGCTGGCGCTGCTGCTGGCGATTTTGCTCACGCTGAGCGTGGGAACGCTTGCGCAGAAAGCCCCCGCGCCCGCGCCGCGCGATACGCTCAAAGGCGCGCTGCTGGAGGGTCTGGCTGCGCGGCAGACGCTCGTGACGCTGCCGGCGGAGGGTCTGGAGGAATTTACAGACGGGACGCTGCTGGTGGATCTGCTGCGCGAGTGCGCCGCCGAATCCGCCGACGGCAGCCGGACGGAATATGATGTGCTGAACATCCGCATCCTCGACCCGAAGGTGAAGGACGGGCAGCTTCGCATCGCCATCGAATATCTCACGACCGCCGAGGAAGAGCAGCGCGTGGTGGATGCCTGCCGCGAGATCCGCGCGGGGCTGAAGCTCGATGGCTTGTCGGACTTTGAGCGGGTGCTGGCGATCTACGAATACGTCGCCACGCATTTTATCTACGACGGCGAGCTTCAGAATTTTTCCGCCTACGACGGGCTGCAAACGGGCAAAATGGTCTGTCAGGGCTACGCACTGCTCCTGCGCGAGCTGCTGCTTCAGGAAAACATCCCCTGCCGCGTCGTGACCGGCTACGCCGGGGGCGTTTCGCACGGGTGGAATCTGGTGGAGCTGGACGGAAAATGGTACAGCCTCGACGTGACATGGGATGCGTGCAAGGACGAACGCGGCGCGATGACGTGGGACTGGTTCCTGCGCGGCGGCGAGAAATTCCAGCAGCACACGCGCGGCACGGGCTATAAAGAGGCGGACTTTTCGGGCGCACACCCGATGTCCGCAAGCGACTATCCCGCCGCGCGGGCACGGGCGCGCATCACGCTGAACGGCGCGGCGTTCGTGACGCTGATGGTGCGCAAGGGCGTGCCGGTGCAGCTCCACTTTGACGTGGAGGAGCGCCCCGGCGCGGCGCTGCGCGTCTCGTCCAGCGACCCGTCGATCGTGACGGTCGCGGAGGACGGCACGCTCACGGCGCTCAAAACGGGGCACTGCGTGCTGAATGTGCGCGCGGCGAGCCGCGATATTATTCCAGCGACCATCCCGGTGACGGTGGTCGATCTGAGCGGCGCGTCCGGCTGGGCGCTGGAGACGGTGACGGAGTTTTACCTTGCGGGCTTCCTGCCCGCCGCGCAGTGCGCCGGGATGCAGAGCCCCATCACGCGCGGGGAGCTGGCGTCGCTGATCTATCCGATGGTCACGGCAGCGCCGCGCGCGGCGCTGCGGCAGCTCGGCTTTTCGTTTGACGACACCGACGAGGCGGAAAACGGCGATTATATGGAGTATCTGGCGTCCATCGGGCTGGTCAGCGGCTTTGGCGACGGCAGCTTACAGCCGGACGCCGCCGTCACGCGCGAGCAGATGGCAAAGATCCTCTGCCGCCTCGCCGCGATGTATGACGCGATAGATGACACGTTCGATGCCCCTGAGCACCCCTTCACCGACCGCGCGAATATCGCCGACTGGGCGCAAGGCTTCTGCGACCAGGCGTATGAAGCAGGACTCATGCAGGGCGTGGGCGGCGGCAGCTTCGCCCCCAAAGCCAAGCTGACCAGAGAACAGGCGATCTGCGCCCTGTGGAGACTGACGCAGATGCAGGCTGGATAAAGAAAAGAAACGCAAAATAGATCCGGGAATGTTGACAAACGCGGAATTTTTGGGTACACTATCCTCGAAATTATGCGATGACAAGGACAAGTACGGTCTTTTTCCGTGTGCAGAGAGCCGCCGGGTGGTGAAAGGCGGTCGCGGCGGGGTCGGAATATCCCCTTGGAGCAGCGCGCTGAACGGGCTTTCCTAACTAGGCGCGACGGGTCTTTCCCGTTACAGAAGGGTCAAGTGTCCGCCCTGCGGCGGAAATTCAGGTGGTACCACGGCTTCTGCCGCCCTGAACATTGGTTCAGGGCGGTTTTTTGCTGCGCCCGATAAAGCCTTCCTCTTGAGGGGCAGATTCCCCCTATCAGGGGGAAATGTCCCGCAGGGACAAAGGGGGTAGGGACAGGTGGCTCGCGAAGCGAGACGGATGAGGAGAAGGGTGGTGCGTTCTGAGCGGTCGCCACGTTTTGGCTCAGAAACGCGCGACAGCTCAGAAATAAGACCCCTTCCCCTCATCAGTCAGCCTTCGGCTGACAGCTTCCCCCCAGAGGGAAGCCATGGTGCTGTTCTTTTTACAACAGAAACAATATCAAAAGGAGTTTTGATGATGGAATACAAAAAGACACTGAACATGAACAAGTCGGGCTTTCCGATGCGCGCGGGGCTGCCGGCACGGGAGCCGGACATGCTCGCGCAGTGGTACGACATGGATCTGTACCACGAGCTGCTGAAGAAAAACGACGGCAAGCCGCGCTTTTCGCTCCACGACGGTCCTCCGTTCTCCAACGGCGCGCTGCACATGGGCCACGCGCTCAACAAGTGCATCAAGGACTTCATGATCCGCTCGGCGGCGATGCGCGGGTACTATACGCCCTACATCCCCGGCTGGGATAACCACGGGATGCCCATCGAGTCCGCAATCATCAAGCAGAACAAGCTCAACCGCAAGCAGATGTCCGTGGCGGACTTCCGCTCGGCATGCCACGAGTTCGCGCAGCACTACATCGACGTGCAGATGGCGGGCTTCAAGCGCCTCGGCGTGCTCGGCGACTGGGAGCATCCGTACAAGACGATGTCGCCGGAGTTTGAGTCCGAGGAGGTCAAGGTCTTCGGCGCGATGTACAAAAAGGGCTACATCTACAAGGGGCTCAAGCCCGTTTACTGGTGCTATCACGACGAAACGGCGCTGGCTGAAGCGGAGATCGAATATCAGGACGATCCGTGCACCACGGTGTACGTCAAGTTCGCCATGGCGGACGATCAGGGAAAGCTGGCGCATCTGGATACGAGCAAGCTGAACTTCGTCATCTGGACGACTACGATCTGGACGCTCCCCGGCAACCTCGCCATCGCGCTGCATCCCGATGAGCCGTATGCGATCGTGAAGAACGACGAAAACGGCGAGATGTATATCGTCGCCTCGGCGCTTATCGAAAAGGTCATGGGCGTGGGCGGCATCGAGCACTACACCGTCGTGGAGGAGCACCCCGGCAGCTTCTATGAGAATATGCTCGCGCAGCATCCGTTCCTGCCCAAGACGTCGCGCCTCGTGCTGGCGGACTACGTGACGATGGACTCCGGCACGGGCTGCGTCCACACTGCGCCGGGCTTTGGCGCGGACGACTATCAGACCTGCCGCCGCTACGGTATGGACATGGTCGTGCCCGTGGACGATCAGGGCAGACACACCGACTACGCCGGAAAATACGAGGGGATGCTCGTGGAAGAGTCGAACCCCGTCATTCTGGAGGACATGAAGACCGCCGGCAGGCTCTTCGCCTCCGAGCAGATCGTCCACTCCTACCCGCACTGCTGGCGCTGCA
Source organism: uncultured Oscillospiraceae bacterium (assembly GCA_934646005.1). Taxonomy (GTDB): domain Bacteria; phylum Bacillota; class Clostridia; order Oscillospirales; family Oscillospiraceae; genus CAG-170. Next base: position 6,191 of record CAKUED010000027.1, read on the forward strand.
AGCAGCCGATCATCTTCCGCGCAACGCCGCAGTGGTTCTGCTCCGTCGATTCCTTTAAGGACGAGGCGTGCGCCGCGTGCGACGATGTGCGCTGGGTGCCCGCGTGGGGCATCGACCGCATGAAGGCGATGATCCGCGAGCGCGCCGACTGGTGCATCTCCCGCCAGCGCCGCTGGGGTCTGCCCATCCCGGTGTTCTACTGCAAGGACTGCGGCAAGCCCGTCTGCACCGATGAGACGATCGCCCGCATTTCGGAGCTGTTCGGACAGCATGGCTCGAACATCTGGTTTGAGCTGGATGCCGACGAGCTCGTGCCCGCAGGCTTCACCTGCCCGCACTGCGGCGGTAAGCACTTTGATAAGGAGACCGACACGCTCGACGGCTGGTTCGACTCCGGCTCGACGCATTTTGCCTCCATGCAGCGCGATCAGGGCTTCTGGCCCGCGACGGTGTATCTGGAGGGTCTTGACCAGTACCGCGGCTGGTTCCAGTCGAGCCTGCTCACGGCAGTGGGCGCTCTGGGGCGCGGCGCGCCGTTTGAGCAGTGCGTCACGCACGGCTGGACCGTGGACGGCGAGGGCCGCGCGATGCACAAATCGCTCGGCAACGGCGTCGATCCCGAGGATGTGTTCAAAAAATACGGCGCGGACATCTGCCGGCTTTGGGCGGGCAGCGCGGACTATCATGTGGACGTGCGCTGCTCCGACGCCATCTTCCAGCAGCTCAGCCAGAACTACCTCAAATTCCGCAACACGGCGAAGTTCTGCCTGGATAACCTCGTTGATTTCGACCCGAATGCGCTGACAAAGCCGGAGGATATGCAGGAGCTGGACCGCTGGGCGGTCACAAAGCTGAACGCGCTGCTTGAAAAGTGCGAGCAGGCGTATCAGGACTATGAGTTCCTGACCGTTTCGCACGCCATCAACGAGTTCTGCGTCGTGACGCTCTCGAGCCTGTACCTCGACATCGTGAAGGACCGCCTGTACTGCGACGCGAAGGATTCCGCCGAGCGCAAATCCGCGCAGAGCGCGCTGTGGATGATCCTCGACGCGATGACCAAGGAATTTGCGCCCATTCTGGCGTTCACCTGCAATGAGATCTGGCTGGCGATGCCGCACAGAGCCGAGGACGACGCGCGCAACGTCGTGCTCAACGAAATGACGAAGGGCTATGCCGAGTACGCGCTGAGCGCCGAGAAGATGGCGGCGTGGGAGACCGCGCTGGCGGTCCGCGGCGACGTGAACGGCGTGCTGGAGACGGCGCGCGCCGATAAGCGCATCGGCAAGGCGCTGGAGGCGCAGGTCGTCCTGTCCGCGCTGGACGCTCCGGCGGCGGAGGCGCTGAAGCAGGTCGCAGACATGAAGCTGGCGGAAATTTTCATCGTGTCCGACGTCAAGGTCGCGGATGCCAAGACCGGCGCGGCGGATGCCGTGGTCGGCAGCGGCAGCGCGTTCCCGGGTCTCACCATCGAGGTCCTGAACGCCCCCGGCACCAAGTGCCCGCGCTGCTGGATGCACTCGCTCGAAGCGAACGAAGAAGGCCTCTGCCCCCGCTGCGCCGCCGTCATGAAGACGCTCGACGTGGAGCTGTAAAAAGATAAGCAACGTCCCCGGAGGAATTTCCTCCGGGGACGTTTTGCTGCACCCTAAAGCCTTCCCCTTGAGGGGAAGGTGGCGCGAAGCGCCGGATGAGGAGAAGGGCTGTACGTTTTGAGATGCAGCTACGTTTCGGCTGTACCAAAGCCTCCCCTTGGTGACCAAGGGGAGGTGGCACGGCGAAGCCGTGACGAAAGGATTGTGCGGCACAGTGTTGCAAAATTGAATGCACCGATGCGAATCCGCAGAAATTGCCAAGGCTGCGTAGGGGAGGGGTTCTACCCCTCCCGGCGGCACAACACCACGAATCTGTACGCACCAATGCGAACGCGAATGCGCCGAAATGTGTACGTTTTTGATAGTGCATCCTGCGCGGGAGGGGCAGAGCCCCTCCCCTACGGCATATCTGGTAGATTCTATAAGGTCGCCGAAGGTGCATACAAATTTGTGAACACCTGCTGCACAATCCCTCAGTCAGCTTCGCTGACAGCTCCCTTTACACAAGGGAGCCTTTGGATAGTACAAACGCAGTGGTGCGGTCAAAACCTGCACCAGCGGGCGGGGCAAGCCCCGCCCCTACATTATGACGAATAACGGGCGGCTGTCACTATATTGAAAATCCCCTCCCCCGATGATTGAAAAATCGCCCGCATTCTGCTATAATACTACCTTAAAGACACTTTCACGGCGGAGGTATGAGCGTGGAAAAACGGACCACCGAGATCACGGCTGAGGCGCGGGCGGAGCAGGAACGATTCTGCGCGCGCATCGCGGAATACTGGCGCGCGCGCTGCCGCACGCCGCTGGCATTTGTGGACACCTACGGCTGCCAGCAGAACGAGGCGGACTCCGAACGCATCCGGGGGCTGCTGCGCGCGGCGGGCTACGCCATGAGCGACACCGAGGAGGGCGCGGACTGCATCGTCATCAACACCTGCGCCGTGCGCGAGCACGCGGAGGACCGCGTGTACGGCAACGTCGGCGCGCTCGTGCACACCAAGCGCCGCCACCCGGAGCAGAAAATTTTCCTCTGCGGCTGCATGATGGGGCAGCCCGCCGTCGCCCAGCGCATCAAAACCAGCTACCGCCATGTGGACGGCGTGTTCAATCCCCACCAGCTCTGGCGCTTCCCGGAGCTGCTGCACACCGTGCTCACGAAAAACGGGCGCGTGTTCGCGACCGAGGACTCCGCCGGGACGATCTGCGAGGAGCTGCCCGTCGTGCGCGGCAACTCGCTCAAGGCGTGGGTGTCGATCATGTACGGGTGCAACAACTTCTGCTCGTACTGCATCGTACCGTATGTGCGCGGACGCGAGCGCTCGCGCCGCCCGGAGAAGATCGCGGAGGAAGTGCGCGCGCTTGTGGCGGCGGGGTACAAGGACATCACGCTGCTGGGGCAGAACGTCAATTCCTACGGAAAGGACCTGGGCTGCGGCGTCGATTTTTCCGACCTGCTGGCGGAGCTTGCCGAAATTCCGGGCGATTACTGGCTGCGCTTTATGACGAGCCACCCGAAGGACGCCGGCAAAAAGCTCTTTGACACGATGGCGGCGCATCCGCGCATCGCAAAGCAGCTCCATCTGCCGTTCCAGTCGGGAAACGACCGGGTGCTGAAGGCGATGAACCGCCACTATGATTCCGCGCAGTATCTGGCGCTGGTGGACTACGCAAAATCCGTCATGCCGGACTTGGTCCTCACGAGCGACGTGATCGTCGGCTTCCCGGGCGAGACGGAGGCGGAGTTTGAGGACACCATCAAACTCATCGAGCGCGTGCGCTACGACGCGCTGTTTACGTTCATCTTCTCTCCGCGCGGCGGCACGCCCGCTGCCAAAATGGACGACCCCACGCCGAAGGAAGAGAAAAACCGCCGCTTTGACCGCCTGTGCGACGTGCAGAACCGCATTTCGCAGGAAATTCACGCCGCGTATGTCGGAAAGACAATGCGCGTGCTCATCGACGGGCGCGACGGCGACCTTTTGACTGCCCGCACCGAGGGCGGCAGACTGGTGAGATTGCCGGGTGACGACAGCATGATCGGAAAATTCGCCGAGGCGAAGATCACCGGCTGTACAACATGGAGCTTGACGGGAGAAGCGGCGGAATAAACGCGGAGGACATATGCAGTCAAAGCACAACAAACAGCTCGTTCCGCTGGCGCGGCAGCTCCGGCGGGAGATGACAAAGGAAGAGCGGCGGCTGTGGTATGACTTTTTGCGGACTTATCCCGTCCGATTCCTGCGGCAGAGGGTGATCGGGAACTATATTGCCGATTTTTACTGCGCGCAAGCCAAGCTGGTCATTGAACTGGACGGCTCACAGCACTATGAGGCGGACGCGGCGCAAAAGGACGCGGAACGCACGGCTTTTTTGGAGCAGTACGGGCTGAGAGTGCTGCGTTTTGCGAACAATGAGGTCAATGAAAATTTTTCCGGCGTCTGCGAGTACATTGATTTGGCTGTGAAGCAAACTGCCGGGCAGCACTGCACCAAAGCCTCCCTTGTGTAAAGGGAGGTGGCACGGCGAAGCCGTGACGAAAGGATTGTGCGGTGGAGCGCGGCAAATTGCGGTGCACCAATGCGAACCCGAACCCGCAGGGCAATCACGGATTTGTCGGAGCGCATTCGTTTTGGCAGTGCGTTGACAGCACTGCACCAAAGCCTCCCTTGTGTAAAGGGAGGTGGCACGGCGAAGCCGTGACGAAAGGATTGTGCGGTGGAGCGCGGCAAATTTGGGTGCACCAATGCGAACCCGAACCCGCAGGACAATTGCGGATTCGCCGAAGCGTATTCGTTTTGGCGAGTGCCTGCTGCGCAATCCTTCAGTCAGCCTTCGGCTGACAGCTCCCTTTACACAAGGGAGCCTTACGGGGGCTGCATTCTGGCGGTGCAGCGAAACGTGGCAGCTACTCAAAAATAAACTTTTACACAAAAACCCAAGGAGGCGAGGGCATGGCGGAGATGACGCCGATGATGCGGCAGTACCGGCAGATCAAGGAACAGAACCCGGACTGCATCCTCTTTTTCCGGCTGGGCGATTTTTACGAGATGTTCGACGAGGACGCCCGCACCGCCTCCCGCGAGCTCGATCTCACGCTCACCACGCGCGACCGCAGCAAGGATAAGGACGACGAAACGCGCGTGCCGATGTGCGGCGTGCCGTATCACTCGTCCGAGGCGTACATCGCGCGGCTCATCGCGCGCGGCTACAAGGTCGCCATCTGCGACCAGATGGAAGATCCGGCGCTCGCCAAGGGGCTCGTGAAGCGCGAGGTCACGCGGCTGGTCACACCCGGCGCGGTGACGGAGAGCTCGATGCTCGAGGAATCGAAAAATAACTATTACGCCTGCGTTTTTGCCGAAAACGGCTCGTTTGGCGTGAGCTTCTGCGATATTTCCACCGGCGCGCTCTGCGCAACGTGCTTTGCAGGCAGCGCCGCCGAGGAAGCCGTTTGCAGCGAGCTGGGCGCGTTTTCTCCGGCGGAGGTGCTGCTGGGCGGCGAGGCGCTGCACGCGGAGCTTCTTAAAAATACCCTGCGCGAGCGGCTGCGCTGCTGCGTGGACACCGCGACAGACGAGCAGTTTGAAGAGGACATGGCGGCGGCTGCGCTGCGCGTGCAGCTCGGGCAGACGCCCGAAACGCTCGGCATGACCGACTACCCCTGCGCCGTGCGCGCGGTGGGGGCGCTTTTGCGCCAGCTCCGGCGGCTGCAAAAAAACGACCTGCCGCAGGTGCGGGCGCTGGAATTTTATATGTCCGGCAAATTTATGGGGCTGGATCTCACGGCGCGGCGCAACCTGGAGCTCACGCAGACGCTCCGCTCGCAGGAAAAGCGGGGGAGTCTGCTGTGGGTGCTCGACCACACGAAGACTGCCATGGGCGGGCGGCTGCTGCGAAGCTGGATGGAGCGCCCGCTGCTGTCTCCCGCGCAGATCGAAAAGCGCCTCGGCGCGGTGGAGGAGCTGGTGAAGGACACCTACTGCCGCGAGGAGCTGGGCGTGCTGCTTCGCAGCGTGTCCGATTTTGAGCGCGTCCTGTCCCGTACCGCCACCGGCACGGCGAACGCGCGCGACCTCGTCTCGCTGGCGGCGGGCGCGGAAACACTGCCGCAGATCGAAAGCCTGATGCACGGGATGCAGTCGTCGCTGCTGCAAGTACTGCTCGGCGAGCTGGACGATCTTTCTGACCTGCGCGAGCTCATCTCGCGCGCCATCGTGGACGAGCCGCCGTTTACCCTGCGCGAGGGCGGCATGATCCGCCCCGGCTACAGCGAGGAAGCCGACCGCCTGCGCGACATTCAGTCCGGCGGCAAGCAGGCGCTTGCCGACATTGAGGCGCGCGAAAAGGAGCTGACCGGCATCCGCAACCTGCGCGTGGGCTATAACCGCGTGTTCGGCTACTATATCGAGGTGGCGAAGGGGCAGGTCGAGCTCGTGCCCGACCGCTATGTGCGCAAGCAGACGCTCTCCACCGGCGAGCGCTACATCACGCAGGAATTAAAGGAGCTCGAGACGAGCATCCTCACGGCGAAGGACCGCATCACGGCGCTGGAATACGAGCTGTTCTGCCAGGTGCGGCAGACCGTCGCGGACGCTGCCGAGCGCGTGCAGCGCACGGCGCGCGCCGTCGCGGCGCTGGACGTGCTGCGCAGTCTTGCCAGCGTCGCCGTACACAACCGCTACTGCCGCCCGCAGATCGACCTGTCGGGTGAGCTTGAAATTCACGACGGTCGCCACCCCGTGGTGGAGCAGGTGCTGAAGGACAATTTGTTTGTCCCGAACGACACCCTCCTCGGTCCGCGCACGGCGCGCTGCGCCATCATCACAGGTCCGAACATGGCGGGCAAATCGACCTATATGCGGCAGGTGGCGCTCATCGTCATTCTGGCGCAGATGGGCTCGTTCGTCCCGGCGGCGTCGGCGCGCATCGGCATCGTGGACAAGGTCTTTACGCGCATCGGCGCGTCGGACGATCTTGCCTCGGGGCAGTCCACGTTCATGGTGGAGATGTCGGAGGTGGCGGATATTCTCAAAAACGCCACGCCGAGCTCGCTGCTGATTCTGGACGAGATAGGGCGCGGCACGTCCACCTATGACGGCATGGCGATCGCGCGGGCGGTGCTGGAATATGCCGCCGACACGAAAAAGCTGGGCGCGAAAACGCTCTTTGCCACGCACTATCACGAGCTGTCCGCCATCGAGCAGGAGCTGGCGGGCGTGAAAAATTACAACATCGCCGTCAAAAAGCGCGCGGGGGACATGATCTTCCTGCGGCGCATCGTCCCCGGCGCGGCGGACGACAGCTACGGCGTGGAGGTCGCCAAGCTCGCGGGGCTGCCCGATAAAGTCGTCGCCCGCGCGCGGGAAATTCTCAAAGAGCTGGAAAGCAGCGCGGGCAAACAAGCCCCCGTGACCGCGAAAGAGGACGATGACCAGGTCAGCATGATCGACCTCGGCGCGCAGAGATTACGGCAGGCGCTCGAGGCGATCAACGTGGAAACGCTCACGCCCATCGAGGCGATGAATGCGCTGTATAAGCTGAAGCAAATGCTGTGACGGCGGATCTTTTCCGCCGGCGCTGCGTTGCCGCTCGCTTGACGTACAGTGAATACGCTGTATAAGCGCAAGCAGATGCTGTGACGCACTGCACCAATGCCTTCCCCATGTTGGGGAAGGTGGCTCGCGGAGCGAGACGGATGAGGAGAAGGGCTGTACATTCTGAGATGTAGCACGTTTTGACCGCACCAAAGCCTCCCTTGTGTAAAGGGAGGTGGCACGGCGAAGCCGTGACGGAAGGATTGTGCGGTAGGGCAGTGCAAATTGGTGTGTACCAATGCGAATCCGTAGCAATTACCCCCCATTGCGTAGGGGAGGGGTTCTACCCCTCCCGGCGGTGGGTAATTGCAAATGGGCAAGTCCCCGGCGGCGTGGCACGGGTGTGCCGATACAGATCAAAAACGCGACAGATTTTTCTGCGCGGGAGGGGTAGAACCCCTCCCCTACGCTGGTTTGATGGATTCTGCGAGGTTGCCGATGGTGCATTCAACCTTGCGAGTGCGTGCTGCACAATCCCTCAGTCAGCTTCGCTGACAGCTCCCTTTACACAAGGGAGCCTTTGCGGGGGCGCAATTTGATAGCGCGGTACAAACACGCTATATCTCAAAAATGAGAACCCTTCCCCTCATCAGTCCGCTCCGCAGACAGCTTCCCCCCCAGGGGGAAGCCTTGGTGCGGTGCAAGCCGCATTCTGCGGGGAAACCTTGAATTTTGCAATGAAAGGACGTGAAGCTATGGCGCGCAGCAGTCGTTCCCGTTTGCCGGGGATGAGCCGGGCGGCGAAGATCGCGGGGTGGTGCTGGCTGCCGGTGTATCTGGTGGGGCTGAACGTGCTGCTCGGGTGGCTGAACGACGCGCTGCGGCTCGGGATGGACGGCGTGACGGTCAACATCGTCTACTTCGCCGTGAACCTCGCGGCGGTGCTCATCATCTTTCACAGCTTCCTGCGCCAGCCGTTCTTCGGCAGCGGCTTCTGGGACTTTTTGCAGGCGCTCATTTTGGGCGCGGCGATCCACTACGGCGGGACGTTCGTCATCGACTGGGCGGCACAGCGGCTTTCTATCAGTTTGACACTATTCAACAACGACACGGTGTCTGAGCTTCTTACCGGCGGCGGCACGGTGATGACGATCGCAACGGTGGTCGCCGCGCCGATCATTGAGGAGACGCTCGTGCGCGGGCTGGTGTTCGGCACGATCCGGGACGCCTCACGCCCGCTTGCGTACATCGTGTCTATCCTTGTGTTTGTGTTCATGCACACCTGGCAGTATTTTCTGCTGTATGCGCCGGGGGCGGTGCTGCTCAGCGCCCTGCCGTATATCCCGGCGGCGGCAGCCTTGTGCTTTGCGTATGAAAAATCCGGCTCGATCTGGGCGGCGATCTCGCTGCACGCGATCATCAACGCCGTTGCCACGGGCGTTCTGGGAATGCTTTCGTAAGAAAAGGAGTTTAAAATGGCAGTGATCCAGCGGCTTTCGCAGCACGTCGCCGACCTCATCGCCGCGGGCGAGGTGGTCGAGCGTCCGGCGTCCTGCGTCAAGGAGCTTGTAGAAAACGCGATCGACGCCGGGGCGAAAACCGTCACGGTGGAGCTGCAAAACGGCGGCATGACGCTTTTGCGCGTGACCGACGACGGCTGCGGCATGGACTCCAGCGACGCGCGCACGGCGTTTTTGCGCCACGCGACGAGCAAGCTGCATACCAAAGAGGACCTGACCGCCATCCGCACGCTCGGCTTTCGCGGCGAGGCGCTGGCGGCGATCAGCGCTGTTTCGCGCATCGACCTCTTAACGCGCACCGCGCAGGCACAGACCGGCACGGCGCTGCATCTGGAGGCGGGCGTGGTGACGGACGAGCAGCCCGCCGGCTGCCCCGTGGGGACGACGATCCTCGTGCGCGACCTGTTTTACAACACGCCCGCGCGCTTAAAATTCATGAAGTCCGACCTTGCCGAGACCTCCGCCGCGCTCACCGTGGCGCAGCATCTGGCGCTGGCAAATCCGGCGGTCTCGCTGCGTGTGGTCAAGGACGGCGCGGAGGCTTTGCACACGGCGGGCAGCGGCGCGCTGTTTGACGCGGTGTACGCTGTTTTGGGCCGCCAGCTCGCGGGCGAGATGGTGAAGGTCGATGGGAAATTTGAAAAGATCGAGACGAGCGGGTTCGTCACAAAACCCGCCTGCACGCGCGGCAACCGCCAGCAGCAGCTCTTTTTTGTCAACGGGCGGTTCGTGAAGTCGCGGCTGCTGATGAGCGCGCTGGAGCAGGCGTATCAGAATCAGATGACCGTGGGGCGCTTTCCGTCGTGCGTGCTGCACATTCAGCTTCCCCCGCAGGCGGTGGACGTGAATGTCCACCCGGCAAAGACGGAGGTCAAATTCCTGCGCGAGCGGGAGGTATTCGACGCGGTGCATTACGCCGTTTTGTCGGCGCTGGGGCGCGCGTCGGGGCGGCAGGAGCTGAAGATGCCGCAGCAGAAGCCTGCGTCAGCAGCGCCTGCGGCGCAGGCAAAGCCGCAGCAGGATTTCTTTAAAACGATGGACGCGGCGCAGTACCGCGCGCAGGCGGAAAAGGCGGCGAAGCCCGTGTTTACCGCGCGCGAGCGCGAGTGGACGCGGACGGTCTGCGAGGCGGCGCACATCCCGGCGGCGGATGTGCCGAAAGCGCCGGAAGCGCCGCGCGCCGAACAGACGCATACGGTCGCCGAGCCGGTCAAGCACCCGGAACAGGAAGCGCCGAAGATCGCGGAAGCGCCGCCGGTCGAGCCGGTGCAGCAGACGCTGCCCATCGCGGACGCGCCGTGGCGGGTCATCGGCGAGGCGCTGGATACCTATATTCTGGTGCAGCAGGGCGAAAAGCTCCTGTTTATCGACAAGCACGCCGCGCATGAGCGCATTTTGTTCGAAAAGCTCAAAAAAGAGCCGCAGCCGGTTATGGCGCAGCGGCTGCTCGCGCCCATCCCGGCGGAGCTGGGGCGCGAGGAGGCGGCGTGCGTGCTGGAAAACGCGGCGCTGTTCACGCGGCTCGGCTTCGGCGCGGAGGAATTTGGCGACGGGACGCTGCTGCTGCGCGAGATCCCGGAAAGCATTCGCGCCGAGGACGCCGCGCAGACCGTGCAGGAGCTGGCGGGCGCGCTGCTCGGCGGGAATTTCCCCGACGCGGGGGCGCAGCGCGACGCGCTGCTGCACACCGTCGCGTGCAAGGCGGCGATCAAGGCAGGCTACCACACCGACCCGCGCGAGCGCGAGTACTTAGTTCGCGAGGTGCTGACGCGGGACGATCTCAAATATTGCCCGCACGGCAGACCGATCTGCATCGAGCTGACCAAGGGGCAGTTGGAGCGGCAGTTTAAGCGGTGATGCAGCGCACCGCCCAAAGCCTTCCCCATGTGGGGAAGGTGGCTCGCGCAGCGAGACGGATGAGGAGAAGGGCGGTACGTTCTGAGCGATAGTGCGTTTGCACCGCACCAAAGCCTCCCTTGTGTAAAGGGAGGTGGCACGGCGAAGCCGTGACGAAAGGATTGTGCGGTAGGCATTTGCAAATTGGAATGCACCAATGCGACCTCGTACAATCTAACGAGATTGCCGTAGGGGCGGGGTTCTGCCCCTCCCGGCGGTACAACGTCACAAATTTGTCTATACCGATGCGGAACGGGAGATGCTGCGTGGTTGCCGATTGTCATGCGTTTTTGCCATTGCACTCCGCGCGGGCGGGATAGAACCCCGCCCCTACGCTGATTTGGTAGATTTCACGAGGTCGCCGAGGGTGCGTGCAAATTCGCAATTGCTTACTGCGCAATCCCTCAGTCAGCCTTCGGCTGACAGCTCCCTTTACACAAGGGAGCCTTACGGGGGTGCATTTTGGCGGCGCGGTGCAAACGCGCGGCAGCTCAAAAATAAGAACCATTCCCCTCATCAGTCACCTTCGGTGACAGCTTCCCCCCGAGGGGAAGCCTTGGACTTCTGAAAACCTGCCCGAAAGGAGTGAGCACGAAATGGACCGCATCATCTGCGTCGTCGGACCGACGGCGTCGGGGAAAACGGAGCTGGCGCTGCGGCTGGCAGAGGCGCTTTCGGGCGAGATCGTCTCGTGCGACTCCATGCAGGTCTACCGCCGTATGGACATCGGCACGGCGAAGCCCACTTCGGACGAGCTTGCGCGGGCGCGGCATCATATGATCGACGTCTGCGAGCCGGACGAGGATTTTTCCGCCGGAAAATATGTGCCCCTGGCGGACGCGTGCGTGCAGGACATTCTGTCGCGCGGCAAGATCGCCGTCATCGTGGGCGGCACGGGGCTGTATGCCGACAGCCTCATCGCGGGCAGGACCTTTGCGCCTGTGCCGCAGACGGGCGCGCGCGAGGCATTGCAGGCGCGGCTTGCGTGCGAGGGCGGCGAGGCGCTGCTGCGCGAGCTTTCTCAGGTCGATCCCGAGACGGCGGCGCGGCTGCATCCGGCGGATGAAAAGCGCATCGTGCGCGCGCTGGAGGTCTATTATGAGACCGGCGAGCCGATCAGCCGCCACAACGAGCGCACGCGCGCCATGCCCGACAAATACGCCCCCGTCTGGCTGGGGCTGGATTTCGAGAGCCGCGCGGCGCTGTACGAGCGCATCGACCGCCGCGTGGACAAAATGCGCGCGGCGGGGCTGGAGGACGAGGTGCGCGGGCTGCTGGCATCGGGCGTGCCCGACACCGCCACGTCCATGCAGGCGATCGGCTACAAGGAGCTGGCGGCGGCGCTGCGCGGGGAGTATGCCGTTGACGATGCGTTCCGGCTCATCCAGCAGCGCTCGCGCAACTACGCCAAGCGGCAGCTCACATGGTTTCGCCGAAATCCCGATATGCACTGGCTCGTGCGCGGTGAGGGCGACGACGATGCGTCGATTTTTCGCGCCGCGCGACGGCAAATCCCTTTTTTCGCGGGATGAAAATGGTAAGATATGGGTATCACATACAGAAAAGGAGCGATCCCCATGGCTTACACAGAAAATTATCAGGATCAGTTTTTGAACCAGACCCGCAAGAACCGCACGCCGCTGACGGTGTTTTTGATGAACGGCTTTCAGCTTCGCGGCGTCATTACGGGCTTTGACCAGTTTGTGATCGTGCTGCACGCCGACGGCAAGCAGCAGATGATCTATAAGCACGCCGTCTCGACCATCACGCCGTCGAGCCCCGTGAAGCTGACGCAGGAGTGAGCGCGCGCGCCGCCCTGCACGAGCCAAAGGAGCAGCCATGAAGCAGGGCAAGCGCTACACAACGCTCATATTGTGGATCTTTCTGGCGGCGATCGTGGTGTATCTGGGCTATCACGTCAGCACTTTGCTGCGCGACCCCTATACGACCACGACCGCCATCAAGTACGAAGCCGGCGCGGGCTATTACGCGACCGGCTTTGTCGTGCGCGATGAGACGCCGATCGCGTCGGATTATGACATCACCGCCATCACCGCCGCCGAGGGCGCGCGCGTGGCGGCAAACGAGGTTTTGGCGACGGGCTATCTCACCGCCGACGCGCAGGCGCGGCAGACGCGTATCGCGCAGCTCCACGCGCAGATCGAGCAGCTCGGCTACGCCGGGCAGTACTCGACCTCCGTCGCCGATCAGGCGAAGCTCGACGCCGCCATCAGCAACGCGCTCACGCAGATGACGCGGTATCTTGCGCGGCGGGACATGAACTCGCTTCAGGACGGCGCGGCGGAGCTGAAGGGCTTGGTGCTGCGGCGCGAGAGCAGCGATTCCGACGCGGAGCTCATCACACGGCAGCTTGAAAACGCGCAGACGGAGCTGCAAATTTTGCAGAGCGCCGCCGAGCAGGACACGGCGCAGATCACCGCGCCGAAGGCGGGTTATTTTTCCGCTGTGGTGGACGGGTACGAGAGCGTCCTCACGCCGGAGGCATTAGAGACGATGACCGTGCGCGAGTTTGACGTGCTCACGCCGGAGGACGTGGGCGAGGCTTGGGCGGGCAAGCTCATCACGGGCGACCGCTGGTATTTTGTCACGAGCATCCCGGCGGGTGAGCTTGCGGACGTGGAGGCGGGCGACAGCGTGCGCGTGACGTTTGCGCGCGATTTTTACGGCGAGATCGCCATGAAGGTCGAGCGCGTGGGGCAGAACGAGGCGGGCTTCCGCCTGCTGGTGCTCTCGTCGCGCGAGTATATGCAGAGCGTCACGCTCCTGCGCGAGCAGTCGGCGGACGTGGTGTTCATCCAGTACACGGGGCTGCGCGTGCCGAAGGACGCGGTGTATGTGGACAAAAGCGGACAGCCGGGCGTGTATATTTTAGAGAGCGCGCGGGCGCGCTGGAAGCCCATTTCGATCCTGCACGACAACGGCGAGAGCTACGTTGCGGAGCTGGACAAGACAAAAACAGAAAACCTCTGGCCCGGGGATGAAATTCTCGTGGGCGCGAAAAACTTGTATGACGGAAAGGTCGTGGGGTAATGGACGCGAAGACGATCGCGGAAAACGTTGCACACATTCGGGAAACGATGGCGCGGGCGGCGCGGGATGCCGGACGCGCGCCGGAAGAAGTGAAGCTCTGCGCGGCGACGAAAATGAACGACGCGGACGCGGTGCGCGCGGCGATCGCCGCGGGCGTGGACTGCTGCGGCGAAAACCGCGTGCAGGAGCTTCAGCAGAAGCTGCCGCAGGGGGCGTATGCGGGAAAGCCGCTGCATTTTATCGGGCGGCTGCAAACGAACAAGGTCAAATATCTCGTGGGCACGGTGGACCTGATCGAATCGGTCGATCGCATCGAGCTGCTGGAGACCATCGACAAGCTGGCGCAAAAGCGCGGCGTGGTGCAGCGCATTTTATTGGAGGTCAACATCGCCGGGCAGGAGAGCAAGGCGGGCTTTACCGCAGACGAAGCCGCCCAGCTTGCGGCAAAAATGGGAGACTATCCCGGCGTGAAGCTGTGCGGACTCATGGCGATCCCGCCCGTGAGCGAGCATCCGGGCGATAATCGGATATTTTTTAGACAAATGCGTCAGCTTTTTGTTGACATAAAGGGAAAAACATACGATAATGTAGCCATGGAATGCCTGTCGATGGGCATGAGCGACGATTATCCCGACGCCATCGCCGAGGGAAGCACGATGATCCGTGTGGGAACGGCGATTTTCGGTGCGCGTCATAGCGTCAGATGACAAGGGAACGCGCGGTTTTTCGCGGGGCAAAACACCGCCTGGCGGCGTTATCCTCGTTGGCGGGCGTCAGCCCGCCTGCCTCGTCTGTCTTGCCAGCCGTTGTTTATCCTCCGCGAAAAACTCCGAAGGACTTGTCGGCTGGTTTGGGGCGTCGCCTGCAAGGCAGAGGACGCAGGCTTGCGGTCGCAAGTCAAGGACGATAACGCAGCAGACGGCGTTCCAAACCAGCCGACAAGCGTGCGTACCCTTATCAACTGACGCTTAACACCTGATTAGGAATACTGGAGGAAACCATCATGGGATTCATGGATGAACTGAAAAAGCTGGCGAAGCCGTACAGCGAGGACGACGAATTTGACGATTTCGACGAGGACGTCAAGCCCGCCCGCTCCTCCCGCCGCAGCGCGTCCAGCGCCGCGAGCTCGGCAGCGCCGTCGTCTTTTTCCGACTTTGATACGTCGGATCTGGGTCAGACTCCGTCTGCCCGCCGCACGCCCGGCGGCAGCAAGGTCGTGAACATCCACACCACCGCGCAGATGCAGGTGGTTCTGGTCAAGCCCGACCGCTTTGATAACGTGTCCGACATCGCCGACCATCTGCGCAGCAAGCACGCGGTCGTGCTCAATCTGGAGGCGACGAACAAGGACGTCGCGCGGCGGCTGGTCGATTTTCTGTCCGGCTGCGCCTACGCGCTCGACGGCAAGATCAAAAAGATCGCCATCAGCACCTACATCATCACGCCCTACAACGTGGACATCGTGGGCGATCTGATCGACGAGCTGGAGAACAGCGGGCTGTATCTGTAAGCAGACCATTGTCCAGGAGGAATATCAATGTTTACACCGCAGGAAATTCAGGAGCAGACGTTCTCCAAGGCGGTCTTCGGCGGCTACGATATGCAGCAGGTCGATGCGTTTCTTGAACCGCTGACGGACGATTATATCGCCCTGTATAAAGAAAATGACACCCTGCGCGCCAAGCTGCGCGTGCTGGTGGAAAAATTTGAGGAGCTGCGCCAGCAGCAGTCCGGCGCGCAGCAGGCGCTGGCGGCGGCGCAGCAGAGGTGCGACCAGATGGTCGCCGAGGCGGAGCGCAAGTGCGCCGCGATGCTGCAAAACGCCGAGCAGACCTCGCTGGACTCTCAGCTCGCCGAGGAGCAGGAGCGCCTGCGCTGCGCGCGGCAGACGGCGCTGAACTTCATCGACGTGATCGAGCAGGACATCCGCGGGCATCTGGACCTGTTGGAGACGCTCAAAAACCGCGACCTCAGGCAGGAGGCTGCCGTCGAGCAGCCGCAGCCGGAAAAGCCCGCGCACGAAAAGCCCTATGACTGGCAGGCGCACGAGCCGGCTGCCCCCGCCGCCCCGGCGGAGTCGGCGCAGGAGATCGCCAGCGAAATTTCGGAGAATCTGGAAAAGCTGGTCGGTCCGGACGATACCAAACCCGCCCCCGCCCCCGCCGCCCCCTCGCACCCCGAAAGCGCCACGATCAAATTCACCGATCTGAAATTCGGCAAGAATTACGACCCCACGTCGGGGAATTGAATGAAATGAGACCCCGCCCCTTCTAAACAGAAGGGGCGGGGTTTTGCATATTTGGCGATTTTCGTCGTAACGTAGGGGCGGGGCTTGCCCCACCCGCTGTTGCAAGTTTGCACCGCACCAAAGCCCCCCTTGTGTAAAGGGAGCTGTCGCCGAAGGCGACTGAAGGATTGCGCAGCACAACGTTGCAAACCCGCACACACCATCGGCGATCTCGCAGGATCTAACAAATCTGCGTAGGGGCGGGGTTCTACCCCGCCCGCGCGGTACAACGCTGCAAGATTGAATGCACCAATGTGAATACGAACGCACCCGTAGGGGCGGACGACCCTGTCCGCCCGGCGGTGCGCACCCGCGAACACAAACGCACCGATGCAAATCCGCACAACGTTTGTAGGGGTCGATGCCGCGCTCTCCCCGCACGGGGCACGTTCGTTTTTACGATACGCTGCGGCAAATTTGCGGTTGCTCCAACGGGCGGACAGGGTCGTCCGCCCCTACAGAGCGTTTTACGGTTTCGCCGATGGCGTGTGCAATTTTGTGATTGCACATTGCCGGGTCGATGTGGGCATCGACCCCTACGGACATCATGCGAGGTCGCCGTACATCGTGCAGATTTGTAGGTGCATCCTGCGCGGGCGGGGCTTGCCCCTCCCCTGTGTTACGACTAAGATCATTCGCCCAACCGTTTCATGAGCCACGGCAGCGCCAGCTCAAATTTCACGCCGTACCAATGTTCGGGGTCATCCATGGTTTTTCTAATGCACTCCAGCGTGAAATCGGCGGCAAGCCTGGCGGCTTCAAACGCGCTTTGCCCGCGCAGGTACGCGCCGGTGAAGGCGGCGGTGAAGATGTCGCCTGTGCCGTGGCAGACGCGCTCCACGCGCGCGTGCGTATAGAGCTGAAACGCGTCCGGCGTGCGCACGGCGACGCCTGTGGTCTGATCGTCTCGGCGGACGCCGGTGAGGACGACCGTTTTCGCGCCGCGCGCGAGCAGTGCGTCGGTCAGCTCCCGCGCATACGCTTCCGCACATACCTTGCGGTACGGCAGCCCCGTCAGCAGCGCCGCCTCGGTGAGGTTCGGCAGGATCACATCCGCCGAAAACGCCAGCCGCGCCATCGCGGGCACGAGCTCCTCCGGCAGACCCGCATACAAGCGCCCGCCGTCCGCCATTGCCGGATCGACGATGCGCACGCCGCCCGGCAGCAGCAGGTCCTCCATCAGCGCCAGCACGTCCTCCACCTGCCGGGGGCTGCCGAGATAGCCGGTGCAGACCGCCGAAAAGCGGATGCCCTCGCGCCTCCAATGCGCGCAGATGGCGGGGATGTCATCGCTCAGGTCGCGGAACGTATAGCCCGAGCCCGCGAAGCTGCCGCCCGTGTGCGTGGAGAGCACCGCCGTGGGCAGCACCGCCGTCTCCAGACCGCACACGGACAAAATGGGCAGCGCCGCCGTGAGCGAGCACTGCCCCACGCAGGAAATATCCTGCACGCTTAAAATACGCCGGTACGCCATCACAGCTTTTTGAGAAGTCCCGCGTTTTTGAGCGCCGGACGCACGGCGGCGTACAGGATCGGCGCGGCGATGAACGCGGCGACGGCGTTGATGAGCGAGGCGGGGAGCTTGGAGAGCATGGTCGCCCACGTCGTATCCATCGGGTAGCCGTAGACAAAGCGCTGGTAGATGAATGTTTTGAGCATATACAGCACCACATAGCTCAGCGCGCCCGCGATGCTGCCGAGGACGACGCGCGCGTGCAGCCCCTTGCCCTCTTTTTTCGGCTGCGCGATCATCACGCACACCCACGCCATGGCAAATTTCGACACGAACGTGATGAGGCAGTTCGCAAGATCGTAGCCGCCGAACAGCGCGTCATAGAGCGCCGAGCCGAGACCCGCCGCCAGCCCGCCGAACACGGGACCCAGCAGCATACCCGACAGCAGGCACATCGCGTTGGCAAAGTGCACCTTCGAGCCCAGCAGCGGGAAGCGCAGGAACGTGACGACGCAGACGATCGCCGCCATCACGGCGGTAAACGTGATTCTGTAAATACTCTGATTCTCTTTCTTCATGGAAATTTCCTCCCTGTACGCAGGGCATGACTTGACATTCTGCCCCTCTGTGCCTATGATTATAGCGGAAACTGGCATTTTAGAAATTGCCAAAACTATAATATTTTACAGGGTCAGTTTTATGATACGGACATACGAACTCGAACACGGCGGCAAAACGCCGCTGTATGAACAGCTCTACCGCGCCATCCGGCAGGATCTGCTCACCGGCGCGATCGCGGGCGGGGAGCGGCTGCCGTCCAAGCGCGCGCTGGCGGAGCACCTGTCCGTGAGCAAGATCACGGTGGAGACCGCCTACGCGCAGCTCCTCGCCGAGGGCTACATCACCGCGCGGCAGCGCTCCGGCTACTACGCCGAGCATCTCGCGCCGCTGCCCGCGCCGGCAGCCACACCGCCGGTGCAGAGCGCACCCGCTCCCGCGCCGGCGGAGACGGCTGAAACGCCGTCGGCGGCGCTGTTTCCGTTTTCGGTGTGGGCGCGGCTGATGCGCACGGTGCTGCTGGAGGACCGACCGGCGCTGCTGGAGAGCGTGCCCGGCGCGGGCGTGTGGGCGCTGCGCTGCGCCATTGCAGCGGAGTTCGGCAGGCTGCGCGGGATGAAGGTCGCGCCGGAGCAGGTGTTCATCGGCTCCGGCACGGAGTATTTTTACAACCTGCTCATTCAGTTTTTGGGGCGCACGCGGCGCTACGGCGCGGAGCTGCTGGGTCACCGCAAGCTCGCGCGCGTGTATTGCTCAAACGGCGTAGCGGTCTGCCCGCTCGCGATGGACGGCGACGGCGTGCTGCCGCAGGCGCTGCGGGAGAGCGGCGCGCAGGTGCTGCACATCTCGCCCGCGCACCAGTACCCCACCGGCGCGGTGATGCCCATTGCGCGGCGGCAGCAGATCCTGCGCTGGCTGGCGGAGGACGCGGAGCGCTGGGTGATCGAGGACGATTTTGACGCCGAGTTCCGCTTTTCGGGGCTGCCCATCCCGCCGCTTCAGAGCATGGACCCCTGCGGGCGCGTTTTATATCTCAACACATTCTCCAAAACGCTCTCGCCGTCGCTGCGCATCAGCTATCTGATCCTGCCGCGGCAGCTTCTGCCGCGCTGGCAGCAGACGATGGGCTTTTATAGCTGCACCGTGCCGTCGTTCGAGCAGTTCACGCTGGCGCGGTTTTTATCCGGCGGGTGGTTTGAAAAGCACCTGACGCGGGCAAAAAAATATTACCGCACCGTGCGCGAGCAGCTTCTGGCGCAGCTCGCCGCGCCGCCGTGCGCCGAACGGTTCGAGGTTTTGGGCGCGGGCGCGGGGCTGCATCTGCTGCTGCGCGTGCGCACGGCGCTGCCGGATGAGCGTCTGGCGGAGCTGCTGGCGCAGGCGGGGCTGGAAGCAGAATTGCTCAGTTCTTTCTATCTGCAAACGCCGCCGGAGTCGGCGCGGGGCTGCATCGTGCTGCACTATGCCGACCTCAGTCCCGAGACGGCAGGCGCGGCGCTCACGCGTCTGTGCGCGCTGCTGCCTGAATAAATTCCGCCACACCCTGCGCAAAGCACCGCCCCGCGCGGATGGCTTCCGGCAGCGTGTTGCCCGCCGCGCCGAACTCCGCCAGCAGCGCGCCGGGGCTGGTGTGCGCGTTAAAGCGCTCGGTGCGCAGGTCGATCGGGCGGCAGAGACCGGGATAGCTGCGATTTAGAAGTGCCTGTAATTTGAGGGCGTTGGCGAGATTTTCGCGCCAGTTCGGGTGCTCCAGACCGCCCTCGTCCGTGCCGACGACGAGCATGACCTGCGCGCAGCGCTCGCCGTCCAGCTCCGTCGTGTAGCACACCTGCGTGCCGTCGGGGTTTTCCACCGCGTCGCGGTGGACGTCCAGCACCATCTGGATGGACGGATACCGCGCCAGATACTCCTCGATGGTCGTGAGCATCCGCGCATACGCGCCGCTGTACGCCGGGTCGTCGTTGAGGGCGGTGTCGTGGATGGTCTCGATGCCCGCGTCCTCCAAAACCGCCTGAATTTCGCTCCCCACGCGGATGACGGAGCGCGTCTCGTCGCGCGTGCGGTAAGAGTCGCTCGCCTCGTAATCCCACGCGCTTGTCGGCGTATACGCCTCGCACGAGTGCGTGTGTACGATCAAAACCTTCGGTCCGTCCTGCGAGAAGTCGAGCGTGGTCGGCTGGCGCAGCAGTGCCCGCTTGTCCACGCTGTAGCTGCACGCGCCGGAAAGCTCGATGGCGTCCGCCTCGGCGTCGGTGAAGTCCGACACAAATTCGGCAGGCTCGTCCGGCAGTTCTTCGACGACCTCCGGCGTGGGCTCTTCTTCGACCAGCGGCGTTTCGGCGGGCGCGTCCCGCTCCACGATGAGCATCCAGACGGGCGCGGGCGTTTCGGCGTCCGTCTGCGCCGCGCCGTCCAGTCCCACCGCTACGGCGGCGCGGATGAGCGCGGCAAAGATCATCAGGGCGGCACAGAAGCTTTGCAGGCAGCGTTTGTTCATATGATCTCCTCCCGTTCCAGCTTATGGGTGTTTTGTGCAAAACAGACCGCATTTTTTAGCGCGACTGTATTGAATTTACCGCCCGCGTCGTATATAATGGTTTCATTCTGGACGGAAGGCGGGATGCGGCATGGGCACAGTCCTGGCGGTGATCTCCGGCAAGGGCGGCACGGGCAAAACGTCGCTGTGCGCCGGGATCGCAAGCTGTCTGGCTGCCGATTCGCTGCGTGTGCTGTGCATCGACGCCGACCTGGGGCTGCGCAATCTGGACATCTCGCTGGGCATGAGTCAGGAAGCCGTGCTGCCATTTACGGCGGTCATGCGCGGAGAATACGAGCTTCAGCAGGCGGCGGAGAGCGCCGTCATCCCGAATCTGTACCTGCTCACCGCGCCGGTCACAGAACTGCCGGAGGGCATCGACCCCGCGCAGTTCGGCAGGCTGTTGGAAGAAGCGCGCGAGCAGTTCGACTGGGTGCTCATCGACGCCCCGGCGGGCGTGGGCGCGGGCTTTGCGCTGGCGACACGCTTTGTGGATGAGGCCGTGGTGGTGTCGAATGGCGACCCTGCCTCGCTGCGGGACGCCGCGCACGCGACCGAGCTTCTTTTGCAGCAGCGCGCCATCCCCGCGCGGCTGATCGTCAACCGCGTGAGCGCGCGGATGTTCGGTAAAATGTGCGCCACCATCGACGACGTGATGGATACCGTCGGGCTGCCGCTGCTCGGCATCGTCCCGGAGGACGCAAGCGTTACGCTCGCGGCGGCAGAGGGTCTGCCGCTGGTGCAGTACACCGGGCGCGGCGCGGCGCGCGCGTGCCTGAACATCGCGCGGCGGCTGTGCGGCAAAAAAATGCCGCTGCTGCATCTTTAATTGTGGGGCGTCACCGCACAATTGCGTCGGCGCGCTTCGGCGGATCTTTTCCGCCAATTCTGCGGTTTGAAAAGTTTGAAATACACAAAGTATTCCTGCACTTTTCAAACCTTGACTTGACGAAAAATCTCTCGCCGAATCTGCTTGCCGAATTGCGCGGTGAAGCCCTAAAAACTGTATTAACGGAAAGGAGCTTCTTTATGAATATCACCCTGATGGCACATGATAAGAAAAAAGAGCTGATGGTCCAGTTCTGCACCGCCTATAAAAGCGTTCTTTCCAAGCACAGTCTCTCCGCCACGGCGGCGACCGGGCGGCTGGTGTCCGAGGCAACGGGGCTGCCGGTGTCGCTGTTTTTGTCGAAAAATCAGGGCGGGCATCAGCAGATCGACGCGCGCATCGCGTATAACGAGATCGACCTCGTGCTGATGTTCTCCGACCCCAACGACAACGACCCGTGGGAGGATCAGCGCCTGATCCGCACGCTCCACCTGTGCGACACCTATAACGTCCCGTGCGCAACGAACCTCGCGTCGGCGGAAATGCTGATCCTGGGACTCCAGCGCGGCGACCTCGACTGGCGTATGGTCAACCGCCAGAACCGCGGACTTCGCTAAAAGTTCATCATCGCTGTGACGCGGAAGCAGTACCGCCGGACGCCGGTCAGAGAGGGGAGCAGATGCTGAAAGCTCCCTCCGGCAGCGGGCGCGAAGGACATCCGCCGAGCGCGCGTATAAGGCGCACCGCGCCGAAATCGCCGGCAGCCGCCCCGAAACAGGCGGCACACAAGGGAGGGCAAGCCCCTCTGAACCTGGGTGGCACCACGAAGCAACGATGCTCTCGTCCCATGGATATGGGGTGGGAGTATCTTTTTTCGTGACAGGACGCGCCCCGTGACCTCTTAAAATCTATCAAACACGCCGTAGGGGCGGGGTTCTACCCCGCCCGCGCAGGACGCACCATCAAAAACACACAACGAACGGCGACAACGCAAAATCCCCGTAGGGGTCGATGCCGCGCTCTCCCCGGCAGAATGCAATCGCAAAATTGCAAAAACCATCGGCGAAAACGCAAAACGTCCTGTAGGGGCGGACGACCCTGTCCGCCCGTAGGGCACGATCGGTTTTGCCGCAACGTTTCATAAAAACGGACGTGCCCACCGCACGGGTCGATGTGGGCATCGACCCCTACAAACGGTGTGCGTGTCCGCATTGGTGCATCCGTGTTTGCGGGTGCGTCCTGCCGGGCGGACAGAGGCGTCCGCCCCTACGGGTGCGTGCCGTTTCGCATTGGCTCATTCAAATTTGCAATGTTATACCGCGCGGGCGGGGTAGAACCCCGCCCCTACGGCTCGACTGGCAATGCAACTCAAAAACGAACACTTTATATATAAGAGGTAACACTATGGCACAGATCAGACCGCACACGCTCTCCGGGTTTATGGAGCTGCTGCCCGCGCCGCAGCTTCAGATGGAGGCGATCATGGAGGTTTTGCGCAAAACGTACAGTCTGTACGGCTTTACCCCGCTCGATACGCCCGCCATCGA
>CAKUED010000028.1 GCA_934646005.1 uncultured Oscillospiraceae bacterium
TTTTGCGTTTAACCCCCAATAAACGCGTAGGGGAGGGGCTCTGCCCCTCCCGCGCAGCAGGCATTGCTGCTCACAAAAACCCTTCGGTAAATCCGTACTGCCCACCAGCGGGCGGGGTAGAACCCCGCCCCTACGCAAATCTGGCGGATTTTGCGTTTACCCCCACAAACTTACGCACCCGTGTTATAATAAATAAAAAACGAAAGGGGAATCCTCATGGACCTCCCAAAACGAAAATCGCCTCGCATCCCCGGCTACGATTACGCAACGCCCGGCGAATATTTCGTGACCATCTGCACGGAAAACCGCGCAAAACTCCTCGGCGAGGTCCAAAACGGCAAAATGCTTCTCTCCCCCGTTGGTACGATCTGCAAAGAGGAACTCGACAAATTGCACATCACCGCCTATACCATTATGCCGAATCATGTGCATCTGGTCATTTCCCTGTCAGAAACTGCCCGCCCACTGGAAAATGTGGTCGGCGCATGGAAATCCATCACGACCAAACGCATCAACGCCCTCTGTGGCATGCCGGGACGACACATCTGGCAGCGGTCATATCACGACCACGCCATCCGCTGCGATTTCGATCGCACCGAGATTTTGCGGTATATCGAAGAAAACCCCCTAAAATGGGAATTGGACCGCCTGCATATTGATTGAACGCGCCCCTACGCAAATCTGGCGGATTTTGCATTTAACCCCCAATAAACGCGTAGGGGAGGGGCTCTGCCCCTCCCGCGCAGCGGGCATTGCCGCTCACAAAAACCCTTCGGCAAATCCGTACTGCCCACCAGCGGGCGGGGTAGAACCCCGCCCCTACGCAAACCTATCGGGTTTGCATAAATTTCCAACAAAACGCGTAGGGGAGGGGCTTTGCCCCTCCCGCGCAGTAGGCAACCCGTTTTCAAAAACCCTTCGGCAAATCCGTACTGCCCACCAGCGGGCGGGGTAGAACCCCGCCCCTACGCAAATCTGGCGGATTTTGCGTTTAACCCCCAACAAACGCGTCGGATTCTGCGTTGCACCGCCAACGGCGCTTTTATGCCAACCCCTTTTCCTCCAAAAAACTTTCCAACTCTGCCTGCACCGCCGCGGTTTCTTCCGCGAGCGGCGCTTTTTTATCCCTTGTGAGCCACACCAGCAGCCCGCGCATGGCGGTCAGGCGGTTGCCCGCCTGCTCCCAGCAGAGCGACGCGGCGCTGTCGATGACCTCGTCGGTCACGTCCTCGCCGCGCGTGGCGGGCAGGCAGTGCAGGAATTTGCAGCCGAGATTGCCGAGCTGCATCAGCTCGCGGTTGACCTGATAATCCTGGAACACGCGCACGCGTTCTTCCTTCGGCATTTCGTTTTCATACAGCCCGTACCACACGTCCGTGTAGATGAAATCCGCGCCGCGCACCGCCGCGCGGTCGTCGGTTGACTGCCAGCTCCCGCCGCTCTCGCGGCAGTTTTCCTCCCAGATCGCGCGCACGTCCGCGCCGAGCTGGTGCGCCTCCGGGCCGTAGTGCACAAAGTGCATCCCCAGATGCGTGCAGATCATGCCGAGCGACGCGCACACCTGCGTCCCATCGCCCACGAACACGACCTTGCAGTCCTCCAGCCGCTTGCCCGCAGGCAGGTTTTCGACGATCGTACACAGGTCGCCGATCTCCTGCGTGGGGTGGTTGTAGTCCGACATGCCGTTCAGCACCGGCACGCGGCACGCGCGCGCCAGCTCCACGACCGTTTTGTGCTCGATCACGCGCGCCATGACCACATCGACAAGATACGACAGCACCCTGCCCGTGTCGCCGATGGTCTCATGTCCACCGAGCTGGATCATGCCCGGGCCGAGGTACTGCGCGTGCCCGCCGAGCTGCTCCATCGCCGTCTCGAACGACACGCGCGTGCGCGTGGACGACTGCTGAAAGATCATGCCGAGCGTCTTATTTTTGAGCAGCGGCGGGTAATAGCCCCGCGCGATGCACTTTTTGAGCAGCAGCGACAGGTCGATGATGTCCAGCAGCTCCTGCTTGGAAAAATCCTGCGTGGTGATGAAATCGCGTTTATTTGCCATAAATACGCCTCCAATTATTCGGCTTTCGCCGGTTTTTCGCGGTAGAGCCATTCGCCGGTCAGCACGCACAGGAGCGTCCCGACGAGCTTGACGCCGAGGGCGAAATAGTTGCCGCTGCGCGCGTCGTCAAAAAACAGGAAAAAGATGCCCGTCAGCACGCACAGCGTGCACAGCCCCGCGCACAGCCACACGCCGAATTTGCCGCCCGGCACACGGTAGACGCGCGGCGTCTGCGGGTCTTTGTAGCGCAGGCGCACCGCTGCCGCGAAGAGAAACAGGTACGGGATGAGGAAAATGACGAACGAGAACGACAAAACGTCCCAGAACACCGCGTTCGCGTCCGACGAGCCGAAGGCGAAATTGAGCAGCAGCAGCACGGTGGACAAAAGCCCCATGAGGAGGTACAGATTTTTTGCCGTGCCGTATTTTGCGCTGCGTTTGCCGAGAAAGCGCGAGCGTCGGTCGAGATCCGCCGCGATGAGGCTCTCGTTCGCGCCGAGCGTCCACGAGAGCATATTCGACACCAGCGTCAGGCACGAAATGACGACCAGCACGTCCAGAACCGGCTTCTGTGCCGGTCCGAACACCGAGCAGAGCACCGCGAGGGCGTTGTAAAAGCCGTCCATTTCGTCGATGTCGCGCAGCGCCACCAGCATCCCGAACGTGCCGAGCAGGTACAAAAATGTGATGACCGCGCCCGCCAAAATCGTCATGCGCGGGACGGTCTTGCCGGGGTTTTCGATCTTGCTGCCGATCGAGCCGATCAGCTCAAAGCCGAGCAGATTATACGCGATGACCGCTACGCCGGACGATAAATTTCCCAGCGAGCCGATCATAAGATCCTGCGCCCGGAACGAGTGCGCCGAGCCGTACCGCACGAAATACACCGCGCCGAGCACGCCGAACAGCAGCAGGATCGCCATTTTCGCATACGACGCGATCGCCGTCACCGTGACCGACAGCTCCACGCCGCGGATACCGATGCCCACGATCACCCAGCACATCGCCACGGCGATGCCCGCCATCACCAGCGGCGGCGCGGCGGGGAAGAACGAATAGCTCAGCCACCACGCGAACGTCACGAACACCGCCGGCATCCAGAACGCGACATTGATCCAGTAAAACCAGCCGGTCTGCACGCCCAGATGCTCGCCGAACGCGCGCGTGACCCATGAGGTGATGCCGCCGTCGTCGGGGTAGGTGCTGCCAAGCTCTGCCGACAGCAGCCCATACGGTATGAAAAAGAGCACCGCCATCACCACCCACATCGTGAGCGACGGCGTGCCGAAGCGCGCGGGCGCGGCGGCGAGCGAGTCGAGCACGAGCACGCTGCAAATGGTGAACAGCACGCATTTTACAAAGCTGACTTTTTTCTCCATCGCTCTACCTCACGCGCGCGGGAGCTGCTGCGTGATGCAGTGGATGTTGCCGCCGCCGTAGGCGATCTCGCGCGTGGAGACGCCCACGACCCTGCGCTCCGGGAACATCGCCTGCACCTGCGAGAGCGCGAGCGCGTCGTTTTCATCGTCATACTGCGGCACGATCACGCCGCCGTTCACGATCAAAAAGTTCATATACGACGCGATGGCGACCTCGCCGCTTTCGCGCGGGATGCTGCCCGCCACGCGGTCGATGGTGTCCGCGCCGTGCAGCAAGCACGGCTTTTTCGTCAGGCACAGCTTGTGGACCTTCAGCGCGCGCCCCTTTGCGTCCGTCATGCGCGTCAGCGCGTCATATGCCGCGCGCGCCTGTTCGTAAAACGGGTGGTTTTTGTCGTCCGTCCAGATGCACGCAACCTCGCCGGGGCGGATGAAGCACGCCACGTCGTCAATGTGCCCGTTCGTCTCGTCGGGATCGATGCCGTCCTTCAGCCACAGCACCTTTTCGCAGCCGAGGTACGCGCAGAGCATTTTTTCAATGGCGTGCTTGTCAAGCTCGGGGTTGCGCCCCGGCGAGAGCAGGCACATCTCCGTCGTGAGCACCGTGCCCTCGCCGTCCACATGAATAGAGCCGCCCTCCAGGACGAAGCCGTCCGTGCGGTAGGAATCGGTGTTTGTCAGCTCGCAGATCTTCTGCGCGACGCGGTCGTCGTTCGCCCACGGGAAGTACAGCCCGTCGTACAGTCCGCCCCAGGCGTTAAAGCGCCAGTCGGCGGCGCGGCGGCCGCCCTTGGCGTCGATGAGGAACGTCGGTCCGCAGTCGCGCACCCACGCGTCATCCGTCGTGCACTCTACCACGCGCACCGCCTCCGGCAGCCGCGCCCGCGCGTTTTCAAACTGCGCGTTCGACACGAGCATCGTCACCGGCTCAAACTGCGCGATCGCCGCCGCCACCGCGCAGAACGCCGACTGCGCGGGCTTTGCGCCGTCGCGCCAGTTGTCCGGGCGCTCGGGCCAGATCATAAACACGCCGTCCTGCGGCGCGAACTCCGCCGGCATAAAATAGCCGTCGCGGACCGGCGTGGAATCCAGAATACGTTTTGCCATGATCGCAAGTCCTTTCGTTACAAAATGCGGTACTACTATGCCCCAATGCGTGCAAAACTATCCCGCCGTGCGCGATGGGCGAATTTGCGCGAATGCGTTTCGCTGATGGCGAAATTTTTCTTGCGAAGGCGCGAAAAATTTGGTATACTGACAAAAAAGCGAGAGGGGCGTGCGGCAATGCCGGAGGTAGAAGGGAAAACAATCCATTCGGTCGAAAAGGCGGTGCGCCTGCTGGATCTGCTGACCGAAACGGGGCATCCGATGGCGCTGACGGAGCTGCACCGGCAGCTCGGCTGGCCGAAGAGCACCATCCACGGGCTGCTCACGACCATGCGTGCCGGCGGTCTGATCGAGCAGGGCAACGACGGGCGCTACTGGCTGGGCATCCGGCTGTTTGAATACGGCAGCGCGGTGTCAAACGCGTGGAACATCGCCGCGCTCGCGCGCCCGTATATGCAGGAGGCGTGCCGCGTGCTGGGCGAGTCGGTGTTTTTGTCGGTGCTCGACCGCGGCGCGGTCGTCACGCTCGCCGAGGAGGAGAGCCGCGACAGCCTGCGCGTCGTGTCCGAGGTCGGCGCGCGCCTGCCCATCCACTGCACGTCGCAGGGGAAGCTGTTTCTGGCGAACCTGACCGCGTCGGAGACGCGGCACATCCTGCGCACGAACGAGCTGACGGCGTTCACGCCTAACACGTTCACGCACGCCGAGCAGCTCCTGCCGGAGCTGGAGCAAATTCGCCAACAGGGCTACGCGCTGGAAAACGGCGAGTATAAGCTGGGGCTGCGGTCGGTGTCCGTCCCGGTGCGGGACGTGAGCGGACGCGTCGCCTACGCCGTCGGCTGCGTCGGGCTTCTGCCGCAGGAGCGGCTGCTGCCGTCCGTCGCCGCGCTGGATACTGCTGCGCAGAATATCAGCCGCGCCATCGGCTATCGAAGATAAAATAAAGTGCGCCCGCCGGGGAATTTCCCCGGCGGGCGCTTGGTTTTTGGCTGTTTCACGTTTCGTCGTAACGTAGGGACGGGGCAGGATAGGTAAGAAGTAATTATTCGCCGTAGGGGCGGGGTTCTACCCCGCCCGCGCGGTATGCAATTGCAAAAACGTACAACGAACGGCAACCTCGTATAACGTCCGTAGGGGTCGATGCCGCGCTCTCCCCGGCAGAATGCAATTGCAAAATTGCACAATGTTCAGCGACCTCGTAACATCCTTGTAGGGGCGGACGACCCTGTCCGCCCGTGGGGCAATTGCGAGTTTGCAGTAGCGTTTCATAAAAACGGACGTGCCCCATACGGGTCGATGTGGGCATCGACCCCTACAAATGTTTTACGGGTTCGCCGATGGTACATTCGTTTTTGCAGGTGCGTCCTGCCGGGCGGACAGAGGCGTCCGCCCCTACAAGGGTGCGCGCGGATTCGCATGGTGCGAACAAATTTGCTGCATTGTACCGGCGGGAGGGGCAAGCCCCTCCCCTACGTTACGACGAAACGCGGCAGCAGCTCAAAACGTACCACCCTTCCCCTCATCAGTCGGCTTCGCCGACAGCTTCCCCCCAGGGGGAAGCCATGGATAGTGCAACCCCCGCCCGCATTTGCGGGCGGGGGTCGTTTTAGCCTTTGAGGGTTTGCTTGGCGGCGAGGAGGGCTTCGACCAGCGCGTCGATGTCTTCCTCTGTATTTTCCGCCGAGAAGGAGAGGCGGATCGAGCCGTCGATGGTGGCGGGGGGAAGGTGCATCGCCTCTAAAACATGGCTGCGGTGACCGCGGGAGCAGGCAGAGCCGGCGGAGACGTAGATCTCGCGGTCCTGCAAACAGTTGATGATGCCCTGTGAGCGCAGGTGCGGGAGGGCGAGGTTCACGATGTGCGGCGCGTCCTGCTTTCCGATGAGCACCAGACCCGGCACTTGCGCGAGCTTTTCGCGGGAGGCGTCGCGCAGGGCGGTCATATGGGCGATGTCCTGCGTAAGCGTCGGGAGCTGCGCGGCGCACGCCGCGCCGAAGCCGCAGATGCCGGGCAGATTCTCCGTGCCGGAGCGGAAATTCTGCTCCTGCCCGCCGCCCAGAATCAGCGGCGGCAGCGGCAGACCGGGGCGGACGTACAGCGCGCCCACGCCCTTGGCGGCGTGAATTTTATGCCCGGAGATGGAGATGAGGTCCGCGCCGAGCGTTTTTGCCTGGAACGGCAGCTTGAAAAAGCCCTGCACGGCGTCGGTATGGAACAGCGCAAGGGGGCTTTTGCGGCGCGTGGCGCGGATCATGTCGCGGATGGGCATGACCGCGCCCGTTTCGTTATTGACCATCATGACGGACACCAGAATCGTATCCGGGCGCAGCGCCGCCTCCAATTTCTCTACAGAGACGAAGCCCGTCTCGTCCGGCGGAAGGTAGGTGACCTCAAAGCCGCGCGATTCCAATTTCTGCATCGGGTGGAGCACGGCGTGGTGCTCCACGGCGGTGGTGACGATGTGCCTGCCGCGCTTGGCAAGGCGCTCGGCTGTGCCGAAGATCGCCCAGTTATCCGCCTCTGTGCCGCCGGAGGTGAAGAACACGCGCCCCTCCTCCGCGCCCAGCGCTTTGGCGACCTGCCCGCGCGCGGTGCGCAGGCAGCGCTCGGCGTCAATGCCGAGCTGGTGGACGGACGAGGGGTTGCCCCACGCGCGCAGCAGCAGGTGCTGCATCGTCTCCACGCACGCGGCGCACGGCTTGGTGGTGGCAGAATTGTCCAGATAGATCATAAAAATGCCTCATTTACCCACGCAAAAGCGCGAAAAAATTTCGTTTGTAATATCCTCCCGCACGACACGCCCCGTGACCTCGCCGAGCGCCTGCATGGCGCTCTCCACGTCGAGCAGCACCGCGTCGGGCGTCATCCCGGCGTCCATGGACGAAAGCACGCAGTCGATCGCCTTGCCCGCGCGCACGAGCGCGCCGGACTGGCGGGCGTTCGTGAGGATGCCGCCGTCGCACGGGGCGCTCTCATGCGGGAAGGCGAGGTCCAGCGCCTGCTCCATGAGGTCGAGTCCCGTGGCGTTTTTGGCGCTGATGGGCACGACGAGATCAAACGGCAGGTCGGACGGCTGCACGCACTGAGGAAGATCCGATTTATTGAGCAGCGCGATGGTGCGCGGCGCACTCAGCGCGACGCGGATGGCGCGTTCGTCCTCTTCGTTTAAGGGGCGGCTGCCGTCACACACGAGCAGCGCCAGCTCCGCCTCCTGCGCGGCGTGCTCGGCACGCGTGACGCCGAGGCGCTCGACAGTATCGTCCGTGTCGCGGATACCGGCGGTGTCGAGAAGGCGCAGCAGATGCCTGCCCAGCGTGACGGATTCCTCCACGGTGTCGCGCGTTGTGCCGGGGACGTTCGTGACGATCACGCGGTCATAGCCGCACAGGGCGTTGAGCAGGCTCGATTTTCCGACGTTCGGGCTGCCGAGAATGGCGGCGCGCACGCCGCCCTTCAGCCGCCGCCCGCGCGCGCAGGTGGACAGCAGCGCGATGAGCGACTGGCGCACGTCCTCAAGCGTTTTGCGGAAATTTTCCAACTGGAAGGGGTCAATATCCTCGTCGGGATAGTCCAGAACCGCGTGAAAATGCGCGCAGATGCCGCACAGCGCGTCGTACAGCGGCTCGATCTTGCGCCGCAGCGCGCCGCCGACCTGCCCGGCGGCGTTGGCGGCGGCGTCGGGCGTTTCGGCGTCGATGAGGTCGATGACCGCCTCCGCCTGCGTCAGGTCCATCTGCCCGCTCAAAAACGCGCGGCGCGTGAACTCGCCCGCGAGCGCCTGCCGGAAGCCGTTTGCAAACAGCGCCCGCAGCCCCGCCGCGAGCACGGCGGGCGAGCCGTGGCACTGAAACTCCACCGCGTCCTCGCCGGTATACGAATGCGGCGCGCGGAATACGACGGCGACGCACTGGTCGATGGGGCGCGCCTGCTCGTCAAAGAGCGTGCCGAGCGTAAGTCTGCCCGGCGAAAGCGCGCGCAGGGGCTTGCCGCTTTTTGCGCGGAACACCGCCTCCGCCGCCTCGATGCAGCCGTCCCCCGACAGGCGCAGAATGCCGATCCCGGCGCGCACCCAGCCGGTGGCGACGGCGGCAATTAAATCACTCATAAGAAAGCCTCACATATTTACTAGAAAAAAGAGCTGGGACACAATCGCGCGGCGCTGCTCACCTAAATACAACGTCCATACCCTTTAACATCAAGGGGTTGATATTCATCTGCACGCGGTCGCCGAGGGCGCATTTGACCTTCGTCACGTCGATGACGGTGTGTAGCATCCCGATGTGCCCGAGCACCTTGCAGCGCTGCGAGCCGAGCGTGACGTAATACGCCTTGCGGCGGAAAATGCCCGCGAGCGCCGACAGAGCGGCGCGGAGCTGGTCGCGCGTGCGGAACACATCGTGCCCCATTTCGCAGCCGAAGCCGTGATACCAGCCGACGGGCACGATGGCGATGCGCGTGGGGTGCTTTGCTTTCCACGCCGCGCCGTAGCCGCAGGTGTGCCCCTTGGGAAGCCATCGGATCTCGCCGATCGGCGCCTCACACACGCCCACGCGCTTTAAGCCGTAGCTGCCCTTGAAGCTGAGCCTGCCCAAGATCGCCGAGCCGATGCGCACGCCGCCCATCGCAAGATCGGGGAAGCGCAGCAGCCCCGCCGAGTTGCAGATAT
This sequence comes from uncultured Oscillospiraceae bacterium, assembly GCA_934646005.1. GTDB lineage: Bacteria > Bacillota > Clostridia > Oscillospirales > Oscillospiraceae > CAG-170. The sequence goes on from CAKUED010000028.1 coordinate 9,212, forward strand.
GGGGCGCGCCGGTCTCGTACCCGGCTTTTTTGATGGCCTGCAGCACGCCGTCAAACGCCGCCGCCTGAAGCCGCGTGGCTTTTTTGCTGCAAAACGCGGAGTGCAGGTGCGTGTAGATGCCGGAGATGGCGATGCCGTCCATATAGGCGTAGATGGGGATGAGCTTGTCCACGTCCGACGGCAGAAAGCCGTAGCGCCCCATGCCGGTGTCGAGCTTGATATGCGCCTCGGCGACCACGCCGCGCTGGAGCGCGATGCCGTTTAAGAGCGCCGCGTCGTCCTGGCTTGACACCGTGGCGATGACGTTCAGGTCGAGCAGCATATGCACCTCGTCCGGGTCGGTCGTGGGGCGGAGCATGAGAATTTGCTCGGAGGCAAAGCCGGACCTTCGCAGCAGCGCCGCGTCGTTCGGCTCGGTGATGCAAAAGCGCGTGATGCCGCACTCGCGGCAAATTTGCGCCATCGGCAGCAGCCCCAGCCCGTAGCCGTTTCCCTTGAGCACCGCCCAGATGGGCGCGCTGCCGGCGCGCTTTTTGAGATTTTCAAGATTTTTGCGGATGTCGCCGCTTTCCACATAATACGCCTTCATGGTCCGCCGCCTTTCTGTTTATTTTCTGCGGTTTTTGATGAGGTACAGCCGCCGGCGCAGCTCCTTAAAAACGGACGTGCCGTGCTCCACGCACCAATAAATAACAGGGTTCAAAACCAGGTCCATCTCGCCCACAAATTCCGTAAAGTCGCCGCCGAAGCCCTGCTTGAAGCGGAAGAGCCCGTAGAGCGGGTTATCCTCCGACACATCGCCCGACACGCCGCGGAAGTCATACACGCGGCAGCCGCGCTCGATCGCCCACTGGATCATGCGCCACTGTAAGAGATAGTTCGGCATCAGGTTGCGGTGCTCGTTCGACGACGCGCCGTACAGATACCACACCTTGTCGCCGTAGGCGATGGCGAGCGTGCCCGCGATGGGCGTGCCCTCCGGGTCAAATGCCATATAAAGCCGGCAGTGCTCGCCGAGATTTTCCAGCATGGCGGAAAAATACTCCGGCTTGCGGGTGACAAAGCCGTCGCGCACGCCGGTGGTGAGCATGAGGTCGGAAAACGCGCCGATCATCTCCTGCCCGCACACGCGCACCGTCACGCCCTTGCGCTCGGCAAGGCGGATGTTGTAGCGCCATTTCTGGTGGAAGCCCGCGAGGACCTCTTCCTCCGTTTTGCCCTCCACGTTCAGGCGGAACACATAGCGCGGGTTGACGGCTTCAAAATTCTTGCCGCCCTCCTTGCTGCGGAAGCCCGCGTCCTTGAGCATCGCGGCAAACTCCGTATCCGACGACGGCACGTCGGGGTCGATTTTGATGACGTAGGATTTGCGCTGCTTCGCCAGCGCCTTTGCGCCCTCCAGAAGCTGCGCAAATGTTTCGCGGTCGTGCACGCCGCACACCGGCGCGCGGCAGCCGTACATCAGCGTCTTGCCGATGCCGGGCACTTTGCGCGTCATGAGCGCCATTGTGCCGCAAATTTTTCCGTCCGCGCCGCGCACGGCGATGGCGTCCCACTGCCACATGGGCTTTTGCTTCGCCCAGAGGCTGCTCTGCGCAAAATTGCCCTTGGGGTGCGACTGGACAAAGGCTTCGTATTCCGGGAGCGTCGCTTCCGTGATGAGTTCGTACATGGTATCTCTCCCAATCCGGGTATTTTATATAGTATGTCACAATATTCTACCACAATTGCCCGCCAGATGCAAACCGGCGCGGTATACTTTTTGCCGGAATGCGGCAGAATAGTCAAAAAGCTGTGGAGGTGGCGCGATGCGGGCGGAGGACATCCGGGCGATCTTTCAGAACGCGGGCGATTTTGAGGAGCGCACCGTGCTTGCCGGCGGGCAGACGCTCACAGCGTTTTTCATCGACGGGCTGACGTCCGGCGGGGACATCGCGGAGTATGTGGTGCGCCCGCTGACAAAGCTCGCGCCGGGCACGGCGGCGGACGTGTACGCGCGGGCGCGGGACGGCGGCGTGTGGTGTGCGTCGGTATCGGAGGCGGACACGCCGGACGCAGCGGCGCAGAAGCTCGTGAACGGATTTTGCGTGGTCGTGTTCCCGGGCGTCCAAAACGCGCTGTGCTTTGAGACGAAAACGGGCGAAAAGCGCGGCGTGTCCGCGCCGGAGGCGGAAAACACCGTCAAGGGCGCGAAGGACGCGTTCACCGAGACCGTCCGCACGAACACGAGCCTCATCCGCCGCCATCTGCGCACGCCGCGGCTGCGGCTGGAGGAATCCGTGCTCGGCACGCGGACGCTCACGAACGTGACGCTCTGCTATGTGGACGGCATCACGCCGCCGGAGCGGGTGGCGCGGATGCGCGCGCGGCTGGGCGAAATTCAGCTCGAAGCGCTGCTTTCGCCCGCGTCGGTGGAGGAGAGCGTGACCGGCGCGCGGCGGACGGCGTTTCCGATGATGCAGTACACCGAGCGGACGGACAAATTCTGCGAGGGGCTGCTCGCGGGGCAGGTCGGGCTGCTGGTAGACGGGCTGCCGGAGGGCTTTCTCGCGCCGGTGAGCCTGGGCAGACTGATGCAGTCGCCGGAGGACCGCGCGGTCGATCATGTGTCGGCGACGTGCGTGCGCGTGCTGCGATACCTCGCGGGGCTGGCGAGCCTGCTGCTGCCGGGGCTGTATGCGGCGATGGCGATGTATCATCAGGGCATGATCCCCACGAAGCTGCTGGAGGCGATCATCGAGAGCAAGCAGAACGTGCCGTTCCCAACAATCCTGGAGGTTTTGGGGCTGCTTGCCGCGTTTGAAATTTTGCAGGAGGCGGGGCTGCACCTGCCGCAGGCGATCGGCACGGCGGTGTCGATCATCGGCGGGCTGGTCGTGGGCACGGCGGCGGTGGACGCGAAGCTCGTCTCGCCCGCGGCGCTCATCGTGACCGCCTCGGCGGGCATCTGCGGCTTTGCGCTGCCGAGCCGCGATCTGTCCGACGCGCTGCGCATCTGGCGCTTTGTGCTGGCGGCGCTCGGCGGGCTGGCAGGTCTGTTCGGCGTGACGGTGGGGACGCTTACGCTGCTGCTGCATCTGGCGGGGCTTTCCTCGCTGGGCGAGGCATATCTTGCGCCGTTTTCGGCGGTGCGCGCCGGGGGCGCGTTTGTGCGCCGCCGCTATGGGCGGCGCGGACGGGAGGGTTCGGCATGAAAAAATATTGGGCAGTTCCGGCGGTATTGGCGCTGCTCGCGGCGCTGCGGCTGCTGACCCCGGCGGCGACGGACGCGGCGGAGCTGCTGCCGGTGACGGTTTTGCGCGTAAGCGGCGCGGGGCGCGGCATCGAGGTCGCGTGCGACGTGAAAGGCGATACCTGCACCGGGCGCGGCGAGACGCTGGACGCGGCGCTGGACGAGCTTTGCGCGAGCGCGCCGGGGACGCTGTTTTTGCAGACGGCGGAGCATATCCTCATCACGCCTGACGCGCGGCATATCCTGCCGCAGGCGGCGGTCAGCCAGAGGCTGCGCCCGGCGGCGCGGGTATATTATTTGCAGGGCGGCACGCCGGATTTAGAAAAAGCGGGCGAATTTTTGCGGGCGCATGGCGGCGGCGCACGGCTGACGGATGTGCGCGCGCGGCTGCTGGGCGCGGAGGGCGCGCCGGAAATTGCGACGCTCGTCTGCACGCAGGGGAGGATGAGGCTGTATGGAGGCTGATCTGACGCGGCGGCAGCAGCTCGCGTGGTGCTTCGGCGCACTGGGCGTGCCGGCGATGCTGCTGTGCGCGTCGGCGGCGTGGCAGTGGGTGCTCGTTGCCGGGGCGTGCGCGGCGCTATACTATATAATAGTATGGCGGCTGTGGGTGCGCGCGGGGCAAAAGCCGCTCCCGGGGCTGGCGTGCGAGGCGTTCGGCGGCACGGGGCGCGGCGTTTTGATCGCCGCCGCGCTCTGGACGCTCACGGCGCTTGCCGACACGGCGCGGCGCAGCGCCGCGGCGTTCCCGGAGAGCCGGGAGGGGCTGCTCTGCGGCGTGGTGCTGCTGATCTTATGCGCCGCATCGGGAACGCGGGGCGTGCGCGCCTCGGCACGGGCGGCGGCTGTGCTCGCGCCGGTGCTGGCGGTCATCCACGCGGTGCTGCTGCTCACGGCGCTGGGACAGGTGAACCTGCGGTGGTGTGCGCCGTGGGGCGAGGCGTCACAGCTTTTCACACTTTTTCCGGCGCTGCTGCTGCCGTCTGCCGCGCTCTGCCTGCCGCGAACGCCGGGCGGCGGGAAGCTGCCGTGGGCGATGCTCGGCGTGCTCGCGCTTGCGCCGGCGGCGTTTGCGGTCGTGACGAGCGGGTGTCTCAGCCCACAGGTCGCGCAGGCGGACGCGCTGCCGTTTTACACGCTGGCAAAAAGCCTGTCGCTCCTGTCGGTCATGGAGCGGCTCGAGCCGCTGGCGTCGGCGGTCCTGTATCTGAGCTTTTTCGCGCTCGCGGCGCTGCTGACGCAGTCGTGTGCGGCGCTGCTCTGCGGGGCGCTGCGGCGGGGGGACGCGCCGCGCTGGCTCGCGCCCGGCATCTGCGCGCTCGCGCTGGCGTTCGGATGGCTTGCCTGCCCGCTGCCGGGGTGGATGTCGGGCGGCGGCGCGGCTGTATTTTGGGGCGTTTTTCCGCTTCTGACACTACTGGTAGTGGCTGTAAAAAAAGATCGAAAAAAGCAAAAATAAGTGTTGACAAACGCGACCCATTTTGGTAAGATAGCGGAGCGTTCCGCAAGAGCGCGGCGCTCCGATGAGCGAACGGTCAAGAAAAAACTTGAAATCAAGTGAAAAAAGTTCTTGACAAATGAAACTCACGGTGCTATAATACGAGAGTTCGCTGCGGTGAGGAATGAACGTTCCGATGAACCAAAGTTGAGCGATCCGCCCCCGAAACGGGCGAGTGTACCTTGTAAATTAAACAACGAGAAACATGACAAACACCTTGGACAATTTGATTTAATTAAGTTGTTCA
>CAKUED010000029.1 GCA_934646005.1 uncultured Oscillospiraceae bacterium
CCCGAACGCACCCGTAGGGGCGGACGACCCTGTCCGCCCGGCGGTGCGCATCCGCAAATCGGAACGCGCCAATGCGAAACCGTACAATGTATCACAATTGCCGTAGGAGAGGGGGATGTACCATTTTTACGACACGTTGCGGCAAACCCGTAATTGCCCAACGGGCGGACAGAGGCGTCCGCCCCTACAAGGCGTTGTGCGTTTTCGCCGAAAATGCCTGCAATTTTGTGATTGCCTACCGCGCGGGCGGGGCTTGCCCCGCCCCTACGTTACGACGAAATACGATACTGCGCAAAAAGCAGGCGCTTTTGCGCCTGCTTTTTCACTCTTTTTTGCGCTTTTCCCGTAACCTCCTGAAAAACACGCTCAGCATTGCCGAGCACTCTTCTTCCAGCACGCCCGGCACGACTTCCGGCTTTTGGCTGCACGGGAGCATGAACAGATCCACCGCCGAGCCGCAGCAGCCGTTGGTGGGTTCTTTTGCGCCGTAGACCACGCGCGGCAGGCGCGCGTTGATGATCGCGCCGGCGCACATCGGGCACGGCTCGAGCGTCACATACAGCGTACACTGCCACAGCCGCCAGCCGCTGAGCTTGCGGCACGCCTCGGCGATCGCTTCGATCTCGGCGTGCGCCAGCGCGCTTTTTGCGCTCTCGCGGCGGTTTCGCCCGCGCCCGACGATCTCGCCGTCCCGCACGACCACGCACCCGACCGGCACCTCGCCCTCGTCCGCCGCCGCCTGCGCCAGCGCCAGCGCCTCGCGCATGAATTTTTCGTCGTCCATCCGCGTCCCTCCCGTATTTCCGCGATTTTTCTACATTGTAATATACCGCCGCCGCCGCGTCAACCGAGCAGCGCCGCCAGCAGCATGGCAAGCTCACGCGCGTCAAACGGACGGCTCTCGCCGTCCGTTCCCTGCAATGTCAAGCGCCCGTCGAGGTGCGACAGCGCCGTCTGCGCGATCTTGCACAGCGCCGCGAAATCGCGCGGCTGCGCCTGCCCCGTGAGCAGAAAATCCGTCGTCGCATCCAGCGCCGCCGCGAGCTTCACCAGCGTCTGGCAGTCCGGCTCTCGCCGCCCCTGTTCGTACATCCCGATCGCGCTGGGGCTCACGCCCACCTGCCGCGCCAGCGCCTGCTGGCTGAGTTTTTTCTGCCGCCGCAGCGCGGCGATCCGTGCTCCGATCATGTCCTCGTCCTCCTGATTTCCTAAAATTTGTAATTTTACACTTGACATCACACAATTCGTGTAGTATGCTCTGAATGTAAATATTTGGTAATCATTCCGAAATGGAGGGGTCATTACGAACGCAAAGCAGCCAAAGCCGCATATGCCGGACGCGCCGGAGGACGTGGTCGCGCGGTGGTGCAGCCTGTGCGGCGGGGAAATTTACGCGGGCGAGAGCTATTATGAGCCGGACGGGCGCGCGGTCTGCCGGGACTGTCTGCCGGCATTCGCGCGGAGCTATTTTATCGGTGAGCTGCGCGTGGCGATGCCGCCGCGCTTTGTGCCATGACGCTGCGCGAATTATCGAACGACTACCGCGCCGCGGCGCAGCCGATCCGGCAGCGGCTGCGCGAGCTGCGGCAGCGCGAAAAGGTCGCGACCGACGAGCACGAGCGCTTCTGGATCTCGCGGCGGAAGCTCGTCCTCGGGCAGATGCTCCAGCAGCTCAACGAGCTGGCGGAGCTGACCGGGCATTACTACGAAAGGAGCTATTGGCGGGATGAAAAATATCGCCTATGACGGCTACTGCGGCCCGCGCATGAGCCGCCAGATGCTGCTTGAGCGCGTGCAGAACGTGATCGACAACGAGCTGACCGACAAGCAGCGCCGCGTCTTGCAGGACTATTACCTCGCGCGCAAAAACATCCCCACGCTCGCGCGCGAGTACGGCGTGAACAAATCCACGGTCTGCCGCACCCTCCAGCGCGCCGAGCGGCAGCTCCGTAGATTTTTGAAATACTGAAATCTTTTCGCCGAGAGATTTTGGCGCAAGACAAGGGTTTGGGGGTGCAGACATACTTTGTGTATTTCAAGCCTCCAAAACCGCCGTATTGCGCCAAAAGATCCGGCGAAAAAGTGCCCCTGACTGCGAGCGCAGTCAGGGACGAAGGGTTGTGGGTGGCGGCGCGCAGATGGATCGCGCCGCCGGGGATATGAAGTGCGCTCGCATTGGATAAGCTGCGTGTATATCCTAGCAGATGGAACGCGCAAAATCCGTCGAAATTTGGGAGATCATAAAAAAGAATCGTTTCGCTCGGGCAAGTTTTTGCCCGGGTGTTTTTGCACAAGTACGATACAACGCAAAATTCGCCAAATCTGCGTAGGGGTCGCAGGGGTACATTCGTTTTTGATGGTGCGTCCTGCCGGGCGGACAGGGTCGTCCGCCCCTACAGAAGATCATACCTTTTCACTTTTCACTCTTCACTATTACCTTCTGCCGCAAAAACAAAATTCGGGAGGGGCCGCAAACCCCTCCCCACTTTATATTCCTCAATCCAGCGCGAATGCGGCGTACACGGGCTCTTCCGCCCCATCCAGCCAGCGGGTGTAGAAGCCCGCCTCGGGAAGCCAGATTTCCGCCTCGCCCAGCGCCGCCGCCAGCGCGGGCAGCGCCCGTGCGTCCGGCAGCAGCTCGTCGGCACGCAGGCGTCCGTCCGGCAGCTTGCGCACGGCGGCGCAGCCGAGGGTGCCGGGGGTGTCGAGCAGATAGAACGTATCGTCCTGCCCCGCGTATTCCAGCGTGGGCTTGTCGTAGCGGATGTGCGGCGTGTCGCCGAGCAGCGTCTCGCGCAGCCCGGCGTAATTCGCTGCGCTCACGACCTCCGCCCGCCCCTGCGGCGCAGGGAGCTTTTGCAACGAAAATTTTGTGCTCGCGCCCGCAAAGCCCAGCTTTTCGTACATCGCGCCCAGCTCCGGCGCGAGCGCCGCGAGCATCAGCAGCCGCACGCCGCGGCTTTTGAGCTTTTTTTCGGCGTATTGCAGAAGCCCCCGGCACGCGCCGCGATGCCGCCAGCGCTCGTCGGTCGCCACGGCGTAAATATACGCCGCCCGTTCCTCGCGCCCGTCCCGCACGAGCGTCTGCGGCAGGCAGAACAGCATCGCGCAGACGTCCTCCCCCTCGCGCGCCGCAAACGCGTCACAGAGCGGGAAGAGCGTACCGAAAAAGGCAGAAATCGCCGCATCCTCGTCGCCGAACGCCTGCTTCCACAGCGCGCGCAGCGCCGCGCGGTCAGCATCGCCCGCCCGGGTGTATCTCATACGCCGTCCTCCTGCCATTCGGCGATGTATTTGCGCAGCAGCAGCGTCGGCTGATACGACTCCTTCGCGCGGCGCAGCCCCTCCTCGCCCATGTCGTCCTCGCGGTTGAGCCAGCGCACGGCGGGGTATTTGTCCGCCACCATGCGCGAAAACTCGCGGTTGATGAGCGGGTACGCGCCGTCGATGTCCGGGAACGCCTTCTCGAACATCACGTCGTAATACTGCTCGTGCATCCGCCCGCCGATGGAAAATGCCGCGACGGTATCCCCGATGAACAGCAGCAGCCCGTCCAGGGAAAGCGCCTCAAAATGCTCCATCGCACGGCGCAGGGCGATCTTTTCGTTGTCGATCTCGCGCCCCGCCGGGTGCTGCGCGTACCAGAGCCGCGCCATTTTGCCGCACAGCGGCAGATTTTCCGGCGTCACGCGCTCGGTGTGCCAGTCGTCGTGCTCCTGCAAAAAGCGATTGATATGGTTGCGCTTCGCCTGCAATTTCTTGCCGTGCAGCTCGCACAGCTCCTCCACGGTGTAGATATAGTCGAACGAATCGCGGTACTCCGTGAATGTGAACCGCCCCGGCGCGGAGCGCTCCAGCACCGCGCGCGTCTCGTCCGTCACGCCGCGCAGGGAAAGCCGCAGCCTGTGCGCCCGCGCCGTGTCGTGGAGCTTTTCGATCACAGGCATCACGTCGCCCTGCCCCGCCGGATACAGGCAGATGAGCTGCCCCGAGTGCGCCAGCGCCTGCGTCACAAAGCCGTCTACCTCCGCCAGCGCGCCGTAGTAGCCCTCCCAGAAGTACATATTATAAAAGGTGTAGTCCGCACCGGGATAGGCGCAGCGGTGCAGAATGGGCTGTACCCATGCCGCGTCCGCCGCGGTCGGCGCGTGAAATTCGATCATAAAAAATTCCCTCCGTTTCTGCTTCTAGGCAACACCGCGCAATTCGGCAAGCAGATTCGGCGAGAGATTTTTCGCCAAGGCAAGGTTTGGAAAACGCAGGAATACTTTGTGTATTTCGCGTTTTTCAAACCGCAGATTTGGCGGAAAATATCCGGCGAAGCGCGCCGACGCAATTGCGTGGTGCTGCCTATAGTATATCATGCGCGTCAACCCGATTTTTTTGTTGACAAATCGGGAAAAACCGTCTATAATTCTCTAGTCTGCCGCAGTATGCAGTGCAGATAATCCTTACCGCTGACAGGGTTCAGCGGTCATCAGTCCAGAAGGAGGTGCAACATCATGGCAAAACTTTCCGCAAAGTATGAGATCCTCTATATCATCGATCCCGCGCAGGGCGAAGAGGGTATCGCGGCTCTCGTGGAAAAATTCAAGGGTCTGACGGAGACGTACGGCTCGGTGTCCAGTGTTGAAGAGTGGGGTAATCGCCGCCTGGCATACCCGATCAACGACCTGAACGACGGCTACTATGTCTACATGACCTGCGAGACCAGGCCGGAGATGCCGGCTGAGCTCGACCGTGTCTTTAAGATCACGGATGGGATCCTGCGTTCCATCATCGTGGCGGTCGAAGAGTAAGGGGGCGGTTTCATGCTGAACCATATCGTTCTCATGGGACGTCTGACCCGTGACCCCGAGCTGCGCCGGACCGGCAGCGGCATCGCGGTCGCATCCTTCACCCTCGCCGTGGACCGCGATTACGCGGCTCAGGGCGCAGAACGGGAAACGGATTTTGTTGACATCGTGGCATGGCGCAGCACGGCTGAGTTTGTCAGCAAGTACTTCACCAAGGGCCGCATGGCAGTGGTGTCCGGCAGATTGCAGATCCGCAACTGGCAGGACAAGGACGGCAACAAGCGCCGCAGCGCGGAGGTCGTGGCAAACGACGTCTACTTCGGCGATTCCAAGCGCGACGGGGCTGCCCCCGGCGGCTTCGATCAGTCCGTCCCCAGCTATGCCGCAGCGCCCGCTCCGGCGGCGTATGCCGCGCCCGCAAACGGCGGCGCGTCCGATTTTGCGATGCTCGACGACAACGATCCCGAGCTTCCGTTCTGAGAGTTTTTCCACAAATACTGTAAGGAGGTTTCTCAATGGCTATGGCTACTGACCGTGCCCGTCCCCGCCGCCGTAAGAAGGTTTGCGCCTTCTGCGTGGATAAGGTCGAGCACATTGATTTCAAAGATACCGCAAAGCTCCGCCGTTACCTGTCCGAGCGCGGCAAGATCCTGCCCCGCCGCACGACCGGCACCTGCGCAGCGCATCAGCGTCAGCTGACGGTCGCCATCAAGCGCGCCCGCCACATCGCCCTGCTGCCCTACGTCGCAGAGTAAAAAAGCAAGCAAGCTCCCGGTTTCCAAACGGAAACCGGGAGCTTTTGCACTATTTCACAAAATTAGTCGTAACGTAGGGGCGGGGCTTGCCACTCCCGTGCGGTACAAACCTGCAAACCTGCGCACACCAATGCGAACACGCACGTACCCGTAGGGGCGGACGACCCTGTCCGCCCGGCAGAATGCACCTGCAAAAACGAATGCATCATCGGCAAATCCGCAAAATGTTTGTAGGGGTCGATGCCTACATCGACCCGCACACCGCACGCCTGTTTTTACGAAACGCCACGGCAAATTTGCGATTGCCCGACGGGCGGACAGGGTCGTCCGCCCCTACAGGACGTTTTACGTTTTCGCCGAAAATGCGTGCAATTTTGCGATTGCATACCGCCGGGTCGATGTGGGCATCGACCCCTACGGACGTATTGCGTTGTCGCTGTTCGCTGTGTGATTTTGATTGTGCAACCCGCGCGGGCGGGGTAGAACCCCGCCCCTACGGCAATGGGGGCAGATTTCACGGATTCGCCGGGGCGTGCAATTTTGTGGGTACGTCCTGCCGGGCGGGGCAAGCCCCTCCCCTACATGACGGCGAAATACGAACACCGGGAAGGGCTTGCCCTTCCCGGTGCTTTTCACATATATCCCCCGCCTCTTGGGGCGAACAGCGCCGCGCCCGCGCCGCTGAGTGCCAAAATCAGCGCCAGCACCGCAACGATGACGTACACGCAGAAAAAGCTGCGTGCAAAGCTGCGCTTATTCACGTTCCGCGCGCCGATGGCGTGGCAGATGAGGAAGATCCAGCCGACCAGCGGCACGGCATACAGAAGCTCATACCCGAAATATGCCCACGCCGACAGCGGGCGCAGCTCCGGGGGAAGCTCACGGTAGTCCATGTGCAGCCCTCCTTACAGCGCGCCAACGCCGCGCGCGATGTACTGCCCGGCGTTTTTCGCGACCAATTCCCCGTCCTTCACGACGAGCTGCCCGCGCAGATACACCCGCTCGATCGCGCCCCGGCGCGCCATGCCCTCATACGGCGTATAGCCCGCCGCCGAATGCTCCTGCGCTGCCGAGAATACGCCCTCGGCGTTCGGATCGAGCACGACGATGTCGGCGTCGCTGCCCACCGCCAGCACGCCCTTGCGCGGATACGCGCCATACAGCCGCGCGGGATTTTCCGCCAGCAGCGCGCACATCTGCTCCTTCGTGATGCGCCCCGCCGCCACGCCGCAGGTGTACAGCAGCAGCCCGCGGCTCTCCACGCCCGGCAGCCCGCCGGGGATCTTCGTAAAATCGTCCCTGCCCGCGCGCTTCTGCTCGCGGGTGAAGCTGCAATGGTCGGTGGATACAGTCTGCACCGTGCCGTTTGCCAGCGCCTTCCACAGCGCGTCCTGGTCAGGCTTCGTGCGCAGCGGCGGCGCGCAGATATAGCCCGCCGAGGCGTCAAACTCGTCCTGACGGTAGCGGCTGTCGTCCAAAATCAGATAGTGCGGGCACGTCTCAACGTACACCCTCTGCCCCCGCTCGCGCGCGGCAAACACCTCGTGCAGCGCCTCGCGCGTGCTCAGATGCACGATCACCACCGGCACGTCCGCGACCTCGGCGATGCGCAGCAGGTGCGCCACCGCCTCCGCCTCCAGCGGGTTCGGGCGGCACTCGGGGTGCGAGGCAGGCGCGAGCCTGCCATCTTTTTTGTGCTGCGCGATGAGCGCGTCGATCACGCCCGCGTTTTCGCAGTGTACGCCCGCGATGCCGCCGTATTTTTTCAGCTCCAGCAGCGCCGAGAACAGGTCCTGATCGCCGATCATCATGGCGGGATAGGTCATGTACATCTTAAAGGACGAAATGCCCGCCTCGAACATCTGCGGGATCTCCGCGCGGATACCCTCGTTCCAGTCGTCGATGGTCATGTGGAAGCCGTAGTCGCAGCTCGTCCTGCCGCCCGCCTTTTTGTGCCAGAGCGACAGCCCGTAGCCGAGCGTCTCGCCCTTGTTCGGGCAGGCAAAGTCGATGACCATCGTCGTGCCGCCGCAGACCGCCGCGGCAGAGCCTTTTTCAAAATCGTCCGCCGTGGTGGTGTTGCAGACGTCGAGATCAAAATGGGTGTGCGCGTCGATAAAGCCGGGGAAGAGCAGCCTGCCGCGCACGTCCACGACCTCCGCGTCGCTGGACGCAAGGTCCTTGCCGATGAGCACGATCTTGTCGTTGCAGACGAGAAGATCCGCCTGCTGCGATGCGCCCGCGCCCACGATCGTGCCGCCTTTGAATAACCGCTTCATATTGTTACGCTCCATTCTGTTAAATTTTGCGTGTGTCTTTGCACCCAGTATAGCACGCGGCGGGGAATTTGTAAATTTCTTCACGTCCGCGCCGGAAAAAAACGGCGGTCGTGTTGCAAAGTGTGTAAAATTCGTGTAAAATACGCACGAATCGAGGGATCATAGAGCCATGAAGCAACTGCGTTTTGACAAGTCCATCCTGCCGTCGCTTGCCGCGTGCCTGCTGCTGCCGGTGTATCTGGAGCTGGCGCTGCACCTGTTCGTGTACCGCGGCGTGTCGGCGCGCATCGTCTACCCGCTGCTGTTTGCGCTGGCAGCGGGCTTTGGTCTGTTCGCGCTCGTGTCGCTGCTGCCAAAAAAGGCGGGCGGCATCGTTTTGTGCGTGCTGACGGGCATTTTCGTGCTGTATTTTGAAATTCAGTTCGTCTATAATTCGATTTTCGGCGAATTTATGTCCGTCTGGCAGGTCTCGTTCGGCACGACCGCCATCGCCAATTTCCATCAGCAGATGCTCTACGGCATCTGGCAGGCGATCGTGCCGGTGCTCGTCCTCCTGCTGCCGCTTCCGGCAATGATCGTGGCGGCGTGCCGCGGCTGGCTGAGGTTACAGCGCCGGGCGTGGAGGTTTCCCGTCTGCGCGGCGGCCTTGATGCTGGCGCTGCATTTCGGCGCGGTGGGCATCATGCGCGTGAACGCCGCCGGGATGTTCTCGGCGTACAAGCTCTACACCGACGCCGGCACGGCGACGGAGATCAGCATCAAAAATATCGGGCTTCTCTCCACCACGCGGCAGGAGTGCAAGTTCCTGCTCCTCGGCGCGCAGCCGGCGGGGGAGACGGAGCTGCTTGCGCAGGAGGGCGCGGCGGACGGACAGTACGACCCGGCAGAGTATAATATCTACGACATCGACTTTGACAAGCTTGCGCAGGAGACTGAGGATGAGGCGCTGCGCAAGCTGGATGAATATTTTGCCGCCGCCGTGCCGACGTCCAAAAACGAATACACCGGGCTTCTCAAGGACTATAACCTCATCACGATCTGCGCCGAGTCGTTCTCCGACCTGCTGATCGACGAAGAGCGCACGCCCGCGCTCTACAAGCTTGCCACGAACGGCTTTGTGTTCAACAATTATTACGGCTCGTTCGGCAGCAACACCACCAACGGCGAATACACCATGTGCACCGGGCTGTATCCCGACCTCACGCGCAGCAAATCCACCGCCAGCTTCTACGCCTCGCAGAAAAATTATCTGCCGTTCTGCCTCGGAAACGAAATGAAGGAGCGCGGCGCGCTGACGTATGCCTACCACAACTACACCGGCGAATATTACTCCCGCAACGTCACGCACCCCAACATCGGCTACACCTTCAAATCCGCCACCGACGGGCTGGACATCGCGTTGAGCTGGCCCTCGTCCGACCTCGAGATGATGCAGCAGTCCGTCGCGGACTATGTGCAGGCGGAGGCGCCCTTCTGCGCGTATTACATGACGTTCAGCGGGCACTATCAGTATAACTGGGACAATCCCATGAGCGCCAAAAACCGCGCCGTCACCGACGGTCTGCCGTATTCCGACCCCGTCAAGGCGTACATCGCCTGCAATCAGGAGCTCGAGCGCGGTCTGGAATACCTCCTGCAAGCGCTGGAGGACGCGGGCGTCGCCGACAAGACCGTCATCGTCCTCACGAACGACCACTATCCGTATGGGCTCAACGAGCAGCAGTACAACGAGCTTGCCGGGCACGAGGTCGATACGGTGTTTGAAAAATACCGCAACAGCTTTATCTGTTATGTGCCGGGGCTGCACGTCGAGGTCGATACCTATTGCAGCACCGCGGACATCCTGCCCACGCTCCTGAATCTCTTTGGTCTGCCGTATGACTCGCGCCTGCTCGCGGGGCGGGACGTGCTGTCGCCGGAGGCGCATGACTACGCCGTCCTGTCCGACCAGAGCTTCATCACGCCCGATTTCGCGTTTGACGCCTCCACCGGCACGCTCAAACGCACCGACGGCGGCACGGACGACGTGAGCGCCCGTGTCGAAGAGATCTCCGCCCAGATCGCCCGCGCCATGCAGGTGTCCAAGCAGATTTTGGACAACGACTACTACGCCCACGCCATCCTCGGCGTGCGCAACGCGGACAATACGCTTCAGGAGTATCCGTATACCGACATTCCCGAAACCTTTTCGCTCGGAATGCTGGACTATTACTGTCAGAACGGCTATATGGACGCATTTTCGGACACGGTGTTCGGCTTTGACATCGAGTGCCCGTATGCCGAGCTGCTCGAAACGCTCTACCGCATTCAGGACCGCCCGGACGTGTCCGGCGCGCCGCTGTTCTTCGTGGGCAGCAGCACCCGCACCATGACCGGCGAGTATCAGGACGCCGTCCGCTGGGCGCAGGATCACGGGCTCATCAGCGACCGCATCGGGCTGATGGACGCCTTCACGCCGCTTCTGCGCAAGGACGCGGCGGTGACGCTGCGGCGCTACGCCGCGATGCTGGGCTGCGACGTGACGGTCGAGGAGCAGACCGTGCGCGACTGGCAGACGCGCTATCCGGCGCTGAGCACCTCCGAAACGGCGGCGCTCGTCTGGTGCTTTGAAAATTCGATCGCCAGGCTCGACGGCGAGCTGGATTCGGTGTTCCGTTCGGCGGATCAGGTCATGCCGCGCTATTATGTGATGAGCATGGTCTATAATTTCCACCTGATATTCGAGCGCTGAGCGCGCATTTTCCCGAAAACACCCGCTCCGCCGGGGCGCAGCCCCCAGCGGAGCGGGTATATTTGTGGAATTTTTTCGGGAAATGCAAGAAAATGCTTGCATTTGCGCCGCAGACCTGATATAATAACCCTCGCCGATGGGGGTATAGCTCAGCTGGGAGAGCGCATGACTGGCAGTCATGAGGTCAGCGGTTCGATCCCGCTTATCT
>CAKUED010000030.1 GCA_934646005.1 uncultured Oscillospiraceae bacterium
GTTTTTTCACACCTAACTATCTCACTTCTTGCGCCTTTTGTCATCTTTTTTCGCTTTCTACTATTGATTCGCATCCTGGGGGAAGCTGTCGGCGAAGCCGACTGATGCGGGGAAGGGTTCTTATTTCTGAGATGTGGCGCGTTTGCACAATCCAAAGGCTTCCCTTGGTGACCAAGGTAGCGAAGCGGCGGCGTGGTGTTGAATGACAGCCCGGTGGGCTGTCAGACCCACGCCGTGACCGAGCCGCAGCGAGACGCTGTCGCCGCAGGCGACTGATGAGATCAGAAGGTTGCAGGTTTGCAGAGCACCCTCCCGCGGTGGTACGGCAGAACGTACAACCTCTCATCCCTTCCGTCACGGCTTCGCCGTGCCACCTCCCCTTGGTCACCAAGGGGAGGCTTTGGTGCGCCGAAACGTGGCAACAGCTCAAAACGTACAGCCCTTCTCCTCATCCGTCTCGCTACGCGAGCCACCTTCCCCACATGGGGAAGGCTTGGGTGTCGTGCAAGCGCGGCGGTGCATACAAAACCCACCCGGATGCGGTGCATCCGGGCGGGGTTTTATCCTGTTACATTTTATCCGGGGCGGAGAAGCCGAGCAGGTCGATGCACGTTTCCAGCGCGCGGCGGGTGAGGGTCATGAGGGCGACGTAGCTCGCCTTTTGCGCGGGATCGGGCTCGGTGATGATGCGCACGTCGTGGTAGAACTTGTTCGCCGCGCCCGCCAGCTCGTAGATATACGCGCAGATGACGTTCGGCAGCGAGTCGCGGTAGGCAGCCAGCAGGCTGTCCTGAAGCCGTGAGAGGACGAGCATCAGGTCCTTCTGCTCCTGCGACGTGGGCGCGAGCAGCTTCGCAGCCGCCGCGTCGCCGTCGTACTTCGCCAAAATCGACTTGATGCGCACGATGGTGTAGAGGATATACGGGCCGGTATTGCCCTCAAACGACGCGAAGCGGTCGAGGTCAAACACATAGTCCTTGGTTGCAAGATTGCTCAGGTCGCCGTATTTGAGTGCCGCAAGCGCGATCATGCCGGCGGTCTTTTCCAGCTCGTCGTCAGAAACGGTCTGGTTTTCGGTGATCTTGCCCCGGATGAAGTCCGTAATTTCGGCGATGAGCGTTTCCAGCCGCATGACGCCGCCCGCTCTGGTCTTAAAGGGCTTGCCGTCCTTGCCGTTCATCGTGCCGAAGCCGACGTGCTGAAGCTCCGTCGTGTCCGGGACAAGCTTTGCCTTGCGCGCCACGCGAAACACCTGCTCAAAGTGCAGATTCTGGCGCTTGTCGGTCAGGTAGAAGATGCGGTCGGGCTGGAAGTCCTCCTCGCGCTGCAAAATGGTGGCGAGGTCGGTCGTGGCGTACAGCGTCGCGCCGTCGGACTTGACGAGAATGCAGGGCGGGATGTCCTTGGTGTCGGTATCCTCCTGCACGGGCACGACCAGCGCGCCCTCGGAGCGCACGGCGAGGTTCTGATCCTCGACGATCTTCAGCATTTTGGGGATATACGGCTGCGCGTCGCTCTCGCCGAGCCACACGTCAAAATGCACATCCAGCTTTTCATAGTTGCGCTTCATATCGGCGACGGACACGTTCAGGATATGCCGCCAGAGCGCGCGGTAGCCGCGCTTGCCGCTCTGGAGCTGATACGTCGCGTCGTGCGCGCGGGCGGCGAAGGCTTCGTCCTCCTTGCTGCGGGCGCTGGCGGCGGGATAGATCTTTTCGAGCTCCGAGATGGTAAACGGCGCGGTCTCGGGGTAGCCGCCGGTAAAGCTGTCGTCAAAATACGGAAGCTCCGGCTGATCGTCCTGTAACTGAGCGATGATGAGCCCCATCTGTAAGCCCCAGTCGCCGAGGTGAATATCGCCGATGACGTGGTTTCCGAACCAGCGGTCAATGCGCTTGACGCTCTCGCCGATGATGGCGCTGCGCAGATGCCCGATGTGCAGCGGCTTTGCCACGTTCGGTCCGCCGTAATCGAGGACGATGGTCCTGGGCGTTTCCTCCTGCGGCACGCCGAGGCGGTCGCTCTGCGCCATTTCAGTCAGGTACTGCGCCAAAAACGCGCCGCTGAGCTTCATATTGAGGAAACCGGGGTTCACCGCCTCCACGCTTTCAAACAGTTCGCAGCCGGACAGCTCCGCCGCCACCGCCTGCGCGATCTGGATGGGCGCTTTGTGGTAGAGCTTCGCCGCGGGCAGCGCGCCGTTGCACTGGTATTCACACAGATCGGGGCGGTTGGAGAGCGTCGCCCGCGCGTCCGCGTCGCCATATCCGGCGCGCTCGAACGCCCCCGCAAGCTGCCGGGAGATCAGATCGGCAAGTTGATCCATAAGTTATTTCTTCCTTTGTCTGTTATTTAATTATGTTGATTATAGCAAAGCATTCCCAAAAAGTACAGTGAGAATCTGTATTTTGTCCGCGCGGGGCACATATATCTGAACCGAGGTGATGAGAAAAATGCACGATTCGACAGATCATGAGACCATTTCACGGGGCAAGCTCTGGCTCTCGCGCTTCGGCGTGCTGGGCGCGGCGGCGCTGCTGGCGCTGACGTGCAGCACCTGCTGTCCGCGCCTGACTGCCGCGGTGCGGCGCATTGTCGCAGGCGCGGCGGACAGCCCCGCCGTGCAGGCGTTTTCCGCGTTCGCGGACGCGCTGCGCGAGGGCGGCGGCGTGCGGGAGGCGTTCGCGGGCTCGGTGGAAATTCTGACCGATGCGGCGGATTGACGTCCGCCCCGGCTTTGCGGTTTTTGTGCTGGCGCTGGCGTATTTTGACACGGCGGGGCTGTTTTTCCCGTATTTTTCCGCCGCAGCGCTGCATGAGGGCGGACATCTGCTGGCGCTGTGGGGGCTGCACGGGCAGCTTCAGCGCGTCACGCTCGGCTTTGGCGATGTGCAAATTCGCACCGCGCCGCTGCCGCCGGGGGCGGAGGCGCTGTGCGCGCTGGCAGGTCCGGCGGCAAATCTTCTGTGCGCGGGGCTGTTTCTGCGAATTTTGCCGGAGTTTGCGGGCGTGAGCCTTACGCTGGGGACGTTCAATCTGCTGCCCATTTTTCCGCTGGACGGCGGGCGGCTGCTGCGGCTGGCGCTGCGGAACGCACGCGCGGCACGGACGCTGGAGCTGTTGGTGGGGCTTTTCTGCTGCGCGGCGCTGCTGGCGCTGGGGCTGTGGGCGGCATGGCGGCTGCAAACGGGGCTGTGGGTTCTGCTGCCCGCTCTGATACCGGCGGCGCGGCTTTTGCAGGCACGGAATGGAAAAACGGTTGCTTTTCCGCTTGAAAAAGGATAAAATAGAAGGAACTATGAACGAATGAGGCATACCGCATGACTGACAAGCTGCACCGCATTCTGCAAAGCGTACAAAAGCCCGCGCGCTACGTCGGCGGGGAATATAACGAGATCATCAAGGACAAGCGTGAGGTCGATGTGCGCGTGGCGTTCTGCTTTCCCGACACCTACGAGATCGGGATGTCCAACATCGGGATGCGCATTCTCTACGACGTGATGAACAAGCTGCCCGGCGTGTGGTGCGAGCGCGTATTCGCGCCCTGGGGCGATATGGAGAAGGCCCTGCGCGAGCATGGCATCCCGCTCTACGCGCTGGAGAGTAAAGACCCCGTGCGCGATTTTGACCTCATCGCCTTTACGCTGGGCTATGAGATGAGCTACACGAATGTGCTCAATATGCTGGAGCTGGCGGGCGTGCCGAAGCTGGCGTCCGAGCGCGAGGGACTGCACAACCTCGTGTTCGCGGGCGGCGTGTGCGCGGTGAACCCCGAGCCGCTGGCGGATTTCATCGACTTTTTCTCCGTCGGCGAGGGCGAGGAGATGACGCCCGAAATTCTCACCCTCTACCGCACGGCAAAGCGCGAGGGCTGGACAAAGGCGGAATTTTTGCGCGAGGTCTGTAAGATCGGCGGCGTGTATGTGCCGTCGCTGTACCGCCACAGCTATAACCCCGACGGGACGCTTGCCGCCATCGAGCCGCTGGAGGGCGCGCCCGCGCGCGTCACGAAGCGCGTGATTGAAAACATGGACAAGAGCGACTGGCCCGCGCACGCCATCGTGCCGTCCACGGAGATCGTGCACGACCGCTCGAATCTGGAGGTCTTTCGCGGCTGCATCCGCGGCTGCCGCTTCTGTCAGGCGGGCTTTTGCTACCGCCCCGTGCGCGAAAAGCGCGCCGAAACGCTCCTGAAGCAGGCAATCGAATCCTTAGAGGACTCCGGGCACAGCGAAATTACGCTGGCAAGCCTGTCCACATCCGACTATACGCAGCTCGCGCAGCTTGCCGAGCCGCTGCTCGACTACTGCCAGCCGCGCAAGATCAGTTTGTCGCTTCCCAGCCTGCGCGCGGATAATTTTTCGCGCGAGCTGATGCTGAAGGTCCAGAAGGTCAAAAAGACCGGGCTGACGTTCGCCCCGGAGGCGGGCACGCAGCGTCTGCGTGACGCGATCAACAAAAACGTGACCGAGGAAGAGATTTTGCAGACCTGCGCCACGGCGTTTTCCGGCGGCTGGAACAATGTGAAGCTCTATTTCATGCTGGGTCTGCCGACCGAGACGGACGAGGACGTGCTGGGCATTGCGGAGCTGGCGCAGAAGATCGTGCACACTTGGCGCGAGAACGCCGCGAACAAAAAGCGGGGGCTTTCCATCAACCTCGCCACGGCGTATTTTGTGCCCAAGCCCTTTACGCCGTTCCAGTGGGAGGCGCAGATCACGCCGGAGGAATATCTGCGGCGCGTGCATCTGCTGAAAAACGCGCTCAACTCCCGCGCCATCGACTACCGTTATCACGAATCCGACCTCAGCCGCTTGGAGGCGGTGCTCGCGCGCGGCGACCGGCGGCTGGGTAAGGTCCTGCTGGAGGCGCAGAAGCGCGGCGCGCGGCTGGACGGCTGGGACGAATATTTTTGCTATCAGACGTGGCTGGACGCGTTTGCCGCCTGCGGCGTCGATCCCGATTTTTACACCGTGCGCGGCTTCGGCGAGGAGGAAATCTTGCCGTGGCAGACGATCTCGGTGGGCGTGACGGACGCGTTTTTCCGCCGTGAGCGCGCGCAGGCGTATGCGTCCAAAATTACGCCCGACTGCCGCGCGGGCTGCGCCGGGTGCGGCGCGGCAAAGCTGTGCAAGGGAGGGGTGTGCCATGAATCGTCTGCTGTTTGAAAAGACCGGCGAGGCGGTGTATCTGTCGCACCTCGATCTCATGCGCGTGTTCCAGCGCGCGTTCAAGCGCGCGGACATCATGATCTGGCACTCGCAGGGCTTCAGCCCCCGCGCGTATGTGTCCATCGCGCTGCCGCTGCCCGTGGGCATGGCGAGCCGGTGCGAAATTCTCGATTTTGACGTGGAGGACGGCTCGGTGGAGCTGACGGCGCTGCCGGAGCGGCTGAATGCCGTGCTCCCGGCGGGCATCCGCGTCTTGCAGGCGTATGAGAGCAGCCGCAAAATAAAGCATCTGCGCTATCTTGCCGCCGACGTCACGCTGGAATATGACCGCGGCGTACCGCAGGGCGCGATGGAGGCGGTGCGGGAGCTGTTCTCGCGCCCGGAGCTTTTGGTGCGCAAGCGCACCAAGCGCGGCGAGGCGGATGTGGACATCGTCCCCGGCATCCGCTCGGTAGATCTGGAGCAGATTTCTCCGCAGGAGCTGCGGCTGCACGCCGTGGTCACGGCGATGGACCCCGCGCTCAATCCCCTGCTGCTCGGCGAGGCGGTGCGCGCGCATTTGCCGGACTTTGCCCCGGACTTTGTCTCGGCGGCGCGGCGCGAGGTTTTTGACGCGGAGATGCAGGCTTTTCGCTGAACGTTACAAAGGAGGATAGGCTGTGGCAGCTTCTACGATCGAGGTCTTATTCACCGCGTTTCTGGCGATGGCGCCCGTTTCGGAGCTGCGCGGCGCGATCCCCTACGGGCTGGCGCACGACATCCCGCCGCTGGCGCTGTATGTTCTGTGCGTGCTGGCAAACGCCGCGCCCGTGCCGTTCATCGTGTGCTTTACGCGCACGGTGCTGCTGTGGATGAAAAAGCGCGGCGGGAAGCTCAAAAAGGCGGCGGACTGGCTGTCGGACAGGGCGATGAAAAAATCCGCGCTGTACCAGAAATACGAGCAGCTCGGACTGTTCATCCTCGTCGCCATCCCTCTGCCGGGCACAGGCGCATGGACCGGCGCGCTCGTCGCGGCGCTGATGGGTCTGCGCATCCGTCAGGCGCTGCCCGCGATCGGCGCAGGCGTTGCAGCCGCCGGGGCGGTGGTCATGCTGGTCTGTACGGGTGTGATCCATTTGGCGGGGATTTAGCAATTTTAGTCGTAACGTAGGGGCGGGATTTGCCCCGCCCGCGCGGTACAACATTACGGATATGGGCGCACCAATGCGAAACGGTATGCACCCGTAGGGGCGGACGACCCTGTCCGCCCGACGGTACACACCTGCAAAATCGAATGCACCCCGGCGAACCCGCACCACGTTTGTAGGGGTCGATGCCCACATCGACCCGCACGGGGCACGACCGTTTTTGCGCCACGTTGCGGCAAATTTGCCGTTGCCCCACGGGCGGACAGAGGCGTCCGCCCCTACAAAACGTTTTTCGTTTTCGCCGATGGTTCATGCAATTTTGCAATTGCGTACTGCCGGGTCGATGTGGGCATCGACCCCTACGGACATTGTGCGAGGTCGCCGTCCATTGCGCAAATTTGTTTTTGCGCTCTGCCGGGCGGGGCAAATCCCGCCCCTATGTTACGGCAAACTACGTTACGTCATACCAACGATAACTCTCACGATTTGGAGGTACTTCTCATGATCGCCATTGTCACGGACGCGCATTATCGGATGTCGGTCGCGCTGATCCGCGATCTGGCGGACGCGGGCGTGCAGGTCATCGCCTGCGAGCAGCCGGGATTCTATAAACCCGTCGGCTTTGCCAGCCGCGCGGCGTGGCAGTGCTATGAGCTGCCGGAGGGCGACGTGGCAGACGGGCTGCTGGCGCTGTGCCGCGATGTGGCTTCGCGCTGCGGTGAAAAGCCCGCGCTGCTGCCGGTGGGCGCAAAGACGCTCGCCGCCGTGGCCGGTGCGCGCGAGGCGTTTGACGCTGTGTGCGGTCTGTGCATCCCCGACCCTGGTCAGCTCGCACTGCTCAACGACAAGGCGGCGCTCTCGCAGCTCGCGCAGCGGCTTGGCATCGCCGTGCCGCGGAGCTTTTCGCCGGAGCTTGGCGAGAGCGTGGCGCATTTTGCCGCGCGTGCGCCGCTGCCGTGCGTGGTCAAGCCCCTGTGCGGGGAAGCCTTTGGGCTGTCCGCCGCGCAGCGCTATGTCATCGCGCGCACGCCGCAGGCTTTGGAGGAGGCGTACACCCGCTTTTTCGCGCTGACCAACTCCGCCCCCGTCGTGCAGGAATATCTGCCCGGCGCGGCGCTGGGTTGCTCGATTTTGGCGCAGGACGGGCGCGTGGTCGCGTCCATCGCGCACCGCCGCGTGCGGGAATACCCGGTCACGGGCGGCCCGTCGAGCTGCTGCCGCGTCGCAGACGAAACGCCGCTGCTGCGCGCGGTCTGCGCGCTCGTGCGCGAGACGGGCTTCAGCGGCGTGGCGATGTTTGAGTTCAAATGCGGGCAGGACGGCGCGCCGCGCCTGCTCGAATGCAATCCCCGCGTCTGGGGGACGTATCCCCTCACGCGCGCCGCCGGGACGAATTTTTCGTATCTCTGGTGCTGCGCGGCGCTGGGCGAGCCGCTGCCGGACTATATCCGCCCGCGGCCGGTCAAAATGACGTATCAGCCCGCCGACCTCGCGGCGATGCTCGGCTATCTCCTGCGCGGCAAGATCGCCCGCGCGCTCGGCGTGCTGGGGAGTCTGCTTGACCCGCGCGTGAAAAACGGGCTGTTTGAGTGGCGCGACGCCGCGCCGGGGCTGCGCTATTTCGCAGGGCTGTTTCGGAGGGCGCGCCGATGATCGTAAGAGCCGACCTCCATGTGCACAGCGCCGCGTCGTGGGACGGGCGCAGCGACCTCGCCGCGCTGGCGCAAGCGGCGCACGCGTG
Source organism: uncultured Oscillospiraceae bacterium (assembly GCA_934646005.1). Classification (GTDB taxonomy): domain Bacteria; phylum Bacillota; class Clostridia; order Oscillospirales; family Oscillospiraceae; genus CAG-170. The sequence continues at coordinate 8,040 of CAKUED010000030.1, forward strand.
CGGGCTGGACGCCATCGCCGTGTGCGACCATGACCTGTGCACCGATATAGCGGGCGAGTTCCCCGTCCTGCTCATCCCCGGCGTGGAGATCACGAGCACGGCTGGGCACATTCTGGGATTGTTTCTCGAAAAACCGCTTGACCGCGCGCTGTGGAAGGATGGCGCGCCCACGCCGCAGGCGGCGATCGACGCCATCCGCGCGTGCGGCGGGCTTGCCGTCCCGGCGCACCCGTTCAGCCCGCAAAAGCTGGACGAAACGGCGCTCGAGGCGCTCTGCCCGGACGGGATAGAAGTTCAAAATGCGCGCGTCGCGCTGAAAAACGCGGCGCGAAACAGGCAGGCGCAGGAGTTTGCCGCACAGCATCATCTCGCCGTCACAGGCGGCAGCGACGCGCACAGCGCGGCGGAGGTCGGCGGCTGCTATACGGAGCTGGACTGCGCGGAATGCTCGCTTCCGGCGCTGCGGGATGCCTTCGCCGCCGGGCGCACGCGGGCGGTCTTTGACCACGCCTGCACCTGGACGCAAAAGGGTCTTTCACAGTGGCGCGGCGCGCGCCGCGCGCCGATCCTGCGGCGCTGCAAGGCGCTGGCGTATCTATGCGTCTGTGTGCTCCGCGATATGTTCAACAGGAGGTAACGCCATGTCTGTCATCACCCGCGCCATTGGCATCGCCAAGCGCGTGAAGCATCACTTTCAGGACGAAATCCGGCGGCGCACGCCGGTGTATCTCTCCCCCGTGCGGCGCATCGAGCGCGTCGCGCTGCCGGAGCGCGTGTGCGCCATGACGTTTGACGACGGCCCGTGCCGCCTGCCCGCCAATCCGTCGAAAGACGGCAAGCCGCTCACGCTGCACCTTGCCGAAACGCTCGAGCGCTTCGGCGCGGTGGGCACGTTCGACATCGTGGGCGACACGTCCGGCAACTACCCCGACCGCCCCGGCAAGGAGGGCTCTGCCGACTGGGGCGGCATGGCGTACGACCACTACCCTGACTTTGGCAAGGACGCGGACGGCGGGGCGGCGCACTGCCCGGAGCTGGTGGAGCGTCTGCTTACCGGCGGGCACGAGATCACGAGCCATACCTGGGCGCACGTCCTGTTTGGACCGAAGCCGCTCGTCTACGGCAGCCGCAAGCCGCTGTCCGGGCTGGACGCGGTGGTCGCGGACCTCAAAACGATGGACGACCATCTGCGAAGAAATTACGACTACACCATCCGTCTCTCCCGCCCGCCGCACTATGTGGACAGGACGAAGGACGGCTTTTCCGCCTACGACGCCTATGCGCTCCTGAATTATCAGTACCTCGCGGCGAGCTTTGACGGCGCGGGCTGGCTGCCGCTGGCGAGCTACGAGGCGGAGGTCGAGGCGACGTACAAGCCCATGGAGCGCCTGCTGGACGCTGACGCCGACGCGCTGTGCGGGCAGATCATTTTTCAGAAGGACGGCTACAACATGGCGCGCCGTTCGCCGGTGGCGGACGGGCTGGAAAAGCAGCTCGAAGTGCTCGCGCGGCACGGCTACCGCGTGGTGAGCGTATCGCAGCTTCTGGCGCTGTGCCCGTTTTCCGACCTCGCGCCGCAGAGCGCGGACTTTGCCGCCGCCAAGGCGCTTTTGGACGCGGGCTTCTGCGTCTGCTTCCGCGACAATACCGTCCGCCCGGACGCCCCGCTCACGCGCGGCGCGCTGGCGATGCTCGCCTACGGCTGCAAAACGGCAGCGGAACGCGTTGCGCTCGTGCGCAAACAAGCGCCCGTCTGCCGCGACGTCCCCTGCCGCCATCCGTATGCCGCGGCGGTCGCGGCGGCGATGCGATCCGGCGCGCTGGCGGCGCAGGACGGTCGCTTCCGCCCGGACGATGCGGTCAGTGCGGACGAGTTTGCGGCATTCTGCCGCGTCGTGCTCGGCAACGCGCCGCAGGAGTCTATCGCGCCCCGGACGCACGGCGAGGCGCTGCGGCAGCTAGCGGCGCTGCTGTGACGGGGCTGTTTATAATTATGTCAACCGCGTTTTCCTGCCGTTTTTGCACAAAAAATTCCGAAAAACCTTGACAGCGCCTGCTCTGCGTGATATGATAGGCGGGCTGTCAGGAGGCTAGCGGTTGCATTCGCGGGTGTAGCACAACGGCCAGGGCACCAGCCTTCCAAGCTGGGGACGCGGGTTCGATTCCCGTCACCCGCTCCATTGTCTATGCGCCAGTAGCTCAGCAGGATAGAGCAACTGCCTTCTAAGCAGTAGGTCGGGGGTTCGAATCCCTCCTGGCGTGCCACTGCCCTGTCAGCAGGCGAAATGAATATGGTGGGTGTAGCGTAGTTGGTTAACGCGTCAGATTGTGGCTCTGAAGACCGAGGGTTCGAGTCCCTT
>CAKUED010000031.1 GCA_934646005.1 uncultured Oscillospiraceae bacterium
GCCTTCTCGCTCACACCAAGGGTGATGTGAGTGGTTCTCTTCAGAATACGGTTGTATCTGCCCTGTGCCCGCGGCATACCACGCTTGAGCGTGGGGCCGGGATCGGCGAGCGCCGTGGAAACGTAGAGCTTTTCAACATCCATCTGGTGGTTGTTCTCTGCGTTGGCGATGGCGCTCTTGAGCAGCTTGAGCATCGGTTCGGAGGCAGCCTTGGGAGTCTGCATCAGATAAGCCGCTGCGGTCTTGACGTCCTTGCCGCGGATGAGGTCGCAGACGATGCCGACCTTACGCGGGGAGATACGCAGGTATCTCAGATATGCTTTTGCTTCCATACTCTTTGCGTCCTCCTTCATTACGAATTGGTGGTCTTGCTGCCGGAGTGACCGCGGAACGTTCTGGTGGGAACGAACTCACCCAGCTTATGACCGACCATGTCTTCCGTGATATACACCGGCACATGACGGCGACCGTCGTGCACAGCGATGGTGTGACCCACGAAGGAGGGGAAGATCGTCGAAGCTCTGGACCAGGTCTTGAGAACCTTCTTCTCGCCCGCCTTGTTCAGTTCTTCCACGCGTTTGAAGAGTTCAGGCGCTACAAACGGGCCTTTTTTAATACTTCTGCTCATTTTATATCCCCCTTACTTCGCGTTTCTGCGCTTAAAGATATACTTGTTGGTGCGGTTCTTCGCCTTACGGGTCTTCAGGCCCATTGCCGGCTTGCCCCACGGGGTCATAGGACCGGGATGACCAACAGGAGATTTGCCTTCGCCGCCGCCGTGCGGGTGGTCGTTCGGGTTCATGACAGAACCGCGGACGGTCGGGCGGATGCCCATGTGACGGGTACGACCGGCCTTGCCGATGTGCACGTTCTCATGGTCGATGTTGCCGACCTGACCGATGACTGCGGTGCAGTTCATGCGGACCAGACGGACTTCGCCGGAGGGCAGGCGGACCTGCGCCATCTCGCCGTCCTTTGCCATAAGCTGCGCAGCCGTGCCCGCGGAACGGACAAGCTGAGCACCACGACCCGGGTACAGCTCGATGTTGTGGATGACCGTACCAACGGGGATGTTGGCGACGGGCAGGCAGTTGCCGGGCTTAATGTCGGCGGTGGCGGAAGCGACGACGGTGTCGCCAGCCTTCAGACCGACGGGCGCGAGGATGTAGCGCAGCTCGCCATCCTCATACTTGAGCAGGGCGATGAACGCGCTGCGGTTGGGGTCGTACTCCAGGCGCAGGACCGTTGCGGTCATTTCCTTCTTGTCACGACGGAAGTCGATGATACGGAACTTGCGCTTGTTGCCGCCGCCGCGATGGCGGACGGTGATTCTGCCGTAGCTGTTGCGGCCGCCGTTTTTCTTGACGGTGTCCAGCAGGCAGCGAACGGGCTTTGCCTTTTTATCCACGCCGTCGAACGCGGAAACGGTCATGTTTCTTCTCGACGGGGTATACGGCTTAAAAGATTTGATCGCCATATTGCGTTACACTCCTTCTCGTTATTAGACCATGCCTTCGAAGAACTCGATGGTCTTGGAATCGGCAGTCAGCTTGACCATCGCCTTCTTCCAGTTGGCGCGGCGGCCGGCAGGAGCAGCGCCCTGGCGCTTCATCTTGCCTTCCATGCGGATGGTGTTGACCTTTTCGACCTTGACGCCGAAGATCTCCTCAACAGCCTTGCGGATCTCAGTCTTGTTGGCAGTGAGCGCAACCTGGAACACGTACTTCTTTTCTTCCGTGGCTTCCATGGACTGTTCGGTGATGACGGGCTTGATGATAATATCGTAAGCGGTCTTCATTATGCGAACACCTCCTCAATCTTAGCCAGCGCAGCCTTGTCAACAACGAGCTTCTTCGCGTTGAGCACGTCGTAGACGTTGATCAGGTTGGCGAATGTAACGACGATGCCGGGGATGTTGGCGGCGGATTTGACGACGATCGCGTCATTCTCAGCCGTCACGACCAGTGCCTTGCAGTCAGCATTGACAGCCTGCAGGAACTGCTTGAAGGTCTTGGTCTTGATCTCGTCCATCTTGATGGCGTCGATCACAACAAGATTCTCCTCCTGAGCCTTAGCCGTCAGCACGGACTTCAGAGCCAGGCGCTTGACCTTCTTGTTGAGGGTGTAGCTGTAATCGCGGGGCTTCGGCGCGAAGACGATGCCGCCGTGATACCACTGCGGAGCGCGGATCGAGCCCTGACGGGCGCGGCCGGTGCCCTTCTGACGCCACGGCTTGATGCCGCCGCCGGAAACTTCCGCACGGGTCAGCGCGCTCTGCGTGCCCTGACGGCAGTTTGCCAGGTGGTTCTTCACAACGTCGTGAACGACAGCTTCATTGATTTCTACGCCGAACACAGCATCGGAGAGCTCGATCTCGCCGACCTGCTTACCAGCCATATCAAAAACTTTAGTCTGCATGATTTACTCTCCTCTCTTAGCGGTTTCTTGCCGAAGCCTTCTGCGGGTTGGTACGCGCGGAAGCCTTCTGCGGGTTGATGCTGGCGTTGGCAGCGCTGCCCTTTTCCTTGAAGTTCTTCACCGTGTTCTTCAGATACACGATGCCGCCCTTCGGACCGGGGATCGCGCCGCGGACGACGATCATGTTCAGCTCGTCATCGACCTTGACGATGTCAAGATTCTCGACGGTGACCTGCTCGTTGCCCATCTGACCTGCACCGTTGTGACCCTTAAAGATCCGGCTCGGAGAAGAGGTCGGACCCATGGAACCAGCCTGACGGTGGACCGGGCCGCCGCCGTGCGTCATCGGGGTGCGATGACCGCCGCAGCGCTTGACAGGGCCTTCGTAGCCGTGACCCTTGCTGATGCCGGTGACGTCGATCTTGTCGCCGACCGCGAAGATGCTCGCCTTGATCTCGTCGCCGACGTTTGCCTCGGCGGCCTTTTCAATGCGGAACTCCTTGAGATGACGCTTGAGGGCGACGTCCGCCTTCTTCAGGTGGCCGACCTCAGGCTTGGACAGCTTCGATTCCTTCACATCCTCAAAGCCGAGCTGGATGGCGTCGTAGCCGTCTTTTTCAGCGGTCTTCTTCTGCGTCACAACGCAGGGACCCGCTTCGATCACCGTTACCGGGATGACCTTGCCGCTCTCATCGAAAATCTGGGTCATGCCCACTTTTTTGCCGATGATCGCCTTCTGCATTTGCATTTGTGTTTCCTCCTAATTTAAGGTTATTGGTTGACAAACTTGCGCATTGGGCACGCCTTGGTTTATCAACATGACCCGTCCGTCCTCATACATGACGAACCGTGGCGGGCTGCTGTAACTATAATATAGATTACAGCTTTATCTCAATTTCAACGCCAGCCGGCAGATCCAGGCTCATCAGAGCCTCGACGGTCTTCTGGTTGGGGTTGAGAATGTCGATCAGTCTCTTGTGGGTTCTGCGCTCAAACTGCTCACGGGAATCCTTATACTTGTGAACAGCGCGAAGGATGGTGACGACTTCCTTGCGGGTGGGCAGCGGGATCGGGCCGGAGACGGACGCGCCGTTGCGCTTCGCGGTCTCGACGATCTTTTCTGCACTCGCGTCGATGAGCTGATGATCGTAAGCCTTCAGGCGAATACGAATCATTTCCTGTTTTGCCATGAATGTTTCCTCCTTGATGTGACGTACTCAGTTTCTTTGGCTTCTGGGTACGGTCGAGGACTGTCTGTACGCTATGCCGTGCGTATCACTCCGCACCATGAAAAAAGACCGACGTTGCGCCGGCCTTCTCCACTGCGGCGATATACGCTGCACAGAGGATCCTCAGCCGCCCGATGACCGGACATACTCCGCAGAAGTTACCGCCCGGGGCGCAATCTCCTGCATCATCGCATTTTGACACGCGTGGTAGCGTTGCTACCTCCATTCGCGCGCCTTAGTATCATATAATAAAACCCCCTTGGTGTCAAGGGGGTTTTGAGGATTTTTCATAAAATTTGCAGGAAAATTTCGGCGTTTTGGAGAAAATGCTGCCAAGTAACCGATGATTCGATCGGCAAGAGCTGTCAGCGAGAGATTTTGATCCAAATGAAAGTTTGGAAACGCAGGAATACTTTGTGTATTTCAAGTTTTCAAACTGCACAGTTGGGTCAAAAGATCCGCTGACAGCCGCAGCCGATTGGATCAGCGGTTACTTTAGTACGCGACGCCCCAGTAGATCATTTTCTTCGCCGGTTTTCCGCAGATCGGGCACACATCGCCGAGGTGCTCCTGCTCCAGCGGCATACAGCGGGACGACATTCCGCCCTCTTCCTTCATCCTGAGCTCGCATTCCACATCGCCGCACCACATGGTCTTAATGAAGCCGCCGTGCTCCTTCTGGAGCTGCTTTGCCTCCTCGATGGAGTGTGCCTCAAAGATGTGGCTGTCGAGATTCTGCTTTGCCTTCTCGAACATCCCCTTCTGCACGAGCGCAAGCTGCTCCTGCACGGCGGACTCTAACTGGTCGAGCGAAGCGACAGTCTTTTCGCCGTCGTTGCGGCGCACGAGCACGCACTGCCCCGCCTCGATGTCGCGCGGACCGATCTCCACGCGCACCGGCACGCCCTTCATCTCATACTGCGCGCACTTCCAGCCCATGGAGTTGTCGGAATCGTCGAGCTTGACGCGCAGGCCTGCGGCGGTGAGGCGCTCCTTGAGCTCCGCCGCCTTTTCCAGCACGCCCGCCTTGTGCATCGCCACTGGCAGCACGATCACCTGCACCGGCGCGATCTTGGGCGGCAGCACGAGACCGTTGTTGTCGCCGTGCGCCATGATGACCGCGCCGATCATGCGCGTGGTCGAGCCCCACGAGGTCTGGAACGGATACTGGAGCTTATTATCGCGCCCCGTAAAGGTCACATTGTACGCGCGGGAGAATTTATCGCCGAAGTAGTGGCTCGTCGCGCCCTGCAGCGCCTTGTGATCCTTCATCAGGCACTCGACGGTGTAGGTCGCCTCCGCGCCCGCGAATTTTTCCTTTTCGGTCTTCTGCCCGGGCACGACCGGGATCGCCAGCACGTTCTCAAAGAAATCGGCGTAGCATTTGAGCTGCTGCTCCGTCTCGTGGATGGCCTCCTCGGCGGTCTCGTGGATGGTGTGACCCTCCTGCCACCAGAACTCGCGGCTGCGCAGGAACGGGCGCGTCGTCTTTTCCCAGCGGATGACGGAGCACCACTGGTTGTAGAGCATCGGCAGCTCGCGGTAAGACTGCAGCACCTGTGACCAGTGGTCGCAGAACATCGTCTCGGACGTCGGGCGGAACGCCAGACGCTCCTCCAGCTTTTCGCTGCCGCCCATCGTGACCCACGCGACCTCCGGCGCAAAGCCGTTTACGAGCTCGCCCTCTTTTTTGAGCAGGCTCTCGGGAATGAGCACCGGCATGGCGACGTTTTCATGTCCCGTTTTCTTGAACTCGCCGTCCATGATGCGCTGGATGTTCTCCCAGATGGCGTAGCCATACGGGCGCAGAATGGTAAAGCCCTTCACGCTGGCGTATTCCACCAGCTCCGCCTTGCGGCAGATGTCGGTATACCACTGCGCAAAATCCTGTTCCATGTCGGTGATCTGTTCGACCTTTTTCTCTTTAGCCATATTTTTCATCCTCTCGGAAATAATACTCCACAGTAACAAAACTATTCTATCACATCTGTCAATCCCCCTGACATAAAATGAACTACTGACCGGAAGGAGTGTTTCCATGCCCGAATTTACCGTCACTCTGGATACGACCGCCGCCGGCTTTTACCGCCGGATCGCCGGCGCGGCAGGGCTGAGCATCGAGCAGGTGCTGTCCGACGCGCTCTTCAAGCTCGCAGGCGAGCTGGCGCTCGAAGCGCTGGCAAAGAAGAAACAGGAAAACTAGCGCCGTCTCTCCCCCCGCGTCCGCCGCCGCGCCTTTCAGAAAGCTCCGCAAAACCTCCCTGCCCGAAGCGGCGCTCCGCTCAGGAGCGCCGCTTACTTTTTTATCTTGACGAACCTGTCATTTCTGGTATAATAACCTCAATTTATACGAAAGGAATGAAGCAAATGGACTCCGACAGCAGTGACTGTCCCAGTACGCACCACATCTGTCATTTGATTTTGGGAGCATATCTGCACTGCGGGACGCAGCGCGGACGTGCTTTTTTGCGTCTTTAAGTGGTCTTTGCTCCGCTCGCCTGCGGCTGGCAGCGGATCTTTTGCCCCAACTGTGCAGTTTGAAAACTTGAAATACGCAAAGTATTCCTGCGTTTCCAAGCTTTCATTTGGGTCAAAATCTCTCGCTGACAGCTCTTGTCGATCGAAGCATCGGTTACTTTGGCGCGCGAACATTACAATTACGATCTCAAACGACAGAAAAGGAGCTACTTACATTGTCTACCACTACTTGCCTCATCATTATGGCAGTCTGCCTGGCGTTTTCCGCCTATTTTTCGGCGACGGAAACGGCATTTTCCTCCGCCAACACCACAAAACTCAAAACTCTTGCCGAAAAGGGCAACAAACGCGCGGCGCTGGTCTGCAAGCTGCTTGAGCGCTATGACCGGCTGCTCTCCACGATCCTCATCGGCAACAACATCGTGAATATCGCCACAGCGTCCATCGGTACGGTGCTGTTTGTCAGGCATTACGGCGACGCTGGCGCGACGATCTCTACCGTGGTCGTCACGGTCGTTGTGCTGATCTTCGGCGAAATTTCGCCGAAAAGCATCGCCAAGGACAGCGCAGAGCGGTGCGCGATGCTCTCCGCGCCGCTGCTGCGCGTGCTGATCATTCTCTTTACGCCGCTCAACGCGCTCTTTTCGTTCTGGAAAAAGCTGCTGTCCAAGATCTTCCGCCTCAATGCCGACACGAAAATGTCGCAGGAGGAGCTGCTCATGCTCGTCGATGAGGTGCAGCAGGACGGCAGCATCGACAAAGACGAAGGCGAGCTGCTGAAAAACGCGATCGACTTCTCCGAGCAGCGCGCAGAGGATATTCTCATCCACCGCACCGACCTGGCGGCGCTCCCCATCACCGCCACAAAAGAAGAGGTCGCCGCGCTGTTTACGGAGACGAAATATTCCCGACTTCTCATCTATCAGGATTCCATCGACAACATTCTCGGCACGATCCACCAGAAGGACTTTTACGTCGGCTGCGGCGTAACGGAAAAGCCGCTGCGCGACATCCTCCTGCCGCCGGTCTACGCATTGGAGCGCGAGCCGATCAGCCTGCTGCTCAAAAAGCTCCAGAAGATGAAAACGCACGTCGCCGTTGTGGTCGATGAATACGGCGGAACGTGCGGGATCGTGACGATGGAGGATATTCTGGAGGAGCTGGTCGGCGAAATTTGGGATGAGCACGACGAAGAAGAGACGCCGGTCCGTCAGGTGTCCGCGGATTCCTATCTCGTCGATGCCGGAATGAGCTTTGACGACTTTGCCGACCACTTCGGTCTGCGGGGCGATTGCGAAATGTCCTCCGTCAGCGGCTGGGTCACGGAGCAGTTCGGGCGTCTTCCCGACCCCGGCGATACGTTCGATTTTGAGACGCTCCATGTGCAGGTCACGCAGGTGGCAAACCACCATGTCGAGCAAATTCGCGTTTTTACAAAGCCGGATACCGGCGCGCAGAGCCCCAAAGAAGAAGCTGTTTCCTGACAAACCGCGCCCGGAGAATTGCTCCGGGCGCGCTTTTGCGCTTTTTCTCCCACCGGCGTTGTTTTTCCCGTGCGCGTCTGTTATAATGCAGGCGAACATAGATCGGAGGGCTTTCTCATGAAATCCATACGGGACTTATATAAGGTCGGCAAAGGACCGTCCAGCTCGCACACGATGGGACCTGAGCGCGCCGCGCGCATTTTTTTGCAGGAAAACCCGGATGCCGAGCGCTTTGAGGTCGTGCTGTACGGCTCGCTGAGCAAGACCGGCGTCGGGCACGGCACGGACCGCGTGCTGCGCGATGTGCTCGGCGCGGAGCGCACGAAGGTCGTCTTTTCCGAGACCGACCCCACCGACCTCAAGCACCCCAATACGCTCGATCTTCTAGCGTACACCGGCGACAAGCAGACGGCGTTTTTGCGCGTGGAGTCCGTTGGCGGCGGCGATATTGTGCTCGAAGGGCGCGAGGAGAATGCGGAGCTGGTGCAGACCTACCCCGAAAATTCGCTCGCCGAGGTGCTGCAATTCTGCAAATGGCGCTACATTTCGCTCTGGGAGTACGTCGAGCTGAACGAAGGTCCTGAAATTTGGGACTTTTTGCAGGGTATCTGGGACGCCATGCGCGCCTCCGTGCGCGATGGTCTTGCCGCCTCCGGCGAGCTGCCGGGTGGGCTGCACGTCCAGCGCAAGGCAAAAATGCTCTATACGCAGGAGCGCCCGGAGGAGATCCCGCAAATTCGGGAGCTGCGCCACGTCTGCGCCTACGCCTTTGCCGTGGCGGAGCAGAACGCCGACAACGGCACGATCGTCACCGCGCCCACCTGCGGCAGCTGCGGCGTGCTGCCGGCGGTGCTGCTGTATATGCAGGAAAAATACGACCTGCCCGACCGCAAGATCTGTCAGGCGCTCGCCGTGGCGGGCGTGTTCGGCAGCATTGTCAAGCATAACGCGTCCATCTCCGGCGCGGAGTGCGGCTGTCAGGCGGAGATCGGCACAGCCTGTGCCATGGCGGCGGCAGCGATGTGCGAGCTGACGAACATGAGCGTCGAGCAGACGGAGTACGCCGCCGAGATCGCCATGGAGCACCAGCTCGGACTCACCTGCGACCCCATCTGCGGGCTCGTGCAAATTCCGTGCATCGAGCGCAACGCCGTCGCGGCGAAGCGCGCGATGGACGCGTGTAATCTGGCGTGCTTCCTCGTCGGCACGCGTAATATCTCGTTTGATATGGTCGTGCGCACGATGTACGAGACCGGCGTGAGCATGAACCGCGCGTTCCGCGAGACGAGCGAAGGCGGACTAGCCCGCCTCTACAGCCGCCGCGCCGCCGAGATAAAATAAAAAGATAGAGCCTTCCCGCTTCGGGAAGGCTCTTATTTTGCCGCACCCAACAACGCCTTCCCCTTGAGGGGAAGGTGGCGCGAAGCGCCGGATGAGGAGAAGGGTTCTTATTTTTGAGATGTAGCGCGTTTCGTCGTAACGTAGGGGAGGGGCTTGCCCTGTCCGGTGTTTCTTTTGAGGCAGCGACGATTTGCGCAAGTCTCTTGGCTCTCCCCTTGATGCGAATCAATAGTTGAACTGCAAAAGTAAAGCGGCGAAGGCGAGGGCGGAGAAGATGTGAAAGAGCAGACCGGC
>CAKUED010000032.1 GCA_934646005.1 uncultured Oscillospiraceae bacterium
CGGCAGCGCTCAAGCGCGTCGGCGATGATCTCCATCGTCAGACCGTCGTTCTTCAGGTCCATCTGGATGGCGGTGACACCTTCGGTCGTACCGGCGACCTTGAAGTCCATCTCGCCGTGGAAGTCCTCAACACCCTGAATATCGGTGAAGGTGCGCCACTTGCCCGTCTCCTTGTCGGAGATCAGACCGCAGGAGATACCGGCGACCGGGCGCTTGATGGGCACGCCTGCGTCCATGAGGGCGAGGGTCGAGCCGCAGATGGAAGCCTGCGAGGTCGAGCCGTTGGAGGAGACGACCTCGGAGACAACGCGGATGCAGTACGGGAACTCATCCACGCTCGGCAGGACCGGCACAAGCGCCTTTTCGGCAAGGCTGCCGTGACCGACCTCGCGGCGGGAGGTGGAGCGTGCCGCACGCGCTTCGCCCGTGGACCACTGCGGCATATTATAGTGATGGATATAGCGCTTTTCCGTCTCGTCGTAGATGGTGTCGAGCTTCTGCGCAGCAGCGAGCGTGTTCAGTGTGCAGATGGAGAGCACCTGCGTCTGACCTCTCGTGAACAGACCAGAGCCGTGTACGCGCGGCAGCACGCCGACCTCGGCGTCCAGCGGGCGAATATCGTCCGGGCCGCGGCCGTCCACGCGCTTGCCCTCGAGCAGCCACTTCTTGACGATCTTCTTCTGCATCTTGTACAGGCACACGTCGATCTGGACGTCCCAGTCCTCGGCGTACTTCTCACCGAACTTCTCCTTGAAGTCCACGACCGCCTCGGTGATGCGCGCCTCGCGGACGTTCTTGTCGTCGGTGTCGAGCGCGTAGGCGATCTTGTCCAGACCGTACTCGCACAGGTCATCGAGCATCTCGTGGTTGACGGCGGCCTTCTCAAACGAGAACTTCGGCTTGCCGATGGTATCGACGATGTGGTTGATGAACTCCACGACCTTGACGTTGGTCTCGTGCGCGAGCTGGATGCAGTTCATCAGGATGTCCTCTTTGATCTCCTTCGCCTCGGTCTCGATCATCACGACCTTTTCATGCGTGGACGCGATGGTGACGAAGCACTGGCAGGCGTTGCGCTGATCCTGCGAGGGATTGACGATATACTTGCCGTCGAGATAGCAGACGTTCGTGGTCGCCGTCGGACCGTTCCAGGGAATATCGGAATAGGCGATGACGAGCGACGAGCCGATAGACGCGACGATCTCCACGGGGTTATCATAGTCCTGCGCGAGGACGGTGTTGGTGAGCACGACGTCGTTGCGCAGCTCTTCGTCGAACAGCGGGCGCATCGGGCGGTCAATGAGGCGGGAGATGAGGATGCCGCGCTCGGACGGGCGACCCTCGCGGCGGTTGAAGCTGCCGGGGATACGGCCGACGGCGTACATCCGCTCTTCGACCTCGATGGTCAGCGGGAAGTAGTCGATGCCCGCCTTGGGAAGGGGCGAAGCGACCGCGGTGACGAGCACGACGGTGTCGCCGTAGCGGCAGATGGCCTCGGCGTTGCAGAGCTCGGCGACCTTGCCGGTCTCAACGGTAAAGGTGCGTCCGCCGATCTCGGTCTCGAAAATGTGGTGGTTGGGATACTGTTTACGAGTGACCATGGAAAAACCTCCTGTAAGTTTTGCCTGCATGGGAGGTTTAGCACTTGAAGCCGCCGCCGAGCCGTCGGCAGTGCCTTCAACTGCTAAAGGACAACCCATGCAGAATGTTGTGGTATCTAAAAAGTGCCGTCGTTTGACGCCGCTTCTCAGACTGTTTCAAAGCCTCGCAGAGTTTTGCGCCCGCAGGCGCAAAAGCGATTCGGATCATTTTTGCCGGCGGCGTGTACGTCGGCAAAAATACTGCTCACGGAGCGGAGCGTGGAATTTGTGCGTTTACGCACAAATTATGCGCGCAGCACAGTGCAAGCCCTCTCAAACGGAAACCCAGCGAAGCGGTTTCCGTTTGAAGAAAATGGGCGGTCGTGCGACCGCCCTTTTTGGCTACGAGTTTGCAGGTTTTACTTACGCAGACCCAGCTTGGCAACGATCGCGCGGTAACGGTTGATGTCCTTCTTCGCCAGATAGTCGAGAAGGCTGCGGCGCTTACCGACCATCATCAGCAGGCCGCGGCGGGAGTGGTTGTCGTGCTTGTGCTCACGCAGGTGCTCGGTCAGGTCGTTGATACGGCTGGTCAGGACCGCGATCTGGACCTCGGGCGAGCCGGTGTCACCGGGATGGGTCGCGTACTGCTCAATGATAGCAGTCTTTTCTTCTTTGCGCATCATAGTTGTGTTTCCACCTTTCAAAATATTCCCCGCAGGACTAAGTAACGGGCAGGCAGAAAACCGGGCTGGACCCGGCGGTCTCCCGAAACTGAGTTCTGGGGCGCGGCGCAGTGCGCCATCGTGATTTAGGATACCACACTTTCCGGCAAATGTAAAGCACAATTTTGCCCGTTTTCCTCAGAAATCCCCGCAAAAGTCCGCGCTTTGCGCCGCGCGGCGCGCACTGACAAAATCCGCCGCCCGGTCATATAGTGGAACAGGGCGCGATGTGCCCCAAAATCCAATCGAAACGGAGTGAAATGATGCTGAAGGTAGCCAAATTCGGCGGATCGTCGCTTGCCGACGCGCGGTGCTTTCTGAACGTGCGCGACATCGTGCTGTCCGACCCCGCGCGGCGCGTCGTGGTCGTCTCCGCCCCCGGCAAGCGTCATGCCGCCGATCACAAGGTCACGGACCTTTTATATCTCTGCCACGCGCATCTGGAATACCGCGTCCCCTGCTGGGACTTGTTCCGCCGCATCCGCGAGCGGTTTTTGCAGATCCGCGACGGCTGCGCGCTGCAAACGCCCGTCGGGCAGCTGCTGGACGATATTTATGCCGGGCTCACGCCCGCGACGGCGCGGGATTATCTTGCCTCGCGCGGGGAGTATCTCGCGGCGCGGCTGATGGCGGATCTGCTGGGCTATGCGTTTGTGGACGCGGCTGACTGGCTGCGCTTTGACTACGCCGGGCGGGTGCTGACGGAGGAATCGTTCGCGGCGCTGCATACGCTTGCCGACGGGCGCAGGATCGTCACGCCGGGCTTTTACGGCGCGCTGCCGGACGGCGCGGTGCGTACCTTCTCGCGCGGCGGGTCGGACGTGACGGGCAGTCTCGCCGCGGCGGCGCTGCACGCGGATGTGTGCGAAAACTGGACGGATGTGCCGGGCGTGCTTGCCGCCGACCCGCGCCTTGTGCCGCAGGCAGAGCCGATCGCGCGGCTGACGTATGCGCAGCTTCAGGCGCTCTCGGCGGTGGGGATGCAGGTGCTGCACGAGTCGGCGGTCGAGCCGCTGCGCGCGGCGCAGATCCCGCTGCATATCCGCAGCACGCGTCAGCCGGAAGCGCCGGGGACGCTCATCGGCTGCCCGGACGCGGGCGGCGGCGCGGACGGCGCGGTCGCCTTTGCCGCGCGGCGCGGCATTGCGATGCTGCGCCTCTGTCCCGCTCCATTGGCGGCGGCGGAGGACGTGCGGCAGACCGTCACGCAGGCGGGCGTGACGATCCTGTACAGCTCGGCGGGTTTTGAGCAGATGACGCTGCTGCTGGAGGCGGATGCCGCAGCGCTGCACCAGGCGGCAGAGCAGCTCGCGCGCCAGCTCCCCCGCGCGCAGCTCAAGCTGCGCGAAAATCTGAGCCTGCTCGCCGTGCTGCAAGGCGGCAAGGGCGCGGCGGCGAATATCGTCGCCGCCGTCCAGGACGCCGGCGTCCCCGTCCACGAGCTGACTCAAGCCGACGCCTGCCTGCTCCTGATCGTCAACGACAGCCAGTTCGAGACGGCGCTCAAAGCCGCCTACGGGGCGAGATAGGGCGTTTTGCATCAAAAACCAAGCCCGGAATGCGCAGGCATTCCGGGCGATTTTGTGTATCTTGACAGGGGAATAAGGCGGGAGTATACTGTGCGGAAAGAGGGGGCTTTTGCATGGGTTACTGGATCTTCATGCTCGTGATGGTGCTGCTGATGCCGCTGGTGATGCTGTTTACGGGGCGGGCGTTTTCCAAAAACGCGCCGAAAACGATCAACCCGGTCTATGGCTACCGCACGGCGATGTCGATGAAAAATCAGGACACCTGGAAGTTTGCGCACCGCTATTTCGGCAGGCTCTGGTATCGCTGCGGACTGGTGCTCACGCCGGTCACGGTCGCGGTGATGTGCCTCGCGCTCGGAAAAGGGGAGGACACGGTGAGCTGGCTCGGCAGCGCGCTGTGCGCCGTGCAGCTCGTAGTGCTCCTCGCGCCCATCGCGCCGACGGAGCGGGCGCTGCGGCGCACCTTCGACAAGGATGGCAACCGCCGGGAAGCATAAAAGAACCCGCCGCCACAGAACGTGGCGGCGGGTTTTGTCATGCGGTCTGCTTTGCTTTTCCGGGGAGCTGGGCGAGGATGATGGCGGCAAACATCAGCGCGCAGCCGAGCAGCTCGCGCGGGGCGAGCGTCTGGTGCAAAATCAGCCAGCCGCCGAGCGCGGCAAAGACCGACTCGAGGCTCATCAGCAGCGACGCAAGCGTCGGCTCGGTGTAGCGCTGCCCCAAAATTTGCAGCGTGTACGCAACGCCGCCGGACAAAATGCCCGCGTAACAGATGGGCAGCCAGCAGGAGAGGATCGCGCTCCACGACGGCGTCTCGAACAGCAGCATCCCGATCGCGCCGATCACGCAGCAGGTGTACGATTGGATGCAGGCGAGCAGGATGCCGTCCATGCACGCGCCGATGTGGTCGATGTACAAAATCTGCGCCATAAAGAAGAACGCGGACACGAGCGTGAGCAGGTCGCCGGTGTTGACGTTCATCGTGCCGTGCATACACAAAAAATACAGTCCCGCAACGGCGATGACGACGCTTGCCCAGACGCGCCCGCCGACCTTTTTGCCGAGGAAAATGCCCGCCAGGGGCACGAGGACGATGTAGAGCGTGGTGATAAAGCCGGATTTGCCGACGGAGGTATACAGAAGCCCGAACTGCTGGAACGTGCTGGCAGCACACAGAAGCAGCCCGCAGAGAAAGCCGCGCAGCAGCACGCCGCCGCGACTGAGACCGCTTCTTTCGCGCAGCGCCGCCTGACGCTTTCGCCCGGCGAGGGCGAACGGCAGCAGGACCGTTCCGGCGAGGAAAAAGCGCGTCGCCTGCATGGTGAACGGACCGATGCGGCTGACGCCTTCTTTTTGTGCGACAAATGCCGTGCCCCAGATCATTGCCGTGAGCAGGAGCAGGAGACTGCCTTTGAGTTGTTGCTGTTTCATAGTGTGACCTCGATCTTGTAAATGCTGAACCAAAGGTATCACGCCGCGCGGTTTTTGTCAATCTGCGGTTTGCGCTGCGCGCCGGACGGTCCTGCGCAGAAAAGCGGGTGGTTGTCAGGGGACGGGATGTGTGCTATAATAGCGGCTGCAAACGCGCAAAAAGAGGAGGGAGCGGTCATGCAGGAGCTGTTTTTGCCGGTGCTGCACAGCTTTGAAAACAACAATATCTTTACCGGCAGCTTCGGGGCGCTGCGCTTTCGCGTTGTCCCCGCCATTACCATGAAAACGCCCAAGGAAGTCGATTTTGACGCCAGCAGCATGACTGCCGAGGTCTGGTACGGCGCGTTTTGCTACAAAAAAAGCACCATCGAGGACGAAAAGACCTTCCCCCTCAGCCACGAGGGGCTGGAGGCTATGCGCACCTGGCTTTTGGAACACAGCAAGGAGGAACCCGAATGAAGTATGATGTACTCGTTATCGGCGCAGGTCCGGGCGGCATTTTTACCGCCTATGAGCTCAGCCACAAAGCCCCAAGCCTGAAGATCGCCGTGCTGGAATGCGGCGGCGAGCTGAGTGAGCGCCGCTGCCCCATTGACGGCAATAAGGTCAAAAGCTGCATCCACTGCAAGACCTGCGCCATTATGAACGGCTTTGGCGGCGCGGGCGCGTTTTCGGACGGCAAATATAACATCACAAACGAATTTGGCGGCACGCTGTACCGCTATATCGGAAAGCAGCGCGCGCTGGAGCTGATGCACTATGTGGACGAGATTAACGTCGCCTACGGCGGCGGCAAGACAAAGCTCTACTCCACTGCCGACACCGCCTTTAAGACCGAGTGCCTGCGCAACAATCTCCACCTGCTCGACGCGTCGGTGCGGCATCTGGGCACCGACATCAACTTTGAGGTGCTGGGGAATCTGTACCGCGAACTGAAGGACCGTGTGGACTTCCACTTCCATACGCCGGTCGAGCGCGTTACGAAAATCGACGGCGGCTACGAGGTGCTCACGCCCAAGGGGACGTTTTCCGGCACGCAGTGCGTCATCTCCGTCGGGCGCAGCGGCAGCAAGTGGATGGAGTCCGTCTGCGACGAGCTGAACATCCCCACGCTCTCCAACCGCGTGGACATCGGCGTGCGTGTGGAGCTGCCGGCGGAGGTGTTCCAGCACATCACCGACGAGCTGTATGAGAGCAAGATCGTCTACAAGACCGAAAAATATCAGGACCTCGTGCGCACGTTCTGCATGAACCCCAAGGGCGCGGTCGTGAACGAGAACACGAACGGCATCGTCACCGTGAACGGCCACAGCTATGAAGACCCCGCCCGTCAGACGCAGAACACGAACTTTGCGCTGCTGGTGTCCAAGCATTTTACCGAGCCGTTTAAGGACAGCAACGGCTATGGCGAGTCCATCGCTCGGCTTTCCAATATGCTGGGCGGCGGCGTGATCGTGCAGCGCTTCGGCGACCTCATCCGCGGGCAGCGCAGCACGCAGAAGCGGCTGGACAAGGCGTTCATCACGCCCACGCTCGCGGCGACGCCGGGCGATCTGAGCCTGGTCATGCCCAAGCGTATTCTGGACGGCATCATTGAGATGATCTACGCGCTCGACAAGATCGCCCCCGGCACGGCGAATGACGACACGCTGCTGTACGGCGTGGAGGTCAAGTTCTACAACATGGA